>CAIJVU010000036.1 GCA_903824185.1 uncultured Hyphomicrobiales bacterium
AGACCCAATGCCAAAACAGGCACTCCATCGGACAAAACCAGACTGTTGCGGCTGTCTTGGGTGATCACGGGCCCAGACAGGGCCAAACCCTCGTCCTGCTGCGGCAAAGCCTCATGCATGGCAGCCCATCCGCCCACATCCGACCATGCAAAATCTGCGGGGACCACGGCGACATGCCGACTTTTTTCAAACAAGGCATAGTCAATCGAGATGGCTTGTGCGGCTGAAAACAAAGCTGCATCGAGCACAAAACCCTGATCTGACATCCTCCCCCCGGCAACCGCTTTTTTTGCGCAGTGCCACAGATCCGGCATATGCTGTTCCGCCTCGCGGGCAAAAACACCCGCCTCGAACAAAAACATGCCGGAATTCCAGTAATAATTGCCAGCCTCCACATAACGCGCGGCCGTGGCGCGGTCAGGCTTTTCAACAAAGGCTGCGACATGGCGGGCGGGCAAGCCGGCTAAAGCATCGCCTGCATTGATATAGCCGTAATCGGTGACGGGTGCCTGCGGCTTCAAGCCAAAGGTGACCAAATGGCCCGCATGTGCTGTTTCGCAGGCCTGCGCCACGGCTTGCGCAAAAGCTGCCTCATCCGGAATCAGATGATCACAGGCTAAAACCAAAATCCGGCAATCGGGCCCGTAAAGGGTGAGGCATTCCGCCACACCCGCGGCAATCGCAGGCGCTGAGTCTCGGCGCACCGGCTCCAGCACAAAATGGGCGTCGCCGCCCTGTCCCGCCAATTCCTGCCAATCCGCTGCCAGCAAATGGGCCTGCCCCTGATTGGCCAGCACATGCACATGGGTCACCCCTGCCTTGCGCGCCCGCAAAACGGTTTTTTGAAACAAGGATTGCCCATCAAACAACCGCAAAAACTGCTTGGGCGTTGCTTCTGTTGATAGAGGCCACAGGCGGGTTCCACTGCCCCCCGATAACAAAAGGGCCACAAGAGGCTTCATTTCCAAATCGGGATTTACCATTGGTTAACCTTCTGCTTGCAAGCAATTGAACCGTTTTTAGGACGAGAATGTCTAAGCAGCAAGCCATGTCGACAAAGCCCCAAAACCGCCCATCATCCATTCTGCGTTTTTGCAATTGGTGCAAATCTTTTCTTGGATTATAAGGCAGGAACGTTTCTGGACCCTTCAGAAGGATCGCCCTGAATGAAAATTGCAATGATCGGCTCTGGCTATGTCGGCCTTGTTTCGGGCGTGTGTTTTGCTGATTTCGGCCATAAAGTCACTTGTATCGATGTCGACAGCGATAAAATCGCCCGATTACAGGCGGGCGTCATGCCGATTTTCGAACCGGGCCTGCAAGAGCTTGTCGCCAAAAATGTGCGGGAAAAGCGTCTGTCTTTCACAACCTCCCTCAAAGAGGGGATGGACAAAGCCGATGCTGTCTTTATCGCGGTGGGCACACCGTCCCGCCGTGGCGATGGCCATGCCGATCTGACCTATGTCTATCAAGCCGCCGAAGAGATCGCCCGCGAAATCAAAGACTATGTGGTCATTGTAACAAAATCGACCGTGCCTGTCGGTACCGGCGATGCGGTGGAAGAGATCATCCGCAAAAACCGTCCCGATGCCCAATTTGCCGTCGTATCCAATCCGGAATTTTTGCGCGAAGGGGCTGCGATCAATGACTTCAAACGGCCCGACCGGATTGTCATCGGCACCACGGATCTGCAAGCCCGCGATGTCATGAGCGAAGTTTATCGTCCGCTCTATTTGAACCAGTCCCCGATCATGTTTACCGACCGGCGAACTTCGGAACTGATCAAATATGCCGCCAATGCTTTTCTGGCGATGAAAATTACCTTTATCAATGAAATGGCGGATTTATGCGAAGCGGTGGGTGGCAATGTGCAAGATGTTGCGCGCGGCATCGGCCTTGATAACCGCATCGGTTCGAAATTTTTGCATGCCGGTCCGGGCTATGGCGGCTCTTGCTTCCCCAAAGACACCAAGGCACTGGCCCGCACCGCACAAGAGGCCGATGCGCCTGTGCGTCTGATCGAGACAACCATTGCGGTCAATGACCAGCGTAAAAAAGCCATGGCGCAACGGATTATCAAAGCCTGCGGCGGCTCTGTCAAAAACAAAACCATTGCCATTCTAGGCCTGACCTTCAAGCCCAATACCGATGATATGCGCGATGCGCCGGCCCTCGATATCATTCCAGCCCTCCAGCAAGCAGGCGCAACCATCCGTGCCCATGACCCCGAAGGCATGGAACACGCCAAAACCATGCTCGATCATGTGCAGTTTTGTGACGATGCCTATCAGGCCGCACAGGAGGCCGATGCCATTGCCATTGTTACCGAATGGGATGCCTATCGCGCGCTTGATCTTGCGCAATTAAAAGAGGTGATGAAAACACCGATTTTGGTTGATTTGCGCAATATTTATCGCAGCAGTGAAATGGCCCGCCACGGCTTCACCTATATCGGCATCGGCCGCTCGCATTAAAGCCTGTAGTCAAATCCGGCACGCACCAAATTGGTATTGGATTCCAAAGGCAATTGCGGTGTAGAACGGGTCGAAAAGGCTGGCTTGCCAAATTCATAGCGCAGGACATCGGCGCGCAGAATGATTTTATCGGTCAAGGCATAGGACAGGTTCACGCCGCCGACATAGCCCGTGACCGACTTGTCGGAAAAGCCAGTGAGATCATGATAAGCCAAGGTTGTGTAGGCAAGACCACCTTGCAAGGCGACCATCAAATTGCCGGACACATAGCCAAGCCGACCTTTGAGCGAGGTCAAGAAATTCTGCTTATAGGATCCGGTCGCATAGCCCTTGGCGTGCAGGCCCGCGGCTGTCAGATCCGCCTCCGCACCAATGAGAAGGCTGTTATATTGAATATTATACCCTGCTTGCGCCCCGCCCAATGTGCCGGTGGTGGTGGTATGACCAGCCATCCCGACGCCCACACCCAGATGCCCGCCGAGATAAAGCCCGTTGATATTGGCGTTCATCATGGTTTGGGCGCGAAGAGATGTCGCCTGACAAAGAAGTGCCATTCCCACACCGCATAGAAGGGGAAAGAAATACTGACAAAATGCAGACCGCCGCGCCATTCTGATCCCGCTTCTTCGATTTCCCTGTGGTAAGGCTCAAAGAAATTACATCAAATCGAGACGAAGACGCCGAACAAACCTCCATCGCAGTTAATCAAATCTTAACAGCCCGCAAGTCTTGTCTCAGACAATCAATCCGACATAAACTCGGATTGATCCGAGATCCCTTGCGCCTTTTCTTTGAGACCTTGCCGTGAAAACACCTCCATTTCCCATGCTGACCGGACGCATAACCGCCATCATTGTGACCCATGACAGCGCAGGGGTTTTGGAAAAATGTCTGACGGCGCTTCGCCAGCAAAATGCAACCCTGATTGTGGTGGATAATGCCTCCAATGATCATAGCGTTGCGATTGCTGAGAAGGCAGGCGCCCTGGTGCTGCGCAACGAGCACAATCAGGGATTTGGCCGCGCCATGAATCTCGGCCTCTCAAAAGCCAGTACGGATCTTGTTTTGTTTATCAATCCTGATCTTGTGATTGCCGATGGCGCTTTGTCAGCCCTAGAGGCGGCTGAAATCCGTTATCCCGATGCAGCTTTATTTGGCCCGCATTTAATCGAACCGGGTGGACGGATTTTCTTTCCTAAAAAATCCTTGTTATCGCCCTATCTGCATAATGAGATCGGCAAAGACTGGAAGCCGAATGGTGATTGTTGTGTGCCGCATATTTCGGGTGCCTGCATGCTGATGCGGCGCAATCAGGCTTTGGAACTAGGCGGCTTCGACCCCGAGATATTTTTATTTTATGAAGATGATGATCTCTGCCGTCGGGTGATCGAGGCGGGTTTTTCAATCATCTATGTGGACCATGCCTTGGCGCATCATGATCGCGGCCATTCAACCGCTCCCCGACCGGGACGCGCCTATAAAAGCCGTTGGCATTTGAGCTGGTCGCATCACTATATTGCGCAAAAATGGAATATTCCTGCCCCGACTTCAGGCCTCAAACTCAAAAATACGCTCAAATATTGGTTGGCCCGCCTGACCCATAATCAAGCGCGCATCGAGCGTTATGCGGGCACTTTGGACGGAATCAAGGCCTTTGAAGCCGGACTAACAGCGCTTGAGCAAGAAGGCCTGTCCAAAACCATCCCTTTGGCGCTCAATGACCGGACGTGAACAAAGTTCCATTCCCCATTGAAAAACCGCGTGATTGTGACATAAGTATGAACGTCGTCGATTGATCCCAAAGATCGATTGATCAAAAATTTTACCCAAGGTTGGCCAAGGCCCACAGAATGGCTGGCAGCCTTAGGGACTTGTGTGTTTTGTGGAGGAACATCTGATGCTCAATCGTCGCCTTTTTCTCGGCGCTACTCTTGCAGCCCCTGCCCTTCTGAAAAGCATAGGCCAAGCACGAGCAGCCACAACCTTAAAAATTTCCCATCAATTTCCCGGCGGCACCATCGATCAAGGGGATTTCCGTGATCGGTTGTGCCTGAAATTCGCGCAAGAATTGGGCAAGCAAAGCAATGGCGCATTGACAGCCCAAGTCTATCCCGGCTCATCGCTGATGAAAACCAATGCGCAATTCTCCGCCATTCGAAAAGGCGCCTTGGATATGACATTTTACCCTCTCTCTTATGCAGGGGGCGAATTGCAAGAAACCAATATCGGTCTGATGCCGGGTTTGGTGACCTCTTATGAGCAAGGGGCGGCGTGGAAAAAAGCACCCATCGGCCAAAAACTGTCGCAGTTTTTGTCTGACAAGGGTGTCATGATTATTTCATGGGTCTGGCAGTCCGGCGGCTTGGCCAGTCG
This sequence comes from uncultured Hyphomicrobiales bacterium, assembly GCA_903824185.1. GTDB lineage: Bacteria > Pseudomonadota > Alphaproteobacteria > Rhizobiales > Beijerinckiaceae > CAIYZJ01. The sequence goes on from CAIJVU010000036.1 coordinate 4,848, forward strand.
CGGCGCACCCATTCTTGCGCCTGCCGACGCCAAAGGCTTGAAAATTCGCGGCGGATCGCGCGAGATGGATATTGTCTTCCAAGCAGCCGGTGCCGCGACCCTCAATATCCCCTCCAATGAAAGCTATGCCGCCATGCAAACAGGGGCCTGTGATGCGGTTTGCACGTCATCGACCTCTTTGATTTCGTTCCATCTCGATGAATTGTCCAAAGGCCTCACCTCGGGCAAAGGCAGTTTCTACTGGTTCATGTTCGAACCCTTGCTGATGTCGAAAATCATTTTTGACGGCCTGCCCAAAGACCAGCAAGACTTGATCATGTCGGTGGGCGCCTCGCTTGAAAGCTTTGGCACCGAAGGGGCCAAAAGCGATGATGTCGAAGTCGAAAAGATCTTTGCCAAGGCCGGCGCAAAAGTGCAGTCCCTGGATAGCCAGACCCTTTCGCAATGGCGCAATCTGGCGCGGGATACCGCATGGAAAGACTTTGCCAACCGCAATGCAAGCTGCGCTGAATTCCTGAAACTGGCCGAGGCCGTTGCATGAGTCATGGTGCACAGGAATTCCAAGCCTCTCGTCCCGCACAGACCCGAAACCGCACCGATCTGATCGGCAAATTGCTTGCTCTGACAGGCTGGCTGAATGACGTGATGATGTTGATGGGCGGTATCACGCTGGTTTTGGCCTGTCTGGTGCTGACCTATTCCGTTGTGGTCCGCTATGCGTTGAAAGTGCCAACGGATTGGCAGGATGAAACCGCTATTTTCCTGTTAGTGGGCGCGACATTTTTATCAGCCTCAGCCATTCAAGCGCGTCGGGGCCATATCGGCATCGAGGCGCTGGCCAGTCTGTTAAGTCCGTCCGTTAACCGTTTCAGACTGTTGATGGTGGATGTCTTGTCTTTTGCCTTTTGTGCTTTTTTTACATGGAAAAGTTTTACGCTGTTTCATGAAGCCTGGCTTGATGACCAGCACTCCTCCTCCACATGGGGGCCGCCCTTGATTATTCCCTATGGTCTGATGGCCGCAGGGATGGCGCTTTTGACCGTGCAAATTTTGTTACAAGCTCTGGATGGCTTTTTGAATCCGGAGGACGCCGCATGAGCACTGGAACCATTGGTCTGCTTTATGGCGTTGCAACACTGGCCGTGATGTTTTCCGGCATGCCAATCGCCTTCGGTTTGGGGGCGGTGGCTGTTGTCTTTATGGCCATCTTCATGCCGCATGCGGCCCTCGATACCGTGACGCAGAATGTCTATGAGGAAATGTCATCCATTACCTTATTGGCCATTCCGCTTTTCATTCTCAAAGGTGCCGCCATCGGCCGCTCGCGTGCAGGACAAGATCTCTATCTCGCCATGCATGCCTTCATGCATAAAATTCCGGGCGGCTTGGGAATTGCCAATGTCTTTGCCTGCGCTTTGTTTGCCGCCATGGCCGGTTCATCGCCCGCAACCTGTTCCGCCATCGGATCGGCTGGCATTCCCGAAATGCGCAAGCGCGGCTATTCGGGACGCTTTGCAGCCGGTGTGATCGCCGCAGGGGGCACATTGGGGATTTTGCTGCCACCCTCGATCACCATGATCCTTTATGCGGTGGCCGCCGAACAATCGCTGGGACGTCTGTTTCTGGCAGGCATCGGTCCGGGCCTGTTATTGGTCGCCCTCTTTGCCCTCTATGCCGTCTATCGTTTCCGCATCGAATATAAAGAAGCCGAACGCGCTTATGAAACGACCGGAAAAGAAGCCCTGATTTTAGCGCGCGACACCATGACACGCGCTGAAAAATTCGCTCTGCTTCCGCGCGTGCTTCCCTTCATCGTCTTGCTAACCGGCGTCATGGTCGCACTTTATGGCGGTTATGCCACACCGTCCGAAACAGCCGGTCTGGGCGGCATTCTTGCGCTTGGTTTGATTGCGATTGTCTATGGCGTTTGGTCTCCCAAAGAGGTCAACCCCATTTTGCAAGCGACCTTGCGTGAGTCGACCATGCTGATGATGATCATCGGCATGTCGCTGCTTTATTCCTATGTGATGAGCTATCTGCATATTTCCCAAGCGACAGCCCAAGCGATTGTTGCGCTCAATCTATCGCGCTGGATGTTGTTGGCCGCCATTTTATTGATGGTTGTGGTGCTCGGCTTTTTCCTGCCGCCAGTCTCCATCATCTTGATGACGGCCCCGATCATTCTGCCGCCCCTGAAAGCGGCGGGATTTGATCTCGTGTGGTTTGGCATTGTCATGACCATTGTGATGGAAATGGGGTTGATCCATCCCCCCGTCGGCCTCAATATTTTTGTAATCAAAAATATTGCGCCTGATATTCCGTTATCGGAAGTGATCTGGGGAACTCTGCCTTTCGTATTTTTGATGTTGTGCGCGGTGCTTCTGTTGTGTGTCGTGCCCGATATTGCAACCGGCCTGCCTGATCTTGTCATGGGCGCGAAATAAACCGGAGCATGGATCTTATGTCGATCGACCCCCATCTTGAAAAAGAATATGACAATCGGGGACGCGTGCCCGAACACCCTGCCCTGATTGCCAACTGGACGGAACAGTCAACCGCCTATCGCGCGCAAAGCATGGCGGATGGAACCGCTTTGCTTGATGTCGCTTATGGCGATGATCCCCGCCAGAAGCTTGATCTGTTCGGGCCTGATCTGGACGGGAGCGGTGAAAGTCCTTTGTTGGTTTTCATCCATGGCGGCTATTGGCGGGCCCTTGATCGCGGCCCCTTCAGCCATATGGCCAAGGGGCCGAATGCCCATGGGGTGACCGTTGCCGTGCCCAGCTATCGCCTGTGTCCGCATGTCAGCCTGTCGGAATTGGTCGATGATCTGCGCCAAGCCATCGTCTTTTTATATCATCGCTACAAGCGGCCCATGGCCGTGACAGGCCATTCGGCCGGCGGCCATCTGACAGCCTGTCTGCTCGGCACCGATTGGCACGCCTATGATCCGTCTTTGCCAGCCAACATCGCGCGCCATGGCTATGCCATATCAGGCCTGTTTGATTTGGAAGTAATGTTGAAAACCAGCCTCAATGCCGATCTCAAACTCTCGCCGGAGGAGGCCCGCTGCCTGTCCCCCGCCCTATGGACCCTGCCTGCGCCTGTGGAATTGGATGCCGTTGTCGGCAGCACGGAAAGTGATGAATATCACCGCCAAAGCCGCCTGATTGCCGAGCGTTGGGGCGCCCAAGGGGCCCAAACCAGCTGGTCTTTGTTGGAAAGCGACAATCATTTCACCGCCATCATGCCACTGGCTGATCCAAAGAGCCCCATGACGCAGCGGGTCGTCGCACTGGCGAAATCAGCGCAAGGCTGATAAAGACAAGCGCAGACCTATTGATCATTGATGACAGAGAGCAGAGGCGATGAAGACTTTTTTTGTTGAGATCAAATGCAAGCTCGGCAAGACCTATGATGTCGCAAGCCGCTTGGCAGACGCTGAAATCGCTTCTGAAATTTATTCCATTGCCGGTCATTTTGATATTCTGGCCAAATTCCATATCGATGACAGCGTCGATATCGGCCATTTTGTCGGCGAAAAAGTGCAAACCATCCCCGATATCGTCGACACCCACACCATCATCACTTTCAAGGCATTTTAAACACTTCAGGCCTTTTTTAAACACTTCAGGACTTGGGACGAAAAGCCACGCAGGTTGCCGGATTGGTTTCAAGCCTGTAGCCGCCGATCAAATCCAGACAATAAGGCACGGCCGGAAAAACCGCATCCAGACAGGTGCGGATGGCTGAGGGCTTTCCCGGAAGATTGATAATCAGGCTTTGCCCGCGCAACACCGCCTCCTGTCGCGACAAGATGGCCGTCGGCACGTCTTTCAAACTCGCCATGCGCATCAATTCACCAAAACCCGGCATCACACGATCCGCCACCGCCAAGGTCGCCTCAGGCGTCACATCGCGCGGCGCGGGGCCGGTTCCGCCCGTCGTCAAGATCAGTGAACAGCCAGCCTGATCCGCAAGCTCTTTCAAAACCGCTTCGATCTGGGCCTGTTCATCGGGCACGATCCGCATTTCAGGCCGCCAGGGCACGGCCAAGAAATCCTGCAAGGCCGCCACAATACCCGGCCCGCCTTTGTCTTCATAGGTTCCGGCAAAGGCCCGATCAGAAATGGTCACAATCCCAATCGGCAACAGTTCGGGGGCTTGGGGTGAGGGCATCATTGGTGTTTCCGTCAAGACAAGGGGTCAGGCGCGCTTGTCGACGATAGACACCACTCAAAATTTGTCCAGTCTTGCCATAAATCCTGAAACCAGATCTTGCCGAAACCAGTGGACCATGCTCATAAGAAAATATGCAAACGGATTGGCGTCCCCTTGACCCGACTGTGCCCGACCACGAACGTGATCAATGGGCACTGGCTTTTGCGCGCATTGCCATTGCAGCAGGCAATGCCATTTTGCGCGTCGAAAAAACCATGGCCAAGGCCCTGACGAAAACGGACGGCTCGCCTGTGACAGAGGCCGACGAGGCTGCCGAAGCCATCATTCTCGAACAGTTAAACCGTCTTGCGCCGTGGTTGCCGGTTGCAGCCGAAGAGAGCCATGCCGCAGGACACAGGATCACGCAAAGCCCCTGTTTCGCTTTGGTGGATCCTTTGGACGGCACCAAGGAGTTTTTACGCGGCAACGGGGAATACAGCGTCAATATCGCTCTGATCCGCCACCATCAGCCAGTCGCGGGGGCCATTTATGCACCGGCCTTGGGCGAGATCTGGTGGGGCGGCCTTTCCGCCTCTTGCGCACAAGGAAATAGTGAGGACTGTCTCGCGCAGGCTGTGCCCATCCATTGCCGCCCTGCGCCGGACACAATCGATGTCTTGGCCAGTCGCTCCCATCATTCGAATATGCTGGATGACTTCCTGAAAGACTATGCGGTCGGACACTGCAGCTTTTCAGGATCCTCGCTGAAATTCTGCCGGATTGCCGAAGGCAAAGCCGATCTTTATCCGCGCTTCAGACCCACGATGGAATGGGACACAGCTGCAGGCCACGCAATCCTTTTGGCGAGCGGCGGCAATCTGACCCATCTCAATGGCGATGAATTTCTATATGGCCTGCCTGAAACGACATGGGAAAACCCGCCCTTCATTGCCTTTGGCGATCAGCACTTACGGCCCCAGAAAAAAGCCGACTGAAATCAGGCTTTAATCAAAAATAGAATCACCATGCGTTTCGACATAGGCGGCTAGGGCCAGCGTATGCTCGCGCGACAAGCGCTCGGCCAGATCCGCATCATGGCGCTCCAAGGCTTCGATTATCGCCAGATGGTCGCGGATCGAGCGGGAGGCCCGATCATCACGCCCGATCGTCAATTGGCGGATACCGCGCACATGCAACAAGAGATTATCCGTCAGATCGACCAGAATTTGCGAACCACTCAAACGGATCAGGGTTTGATGAAAGGTGATATTGGCAGCGGAATATTCACTGAGATTTTCTTGCGGCGTGCGGGTTTCGGTAAAGCTCACGAAAATACCGCGCAAGGTCGCAATTTCGCTTTCCGTAATGCGCGCGGCCAAGAGCCGTGCCGCCATGCTTTCAAGCGCCGCCCACGCCTCGATCATGCCGATCACTTCGCGTTTGGTTTTTTTCAAAACCATAATGCCTTTGCGTGGCACAGAGCGAACAAAGCCCTCTTGTTCGAGCATGGCAATGGCTTCGCGCACCGGCGTCCGGCTCACACCGAGCTTCTCAGACAGCTGCCGCTCATCGAGCCATGACTGGGTCGCGGTCCCATAAATATCCATGCCGATCACGGCTTGTTTTAAAATGCCATAGACCTTGGTTTTAAAGGAGACTTCGGGCGCAATGCGTTTAATCACCAGATCTTGCGAAGGCCCGTCTGTCACGGGCCAGCGCATTTTGGGCTTCAACACATTCGCGGCCTTAGAATGAGCGGCCTTGGCCATGGCAACGTCCTCACCTCAGGCCTCAGCGACCCTGATTTTAGAGTGGTTTTCTATGTTTCAGGGTTCGATTTTGAACCGGAAAACCAACAAATACAACTGGTATCCCAAAAGCCAAGTGGCCAATTCCACCATAAAAACAAGGAGGGTGACACCCTCCTTGCCCTTAAACGGTGGCAATGCGCAGATTATTGGTTGATCCCTGCGTGCCAAAGGGAATGCCGGAAACAATCACAATCGTATCTCCGGGCTTGGCAAAACCGCATTCACGGGCGTGGAAAATAGCCTGCGCGACCATTTCATCATAAGAGCCGCCGCCCGTGGATTGCACCTCCTGCGTCCCCCACAGCAAGGCCAAACGCCGTGCCGTGGCAAGGCTCGGTGTAATGGTCAGAATGGGAACGCTGGGCCGTTGACGCGCAATCCGGATTGCGGATGTGCCGCTCTGGGTAAAAGCGACCACGCCCGCAGCCCCGATCGAAGTGGCGACATCGGCGGCAGCGGCGGCAATCAAATGTTGCGGATGGGGTTCGACCGGCGGATGCAGCGCATGAATGAGCGGCGGATAGGAATGGTGCCGCTCGGTATGCATGATGATGTGATCCATGATTTCCACGGCTTCCAGCGGATATTGGCCGGAGGCGGACTCTGCGGACAGCATCACCGCATCCGCCCCGTCATAAATTGCCGTGGCCACATCGGAGGCTTCGGCACGGGTCGGGGTCGGGGATGAAATCATCGATTCCAGCATCTGGGTGGCGATGATCACCGGCTTGCCCGCCATACGGCAGGCGCGGACCAAATCCTTTTGCGCGCCGGGCACATCCTCTGGCGGAATTTCAACCCCCAGATCGCCACGCGCCACCATGATCGCATCCGCAAGACGCACCAGCTCATCCATCGAGGCCAGAGCCGAGGGCTTTTCGATCTTGGCGAGAACTCCGGCGCGGCCGCCCACCAATCCATGCGCCTCGATCAAATCAGCGGGACGTTGCACAAAGGAAAAGGCGACCCAATCCACCCCGAGCTCCAGACCAAAAGCCAGATCTTCCCGATCCTTTTCGGTGATGGGCGAGAGATCGAGAACCGTATCGGGCAGATTGACCCCTTTGCGGTCTGTAACAGGGCCACCATTGATCACCCGCGCTTCAATCGCTGTGTCGGTCAAGCGTTCCACTTGCAAGCGCACTTTGCCGTCATCAATCAACAGATGATGTTTGGGCATGACGGCATCGAAGATTTCCTTGTGCGGAAGCGGGAGGGTATGCGCCTCTGACGTCTCTTTGGCGAGCACGAAACGGACGATTTCGCCCTTTTCCAGCATCATCCGCCCGCCATTGACCATGCCCAATCTGATTTTGGGCCCCTGCAAATCCTGCAAAATGGCAATGGGGTGGTTCACCTCTTTTTCGACGCTGCGGATCACCTCATAGCGCTCGCGGTGATCTTCGTGGCTGCCATGGCTGAAATTGAGGCGGAACACATCAACGCCGGCATCAAATAATTTGCGGATCATCTCAGGGGAAGAACTGGCCGGCCCCAATGTAGCAACAATCCGTGCACGACGTTCGCGTCTCATCCTGATCTCCTGATATGCGCTGAGTGTTCAAACTATTTGGTTGGTTATGCATTCTATCCAACCCCCTTTGGCAAGGATTGGCAATACAAAGCCTGCACAGACCAGCCTTTAAAGCGGGATGATGACACGAAAATTACGAAGATACAAAAACGGCCCCGCTCGCTGAGCAGGGCCGCTTGATGATCGACGGCTGGATGTGGCTCAGCCTGTCGCGCCGGATGCCTTGATCGCCTCGATTTGCGTGGCAGGCAGTTTCAAGACATCCCGCAAAATCTCATCCGTATGTTCGCCCAGCAAAGGCGAACGCACGACATTGGCGGGGCTATCGGACAATTTGATGGGATTGCCGACAGAGAGATATTTACCGCGTTCGGGATGATCGACCTCAACCAGTGTGCCGGTTGCCCGCAAGGACTTGTCCTCGGCAATCTCTTTCATGGAGAGGATCGGACCGCAAGGAATGTCATATTGATTGAGAATATCCATGGCCTCGAACTTGGTTTTGGTCATGGTCCATTGTTCGATGCGGGTGAAAATCTCGTTCAAGCGTGACAGGCGGGCAGCGGGCTTTGCGTAATCGGCATGGGTCTTCCAGTCAGGCTCGCCGATGACATCACAAATTTTTTCCCAGACAGGCGCTTGGGTAATGAAATAAATATAGGCATTGGGATCTGTCTCCCAGCCCTTGCATTTCAAGATGCGGCCCGGCTGGCCGCCACCGGAATCATTGCCGGCGCGCGGGGTGGCATCGCCAAAAGCAATCCCTTCCCCATATTGGCTATATTCTTTCAACGGGCCGTGATCGAGGCGTTGCTGATCGCGCAATTTGACGCGGCAGAGATTCAACACGCCGTCTTGCATGGCGCAGGTCACCATCTGCCCCTTGCCGGAATGGGTGCGCTGATAAAGGGCTGTGACAATCCCCAGAGCCAGATGCAGACCTGTACCGGAATCACCGATTTGAGCGCCTGTCACCAAGGGCAAGCCGTCGCGGAAACCGGTGGTGGAAGCCGCGCCGCCTGTGCATTGCGCCACGTTTTCATAGACCTTGCAGTCTTCATAGGGACCGGGGCCAAAGCCCTTGATGGAGGCCACAATCATCCGCGGATTCATCGCGTGAATGACCTCCCAAGGAAAGCCCATCCGGTCAAGCACACCGGGTGCGAAATTTTCGACCAGCACATCACAGGTTTTGATCAGATGCTCGAGAACCTCTTTGCCTTTCTGGTTTTTGGTATCGAGCGTAATCGAGCGCTTGTTGTGATTGAGCATGGTGAAATAAAGACTGTCGACATTCGGGATGTCTTGCAATTGCCCACGCGTGATATCGCCCGTGCCGGGACGCTCGACCTTGATCACATCCGCCCCGAACCATGCCAATAATTGTGTGCAGGTCGGACCCGATTGCACATGCGTGAAGTCCAGAATTTTAACGCCTTCGAGTGCTTTGCTCATCGGAGTTTTCCCTTATTTCTTTTTGACAACACTTTGCGGATTCAAATTACCGATGCGGCCACTTTCCGTGCCCGATGACGGATCGATGACCGCATTGATCAGAGTGGGTTGACCGCTCTCAATCGCAGCCTTCACCGCCGTCAATAATTCAGAGGGGCTGGTCGCTGTCACGCCGACACCACCAAAAGCCTGCATCATCAAATCATAGCGCGAGTCTTTGACAAAGACGGTTGTCGCGGGATCCGTGCCATTGGTGTTGACATCCGTGCCGCGATAAATCCCGTTATTGTTGAAAACAACAATGCATATAGGAAGATTGTAGCGGCAGATGGTTTCAACCTCCATGCCGGAGAAACCAAAGGCACTATCCCCTTCCACCGCCAAAACGGGTTTACCCGTTTCAATGGCAGCTGCAATGGAAAAGCCCATACCGATCCCCATCACGCCCCATGTGCCGACATCAAGGCGTTTGCGTGGCTGATACATATCAATCACACCACGGGCCAGATCGAGCGTATTGGCGCCCTCATTCACAAGGATCATATCGGGATGGTCTTTGATGACGCTGCGCAGAACGCCCAAGGCGCCATGGAAATCCATAGGTGATTTGTTGTTCATCAGACGCGGTGCCATCTTGGCGATGTTCTCATCGCGTTTGGCCGCGACCATGTCCATCCAAGCGGCTGGCGGTTTTGGCCAATTGGTCCCCATGCCCTGCAAAAATGCTGTCACGCAAGAGCCGATATCGCCGACCACAGGGGCGACGATTTCGACATTGGAGTCCATTTCTTTGGGCTCGATATCGATCTGGATAAATTTCTTCGGCGCGTCACCCCATGTCTTGCCCTTGCCATGCGACAGGAGCCAATTCAGACGCGCCCCGATCAGCATCACCACATCGGATTCTTTCAAGACCGTTGAACGCGCAGCACCCGCTGATTGCGGATGCGTATCGGGCAGCAAACCCTTGGCCATGCTCATCTGCAGGAAAGGCACACCGCTGGTTTCGATGAATTCACGAATGGAGGCATCCACTTGCGCATAAGCAGCCCCTTTGCCCAAAATGACAAGCGGGCGTTGGGCTGATTTCAATACATCGAGCGCACGCTTGATCGAGGCTGCAGCTGGGATTTGCGCAGGTGCGGCATCAATCACCTTCACCAGTGATTTGGCCCCTTGCTCCGCATCCATAACCTGCGAGAAAAGCTTGGCCGGCAAATCAAGATAGACACCCCCCGGACGACCGGACACCGCAGCCCGGATGGCACGGGCAATGCCGATCCCGATATCAGCCGCGTGCAGAATGCGGAAGGCGGCTTTGCACAAAGGCTTGGCAATCGCCAGCTGATCCATCTCCTCATAGTCGCCTTGCTGCAAGTCAACAATTTCGCGCTCCGACGAGCCGGAAATCAAGATCATGGGAAAGCAATTGGTGGTTGCATTGGCGAGCGCCGTCAAACCATTCAAAAATCCGGGGGCCGAGACGGTGAGACAAATGCCGGGTTGCTTGGTGAGATAACCCGCAATCGCCGCCGCATTGCCTGCATGTTGCTCATGCCGGAAAGAGATCACCCGAATCCCGGCGGCCTGCGCCATACGCCCCAGATCGGTGATGGGAATACCCGGCACATTGTAAATGGTTTTCACGCCATTGAGCTTCAAGGCATCGATGACAAGGTGAAATCCGTCTGTCAGTTCACGGTCTTCGCCGGAATGGGCAACCGAAGCATCACTCATGAGCTATTCCTCCATATGGCTTTCTAAAGACATTTGTACCCAAGCTTAGGAACGAACTGAACCCCGCGGGGTTGGGGTCTTGCATAAAAAAGCAGTTATCAACGACAGACCACGCCAAGATCAAACCGGTTTAAGACTGCCTTCTCCGCATAAAAAGAAACAAGCGCAGAAGTGAAACGGTATATGACGGCTGTTTAATAGTGGAAAAACTGGCATACCAAATGCCAGATGTCAATGAAGGAGCATTCATGGGGATATAACATTAAACAATTGATAAAATTGGTTTTTTCATAAATTAAATCCGTCAAATACCCCTTTGCATCCCCCTCTTTTTTCATTGCAATGCAAAAATTGAATAGCTGCACCGCAATATTTTTGTTGGTATGTGGCATCTGGTATGCCAAGATATGTTCCAGCATTTCTTTTCAACCCCTTTGCCCCCTCTGAGGCGCTTGTCGAACAAAGCCCTGTGTTCAAGGACTTGCCCTTTGACTGATGGAGTGACCGCCATGTCTTCGACTATTCATATGCCTGCCCAACGTCTCTCTTTGCTCAGCCTGTGCTCTGCCTTTATCGAAGCCGCAGGACTGATCTTGATCGCCGCTTATTCGCGCCAAGATGACATCGAGCCTTTTGGTCTTTGATCGCGGATTTCCGCGCGAGGCCGCATTAAAAATTCTTTTTTTCTCTCAATGTTTCAGAAAAGGTCGGGCTTAATGCCCGACCTTTTTTTGATCAAAACGCCGTTTTGATCACACTCAAACCGTCCGGCCCAAGGATGCCCTCCTATCGCAGCGCAATGAAAAAGACACTTGCAAACTGGTGTATGGGATACCAAGATCATTAAGGCAGGTATGATCCATTGCGCCTGTTGCATGTCAGGACCAGTGATCCTGACCAGACGAAAAGAGTATCGCGTTTTCTCAGTACCTTCAGTATCCAATACGTAAAAGCATACGCATACGCCTATCAAACGTTCGGACATTATCAGGGGGGAAACACACAATGCTTCATCACGAAGAAGGCGAAGGCGTCCGTGTGAGCGATACCTATCGTTGGTTCCAGCTGGCCATCGGCGTTGTCTGCATGGTCATGATTGCCAATTATCAATATGGCTGGACATTTTTTGTGCCCGATATCCAAAAGCAATTTGGCTGGAAGCCATCCGATATTCAGGTGGCCTTCACTCTCTTTGTTTTGTTCGAGACATGGCTTGTCCCGATTGAAGGCTGGTTTGTGGATCGGTTTGGGCCGCGCCTTGTGATCCTGATCGGTGGTGTTTTATGCGGTATCGGCTGGTGGATGACCTCACGCGCCACCACACTCGGCGGCTTTGATGGGTATTACGCGGCCATGATTATTTGCGGTATCGGGGCGGGCGGTGTCTATGGCACCTGTGTTGGCAATGCCTTGAAATGGTTTCCCGACAAACGCGGACTGGCTGCGGGCATCACAGCCGCAGGCTTCGGGGCCGGATCGGCTCTGACTGTTGTTCCCATCCAAAACATGATCAAGGATCAAGGCTTCCAACAAACCTTTTTCAATTTTGGCGTCGGGCAAGGGCTCATCATCTGTGTTCTCGCCTTCTTTCTCATGGCCCCCAAATCGGGGCAAGTTCCCAAAACAAATGTCAATTTGCGTGTGGTCCAAAGCCGTCGCCAATATAAGCCCAGTGAAATCATCGGCCCTGTTCAATGGTGGATCGCAGCCTCCATCGGGATCGGTTGCATAGGCCTTCTGATGTCCATGCAAGGGCAATTATTTTACTTCCAGCTGGTCTTGGCCGCGCTTATTTTTATAGTCGGCGGAACCATTATTTATAAGCGTGGCGAACCGGTTTTTCTTCTGATGTATTTCATGTTCGTCATTGTCGGTGCTGGCGGTTTGATGGTCACAGCCAATCTCAAACCCATCGCCGCCAATTTGAAGATTGCGGATCAGCCTGTGACGATCGTCTGGACCATGACAGCCATTACATGGGCCGCCACCATTGACCGCATCCTGAATGGATTGACGCGCCCCTTCTTTGGTTGGGTCTCGGATAAAATCGGACGCGAGCAAACCATGTTCATTGCCTTTGCTTTGGAAGGCATCGGCATTTATCTGCTTTATCTCTATGGCTCTGATCCCTTACTGTTTGTCTTACTGTCAGGATTTGTGTTTTTTGCTTGGGGCGAAATTTATTCGCTGTTTCCCTCCACATGCACCGACACATTCGGCTCGCAATATGCCGCAACCAATGCCGGACTGCTCTATACGGCCAAAGGCACAGCCGCTTTGCTGGTTCCTTTCGGCAGTCTGATCCAAGAAGCAACAGGAAGCTGGGACACGGTTTTTCTGATTGCGGCAGGCGCCAATATTCTGGCATCCGTTCTGGCACTTGTGGTGCTCAAGCCTTGGCGCGCACGGGTGATTGCCGCAAACGGATTATGAATAGAGACCCCACCATCCAAGCCAACAAAAAAGGCCGTGAAAACGGCCTTTTTTCATGCGTCAACCGCTCCCCCCCCCGTCACATGGCGCCTGTTGTGGGGGCGCTTTTTTGAAGATGGCGGTGGATGTAGCTGAAACCCAAAACGAACAGAACGCCTAAAACACCCACCGGCTTTTGCAGGCTGTGCAACAAGCTTTGATCAACATAGTCGCTCCATGCCGGATCGGCCAAAATCATATCACCAGCCACCCAGCCCAGAAGCGCCGACCCCACCCAGACAAGGATGGGAAAACGGTTCAGGATAAACATCACAACATTGGAACCTGCAATGATCAAAGGCATGGAAATCACAAGGCCCGCGATCAACAAAACAACATTGTCCTTGGCAATGGCGGCAATGGCCAACACATTGTCGAGGCTCATGACAACATCGGCCACAGCAATTGCTCGAACGGCATTGAAAATACGATCTGAGGTTTTGATATTTCCGGTATGCGCATCCGCATCGTCAATCAAAAGCTTGATGGCAATCCAGAACAACAGCAACCCGCCGCAGATGCGAAGATAGGGTGTGTCCAAAAGATGCGTCAGCAAAAAGGTAAAAAGAATACGCAAACCGACCGCCACGCCTGCGCCTAAAATCATACCCATTTTTTTCTGATGGACAGGCAAATCGCGGCATGCGAGGGCAATGACCAAAGCATTGTCACCCGACAATAAAATATTGATCCAGATCAGCTGCAAAATGCTCAGTGCCAAGGCCGTATCATAAGTCATGATCTTTGGTTCCTGATGATCATCGCAACAAACTATCGTCCCATGGATGGTTCCATTGACAGACAAGAAAAAGCGGTAGCCAGATTGGGCACGGATTGCAAGAACACGCTTTCAAACCATCGCGCCGCCAGCCCGCCAAAAACCTCTCTTGCCAGATGAAAAAGCAAACAAAATCAAAGGATCCGCTGCAATGCAAAAAAGTTTTTCCGGCACAGGCTTTAAATGCAACTTGACAGTGACCTTTGTTGGCATGCCAAATGCCAGTATTAATGTGTAAGCAGTCTTTTGTACCGACATAATGCGTGGGACTGTTTTTCCTCCCCATTATGTTGTCCCAATAAAACATGAAACACGTGGAGGAGAACCGGCCATGGCCCATGACACAGCAACTGTTCGTAAAGTTATTGACGGCGTAAAAGCGTCTGGCCGCACGGCCCTGACGGCACCGGAAGCAAAGCTGGTGTGCGATGCGTTTCATATTCCTCTTCCCAAAGAAGATATGGCCACCTCGGCAGAGGCTGCAGCTAAAAACGCGGCCTCTATCGGCTTTCCGGTTGTGATGAAAATTGTATCGGCGGACATCCTGCATAAAACCGATGCGGGCGGTGTGATCGTTGGCGTGAAGTCAGCGGATGAAGCAAAGACGGCCTATGACACCATCATCGCCAATGCCAAACGCTATAAAGCCGATGCCAAAATTGACGGCGTGCAAATCCAGCAAATGCTGCCTTCGGGCGCGGTTGAAACCTTGATCGGCTCCATCACAGACCCCTCCTTTGGCAAATTGGTTGCCTTTGGCTTGGGGGGTGTGTTTGTCGAGGTTCTCAAAGATTTGACCTTCCGTCTGGCGCCCGTCAATGAAACCGAGGCGATGGAAATGCTCGGATCCATCAAAGCACAGGAGATGCTGGATGGCGTGCGCGGCGCTGCGGCTGTTGACCGGCATGCGCTTGCTAAAATACTCGTCAATGTCTCTGCCTTGCTCAAAGCCTTTCCTGAAATTTCCGAGCTTGATCTCAACCCTGTTTTTGCAACTTCCAAAGGCGCCACGGCCGTCGATGCCCGCATCGTTTGTGATTTTGAACATCATCAAGAACGCTATCGGCCTGATCAGGCCGAAATCATCCGCGCGACCAACCGTATTTTCAAACCAAAAGCGGTGGCCGTCATTGGTGCCTCCAATGAAGCGGGAAAGATTGGCAATTCGGTTATGAAAAACCTGATCAATGGCGGCTATAAAGGCACCATTGTTCCTGTTCACCCCAAAGCCAGTGAAATCGAAGGCATCAAAGCCTATCCCTCCATCAACGACTATCCCGGCATTGTCGATGTCGCCGTCTTTGCCGTGCCTGCGCATCTCTGCGTCGCGGCCATGGAAGATGTGGGCAAAAAACAGGTGCCGGGTGCCGTGATGATACCCTCAGGCTTTGCCGAAACCGACAACCAACCCTTGCAAGACGAATTATTGGCGATGGCGCGCAAATATAATGTGCGCATCATGGGCCCGAATATTTACGGCTTTTATTACACGCCGGAAAATCTCTGCGCGACCTTCTGCACCGCTTTTGATGTCAAAGGCCATGCGGCCTTGTCTTCACAATCGGGCGGGGTCGGCATGTCGATCATCGGCTTTGCCCGTTCAACCAAGATGGGCGTTTCGGCCATTGTAGGGCTTGGCAATAAATCAGATCTAGATGAAGATGATTTGCTCACCTTCTTTGAACAAGACGACAATACCCATGTGATCGCGATGCATTGCGAGGATCTCAAAGACGGTCGCTCCTTTGCAGAGGTCGCCAAGCGCGTCTCCCAGAAAAAACCGGTCATCATGCTCAAAGCAGGCCGGACGGCCTATGGTGCCAAAGCAGCGGCCTCCCATACTGGCGCGCTGGCTGGCAATGACAAAATCTACGACGACATCTTGAAAGCATCGGGTGTGATCCGCGCCCCCAGCCTGCGCTCCATGCTTGAATATGCGCGCGGCGTGCAGGTGCTCCCGACACCGAAAGGCGAAAATGTCGTCATCATCACGGGTGCGGGCGGATCGGGCGTTTTATTGTCCGATGCCTGCTTTGATAACGGGCTGACGCTGATGAAAATGCCGGATGATCTCGATGCCGCCTTCCGCAAATTCATTCCGCCGTTTGGTGCGGCTGGCAATCCGGTTGATATTACGGGTGGTGAGCCTCCCAAAACCTATCAAAACACCATCCGGCTCGGTCTCGAAGATGACCGGATCCATTCCCTGATTCTTGGCTATTGGCATACGATTGTCACACCGCCCATGGTCTTTGCGCATCTGGTCGCGGAGGTGGTGGAAGAATTCAGAGCGAAGGGCATCAACAAACCGGTCGTGGCCTCGCTTGTCGGCGATGTGCAGGTGGAGGAGGCCTGTGCCTATCTCTATGACCATGGTGTGGTGGCCTATCCCTATACAACCGAAACACCGGTCGAGGTTCTCGGTGCCAAATATAAATGGGCCCGGGCTGCAGGCCTTTTAAAATAAACCGCTTTTAAAATAAACCTCAGACCAAAACACGAAAGAGCCGCCCCTGTTTCATCAGGGGCGGCGTTTTATTGGAAAAAAAAGAAAGTTAAAAAGTCCAGATTTGAAAAAGAATGGCTAACGCCCGGCAATCATTTCGTGATGCAGCAAATCAACCAAACACCGATCTAGAAAACGGGGACCGGTGCTCCCTCCGGCAGGCTTATCCGATGCTTCATCGAAAAGAGTGAACCATCAAACAGGGGCCGAAAAGACCGTCACATCAAGCGGCAACCAAGGCCGCATCAGACCCCATGTTTGGCTCGCATTCCAAAGAGCTTGCCATGGGTGCCGTCTCTGTATCCGCACGCGCAAGCGTCAGGCTCTTCATCAACTCGATTTCGAGCGCGCATTGTTCTGGCGATCCGGAATGAACGAGGAAGAAGCGTTCAACACGCAGACCACGACCGGGTGCAATAGACACCTCAAAGACGGCGCGCTGACCGGGCAACACATGCGGTATGCCCATTTTGCGTAAAGCTGCGATATGAAAAAACGTATCGCCCAGCGGTTGATCAGGCAGCATAAATCCGTAACCGCGTTCGTCATTAAAAAATTTCACAGAACCGCTAACGATCATAGTACAACCCCCCAGAGGCATCGACAAAAAAATCAAATCTCAACACATCTGTCTGCTCTCTTCATCGATCTCAGAACTCCCACTCTGATCTCGATCGTGACGTCATCACTCAGAATTCAGACATGCGTCTTGAGGTTGTATTGTCCAGACTTTTGTCGTGTTGAAAATTACTTGTTTAAGTTACTTGTTTTAATGTATCGCCCCCTAAGCGTTCGCAATCGAGATGGACAGATCGAGCAAAATTTAATGTAATCCATTGAAATATAATGTTATTTTTTTACCTCCTTCAAACGCTCGTCACACGTCCCTTTGTGAGAAATTGCCTCTCTCAAAAAAGAGCCCACAAAAAAATATAAAAATTTTGACTGTCCAAAATCATCAGTTGCGGAGACATCACGGGCTCATAACGCACACGAATCGCCGCCCCCTTTAAATGCTTAGAAACCAACGCGGAGCGTCCCCCGCAGACCTTGCCCAACATAGGCAGCACCCGTGGCAGTCGTCATCAAATATTCCAGCTGACCTGTCACAGACCCCGCACCAGACGCCTTCAACCCAAGACCGGCTGTATAAGATTGGCGAGCCTTGGGTGACGCTGTCAGGAGATAGGTTGTCTGCGGATCAGCGGTGTATGAAAGTGTCTGCGTTGAGACGCCATCCAATGTATGACGCATTTCCAACCGAAGCGTCGGCGATATGATCCCTTGATCGATCACAAAATCATATTGCCCATGCACACCTAATACGATGGCGTTTGAGGCATAGGATGCTTGATCAAAAGTCAGAGCAAACAGATCCGGCCCCGTTTCACTAGAGGCGGCAAGCCACGTCTTGCTCCAATCATAGGTCGCATAGGGGGATACGCGAAACGCTCCAAACCGCTCGTCCCACGCAGCTGTCAGAGAGCCTGATAAAGTATTTCCTGTGCGCTCCCCAAACAAGTTATCGCCTGCATTGCTATCAAAGCGTTTCGATTTCATTCTTATATCACCATAGCCAATCATACCATCGAGATAGAATTTATCGAAAACATTCCATGACTGATAAAGAGATCCCGTCCAAGACATTGAACGGTTTTTTGTGCTCTCTTGGTCGAGCGTATCGCGCGAGGTAAATACACCCACGGCAACACCCACTTTCCAATTGCTTTGAATTTGGCGATCCAACCCCAATCCAATGGATTGCGTTGTTGATTTCAATTTTTCGGTGAGGCCGTCGATCTTATTCTCTCCCACCGTAATCTGGCCCGAAGTCCAAACCGCATAGTCCGTTGCTGGTAAGGAAGGCGAAACAGAACGGCTCTCATTCACATCACGAGGCTTTATTTGACGATCAATCGCAGCAAGAGCGCCATATCGATCATTGCTGGCCAGAGACGTTTTTTCCAATGGCGCATAGGCCAGCGCGGATCCATTTCTTGGCTCAACAAAAGTAATCCCATTCGTAAAAGCAGACACCGGCTCATGCAGCAATTCAAGACGGCGCTGGACCACGCTGGTCTGGAGCGAGAGGACACGTTGAATGGTGGATGTCTGGCTCGAAAGAAGCGATTTCACTTTAATGTTGGTCACTGGGTTGGACCTATTCGCCGTTACCGCCACCACATTACTGGTTGACGCATTATAGTTGACGTCACCAGAATAGGTTGCAACCAGCGACGAGGCCCCCAACGGTAAAGCATTTGTTGCCAGACTAGCCACACCGTTATTGATGGAGACGGCCCCAAAGGTCGTGGAGCCATCTTTGAACGTCACTGACCCTGTGGCAACACTCGGCACCACAACCGCGCTCAATGTCACTTTCGTCCCCAAAACAGGCGCTGCATTTGATACGCTCAGTGTTACCGTTGTTGGCGCTTTACCTGAAGTAATATTGACAGTCAGGCTGGCCGCTTTCCAATTCGCATTCCCTGCTAAATCGATCTTGATGGCGCAAACACCCGAAGCCAGAAAACTGATCTTCGTCACTTGGTCAACAGAACAGATCAACGGTGTCGTACTTGTATAGGTAAACCCAGAAAGTTGTGAATTGGCTGTTGCAGACAATGTCCCCGTTTGCCCCACAACACCTGCCGTCGGACCAGAATAGGTGATCACCTGATCGCTGCTTGTGAAGGTAACTCTAAGGGGCGTAGACGTAGCGGTATCATAGGTTGAATCAGCCATAATAGTGGCTGTCACAGAACAAGAGGCCGCTTTGGAGGCTGTTAGGGTTGAAGCGCTTATGGAGCACGCATTATCCGGATCGGATACAATCGCGTAGCTCACGCTGCCGATGCCACTTGTACCCATTGATGACAAAGTGACACTGGTATTAAATGGCGTTGGATTAACATTGGCTGCCACTGCAATTGTCTGGCTTATCAAAACAGGGGTAACCTGCAAATCGAATGGGATCGTTGAAATTGCCTGATAACTATCTTTGACGATGAGCTTGTATGTTTTATTCGGTGTCAGAGCGCTGGGCGTTCCTGTGATGCTGATTTTGCTGCCCGTGCCTGTCAGTGAAAGCCCTTGCGGCAAGGGCGTAGACGGGTCCATGCTATATGTATTGGGTGTAAACCCACCACTCACATCAACAATATCTATTGCAGCTGACTGGTTTTGTTTTAAATTGATTGACGGATTTAAGAGAGTGGCCGTCAATGGATCTGCAATTACTAAATTGACATTGTAAGTTCCGATACGTTTTGCGCCATTAGTAAAAAAAGAAAAAACGTTGTAACTTATAGTGTACGAGCCTGCTGGATTGCTAGAACCCGTCAGCTTGCCAGCGCCGTCAATACTCCAATTTCCTGATGCTGAAATTATTAGATAAAATAAAGAACTATCATTCTGTGTATTCAGATTGATGGTAATATTATCGCCGACATAATAACGGTTCGCAGCTGTAACAGTTCCGGCGCGCGCGCTATTCATAGATAAAAAAATCACTGCCAACAGAATGAATTTGCAAAAGAAAAAACGGCATGACGGGAAGCGATCACAGACATAAAAAGACATAATGAGTTGGCTCCGGCTTTTTGCAAAGCCCAAGCACTCCCCCACGGATCAGTGAGGGCAAAAACCGTTAAATATGCTGAAAATATCTTTGCCAAGATAGCTTCAGGCATCGTAGCGATTTTATTCTTTGATGGACTTTGGGGGATTTTCAAAAATAAAGGCGTGCATGCGGACGCAACACAACTCAAAAATAATTTTATAATAACACTGAAAACAAATTGTCTTTTACTAGTGAATAAAATGAATTGAAAAAAAATTACAAGACAATTGCAAGAGTGTCTTTAAATTAAGGCTTAATAGGCGTCAAGCAGGATTACGACACATGAGGCAATTTTCAAATAAAAAAATCAATCGTGTGAGAAGCTAGTATAAAATGAAGACGGAAGTGATGTGACTCTATCATCAATCAAATGAAGAATGCTCTTTTGCAAATCATCACACCACCACAACCTGAATCATCGAGCTAAATATTTTTCCCGCAACACTAATCTCAATCATGCGCCTCTCAAATCTATTCTCTAAAGAGATATTTCTAGGGCTTGCATCACGCACACGCATCGCAGCTCCCGTCTCACAGACGAGAACAGCGTGCAGAAACAAAGATCTGGGAGTGAAAAGGCTGTGGCTGGGGCGGGAGGATTCGAACCTCCGCATGGCGGAATCAAAATCCGCTGCCTTACCGCTTGGCTACGCCCCAACAGTGCGGAAGTGGGCGGACCATAATCGCAGCGGGCGCTTCATGCAACAGCTTCCATCACAATTTTGGAAAAGATCGGAATTATCCCAAAAAAACGCCCAATTATCCTTTTTTATCCGGTTTTTTCTGCCTTTTGACCCGATTGAGGGCTTAAAACCCCCGCCCCGCCTCGGGAAAGAGGCTTGCTCCACCCCCCTGCCATGGGTATAAGGACGGCCATCCATCACTGGCGGAGCGTAGCGCAGTCTGGTAGCGCACCTCGTTCGGGACGAGGGGGTCGTAGGTTCAAATCCTATCGCTCCGACCACTTTCCCGCTTCTCAACAGGCTTGAACCAGACCAAGATAGGCTGGGATAGACACAAAAACGCTGCTTAAGACGCCTATCTCGCGATATTTTGACCCTGAAAAAAGAGTTTTCGGTTCTTTCCAAACAAAGTTTCGCCTATTTTGCAGAGCCACAACATATGCAATTGTAGGAGGAGGCGGGTGAACCCGCTCCATAAAAATTGTCAGCGGGAAGGATGCGATCATGCTCGGGCTCATGCAGAACTGGCCATTACTGATCAGCAAGGTGATCGATCACGCGGCCAGTCAATTCGGCAATCAGGAAATTGTCAGTCGACTGGTCGAAGGCACCATCCATCGCGAAACCTACCAGACCATGCGAGGCCGCGCGCTGCAACTCGCTAAATCCCTGACCGTATCCGGCATCAAAAACGGCGACCGCATCGCAACCCTTGCCTGGAACACCCATCGTCATCTTGAACTCTGGTATGGCATTACTGGCCTTGGCGCGATTTATCACACCGTCAATCCACGCCTGTTTGATGACCAGATCATTTACATCATCAACCATGCCGAAGACCGCTTGCTGTTTCTTGATCTCACCTTTGTGCCCTTGGTCGAACGCATTGCGCCGAAGCTGACCACCATCGAGCGTTTTGTTATCCTCACAGATGCCGCGCATATGCCGCAAACCACGCTTAAAAATGCGATTGCCTATGAGGATTATATCGCGCAATCCGATAGCGATTTTGTCTGGGCGGTGTTTGATGAAAATACCGCAGCCGGCCTTTGCTACACATCCGGCACAACAGGCAATCCAAAAGGCGTTTTATATTCGCACCGCTCGAATGTTTTGCATGCCATGGCGCATGTGGCGCCCGATTTCTTCAATATTTCATCGCATGACAGTGTCATGCCAGTTGTGCCGCTGTTTCACGCCAATAGCTGGTCTTTGGGCTTCTCCGCACCCATGGTCGGCGCGCGACTGGTGATGCCGGGCGCGAAACTCGATGGCCCCTCTTTGCATGAATTGCTGGAAAACGAACGCGTCACCATGACGGCTGCGGTGCCCACGGTGTGGCTGGCTTTGCTTGACCATCTCAACCGCACACAGGGAAAACTGACCACGCTGAAACGGGTGGCCATCGGCGGTTCGGCCTGTCCGCGCGCCATGACCGAAGCCTTCGAAAAACATTACGGCGTCACCGTGGCCCATGCATGGGGCATGACGGAAATGAGTCCCTTGGGTTCTTTCTGCTCCATCAAGCCCGATCTTGCAGGGCTTGACGATGACGCGCTCTACAGCCTGAAAATGAAGCAAGGGTTTCCGGCCTTTACAGTCGAGATGAAAATCACCGATGACAAAGGCACGCCCCTGCCCCATGACGGCAAAACATTTGGTCGGCTGAAAGTCCGCGGCCCCGCCGTGGCCCGTCATTATTACGGCTATGAGAATGAAAACATGCTTGATGATGCAGGCTTTTTTGACACCGGCGATGTCGCGACCATCGACCCACATGGCTATATGCATATCACCGACCGCTCGAAAGATGTCATCAAATCGGGCGGCGAATGGATCTCCTCGATTAAGCTGGAAAATCTGGCCATTGCGCATCCTTGCGTGGCGGAAGCGGCTGTCATCGGTGTCGCCCATCCCAAATGGGACGAGCGCCCTTTGCTGATCATCGTGCGCAAAAAAGACGCTGTGCTGGAACGCGATGAAATTTTGCATTTTTTCGAGGGCAAAATTGCCAAATGGTGGATGCCCGACGATGTCGTGTTTATCGACGAAATTCCGCATACCGCGACCGGCAAAATCCAGAAAACCGCATTGCGGGATATGTTTGCAAACCATCGCTTGCCCAGGGCTTAAGTGGCCAAGCCTGAGGCCTGTTGGCCGGTGGCTTCACTTAAAAATCCTCAGGCCTGTTGGCCGGTGGCTTCACTTAAAAATCCTCAGGCCTGTTGGTCGGTGGCTTTTTGAAATGCGTGAAGTCGGCAAACCGGTCCCTAGAAAAAAGAACTCGTCACACCTTAAACATACCCCACCCTGCGTCATTGCGAGCCGCCGCAGACGGCGCGGCAATCCATGCTTTGTTAGGCACCCACCCGCGCTGCTTTGCTTGTCCTCTGGATTGCTTCCCGCCACGCTGCGCGCGCGGTCGCAATGACGCGGTGAGGGGGAGGCAAAGCGTGTAATCGGCAGACCGGTCGCCATACCTAAAGCGTGAGCTCAGCAGACCGGCCCCTTAATCGCCCAACCACACCTGAAAATGGCATTTTCCTTCTCATTTGACCCCGCGCGCCAAGGCTTTTAAAGATTAAACCCAATCGAATAAGCGGCGCAGGCGGTAAAACCATGTCACACAATACCTTTGGTCATTTGTTTCGCGTGACCACCTTCGGAGAAAGCCATGGCCCGGCTTTGGGCTGTGTTGTGGATGGCTGCCCGCCCGGTCTGGCTTTGACTCAGGCCGATATTCAGGCCGAACTCGACCGCCGCAAGCCGGGCCAATCGCGTTTTACCACCCAACGCCGCGAGCCCGATCAGGCCGAAATTCTCTCGGGCGTGATGCCGGATGGCGATGGCTATGTGACCACCGGTACCCCGATTACCATTAAAATCGACAATACCGACCAAAGATCCAAGGATTACGGCGATATTGCCGCAAGCTATCGCCCCGGCCATGCCGATTTTACCTATGACGCCAAATATGGTGTGCGCGATTATCGCGGCGGCGGACGCTCGTCTGCCCGCGAAACCGCCTCCCGCGTGGCCGCGGGCGCCATTGCGCGCAAGGTCATCCCCGAGATCCGGATTCGTGCTGCCCTTGTCCAGATGGGCCCGCATGCCGTGGACCGCAGCCGCTGGGACTGGGAGGAAGTTGGCCGCAATGATTTCTTCTGTCCCGATTCGGCCATGGCCGCCTTTTATGCCGATTATCTTGATGGCATCCGCAAATCCGGCTCCTCCATCGGGGCGATTATCGAGGTTGTTGCCGAAAACGTCCCCGCAGGATGGGGCGCGCCTGTCTATGGCAAGCTGGATTCCGATCTCGCGGCCGCCATGATGTCCATCAATGCGGTCAAAGGGGTTGAGATCGGCGACGGGTTTGCAGCAGCCAGCCTGTCCGGCGAAGACAATGCTGATGCCATGCGCACATCCGATACCGACCACCCGCATTTTCTATCCAATCATGCCGGTGGAATTTTGGGCGGAATTTCCACCGGCCAACCCCTTGTGGTGCGGTTTGCGGTGAAGCCAACCTCCTCCATTCTCACCCCGCGCCCAAGCGTTGACAAATTTGGCCGCGATGTCGATGTCATGACCAAAGGCCGGCATGATCCCTGTGTCGGGATCAGGGCCGTTCCGGTCGCCGAAGCCATGATGGCCTGCGTGCTGGCGGATCATAAATTGCGTCACCGCGGGCAGGTCGGGGCCTCGTCTTTCTGGCCTTTTCCCTTGACCAATTGATGCAAACATTCCATTGGAACGCCAACACCTGATGACATTCTTTCCCGGACCGACACATTCGCAATGGAAGGCTGCAAGCCGTGCTGAATAAAGTAACAGAAGCCATCGAGGCCATCGCACGTGGTGAACTGGTCATTGTAACCGATGATGACGACCGTGAAAATGAAGGCGATTTGATTTGCGCGGCCTCGCTGTGCACGCCCGATAAAATGGCGTTTATTATCCGTAATACCTGCGGGATCGTCTGCGCGCCGGTGACAGCAGAAGACGCGCGCCGCTTGCATCTCAACCCTATGGTGGCGGTCAATGACGCACCATTGGGGACAGCCTTCACGGTGACTGTTGATGTCAAACATGGCCTGACAACCGGCATTTCTGCCGAACAACGCTCCAATACCGTCCGCGCTCTCGCCAATGGCAATATGGGCGCCACAGATTTTGTCAGACCCGGACATGTGTTTCCGCTGGTCGCCCGTGATGGCGGCGTGTTGATGCGTTCGGGCCATACCGAGGCGGCGGTTGATCTCTGCCGTTTGGCAGGCCTACCACCGGTCGGTGTCATTTGCGAATTGGCCAATGATGACGGCACTGTGATGAAGGGCGAGCAAATCGACAGCTTCGCGCAAAAACATTCCTTGGTGCGGATCTCGGTGGCCGATCTGATCGCTTATCGCCAGCAACGCGAAAACCTCGTAGAGCGTGTTTCGACGTTTCCGGTCATGACTGAAATCGGTGAATTGACCGGCCACGCCTATGTCACCCCCTTTGATAGCGTCAACCATTTTGCCTTTGTCTATGGCCGTATCGGCGATGGCGAGGCCATGACCACGCGCCTGCATCGTGCCAATGTCTTGGCTGACACATTCGGGGGCGGCCATGACATCAAGGCTGCCCTGCACCGCTTCAAGGATGAAGGGCGCGGCGTGCTCGTCTATCTGCGCGATGGCTCGGCCGGCGTGCCGCTGCAGCCGCTGGAAGTGCATGAAGGTGCGGATGAACAACGCGCGCGGCAATGGCGCGAAGTCGGGCTTGGAGCGCAGATTTTACGCGATCTGGGCGTGCGCTCGATCATCAATCTCTCATCGCGTGCCCGCGCTTATGTCGGCCTTGCAGGCTTTGGCATCGAAATCAAAGAAACCAAACCGCTCTGAGCGGTCAATCCCATCAACAAACAATTCTGTTTCAGGTTTGAAGTCACTTAACCGCGCATCAGGGTCATGACATGGGCGGCGACGGATTTTGACAGACCTTCGAGATCGTAGCCACCTTCCAGCACGGAAACGATCCGCCCCTTGCAGGCCTTGTCGGCAATGGCCATCAGTTTCGATGTCGCCCAAGCAAAATCGGTCTCGTCCAGATTGAGATTGGCAAGCGGATCGCGATGATGGGCATCAAAGCCCGCCGAAATCAAAATCAGATCGGGACTGAAATCGGTGACACGCGGCAGGATGACACTGTCCATGGCTTCGCGGAAATAATCTGAGCCGTCACCGGCGCGCAGCGGCGCATTGACAATGGTATGATGGGCGCCCTGCTCACTCGTTGCGCCCGTGCCCGGATAAAGAGGCATTTCATGGGTCGAGCAATAGAGCACGGACGGATCATTCCAGAAAATATCCTGCGTGCCATTGCCGTGATGGACATCCCAATCAACAATGGCCACACGCTCGGCACCATATTTCTTCTGGGCATAGCGGGCCGCAATGGCCACATGATTGAAAAAGCAAAAACCCATCGCGGTTGCTTTTTCAGCATGATGGCCGGGCGGACGGCTCGCACAAAAGGCATTGGATACAAGGCCCGTCATCACTTCATCGACAGCCAGAGTCGCACCACCCACGGTGCGCATGACCGCTTCCCATGTGCCGGGGGACATCGTGGTATCCCCGTCAAGACGCACAAGCCCTTCGGCCGGACTGGCTTCTTCCAAGGCATGCACATAATCCTCGGGATGGCAGAGCAGCACATGCGCCAAATCCCCCATCGGCGCCTGTTCACGCGTGAGATGGGCGAACCGCTCATGCTCCAAAATCCGCTCGACCACCTTGATCCGGTCCACACGCTCGGGATGGCCGGGCGGGGTCTCATGGCGGGCATAGGCGGAGTGGTGAACAAGCAAGGTGGTCATGGGCAATTTCCTTGTGGCCAGCCGGATGTTTTCAAGACCGCGCGACCGGTCATCATCGGATCAGTTCGTCCGGACATGAGCATAAATCCGTTGCGGCGGAATGAACAACACAATTTCATCGCCTGCTGCAATCCGGCCCTCTTTTTCGACATAGGCCACAAGGCCGCGTTTGTTCTTGGCTTTTTTGGGAAAATCAAGACCATGGCCGGGATAATGCCGCTCGATGATCTCGGCGGGAAAACGGCACGGTGCATTTTCAAGATCGATAATCAAGCTCGCGCCGGAGGAAAACATCAAACGGGTCGAGGGGGGCAAAAGCGTCAGATCAGGGATGCCCTTGGTGACCAGATTGGCGCCAAGCCACATCGGATCAAGCGCCGGAACGTCCAAGGCCGCGGCAATAACGGCAAGCTCTTCTTGAGAGACGAGTGAGACCTGCCGATTATTCATGACAGGCGTGCCGCGCTGATATTGTTTGAGCATGCGGCTGTCGGAGGGACGGATGCGCGAGGCATGGCAATCGCCGACAATCCCATCAAAATTAAGATCAAGATGCGGTTGGGCCTGTTTTTCCAAACCCGTTTCCCGCAGAGGGCTCGCGTAGCAAGCGATCACCTGCCCCGTCCAGTTCAGTTTTTCCAAAATAGCCATGAAGTGCGCCACCCGTCTCTTGAGATATGGAGGATCTTTATCGCAAGAGACGGGGGCCAACACAACAGCCGGATGGGGACGGCTGTATCTCGGATGGACCTGAGCGGAGGCCGCTCTTAGTCGGTTTGCCGGTCCACATCCCTCAGGCAAGGCGGCAAGGGATGCGCGGGCTTGTCTTGATGAACCTGCGCTTTCGCCTTCAGGGCTTCAGCAGCCGCTGCAATTGCGGCCATCCGGATCGCGCCGTGATGCAGGGTCTGGGAGGATGGGGTCGAGGTGTCCTTTTTCGGGGTACCGGAAACAGTCTTGGGCATGGCAGTTCAACTTTTGATTTTTGTGGGGCCTCTTTCGAAGCATTTTCCACACTATGCCGTCTTAACCTTAACAGCCCATGAACAAAGCAAAGCCAGCAACAGATTTTGCCAAAAAATTGCAAAACACCCGCAATCAGACAGAACCTGATATTGGGGCTTGCCGCGCGGTTTTCTGCGGTTAGTCTAGGGGCATTATGGGGGAGCGGTTTCCCTCATCAAATCGGGATGTCGCGTATGGCCAATGATCCGAGTTTAATTGCGCTGTCAGCGCATGAAATTGTCGACTTGCTCAGAATCGGGGCTGTGACCCCGCTGGATCTGCTCGACACGCTGGAAGCCCGCATTGCCAAAGTCGACCCTGCGTTGAACGCCTTGCCGACCTTGTGCTTCGAGCGCGCCCATATGCATGCGCGCGAATTGATGAAGCGGCCACCTGTCGAGCGCGGCCATCTCGCTGGCCTGCCCATCCCGATCAAAGACCTCACCGAGGTTGCGGCGGTTCGCACCACCTATGGATCACCGATTTTCAAAGACCATGTGCCGCTGCATTCGGATGTGTTGGTCGAGACCATCGAGGATGAGGGCGGGATCATTTACGCCAAATCCAATACACCGGAATTCGGTGCCGGTGCCAATACATTCAATGAAGTGTTCGGCATGACCCGCAATCCTTGGAATACCAGCCTGTCAGCTGCTGGCTCGTCGGGCGGGGCTGCCGCGGCGCTGGCCTCGGGCATGGCATGGCTGGCGCATGGGTCGGATATGGGCGGATCACTGCGCAATCCCGCGAGCTTCTGCGGTGTGGTTGGTTTGCGGCCAAGCCCCGGTCGTGTCGCCACCGATCCCGGCAATAAAGTCGACCGGCTTTTGAGCGTGGAAGGACCGATGGGTCGCAGCGTGGAAGATGTCGCCTTGCTGTTTGATGCCATGCTGGGCGAAAGCCCGAAAGATCCGGTTTCGCTTCCTCGCCCCGCCGGGGAAAGCTATGTGCAATATGCGCGTTCAGGCTGGGTGCCGGAAAAAATCGCTTATTCGGACGACCTTGGCATCACACCGGTGGATCCCGAAGTGGCCGCCATCTGCCGCAAAGCGGCCTACAAGCTGCAAGACGCCGGTGTTGTCGTGGTTGATGCCCATCCCGACCTCAAAGAGGCCCATGATTGTTTTGGTGTCTTGCGGGCCATGAGCTTTGCCACCTCCCATGCCGAGAAACTCGCCAAGCATCGTGATTTGCTCAAGCCAGACGTGGTGTGGAATATCGAGAAAGGCTTGCAGCTATCGATGCATGATGTGGTGCGCGCGGAAGCGCAGCGGGCCGAAATGATCCGCCGCACCAATGAATTTTTCGATGACTATGATTTGCTGCTCTGCCCTGCAACGATCGTGGCGGCTTTTCCGGTCGAGCAACGCTATCTTGAAAGCTGCAATGGCCATACCTTCGCCAATTATGTCGAATGGCTGGGGATCGTCTATGCCATCACGCTGACAACCGCCCCTGCTTTATCATTGCCTTGCGGCATGACCAAAGACGGGCGTCCGGTCGGTTTGCAAATTGTCGCGCGACCCCGCCGCGAATGGAAATTGCTGGCAGGGGCTAAATTGCTGGAAACCCTGCTCGGGCATCTCTGCAAAACACCGATTGATCCCAACATCACGCATCGGTGAGCATCAAACCTGAATTAAAAAAAACGGGGCCGAAAGCCCCGTTTTTTGTGTCTAAAAAGCAAGAACCGTTTATGAGAGACGCGACCAGAGATCAGCGCCTTTTTGCAACACGGTGCCCAGCGCGATTTTAACCGCCGTTGACGGCAGGAACGGCAGCACGCCCAAAAGCCATGCTTTGTCATAGCCGATCAACAGGCCCAGATAGGCATAGCCCGAAACAAACATCAGAGCATGACCCACCAGCATCAAAGCCAGCAAAGATGGCAGGCTGCGGGCCATGCCACGATCCGCCATGGCACCCGTGACAACGGCTGCAATCAAAAATCCGAAAAGGTAACCGCCTGTTGGTCCCATCATATAAGCAAGACCGACACCGCGCTCAGGCGTATCGGCGAAAACCGGCAGGCCCAAAGCGCCTTCCAGCAGATAGCCCAACACCACTGCAGCCCCCATGCGCAAACCGCATGACGCACTGATCATCAAGACCACCATGGTCTGCATGGTCATGGGTACGGGATAAAAGGGCACTTTGACTTTGGCCGACAAGGTGAGCAGCAAGGTGCCAAACAGCGCAAGACAAACCGTGCGCAGCAAGCGTCCCTGTTGGGACTCAATGGGCCACATACGATCAACAATGGTCAGTGAAGCGGTTTTGGAGCTCATCAACATCGCCCTTATAATGGTGCCATAAACGAAAACATCGAAAACGATCTATCCATCCGTGCCAGACCGCAAGGCCCGCACATCCGGATCATGAGGATTTTTCTAGACCAAATGTTCGGCTTTGCCTAGGGTCAGACCCCTTAGTTCCTTGGAATGAGATCAAGACGTCGTCAAAGATCCGATGAACGCTTGAACCCAAGCAAAATACGCGGCTGCGGAGAATGATTGTGAGCGAAACACCCACTTTTGACAAAGATGCTGCACCGCAACCCGAACGGCTTGAGAGCGTCTCCCCTCTCCTGCGCCGCCTTGTCGCCCCCAATGGCGGGCCTTTTACCGCAACCGGAACCTGCACCTATATTGTCGGCCATGGCAAAGTCAGTGTTGTCGACCCCGGCCCCGATGATCCGGCCCATCTCGAACGGCTGATCACAGCCTTGGGGCATGAGCGCATCGAACAGATCGTTCTCACCCATACCCATCGCGATCATGCCGATGGGGTGGCACGGCTCAAGGCTTTGACGGGGGCGCGTGTCTATGGTTGCGCCCCCCATCATTCGGCCCGCCCGCTGGCGGAGGGGGAAAGCAATCCGCTCGATGCCAGCGCCAATAAAGACTATGCCCCCGATGTCGAGATGAAAGAAGGCGATGTCATGAGCGGTGCAGACCACCAGCTTGAAGCCGTTTTTACGCCCGGCCATACCGCCAACCATCTGTCTTTTATCATCCGTGAGGAAAAACGATTGCTGTCTGGCGATCATGTCATGGCGTGGTCCACATCCATCGTGGCCCCGCCCGACGGCTCAATGGGCGATTACATGCGCTCGCTGGAAAAATTACTGCCTCTGGAGATGGAGAACTATTGGCCCGGACATGGTGGACCGGTGCGCGAACCCCAACGTTTCGTCAGAGCCTTGATCCATCACCGCCGCATGCGGGAGGGATCGATCCTGCATCGCATTACCGAAGGGGATCGCTCGATTGCCGATATTGTCACGGCTATCTATCAAAATCTGGACCCGCGCCTCATCCATGCCGCACGTCTGTCGGTCTTTGCGCATCTTGAAGATCTGGTTGAGCGTGGCAGCGTGCGCTGCGATGGCCCCTTGGCTCTGGATGGACTGTTCATCAAAGCGTGATCGCGTCGAATTTAAACTCAGACCCAGCGATACTGGCCTTTTTCCAGCACCAAAACGCGGCCCTGCCAAATATCGACTTCGGCCGCCTCATGCGGATCAACCTCTGCCAGATCATGCAACAAGACCCGCGCCACACCACCATGGGCGACCACAATCTGGTCCCCCGTCACCGCCTGCAACCAAGGCGCTAGGCGCTGGCTCAAAAGCTTGTAACTTTCGCCTTCGGGGGGTTCGGTCAACCACTTGTCTTTTTCACGCAAAGCGGCGCGTTGCGGATCACTGTGCCGGACCTCTTTCCACGTCAGACCTTCCCAGCGACCAAAGGACAATTCTTTCAAACGCGCATCGCGTTCAAATGCATCCTCGTCGAGTTCGAGCGCACGGCGGGCCAAGCGTGCGGTTTCAACCGTGCGGGACAAGGGACTGGCCACCCACGGCACAGCCGTCGGATCGATCAGGGTTTTCAGCCTGCGCCCCGCCTCTTCGGCCTGTGCGCGCCCGAGATCATTCAGCGGAATATCGTGTTGTCCCTGCAACCGGCCTTCGCGGTTCCATGAGGTTTCACCGTGACGAACAAAAAACAGACGCAAACCGCTGAGGGACACAGAGATCACGCCTTATCAAGCGTGATATCGGGTGCATCGGGATTTTTCATGCCAACGACATGATAGCCCGCATCCACATGCAAAATTTCGCCTGTCATGCCGCGACCCATATCGGACACCAGATAAACGGCGGTATCACCGACTTCCTCGATGGTTACCGTGCGGCGCAAAGGCGCGTTATACTCGTTCCATTTCAGGATATAGCGGAAGTCGCCAATGCCAGAGGCGGCAAGGGTTTTGATCGGTCCGGCGGAAATGGCATTGATGCGAATATTTTTGGGGCCGAGATCAGCCGCGAGATAACGCACCGAGGCTTCAAGCGCTGCTTTGGCAACGCCCATCACATTGTAATGAGGCATCCATTTTTCCGCGCCGTAATAAGTGAGGGTCACCATCGAGCCCCCCTCTTTCATCAGCTTTTCCGCACGCTGCGCAATCGCAGTAAAGGAATAACAAGAGATCAGCATCGAACGGCTGAAATTATCCGCCGAGGTGTCGACATAGCGTCCGGTCAACTCGTCCTTGTCCGAGAAGGCGATGCAATGAATGACAAAATCAATCTGCCCCCATGCCTTCTCAATTTCAGAAAAGGCTGCATCGATGGTCGCGGGATCGGTCACATCACAATGGCCGACAACCAGAGCGCCCAATTCGGCAGCAAGGGGTCGCACCCGCTTTTCCAATGATTCACCCTGATAGGTAAAAGCCAGTTCCGCCCCCGCATCATGGGCCGCCTTGGCAATGCCCCACGCAATGGAACGATTATTGGCCACACCCAGAACAAGACCGCGTTTACCGGCCAGAAGGGTGGATTTTTGTGACTCAGTCGCGCTCATCGTCTATCTATCTCGCAAAATTCATTCAGACGGCTACCTATAGAGCCGTAAAGTTAATTTTTCTCTTAAACCAAATAGAGGGGTCTCACCACCCCATCTCCACAATAAATGCGCTTAAAGACCGTCCCGACGGCGGCGCATCAAAGCCTCCAGCTCGGGATCGGGCTGCTGCGGGACCGTCACATCAAGGGACACCAAAAGATCCCCCCGCGCTTCGGCGCCAGCGGCTAAGCCCTTGCCACGCAAGCGTAAAATACGACCGGTCGAGGAACGCGGCGGAATATCCATTTCCACCTCGCCCTGCAAAGTGGGCACACGCATGCGCCCGCCCAAAATGGCTGTTTCCAGAGGAATGGATAAATGATGGCGCAAATTGCTGCCCTCGATCACAAAACGCTGATCCGGTGCAATCTTCACGGTCACATAGGCATCGCCCGCCGGACCACCATCACTCCTTTTTTGTCCCTGCTCCTTGAGCCGGATGGTTTTACCGTCCGTCACCCCCACCGGAATTTTGACATCAAGCACCCGTCCATCGGGAAAGGTCATGCGTTTGACAGCGCCGGAAACGGTATCGGCCAATGAAATGGTCGCCTCGACCCGAATATCGGCGCCCGCTGCATTGGCCCTGCGGCCGCGCGGATCCTTGTTTTTAAACCGAAACAAATCCGCGAACAAATCAGAGGGGTCAATGCCCGAAGCCCCGCCACCCGAAAAAGGGCCGCCCGCGCCAAAGCCAAAATGAAACCCTTGCGAGGATCCGCCTGCCGACGAGCGCGGCTGCGATGGATCAAACCCCTGAAACCGTTGTTTGCCCTCGGCATCAATTTCGCCGCGGTCAAATTGCTGACGCTTGCTGCTATCCCCGAGAATTTCATAGGCCGTGTTGAGTTCGGCGAATTTCTCTTTCGCCTTCGGATCGGATTGATTGTGATCGGGGTGCCACGTCTTCGCCAGACGACGAAACGCCTTTTTAACGTCGGCCTCATTGGCCGAACGCCCCACACCCAGAACCTCGTAAGGATCCCTTGCCACGTCTGTCATTCTCCGCTGCTGCCCCTCACTTAGGGCAGTAAAAGACTTAAATCCATCGCAAATGTGGCGATTATACAGGCAATCTTCAATAGCTGGCCGCAATATCGGGTCGATGCCACGAAGACGGGGCCCTGCCTCTTCCGAAAAGACGAGAGGACGGTGCCTGCCTCCGCACAAACGCGGTCTAGCAGCAAGAAAAAGCCCTTGGGACCAGGCAGAAGACCACTGTCTTAGGGGCGGTTGACCTTGAACGCCGCATCGACCACGCGCCAATTGGCGTAGCCTTCAGCCCCCAAGCCCTGACGGCAGGCGGTTCCGGGCCATTGCTGGCGCTCGACGTCTTTGCTGGCACGTTTGTTTTCAATCGTGGCGTTGAAATCCCGGCATAATTGCTCGTCATGCACGAAGGCCACGCCGCGCGCGGAAAAACTGCCGCGGATCTGGCCGGATTGCCCTGTCCAGAGGCTGGCTTGGCCGTCATTCATGGGATCAAGCGCATGTTCGAGCGCCGCCAGAGCACGCGGGCGGTCCGCATCATCGAGCACTTGCCAAGAGAAACCCGTGCGATCACCCGCCAAAGAGCCGGTAATATCAAAAAGATCGATCTGTTTCACCGATGAGGCCGATAATGTACCGGCCACCTCGACACAGCCGCCCAAAGGCAGCATCAAGGCCATAATAACCGGTATCCATGGCGACAATGATGACAAAATGGGAAAGTACCATCTGTTTTTGCTGCCAACAACCCTATATGATGTCCGAGAACCGCTATGCGGCATTCTGACTATCCTTCGCAAAACCCCACTCTTGCGACAGTCATGCAACAGGAAATCTTAATGACCGGTGACTTTCAGGAAGAAAAAAATCCCTTTTCGCTTTTTGCGCGCTGGTTTGCCGAGGCGGAAGCGTCCGAAATCAATGATCCCAACGCCATGACGGTGGCAACCGTCGATGAGGACGGCCTGCCGGATGCGCGCATTGTCTTGATGAAGGATTATGACGAACAGGGCTTTGTTTTTTACACCAATACCCAATCCGCCAAGGGTCAGGAGCTCAAAGCCCATCCGAAAGCGGCTTTGGTTTTTCATTGGAAAAGCCTGAGACGGCAGGTGCGGGTGCGCGGGCTGGTCAGCCCCGTGAGCGAGGCCGAAGCCGATGCCTATTTTGACAGCCGCCCGCGTGACAGCCGCATCGGGGCATGGGCCAGCCAGCAATCGCGCCCGCTCGAAAGCCGGTTTGCGCTGGAAAAAGCGGTGGCAAGCTATGCCGCCCAATATGCGATCGGCCGTGTTCCGCGTCCCCCGCATTGGTCGGGATACCGCATCGCCCCGCTCAGCATCGAATTCTGGCAAGATCGGCCGTTCCGTCTGCATGACCGCTTGAAATTCATGCGCGAGACTGTCGATGCCCCCTTCACGACATCGCGTCTATACCCCTGACACCCTTGTTCAAGCCTGAACAGACTCCGTTTTTTGAGAGGAATTGAGGATGCCGCAATCGAGAGAGAACAGCCCGCAGCGCACCATGCTGCTGACTGGCGCCAGCCGCGGCATTGGACACGCCACCGTGAAACGATTTTCGGCGGCGGGCTGGCGGGTGATCACCTGCTCGCGTCATCCCTTCCCCGAAAACTGCCCGTGGGAAATGGGGCCGGAGGATCACATTCAGGTTGATCTGTCCGATGCCGACAATACGCTGGAGGCCATTCACGAGATCCGCTCGCGCCTGCCGCAAGGCAGACTGGATGCGCTCGTCAACAATGCCGGCATTTCACCGAAAGGCAATGGCGGCAGCAGGCTCGGCACCATCGAAACCGATCTCGCGGATTGGCAAAAGGTGTTCCAAGTCAATTTCTTTGCACCGGTGATGTTGGCGCGCGGGCTGATCGCAGAACTGGAAAGCGCCAAAGGGTCGGTGGTCAATGTGACCTCCATTGCGGGTTCGCGCGTGCATCCCTTTGCGGGCGCCGCTTATGCAACCTCCAAATCCGCCTTGGCCGGACTGACGCGGGAAATGGCGGCTGATTTCGGCCCGCGCGGCATTCGCGTCAATGCCATTTCGCCCGGGGAAATCGACACCGCCATTCTCTCCCCCGGCACTGACAGGCTGGTGGCGCAAATCCCCCTGCGGCGTCTCGGCACGCCCGAAGAAGTCGCCAAGGCGATTTACTTTCTGTGCACCGAACAATCGTCTTATGTGAACGGTGCGGAAATCCATATCAATGGCGGGCAGCACGTGTGAGTGACGACAGGCTTTATCCGCCCCGCCCGATCCTTGCGGCCAGTTTGGCTGTCTTTCGTGACGGCAAGGTGCTGATTGCCTCGCGCACCGCCCCGCCGGCCCAAGCGCTGTTTTCATTGCCGGGCGGCGTGGTGGAAATCGGCGAGACCTTGCAAGAGGCCGCCTTGCGCGAAGTGATGGAGGAGGTCGGCGTCGCGGCGGAAATTGTGGGCTTTGCCGATCATGCCGAAGTGATCCAACGCGACAGCGATGGCCGCATTAAACGCCATTTCGTCATCACCTGTTTTGCCGGACGCTGGATCAGCGGCGAAGGCCATACCAGCGCCGAAGCAGGCGCTGTGTTATGGGTTGACCCCGATGCGATGGGCTCGATCCCGACCACCAAAGGCCTCCCCACCACTTTGCGCAAAGCGAAGGCAGTGGTTGAGGGTGAGAAATAAAACGCTTTATCTGAGCGGATGAGGATCAAGAGATGATTTGCGCAAAAAATCCTCACCACCGCGTCATCGCGAGCGAAGCGTGGCGATCCATTTTTTAAACTCGCATACATTGTGTTGCATGGATTGCCGCGCGGCTTTTCAAGCCGCTCGCAATGACGGTGGAGAGAGGGCGTGGTGATAAAATATACCGCTCGCAATGACGGGAGCAGAGTAATCGTGGCGATCAAAAACGCATCAATCGAGGCGTGGGGATCAGCGCGGCAGGGCCTCGTTGAACAAGACAGGCTCGCCGAGCGAAGGGGTGACAAGCGCCCCCTCCCACATCACGCGATGGCCGCGCACAATGGTGCCGATGGGCCAGCCTGTCACCTGTTTGCCCTCATAAGGCGACCACTGGCTTTTCGAGGCGATCCAATCGCGCGTGATCACCTGTTGGCGCTTCATATCCACAATGGTGAAATCGGCATCATAGCCAACCGCAATCCGGCCTTTGGTCGCCAAACCAAACAGCCGCGCCACACCGGCACTTGTCAGATCGACAAAGCGCTCCAGCGACAGCCGGCCTGCATTGACGTGATCCAGCATCAGCGGCACCAATGTTTGCACGCCTGTCATGCCCGAGGGAGAATTGGGATAGGGCTTGGCCTTCTCCTCCAATGTATGGGGCGCATGGTCAGAACCCAGAACATCAGCCACGCCTTGCGCAATGCCCCACCACAAGGCGTCGCGATGGCGCGCCTCGCGCACCGGCGGATTCATCTGCGCCAGCGTCCCCAAGTCCCTGTAACAATCGGGCGCGATCATAGTGAGATGATGCGGCGTGATTTCGCAACTGGCGACGTCTTTGTGCTTGGCGAGAAAACGGATCTCCTCTTCGGAGGTGATATGCAGCACATGCACCCGCGCCCCTGTTTCATGCGCCAGACGCACCAAGCGCTCGGTGCAATGCAAGGCCACCTGTTCGCTGCGCCAGACGGGATGGGAGGAGGGATCATTGTCGATGCGCAAATCCTTGCGCTCGCGCAACATCATTTCATCTTCTGAGTGAAAAGCCGCGCGGCGCCGGATTGCCGACAAAATGGCTTTGACGCCCGCATCATCCTCCACCAGCAAGGAGCCTGTCGAAGAGCCCATGAACACTTTGATACCCGCCGCACCCGGCAACCGCTCCAGCTCCGGCAGATCTTTGACATTGTCATGCGTGCCGCCCACCCAAAAGGCAAAATCGCAATGCATCCGGTGATGCCCGCGCCGGATCTTGTCTTCCAACGTGGCGGCATCGGTGGTCAGGGGATTGGTATTGGGCATTTCGAAAACGGCGGTCACGCCCCCCATGACAGCGGCGCGCGAGCCTGATTCGAGATCCTCCTTGTGATCAAGCCCCGGCTCGCGGAAATGCACCTGATCATCGATCACGCCCGGCAGGACATGCAGCCCCTCGCAGGAGACAACCTCGCCCCCTGCAGCTTGATCAAGACTGCCAATCGCAACAATCCGCCCGTCTTTGACGCCGATATCGCGTTTTCCGATACCGTCCTGATTGATAACAATGCCGTTTTTCAAAATGAGATCATAAGTCTGCGCCATTGTTCGCCCCTTTTTCATGCAAGCCCTTGAGGACTACCCCAAAGCGGCATAGGTAAGGTAAACACGAATGGCAATCAACAAAAGGACATGATCAACAACAATGCCAACCGCCCGCCTGTCTGATCGGGGTGTGATCGAGGTCGCAGGGCCTGATGCTGCAGACTTCCTGAACCGCCTTTTAACCAATCAAGTGCCTGAGCAGCCCGCCCCGCAGGCCAGCTATGCCGCTTTGCTGACACCGCAAGGCAAAGTGCTGGCCGATATGCTGATTGTCCGTCATCCGCAGCAATCGGACGGGTTTTTACTCGATTGCGCCAGAATTTCTATCCCCGAGGTGCTCAAACGCTTCACCCTGTATAAATTACGGGCCGCTCTTACCGTGAAAGAGGCCAGCGACCACTGGTCGGTTGAAGCTGGCTGGGGCGCGCCGCAGCCTTTTGGCCCGCAGGATGACACCAGACATGTCTTTGACGACCCCCGCCATCGGGCGATCGGACAACGCGCCATGGTCAGCGGACCGTCTCAACTTGATTCGGACAGCGTGGCCTATCACAGCCATCGCATCAGTTTGGGTCTTGCCGAAGGCGGCAAGGATTTTGACTATGGCAGTGTTTTTCCGCATGAGATCAATCTCGATCATGTGCATGGCCTTGATTTCCAGAAGGGCTGTTATGTCGGCCAAGAAGTTGTCTCGCGCATGGAGCATCGCGGCACCGCCCGCAACCGGATTGTGCCGGTGACATTGGCTGCCGGAGAGAACCTTGCCCAAGGCACGCCCCTCATGGCCGGTTCCCTGACCATCGGCCATCTCGGTTCAACCAATGCGGAAGGACAAGGCTTGGCCCTGTTGCGCATTGACCGTGTTCAAGAGGCGCAGGCCAAGCAGCAAACCATCACGGCGGGCGGCCTTGCATGCCTGCCCCATATTCCCGATTGGGCGCAACAGGCATGACAAATGAAACATCGGTGATCTTGCATTCGGACGGGCGCAAACGCTGCCCTTGGCCCGGCCTTGACCCGCTTTACGTGCATTATCACGACACGGATTGGGGCGTGCCGGAATATGATAGCCGCGCCTTGTTTGAAAAGCTGATTTTAGACGGCTTTCAGGCAGGTCTGTCGTGGATCACGATTTTGCGCAAACGCGAGGCGTTCCGCAAAGCCTTTGACGGGTTTGATCCGCAAAAAATCGCCCGCTATTCGGACAAGAAAATCCAAAGCCTGATGCAAAATACAGACATTGTCCGCAATCGCGCCAAAATTCTCGGCACGGTCAAAGGCGCGCAACTTTATCTGGAGATTGAAAGCCAACAGGGCTTTTCCAATTTTTTGTGGGATTTTTCCGATGGCCGTCCGCGCCAGAATGCGTTTAAAACCTCGCGCGATGTCCCCACCCAAGACGCGCTCTCAGAAACCATTTCCAAAGAGTTGAAACGACGCGGGTTCAATTTTGTCGGCCCCACCATCATCTATGCCTTTATGGAAGCGGTCGGCATGGTCAATGACCACCTTACCGATTGTTTCCGGCATGAGGAGGTTCGCGCGCTGGGAGAACGCTTGTGACGGACAAGACAAAACCATTGAGCCCGCCACGCGCCTGGCAGCGGATGCTGTCGGGTCGCAGACTGGATTTGCTGGACCCGTCCCCGCTGGATATTGAAATCGAGGATATCGCGCATGGCCTGTCGCGCGTGGCGCGTTGGAACGGCCAAACCCAAGGCGATTATGTCTTTTCTGTTGCCCAACATAGTCTTTTGGTCGAGCAGATCGCGCGCACGCTGTCACCGGGTTTGGGCGCCAAAGAGCAATTGACGATTTTGCTGCATGATGCCGCCGAATATGTCATCGGCGATATGATTTCGCCGTTTAAAAATGCCTTGGGCATGGATTACCGGCAATTTGAAGCACGTTTGCAAAATGCCATTCATCTGCGTTTTGGACTGCCCGCGCATAGCTCGGCCTCATTGGCCCGCGTGACCAAATCAGCCGACAAAGGCGCTGCCTATTGCGAGGCCACTTTATTGGCAGGCTTTTCGGAAAGCGAGGCACGGGAATTTTTTGGTCCGCCCCCCGCTTTGACCCGCGAGGCAAAGGCGCTGCTTGCGCCTCTCCCTGCCGGAGACATCAAAGCCATGCTGATCGATCGCGTCTTTGTGTTGATGGATTAATCTTGAAAAGCAGGATAGGCCCCGTTTTTACTAAAAACATCGTCATAAAAGAGTCTGGTCAATGCGCTAGGCTTTCGGCACAATAGAGTTGTAAAACGGATGACCAGTTACGATGCCGACGATCCATGTTTCTTCACTTGCGCGTTTGCATGACACCGTGCGCCAAACCGGCGCCCGTCATATGATTACGCTCATCAATGCCTCGACACCGTTTGAGCGCCCGCCGAGCATCAGCGCCGAGCGCCATCTCTATATCGGTGTCAGTGATATAGCCTCCCCGATTGACGGCCATATCATGCCCGGCCATGCCCATGTCCAGACCTTGCTTGATTTTGTGAAAACATGGGATCAAGCGCATCCCTTAGTGATCCATTGCTGGGCGGGGATCAGCCGCTCGACAGCCGCCGCCTATATCACGCATTGCGCGCTCTCTCCGGATCAGAACGAGGCGGCCCTTGCCCGCCGCCTGCGCAAAGTCTCCCCTTCGGCAACCCCCAATCCCGCTTTGATCGCGGCAGCCGATGATCTGCTGAAACGGCGCGGACGCATGATTGCAGCCATTCAATCCATCGGGCGCGGTGCCGATGCCTTTGAAGGCACGCCCTTTCATTTTCCTGCCCATGATGATTGATCACCCATGATCACCAAAGCATCGGCTATCCCTGCCTCATCGCCACTCCCCCTGCTGGAAATCGATCTGGCGGCGGCGGTCGTGACGCTGAACCAGCAAACACCGCAGATTCTCGTGGCCCGCAACGCGCAACAAGATGTGAAAGCGCCGGATTTGTGGTCATTGCCCTCCGGCCGGTTCGAGCCGACCCAATCCCGCACCCTCGAAATTGCGCTCAGAGGCTTTGTGAGCACGCAAGCAGGTTGTGAGCTCGGCTATGTCGAGCAACTCTACACCTTCGGGGATCGTGGTCGCGCGGCGGAAAGCGAGGAAGGGCACCGCCATGTCGTGTCCATCGGCTATCTGGCCCTCACCAATGCGCTGGCAGGACAAACAGGGCTGCCGCGCACCGCCCGCCTTCATCCGTGGTACAGCTTTTTTCCCTGGGAGGATTGGCGGGCCGGTCGTCCGTCCATCCTCGACAAAGAAATCATGCCGCAGCTCAATGCCTGGGCCTCAGACAGCGCTGGCGAACGGGCTGACAGCGCCCGCCGCGCTTTGCCGCGCAAAGCCCGTTTGCGACTGTGTTTCGGGGCGGATGGCAGCCCGTGGGACGAGGAAAAAGTGCTGGAACGCTATGAATTGCTCTATGAGGCCGGTTTGCTAGAGGAGGCGCGACGCGATGGCCGCTCCGCCGCCCTCTCGCGAGCCAGTCTGCCGTCTTTGGGCGATGCCATGACCCATGATCACCGGCGGATTTTGGCCACCGCCATGGGGCGTTTGCGCGGCAAGCTCAAATATCGGCCTGTGGTCTTTGA
This sequence comes from uncultured Hyphomicrobiales bacterium, assembly GCA_903824185.1. Lineage (GTDB taxonomy): Bacteria > Pseudomonadota > Alphaproteobacteria > Rhizobiales > Beijerinckiaceae > CAIYZJ01. The sequence continues at coordinate 46,242 of CAIJVU010000036.1, forward strand.
ATTGATGCCGGACATTTTCACGCTGACCGCCTTGCAACATACGGTGGAAGCGATTTCGGGGCGGCATGTGCACAAACAAAATTTCCGCCGCTTTGTGGAAAATACCGCGCTGGTTGAGCCGACAGGCCAGCAATTGATGACGCGCGGACGTCCGGCACAGCTGTTTCGCTTCCGGCCCGATGTGTTGCAGGAGCGGCCAGCCCCCGGCTTGCGGCTGCGCGGACGCAACTAATCTGTTGTTTATATGGCAAAAGCTGTGGTTTTTGGGCTCCAAGCCTTGCATTTTTCGCCCAACCCCTGCCAAGTCGTGACAGTCATACCGCATCCGAAGTGAGTCGTTCCCGATGAGCAAAGCCGTCACCGCACCTCAGGCCGTTGAAAGTCTCGGCTTCGAACAGGCCATGGCCGAACTGGAATCCATCGTCCAAATGCTGGAACGCGGCGATGTGGCCTTGGAACAATCCATCACGCTTTACGCCCGCGGCGAGGCCCTGAAAGCCCGTTGTGACACCTTGTTGCGGCAGGCCGAGATGAAAATCGAGCAAATCACCCTCACCGCCGACGGACAGGCCGGCGGCACAACGCCTTTCCAGACCAGCTGAGCGCCCTTAACGCCCCCTCAGTCATTGCAGGCGCAGGCTACAGGGTGTAAAGGCTTCTCCCTGACCTTTTAGCTGGATATCCGCGCGTGAGCCGCATTTCGACCCCTCTGCTTGACCAAGTCCGCGACCCCGCTGAGCTGCGGCGGCTCGCCCCTGCGCAATTGAAACCTTTGGCCGATGAATTGCGCGCCGAAATGATCAGCGCGGTCTCGGTGACCGGCGGGCATTTGGGCGCGGGTCTGGGTGTCGTCGAACTCACAGTGGCGCTGCATTATGTCTTCAACACACCCGATGACCGATTGATCTGGGATGTCGGGCATCAGGCCTATCCGCATAAAATTCTGACCGGACGGCGCGACCGGATCCGCACGCTTCGCCAAGGCGGTGGACTTTCGGGTTTCACCAAGCGAGATGAAAGCGTTTACGATCCCTTCGGCACCGCCCATTCCTCGACCTCGATTTCAGCCGGACTGGGCATGGCCGTCGCCCGCGATCTGTCGCATGGCGACAATGCCGTGATTGCGGTGATTGGCGATGGCGCCATGTCGGCTGGCATGGCCTATGAAGCCATGAACAATGCAGGGGCCATGCATTCGCGCCTGATCGTCATTCTCAATGACAATGACATGTCGATTGCCCCGCCCACAGGCGCGATGTCCGCCTATCTGGCTCGCTTGGTGTCTGGCAATACCTATCGCGGTATTCGCGAGGCCGCCAAACAGCTGGCGACCCATTTGCCGAAATTTTTCTACAACAAGGCCAAACGCGCGGAAGAATATGCGCGCGGTTTCTGGACCGGCGGAACCTTGTTCGAAGAACTCGGATTTTATTATGTCGGCCCCATCGATGGTCACAATCTCGACCATTTGCTGCCGGTTCTGGAAAATGTGCGCGACAGCAAAACCGGCCCCGTGCTGGTGCATGTGGTGACGCAAAAGGGCAAAGGCTATGCGCCCGCCGAAGCCGCCGATGACAAATATCACGGCGTCTCCACCTTTGATGTGATTACCGGCACCCAAGCCAAACCCAAGGCCAATGCGCCGTCTTACACCAATGTCTTTGCCCAGAGCCTGATCAAAGCCGCTGACAAAGATGACAGAATCGTCGCCATCACCGCCGCCATGCCGACCGGTACAGGCCTTGACCGGTTTTCGCAGGTGCATCCGGATCGCTGCTTTGATGTGGGCATTGCCGAACAACATGCCGTCACCTTTGCCGCAGGTCTTGCAACCGAAGGCTATAAGCCCTTTTGCGCGATCTATTCGACCTTTTTGCAACGCGGCTATGATCAGGTGATCCATGACGTGGCGCTGCAAAACCTGCCTGTGCGCTTTGCGCTGGATCGCGCGGGTCTTGTGGGCGCGGATGGCCCGACCCATGCCGGTGCCTTTGACATCGCCTATCTCGCCTGTCTGCCCAATATGGTTGTCATGGCAGCGGCTGATGAAGCCGAATTGGTGCATATGGTGGCGACCGCTGCGGCCTATGATGACGGCCCGACCGCTGTGCGCTTCCCGCGCGGCGAAGGCGTGGGCGTTGAGATCCCCGATCAGGGAGACATTCTGCCCATCGGCAAAGGGCGGATGATCCGTGAAGGATCAAAAATTGCTCTGCTGACCTTGGGCACCCGCTTACAGGAAGCCTTGAAAGCAGCCGATGAACTGGCCCGTCTTGGTCTCTCCGCCAGCGTCGCCGATGCCCGTTTTGCCAAGCCCATCGATACCGATCTCATCGATCAATTGGCGGCCCATCATGATGTCTTGATCACGTTGGAAGAAGGGTCATCCGGCGGGTTCGGTGCGCTTGTTCTCAACCACCTGAATGAAACAGGGGCTATTGGACGGGGATTGAAAATCAAAGTCATGACCCTTCCCGACCGTTTCATTGATCACGACAAGCCTGAAAAAATGTATGCGGAAGCAGGGCTTGATGCCAAGGCGATCGTGGAAAAAGCGCTGGCGCTTTTGGGCCGTGATCATGCGGCCAGCCCCATCCGCGCGTGAGCCGTCATCATGGCAGCCCGCAAACGCGCGGATCAGGTTTTGGTTGCGCGCCATTATTATGACAGTCGCGCCAAGGCCCAAGAGGCGATTTCTGCAGGGCTTGTGAGCGTTGACGGGATGGTGCTGAAAAAACCATCCGACATGATCCACCCAAATGGAATTATTACAGCCGAAAAGCCCTATCCCTGGGTGTCGCGCGGCGGGGTCAAACTCGACCATGCGTTACAAGAATTCAATCTGGATCCGCGCGGACAGATTTGTCTCGATATCGGCGCATCAACGGGTGGTTTCTCGCATGTGCTGCTCGACAGACAGGCCGACCATGTCTGGGCCGTTGATGTCGGACATGACCAGCTGCATCACAGCTTGCGCAATCATCCGCGCCTGACGGTTTTGGAGGGGCAGGACATCCGCAAACTCAACCCTGACGCCTTCGCCGATGCACCAACATTGATTGTCATGGATGTCAGCTTTATTTCCGTCACCCTGATCCTGGAGCATGTCACCGCGTTGGCAGCAGAGCACGCGGATCTGGTGGTTCTGATCAAGCCACAATTTGAAGTCGGCAAAGCGCATATCAGCAAAAACGGTCTCGTGAAAGATGCAGCCATTCAACACGCGATTTGCGAACAAATCCGTGATAGGGTGACAGCACTTGGCTGGACGATCTACGGCCTTATCCCCTCGCCGATCTCCGGCGGCGATGGCAATATCGAATTTCTGCTGGGCGCATCGCGCAAGAAAGCCTCAACCGCATGTTAAAACTCACACGTCAAGTAACCATCGACCGGCTGGGCGCGCAAGGCGATGGCATTGCGCATGATGATCAGCACGATATTTTTATTCCCAATACTTTGCCCCATGAGCAGGTGAATATCACCCAGGATGGCACACGGGGCGAGGTGGTGGACATCATAACGCATTCACCTTCGAGACAGTCGGCTCCTTGTGCATTTTTCGGTCAATGCGGCGGCTGTATTTTACAACATGCCACACCCGATTTTTATCAAGACTGGAAACTCAAAACACTGCTGGAAACCTTGAGGCAAGCGGGCATCACCATCACGCCCGAGCCGATGATTGCAGCCCATGGGCAGGGACGACGTCGCGTTACCTTGCATGCGCGGCGGGAAAACGGACAATGGCAGGTGGGTTTCATGGCAAGACGCAGCCATACCTTGATTACCATTGATCACTGTCTGCTCCTCGCCCCCGGCCTGTCACAGGGGCTGCCTGCTGCCCAAACCCTTGTCGAGGCCTTAGGCGGCGACAAACCGCTGGACGTGCAGTTAACGGCCACCGAAAGCGGGCTTGATGCCGATATCAGGGGCCATGGCCCGATCTCCGATGGCAAGCGCCGTGTGCTAGCAACGACGGCCCATCATCTGGGGCTCGCGCGCCTGACCTTGCATCACGACATCATCATCGAACAGACAACCCCAAGCCTGACCATGGGCGCATCGACCCTGATCCCGCCGCCGGGCGGTTTTTTGCAAGCCACCGAAAAAGGCGAGCAAGAGCTAGGGCAATTGGTGATGCAGGCCGCGCATCATGCCAAGATGGTGGCCGATCTTTTTGCCGGTGTCGGGACGTTTTCACTGCGACTGGCCCAACAAGCCCGCGTGCATGCGGTTGAAAGCGATGCCCCCGCCCTTGCAGCGCTGGATCGCGCCGCACGCAACACGCCGCATTTAAAGCCGATCACTTGCGAAACACGCGATTTGTTCAAGCGGCCTTTGCAGGTGCTCGAACTCAACCCCTTTGATACTGTGGTATTTGATCCGCCGCGCGCCGGTGCGGAAGCACAGGTCAGACAATTGGCCCGTTCGGATGTGCGCACCGTCATTGGCGTATCCTGCAATGCCGCAACCTTTGCCCGTGATGCAAAAATTTTAATGGAAGGCGGCTATGAATTAGAAACATTATGGCCGGTCGATCAATTTCTCTATTCCGCCCATCTCGAACTTGTTGCACGCTTCAGCAAAGCAAAAGCGCCCAAGAAACAACGCCGTTTATTTGGATAAATCAGATGACGCACGCTACCCCTCCTGATCGGTCCACGCTGATCCACGATTTGTCCGCACTGATCGGTGCAAAATATGTGCTGCATGAAGACAGCGACATGCAGCCTTTCGAGCGCGAATGGCGCGGCATCTTTCACGGCAAGGCGCTGCTTGTCGTCAGACCCGCCAACACGCAGGAGGTTGCAGCCGTCTTGCGCTATGCCCATCACCACCACCTGCGCATCATCCCGCAAGGGGGTAATACCGGCCTTGTCGGCGGCAATTCACCCGACGAGACTGGACAAGACATCATCTTGTCGCTCAACCGTCTCAACACCATTCGTGACGTGGACCCCTTATCCGATACGATGACGGTGGATGCAGGGGTGACATTGCTCACTGCGCAAAACGCCGCTGAAGAGGCAGGACGCCTGTTTCCCCTCTCACTGGCCTCTGAGGGCAGTTGCACGATTGGCGGCAATCTCGGCACCAATGCAGGCGGTACAGCCGTGCTCGCTTATGGCAATGCGCGCGATCTCGTGTTGGGGCTGGAAGTGGTCTTGGCGGATGGACGGATCTGGAACGGTTTGGGCAAATTGCGCAAAGACAATACCGGCTATGATTTGAAGCATTTGTTTATCGGTTCGGAAGGCACGTTGGGGGTGATCACCGCCGCCGTTTTGAAACTGTTTCCCAAGCCCGATCACATCGCCACGGTCTATTGCGGACTGCAGTCCCCCAAAGCAGCGCTCGATCTGTTGGCGCTAGCCAAACAACGCATGGGGCCATCGGTGACCACCTTCGAATTGCTGCCGCGGCTGGGCATTTATATGAGCGTCACCCATATGGGCGGGCGTGAGCCTATGGCACAAGAACATCCATGGTATGTCTTGATGGAATTGTCCTCGGCTTCCGACCCGCATCTGGAAGAGCGCTGCCAGACCTTGCTGGAAGAAGCGCTTGAAAACGATTTGATCATTGATGCAACCATAGCCACAAGCCTTGAGCATCGCCATGCTTTCTGGCGGCTGCGCGAAATGCTGCCCGAAGCACAAGGCTTTGAAGGCGGCTCGATCAAACATGATATTTCGCTGCCGCTATCGGATGTGCCCGCATTCATCGAGGTCGTGAACAAAGACTTGCTCGATTGGATGCCATCCTGCCGCCCCATGCCCTTCGGCCATTTGGGGGACGGGAATTTGCATTACAACATCACGCAACCCATCGGCATGGACAAAAAAGCCTTTATGGATCGCCGCGAAGAGGCGCATGCCATTGTCTATCGCCATGTGAAGGCGCTCAACGGTTCCATCTCAGCCGAACATGGTGTGGGCCGGCTGAAAAAACATCTGCTGCCCGATGTCAAAGATCCGGTCGCGTTAGAGCTGATGCGCCTTTTGAAAACAAGCCTCGACCCGCACGGCATTCTCAATCCGGGCCGCGTGATTGATGCCGTAAAACACGACTAAGGCGTTAAGAGGCCAGCGCCGCAAAAGCAGCCTCCAGCGCCTCGGCGCCTTCAACAACCGTGCGGCTCAGGCCTTGCGCCTCGCTGGCAATTTGGGCGGCAAAAAAGCGGGCCAGCACAATCTCGGCCTCGCCATCCCCCGCATGGGCTGCAACAAGACCACGCTTGGCCAAGGCAACCCCGCCTTGCGCCACCCCGAACAGACGCAGATAAGGCGTGGCACCGGCCAAAGCCTGCTGCGGATGCTCTTTGAGCTGCGCCATCATGAATTGCGTTGCCGTCGATAAAGCCTCCACCGCATCGCGCAGCCTTGGCGCTGTCTCCCCGAAAGCGGGATGATTGCTCCGCTCAACCTCGCCAATCACCTGCCGCATGCTGTCAAGCTGCGCCTGCATCACATCGCCGTTTTGCAAGGGTAATTTGCGGGTGACCAAATCAATGGCCTGAATGCCATTGGTTCCCTCGTAAATGGCGGCAATACGGGAATCGCGCCAGTGCTGTGCTGCGCCCGTCTCCTCGACAAAGCCCATGCCGCCATGGACCTGCACGCCCAAAGACGACATTTCAATGCCGATATCGGTGGAATAGGCTTTGGCAATCGGTGTGAGTAAAGCCGCACGGTCCGCCGCTTGTTTGCGTTTACCCTCATCGCTTTCACGATGCGCCCGATCAAGCGCCTCGGCGGTCATGTAGCAAATCAGGCGGGCGGCCTCGGTTTGCGCTTTCATCAGCAAAAGCATGCGGCGGATATCGGGATGATCCAGAATGGGGCTCATGCCCTCGCCTTGATGCCCTGCAGCCCGTCCCTGCTTGCGCTCTTTCGCGTAAGACAGGGCTTGCTGGAACGCGCGATCCGCAATGCCCACCCCTTCAATGCCCACCGCCAGACGCGCGGCATTCATCATCGTGAACATGCAAGCAAGCCCGCGGTTTTCTTCGCCGACCAGATAGCCGACCGCGCCCCCTTTATCACCGAATATCATCGTGCAGGTGGGCGAGGCATGGATGCCCAATTTATGCTCGATACTGTGGCAGTATAAATCATTATGCGCACCCAGACTGCCATCGGCATTGACCAGAAATTTCGGCACCACAAATAAGGAAATCCCGCGCGTGCCTGCAGGCGCGTCGGGCAAACGCGCCAAGACCAGATGCAAGATATTGTCGGTGATGTCGTGCTCGCCATAGGTGATGTAAATTTTCTGCCCGATAATGCGATAGCTGCCGTCATCGGCTCGCTCGGCCCGCGCCCGCAAGGCATTGAGGTCTGATCCGGCCTGCGGCTCGGTCAGGTTCATCGTGCCCATCCACGCACCCGACACCAGTTTTTCAAGATAGGTGGCTTTCAAAGACTCGGAGCCATGGGTCTGCAAAGCCTCGATAGCACCGGCTGTCAGAACAGGCCCCAGCGCGAAGGCCATGGAGGCGGCCGTCCACATTTCCCCGCAGGCCGATTGCAAGAGATGGGGCAGGCCCTGCCCGCCAAAATCGGGCTCGGCGATCAGGCCGTTCCAGCCCGCGCCCGCCCAATCCTGATAGGTCTCTTTCCAGCCGGGCGGCATGATGACCCGCCCGTCCTTGAACTGCGCCCCGTGCTTGTCACCGATATGATTGAGCGGCGCGATCCGGTCGGTGGCAAATTTGCCCGCTTCTTCCAAAATGGCATCGGTCAATCCGTCCTCGACTTCCGGCAACAAGCCGTCCTCGATCATGGCATCCAAACCGGCCACCTTCAAAGCCAGACGAATATCTTTAACCGGAGCCTGATAATGCATGACATTTCCTCATTCAGTAGCGTGACGACGCCTTTTAATGGTCCCAGTGCCGTGGTTGAATTTTATTGGCATTTCCACCCAGACGCATGATAAAGCCCAAAGGAGCTTGCGCAGACTAACGCGCCCCACCCATTTTTCAACCGATGCGGGTACCGTGACCAAAAAATCTTCCCCCGCCAATCCTGACCTTGGTGGCATAACACGCGACACAAAGCGTCTTGTCCCCGATCACCGCGGGCTGGACGAGGCGGCATCGCTGTTAAAATCAGGCCAGCTTGTCGCTTTTCCCACGGAAACCGTCTACGGATTGGGCGCGGATGCCACCAATCCCCAAGCCATTGCGGCGCTTTATGCCGCCAAGGGCCGCCCGCAATTCAATCCGCTGATCGCCCATATTGCCGATCATGCCGATGCTGAGCGCGAAGGTCGCTTCAATCCGCTTGCCTTGGAGCTTGCCAAGGCTTTTTGGCCGGGCCCCTTGACCTTGGTGGTGCCGCGGTCGGAAAACGGCACCGTCTGTGACCTGACGTGTGCGGGGCTGGACAGTGTGGGGTTGCGCTTTCCATCCCACCCCATTGCCCGTGCCTTGATTGAAAAAGCCGGACGTCCCATCGCAGCCCCCTCCGCCAACCGGTCGGGACATATCAGCCCGACAGAATCCGATCATGTCTGGTCCGATCTGTCAGGCCGCATTGATGCCTTGATCGAGGCCTATGCCAGCCCTGTCGGCGTGGAATCAACCATCATCGCCTGTCTCGACACCACGCCGCGCTTATTGCGCCATGGCGGGATCACGCAAGAAGAGATTTTTGAAAAAACCGGATTACGCCTGCACAGCATGGAAGGCGGCGCTGTGATCGCTCCGGGCATGCTCGACAGCCATTATGCGCCGGATGCACGGGTCAGACTCAATGCACAATCGGTAACTGCGGCGGAAGCGGTGTTGCTGTTCGGCCCCGTTTCGATTGAGGGGGCAGACCATGCCAAAGCACGCCTTAATCTCAGCCCGCGCGGCGATTTAACAGAAGCTGCGGCGCATCTTTACGATTATTTGCGGCGGCTTGATCGCATCGGGTGCCAAGCCATCGCCATTGCGCCTATTCCCGACCATGGTCTGGGGGCGGCTATCAATGACCGTTTGCGCCGCGCCGCAGCGCCACGATCCTGAACGAAACGTTCTGAGGCTAAGATCAGATCTTAACGACAAGTCGCCCGCGCACCTGTCCATCCAAAAGCGCCTTGGCCTGCGCGGGCACGGCATCGAGAGCAATGGTGGTTGTCATGGCCTCAAGATGCGACAGATCAAGATCCTTCGCCAGACGCTTCCATGCCTGTTCGCGTTTCGCGCGCGGACACATCACGCTGTCGATGCCCAGCAAAGCCACACCGCGCAAGATAAACGGGGCCACCGATGTCGGGAGATCCATACCCTGTGCAAGACCGCAAGCAGCCACCGCACCGTTATATTTGGTTTGCGCCAAGAGATTGGCCAGCGTATGCGAGCCGACACTGTCAATGCCCGCCGCAAAGCGTTCACGTCCCAAAGGCTTGCCGGGGGCGGATAGCTCCGCACGGTCGATCACCTCAGAGGCGCCCAATGCTTTGAGATAATCGCTTTCTTGCACGCGCCCCGTTGAAGCCACCACCTGATAGCCAAGCTTGGCCAGCAAGGTAATGGCCACAGAGCCCACACCGCCTGCAGCTCCTGTCACGAGGACCGGCCCTTGCTCAGGCGTGATCCCGTAAGTTTCAAGCGCCATCACCGCCAACATGGCTGTATAGCCTGCGGTGCCGATGGCCATGCATTGGGCGGGCGTCAATCCCTCGGGCTTGTGCAACAACCAATCCGCCTTCACCCGTGCGCGCTCGGCATAGGCGCCCAAATGGGTTTCACCTACGCCCCAGCCGTTCAGGATTACCTCTTCACCGACTTTGAAACGATCGGATTGCGAGGACAGCACGGTGCCTGCAAAATCGATCCCCGGGATCATCGGAAACCGCCGGACAACGGGGGCTTTTCCGGTGATGGCCAATCCATCTTTGTAATTGATGGTGGAATGGCTGACCGCAACCGTCACATCCCCCTCCATCAAAAAGCTGTCATCGACCTCACGGAAGCCGAGTGATTGTCCTTGCTCGTTTTTATCAAGCACCAAGGCACGAAAATGCGACATCAGACGGGTCTCCTTTGCGATTAGGCCGGATTGGCGGCGGGACGCACAACGGCTGCTTCCCGGATCGGCAGATTGATAAGGGCCGAGAAAATACCCAGACCAATCGACAGCCACCAAACGATATTATAGGAGCCCGTGCGTTCATAAAGGACGCCCCCGAGATAGACGCCGAGAAAGCCGCCGAGCTGATGCGAGAAGAAGGTAAAGCCATAAAGCATCGCCATATAGCGCGTGCCAAACATCAACATCACCAGACCCGATGTCGGCGGTACGGTGGAAAGCCACAAGAGACCGATCAAGACGCCGAACAAATAGGAGTTTTCCGGCGAGGCGGGCAGCATGATAAACATGAACACAGCCAGAGAACGCCCCAGATAAATCGCGGCCAACAAATAGCGTTTGGACGTCCGCCCCGACCAATAGCCCGACAAAAGCGAGCCCACCGCATTCGACAGTCCGATCAAGGCCAAGGTCCAACCGCCCACCGACGCTGGCAAGCCAAGATCACGCAAATAAGCAGGCATATGGGCCGTGATAAAAGCCAGTTGAAAACCACAGGTAAAAAAGCCGATAACCAGCAACAAATAGCTGGGATGACGAAAGGCTTCGGCAAGCGCTTGTTTGATGGATTGCTGGGGTGCCGCACCGGCTTGCGCCTGTCCGAGCGACCGTGTCGCCAAGGGGATTGATAAAGGCAAAACCAGCAACAACGTCAGACCGAACAACATGGTCGTATCCATCCAGCCGATCGAACCGATCAATTGATTGGCGATGGGAGGAAACAGGAATTGTCCGAAAGAGCCCGCGGCCGTTCCCGCACCAAAGGCCAGAGGCCGCATATGCTCCGGCAACATTTTGCCAAAGGCTGCCAAAACGACATTGAAGGAACAGCCTGACAGGCCGAAACCGATCAGAACACCCGCTGTCATCACGAGCTCATTGGGCGTATCCGCATAGGCCATAAAGGCCTGCCCCAAAGCATATAAAATGGCGCCGCCGCACAAAACACGCGTGGTGCCAAAACGATCAGCCAAAGCGCCTGCAAAAGGCTGGCCGACACCCCACAACAGGTTCTGGATCGCCACCGCAAAGGAAAAGACCTCGCGGTTCCAGCCATGCTCCTGGCTGATCGGAATTTGAAACAAGCCGATGGAGGAACGCGGCCCGAAGGTCAGAAGACCGATCAAACAGCCCGCCAAAACAATCAGACCCGGTGTAAAAGAGCGCTGAAGACGCGTCATGTGGTTCCATCCCATCTCAATAAGAGCAAAATTGATGATTTATATACGCAAGGAACAGTCAGGCTTCACCCAAACAAGATAGCATTCATCCCTTGATTGCCAAATGCCCTGAACATGTGATCGAAGACACGAAAGCTGGAAAGAGGCGAATCCAAGAAACACATCGATCCTTTTAAGGCCAAAACCACGTTCGGCTTATAACAAAACCGCAACCCTCTTACCAAGAAAGATACTAGCCAGAGCCGCAGAGAGGGATTATAATACTTATGCTCAATTTGAGTATTTCGCTGATTTGACGATGGATCTTTCAAAGGCCCCACAAGAGCTGAAAAGATCACCGGAGGCAGGTCGGTCTTTTTTTGGGATCTAGATATGCTCAAATAGAGCATAATGGAGCGAGCCATGTCCCCTACCGCGTCCCTTTCCGCTTCTCAGGCAAGCCAGACCCCGCAACTGGCAACGCGTGCTTTGCCGGCTGGTCTTGCGCGTCTGCCCAAGCCCGATCTGACATGGTCGCCTGCCATCGAGCGGGCCACAGCGCCGATTTATGAGCGCCTGAAAGACATTATTCCCCCCGTGGAATGGCCCTTCATGGCTCCTTACATCCATGCCATCAACCGCCTGAAAAAAGAACGCAATGCGGTAATCCTGGCCCATAATTACCAGACCCCCGACATTTTCCACGGGGTTGCCGATGTCGTCGGCGATAGTCTGCAGCTGGCCCGCCTTGCCACCAAGGCCGAAGGCGATATCATTTTGCAATGTGGCGTGCATTTCATGGCGGAAACGTCAAAACTGCTCAATCCCGACCGCATGGTGCTCATCCCCGATAGCCAAGCGGGATGCTCGCTGGCCTCCTCCATTACGGGCGCCGATATCCGTTTGCTGAAACAGCGCTATCCCGGCGTGCCGGTGGTCACTTATGTGAACTCCACCGCCGATGTGAAAGCCGAAACCGATATTTGCTGCACCTCGTCCAATGCGGTGCAGGTGGTGGAAAGTCTGGGCAGCGACCGCGTGATCTTTTTGCCGGATGAATATCTCGGCCAATATGTGCAGTCCCTGACCAAAGTGAAACTTATTCTCTGGAAAGGCCATTGCGAAGTGCATGAGCGCTTCACCGGCCCCGAATTGCGCGCCTATCGGGACGCCGATCCATCTGTGCAGATCATCGCCCATCCCGAATGTCCGCCCGACGTCTTGGCGGAAGCAGACTTCACAGGTTCGACCGCTCACATGATTGATTGGGTCAAAAGCCACAAGCCAGCCAAGGTCGTGATGGTGACCGAATGCTCCATGGCTTCGAATGTGGCCGCCGAGGTGCCCGAAGTTGATTTCATCAAGCCGTGCAATCTCTGCCCGCATATGAAGCGGATCACCTTGCCGAAAATTCTCGACAGCCTTCTCAATCTCACCGAAGAAGTGGTGATTGACGAGGCGATTGCAGCGCGGGCCCGTTTACCAATTGAGCGCATGATCAATCTCAAAATCTGAAGACAATGATGCAAGGGATACCCCATCATGAGTAGTGGTTTTCTGAATCCCTTGCTGATCCAAGACGCGGTCCGTCGGGCGCTTGATGAGGATTTGGGACGGGCGGGGGATATCACAACCCAAGCCACCATCCCCGCCTCCAGCATTGCCCATACGGTGATCGCCGCCCGCGAAACAGGGGTGATTGCGGGCTTACCGCTGGCCGAAGCCGCCTTTCATATGATCGCGCAAGGCATCCGCTTTACCCCGCGGCTTGGGGATGGAACGCTGGTGCAAGCAGGGGATGTGATTGCCGAAATCGAAGGATCGGCCCGCGCGATTTTGTCGGCGGAACGCGTGGCTTTGAATTTTCTAGGTCGCATGTCAGGCATCGCCTCGCTGACCCAGCGCTATGTCGACGCCGTGTCGGGAACGGAAGCGTGCATTGTCTGTACGCGCAAAACCACCCCCGGCCTGCGCGCCTTCGAAAAATACGCCGTGCGCTGCGGCGGGGGCTCCAATCACCGCTACGGCCTTGATGATGCGATGCTGATCAAAGACAATCATATCGCGGTGGCAGGCTCGGTGAAACAAGCCCTGCAAGCGGCCAAAGCCGCGGCTGGTCATCTCGTGAAAATCGAGATCGAGGTGGATACGCTGGCACAGCTGCACGAGGTTTTGGCGGAAGGGGCCGATGTGGTCCTGCTCGACAATATGGACATCAAAACCTTGAAACAGGCGGTCGCACTGATTGAAGGCGCGATGCTCACCGAAGCCTCCGGCGGTGTGACGCTCGACACGGTCACAGCCATTGCGGAAACCGGCGTCGACATGATTTCGGTAGGTGCCCTGACCCATTCACCGCGCGTGCTGGATCTGGGTCTCGATATCACAATCCGCTAAACAGGCTATCAATATCCAAACGGCCATCGAGAAAGCCGCTGGTTCCCATCGTAATCAGGGTTGCAACAATCACCCCGATAAACCGCCAAGGCATGGTCAAGGGCGGCAGTGTCTTGTGGTCGATCTTGGGCCGCAAAGCCGCTTCCACCAAAAAAGCGATGATCAAGGGCCAGCTATAGGCCGGAAAACCGCCTTGCACCATCTGCGGAAATATATGAACAGCAAGCCCTATCAAAAAGGCGGACGGCCATAAAACGGCGATGAAGATCACAGCCGTTTGATTGGGCTTGAAGGGCAAGGCTTTTAAGCCTGACCCGCTGGCTTCACACCCAATGCGGCCTGCGCTGCGGCGAGACGCGCGATCGGCACGCGATAGGGCGAGCAGGAGACATAATCGAGACCCACCTCGTGGCAGAAGGCCACCGAGGCCGGATCACCCCCATGTTCGCCGCAAATACCGAGCTTGATATCCGGACGGGTCTTGCGACCACGCTCGACACCGATGCGCACCAATTCACCAACCCCGTCCCGATCAATTGTCACGAAAGGATCAGAGGGCAAAATGCCTTGAGCCGTGTAAGCGCCCAAGAAGCTGGCCGCGTCATCGCGTGAAATGCCCAAGCCTGTCTGTGTCAGATCATTGGTACCGAAGGAGAAGAATTCCGCCGTTTGCGCGATCTCATGCGCCACAAGACAAGCGCGCGGCAGTTCGATCATAGTGCCCACTTGATAATCGAGTGTGGCCCCTTTTTCTTTTGCAACAGACTCTGCCATCGCATCAATCCGGGCTTTGACGAGATCAAATTCCGGCTTGCCAAACACCAGCGGTACCATCACTTCGGGGATCACCGCTTCACCGGTGGCTTTGGCGGCATCGACCGCCGCCTCAAAAATAGCCCGAGCCTGCATTTCGGCAATTTCGGGATAGGCAATCGCCAGACGGCAACCGCGGAAACCCAGCATCGGATTGAATTCATGCAATTCATTGGCCCGACGACGCAGCTTCTCTGCGCTCTGCCCCATCGCCTTGGCGACATCCGCAATTTCCTCATCGGTATGCGGCAGGAATTCATGCAAAGGCGGATCAAGCAAGCGGATGGTGACCGGCAAGCCCTTCATGATGGAAAACAATTCGAAGAAATCGCTGCGCTGCATCGGCAGTAATTTGGCCAAGGCGGACCGGCGGCCCTTTTCATCATCGGCCAAAATCATTTCACGGACCGCGACAATCCGTTCGCCCTCAAAAAACATATGTTCGGTGCGGCACAGACCAATCCCTTCCGCCCCGAAGCCGCGCGCCGTCCGCGCATCGGTGGGCGTATCGGCATTGGTGCGCACCTTCAGGCTGCGGATTTCATCCGCCCATTGCATCAAGGTGTTGAATTCGCCCGACAGCTCCGGCTCCTGCATCGCCACATGGCCTTGCAAGACCTGCCCCATCGAGCCGTCAATGGTGATGAAATCGCCTTTTTTCAACGTCACACCACCGGCAATCATGGTCTGGCTGGCGTAATCAACGCGCAAGCCACCCGCGCCCGACACACAGGGCTTGCCCATGCCGCGCGCCACCACAGCCGCATGCGAGGTCATGCCGCCACGGGTTGTCAAAATACCTTCTGCCGCATGCATGCCGTGAATATCTTCCGGTGAGGTTTCCACCCGCACCAGAATGACTTTCCGACCCGCTGCTTTCGCGGCTTCCGCATCATCGGAATCAAACACAATCTCCCCTGCCGCCGCACCGGGCGAGGCTGGCAGACCGGTTGCCACAATCTTGCGTTCGGCCTTGGGATCAATGGTTGGATGCAACAACTGGTCAAGCGCTCCGGGCTCGATACGGCCCACCGCCTCATGTTTGGTGATCAGACCTTCATTGACGAGATCAACGGCGATTTTCAGCGCCGCCTTGGCGGTGCGCTTGCCGTTGCGGGTTTGCAGCATCCATAATTTATTGCGCTCGATGGTGAATTCGACATCCTGCACATCGCGGTAATGGCTTTCGAGCAGACCGCAAATGCGGACAAATTCGTGATAGGCTTCGGGCATCGCATGTTCGAGCGAAGGCTTGTCCGAACCTGCTTCGATGCGCGCGATTTCCGTGATGTTTTGCGGGGTTCTGATCCCGGCCACCACATCTTCGCCCTGCGCATTGATCAGGAATTCGCCATAGAGTTCTTTTTTGCCGGTCGAGGGATTGCGGGTAAAGGCCACACCGGTGGCCGAAGTTTCCCCCAAATTGCCAAATACCATCGACTGCACATTGACCGCGGTTCCCCAGCTGGCCGGAATATTATGCAATTCACGATATTTGATGGCGCGCGCATTCATCCATGAGCCGAACACCGCACCGACCGCACCCCATAATTGCTCATGCGGATCTTGCGGGAAAGGCTTGCCCGTTTCACGCTCAACCAGCGCTTTATAAGAGCCAATCAAAGCCTTCCATTCATCGGCTTTCAGATCGGTGTCGAGATGGTAACCCTTGCGGTCTTTATATTCTTCGAGAATGTCCTCGAAGTGATGATGATCCACTTCCAGCACGACATTGGAATACATCTGGATGAAACGACGATAGCTGTCATAGGCAAAGCGCGCATCGCCGGAACTCGCCGCAATCGCTTCCACCGTGACATCATTGAGACCGAGATTGAGCACGGTATCCATCATGCCCGGCATCGAGGCACGGGCACCCGAGCGCACCGACAACAAAAGCGGATTTTTCGCATCGCCAAAAACACGACCCGCAATCTGGCCCACTTTATCGAGCGCTGCCTGAACCTGCGTTTTCAGATCCGGCGGATAGGTCTCTTTGTTTTCGTAATAATAGGTACAAACTTCGGTGCTGATAGTCAGACCGGGAGGAACTGGCAGGCCGAGATTGCTCATCTCCGCCAAATTGGCTCCCTTGCCGCCGAGCAAATTACGCATATCCGACTGCCCTTCGGCACTGCCGTCACCGAAAGAATAAACCCATTTTGTCATGCGCCTGATCCTTTTATGTCGCTTTTGCGAACGTGCATCCCTTTGCCGATCTTGCCTGAAAAATCAATCCGCCATTGGGATCAGTCCCGCACCAGAGCCCGAAACTGGCCACTTTTCTAGCCAATTTTACCTGAACGCGGCCTGAATAGACCAAAATAGTTGCAGAGCGCGGCCCCTTTTATTGTGCGCCGCAATATCTGATTCGCCGGAAAAGGGGGGCCGGATTACCCCACAATCAAGGCAAAATCGGCCACAAGACGCGTGGCGGAGCGCAAACTCGCCAACAAAGCCAAGCGATTGCCGCGCAAAGCCGGCTCATCCGCATTCACGGTGACCTGTTCAAAAAAGGCATCAACCGCCGGACGGACCTTGGCAAGCGCTGCCAGCGCCTTGGCAAAATCATGGGCGGCCACCGCCGGTTCCACCGCATGCACAGCCGCCTCAAGCGCCTGCGCCAAGGCTTTTTCCTCGTCTTGGCGCAACAAGGCGGGATCAACGGGCTTATCGAATGCCGCGTCGCCGTCTTTTTTCTCTTCGGCGCGCAAAATATTGGCGGCCCGTTTGGTGCCCGCCAACAGATTGGCCCCGTCCTCAGAGGCGAGGAAAGCGGATAAAGCCTCGACCCGCCGCACGATCAGCAAGAGATCATCGGTTTGGCCAGACGCCAGCACCGCATCAATCAGATCATGGCGTGATCCGGACTCGCGCAGATAAACTTTCAAACGGTCGTGGAAGAAGCCCATCAAATCCAAAGCGCGCGCATCAATGCCGTCTTTGGTCAGATTGAAATGCGTGCCGCCACGCATCTTGTCGATCAGAACCAGATGGCGGGACAATTCGACACCGAGTGAGATCCCGAGTTTGTTATCCAAAACCAGCCGGATCACACCCAAAGCGGCACGGCGCAAAGCATAGGGGTCTTTCGAGCCGGTCGGCTTTTCCTCGATGGCCCAAAAGCCTGCCAGCGTATCAAGCTTGTCGGCCAGAGCCACCGCCACAGCGACCTTGTCAGACGGTACGTGATCGGACGGGCCTTGCGGCTTGTAATGATCCTCAATCGCTTGGGCGACAGACGCATCCTCGCCTTGCAATTCGGCATAGCGCCGCCCCATCAGGCCCTGCACTTCGGGGAATTCACCGACCATTTCGGTCACAAGATCGGCCTTGGCCAATTCCGCCGCACGCCGTGCTTTGGCGGCATCCGCGCCGATCAGCGGCGCGAGCTCTTGTGCCAAGGTCATCAGGCGTTCAATACGCGCCCCTTGCGTCCCGAGCTTTTCATGGAACACGATATTAAGCGCCCGCAATTTCGCAAGCCGCTGGTCAAGCAAGGTGCCTTTGGTGGCTTCAAAGCCGGGCAAAGGCCGCTGGTCGAGTTCCCAGAAATGGCGGGCATCCGACAAGCGCGCCCGCACCACACGTTCATTCCCGGCTATGATCTGTTGACCTCCATCCGTCGCTTCGATATTCGCGACCAATAGAAAATGATGCGACAAGGCAGAGGTCTTGGGATCGCGCATCACAAAGCATTTCTGGTTGGCCCGAATGGTGGCACGCACCACCTCGGCCGGTATTTCCAGAAAGCGCGGATCAAATGATCCCATCAACACCACCGGCCATTCGACAAGACCGGCGACCTCTTCCAAAAGCCCCTCGTCTTCCACCAATTCAAGCCCGCGCGCGAAAGCTTGATTGCGCGCCTCATGCAAAATCGTGGCTTTGCGTTGCTCGCTATCAAGGATCACATGCGCCTTTTTCAAGGCGGCCACATAATCGTCAAACCGCCGCACATGGAAAGAAGCGGGCTCATGGAACCGATGTCCCCGCGTCTCACCCCCTGAGGAGATGCCATCAACGTCAAATTTGATGATCTCCGGTGTTTCGGTATCCGACCCGAAACAACACAGAATGGATTGCAAAGGCCGCACCCAGCGCAAGGCACCGGGCTTGTCAGACGCCTTGCCCCAACGCATGCTTTTGGGCCATGGAAACGCACGCACAATGGAGGGGATCAATTCAGCGATCACATCTTGGGTGGCGCGTCCGGGCACATGTGACACGGCGATATAAAAATCACCCTTTTTCGGATCCGTCTCGATCTTGGCCTGAGACAAATCCGTCAGACCCGCCCCTTTCAAAAAGCCGTCAATGGCTTGTTGTGGCGCACCGACGCGCGGTCCCTTCTTCTCCTCGAAGCGATCCGGCTGGCGCGCAGGCAAACCGACCAGATGCAGGCACAAACGCCGCGGGGTGACAAAGGCTTGCGCGCCTTCATACACGCAGCCTAAATCAACCAAGGCGTTGGTGACGAGCGACTTGAGGTCATCCGCTGCCTTGCGTTGCATACGGGCGGGAATTTCCTCAGACAGGATTTCGAGAAGAAGATCAGGCATGGGTCACAATGCTTTATGGGCCCCGTCGCACAAAGGCGACTTGGCTGTTTGTTTACATGTACAGAAAAAAACGCGCTTGTCGGCATCCGCCGTCCATTCCAATGGCAGGAAAGGCGTGCCCTGATGCGAACCATCACAGAAAGGCTGGTTCTTCGAATGGCCGCAGGTGCACCACCAATAGGCTTGATTGGCCTGCACCTCGACAGCGATGGGGGATGTTCCGGCTATTTTCGCTTCACTCATGATCGCTCGTCCTTTTTACAAATCAGCCACGACTTTTACAAAATCAGCCACGGCCTGCATCGGTTTGCAGCCAAGCCTCGCCGCAGGCCTTCGCCAATTCGCGCACCCGCAAAATATAGCTTTGCCGCTCGGTCACAGAAATGACGCCGCGCGCATCGAGCAGATTGAACACATGGCTCGCTTTGATGCATTGGTCATAAGCGGGCAAGACCATCAAATGCTTGTCGTCGCGCGCGCCTTTGTCGAGGAGGGCGCGGCACTCCCCCTCCGCATCACGGAAATGGGAGAACAACATATCGGTGTTGGCATATTCGAAATTATGGCGTGAATATTCTTGCTCGGCCTGCAAGAACACATCGCCATAAGTCACTTTGTCAGCGCCTTCGAGGCCATTGAAATTGAGATCATAGACGTTCTCGACGCCTTGCACATACATCGCCAGTCGTTCGAGACCATAGGTCAATTCGCCGGACACAGGCATGCATTCAAAGCCCGCCACTTGCTGGAAATAAGTGAATTGCGACACTTCCATGCCGTCACACCAACATTCCCACCCAAGACCCCACGCCCCCAAAGTCGGGCTTTCCCAGTCATCTTCCACAAAGCGCACGTCATGCAGCGCTGTATCGATCCCGATGGCATCGAGGGATTGCAGATAAAGCTCCTGCAAATTGGAGGGATTGGGCTTCAGGATCACCTGATACTGGTAGTAATGCTGCAAGCGATTGGGGTTTTCGCCATAACGGCCATCTTTCGGACGGCGGGAGGGCTGCACATAGGCGGCTTTCCAAGGACGAGGACCCAACGAGCGCAAGGTGGTGGCCGGATGAAAAGTCCCCGCCCCCACTTCCATATCATAGGGCTGCAAAATCACGCAGCCATGCTGCGCCCAGAACCTGTGCAGGGTGAGGATCAGTCCCTGAAAGGACCCTTTAGGATTAAGATCATGCGTCATTTCATCATCCGTCACAGGCATTTTGTTGCTGCGCACCGTAGAAGCGCAGAGGTCAGGAATCAAGAGATCTCGGGCCCCTCTTTTAGTCCTGCCGCCGTTTTTGGTAAAACCGCCATCGGACCATATATATCGATCAGCGCCCGCCCCCGCGCCACCGCCTCGTCAATCGCCGTCCGTTGGCCGTTTTCATCATGCAAAACAAGGGACTCCAGTAGGGTCAAGGGGGCGCGCGAGCCCTTGATGCCGCCCATCAGAAGACGGGTCGCCGGACGGCCCGCTTTGCCATGCACCGGCCTGATCCGAATATCGCCAAACCGCCCCGCCATCGCCTGCAGCAGCGTGGGCAAAGCGTCTGGCCGGTGGATCATCAAAAACTGACCGCGCGGCTTCAACAGGCGGCCCGCTGTCTTGATCCATTGGGCCAGCCCTTCGTCATCCAGCACATGGGCCGCGGCCCGCCCCTCATGGGGTGAGACCCTGACGCGGCCAGCGGGATGAAAGGGCGGATTGGTGAGGACATAATCAGCGCTTTCTTCCGCGAGCCCGCCCGCAGCAAACACGCTCTGCGGCGCCAAGAGATCGCCCTCGTAAACCCGCACCCGCTCAGCCAAACCGTTTTCACGGGCGTTCATCTGGCACAAAGCCGCCATAAACGGATCATTATCCACCAAAATGGCCTGCAAATCGGCATGACGGGCCACGGCACCCAGACCAACCACACCCGAACCGCATCCCAGATCCACGACAAGACCTTTGGCGTCCGGCGGCAGACAGGCAGACAGCAACACCGCATCGGTGCCGGACCGATGCCCGTTTGTCCGCTCCCGCATCTGGATCAAACCATCCCAAAAAGCGTGCGGACCACTCAATAAATCCAGATCAATCTGTGTTTGCTGCATAAGCCGTCATAAAACCGCTGCTGTACCGCCCCTGCAAGGGCCCGTCTTTGCTTTCTTACAGCCACAGGCTGCCACTGCAAAAGCAAAAAAATCGAGGCCGCGCTTGCACATATGTCATTAAAATGGCAGTTTCGCTGCAATGCCGAAATGGTATTCCCCATCAAGCAAGGGCTCGCTCTTCCAAGCCTTTGCCTTCAAGAAAGGGCCTATGCGTGGGTGTTGTCTTACCATTTGAGGAAAAACATGGCGCTGCGCCCAGCATCGAACCCTTGATGCGTCTCGTCGCCCCCGGCATGGAGCGGGTGAACCAGCTCATTATCGGCAAGATCGGATCGGATGTTGCGTTGATTCCGGAAATTGCCAAACATCTGATTGATTCCGGCGGCAAGCGCTTGCGCCCGATGCTGACCCTTGCCTGCGGCCATCTCTGCAATGCCTCGGTGGATGAGACCGTCAAACTCGCCATGGCAGTTGAATTCATGCATACCGCGACCCTTTTGCATGACGATGTCGTGGACGAGAGCGAAATGCGCCGCGGCAAATTGGCGGCCCGCATGTTGTGGGGCAATGAGGCCAGCGTGCTGGTCGGTGATTTTTTATTGGGCCAAGCCTTCCGCATGATGGTGGATGTCGGCTCGCTGCCAGCCCTTGATGTGCTCTCGACCGCCGCCACCGTGATTGCCGAGGGCGAGGTGATGCAGCTGTCGGCTGCCAAAAATACCGCCACCAGCGAAGATGAATATCTCGCCGTGGTGCGTGGCAAAACCGCGGCCTTGTTCGCCGCCGCCTGCGAGGTCGGTCCCATTCTGGCCCATAAAAGCAAAACCGAAATTGCCGCCTGCCGCAGCTATGGCACCAATCTTGGTATCGCCTTCCAGTTGATTGATGACGCCTTGGATTACGGCGGCAGCGCTGCCAAGCTTGGCAAAAATACGGGCGATGATTTCCGCGAAGGCAAAATCACCTTGCCGGTCGTACTCGCCTTCCGCCGCGGCAATGAAGAGGAGCGCCAGTTCTGGAAAACGGCACTGGAAGAGGGCGACCATTCCGACGAGGCGCTGGCCACCGCTTTGGGCTATATGCGCAAGCATCGGTCGATTGAAGACACGATTGAGCGGGCCCGCCATTATGGCAAAATGGCCCATGATGCTTTGGAGCTCTTTCCAAGCTCGGACATGAAAGCTGCGATGATCGAAGCCATCGCCTTTTGCATTTCAAGAGCCCATTAAAGGCGGGTTCATCGCATCAATTCAGCAGCGTTTGCCGCACCCACCAATCGGGATGATGGGTGGCGATGCGTTGGGCCGCACTGCGGGCATACTCTGTCGAGCGATACAAGCCGAAAACCGTGCTGCCTGATCCGCTCATGCGGGCCACGAGGCAGCCTTGCGTGCCTTTCAGCGCGGACAGACACAAAGCGATGACGGGTGCCAGATGCGTGGCGGGTGTTTCAAGATCGTTGCGCCCATCCCTGATGGCTCTGATCCATGTCAGGACATCATAGCTATCGGGCCACAGGATCGGCTCCTCGCGCAACATCATGCCCTTGCCCATGCCAAGCTCTTCAAACACTTTGGGTGTTGCCATGGAGGCTTGCGGCTTGACCAGTACCGCATCAATCGGCGGCATGCCTTTGATCGGCGTCAGCACATCGCCGATGCCTGTCATACGAAGCGCCTGATGGATCAAACAGGCCGGAACATCCGCCCCTGTTGCTTTGGCGGCCTCCAGCATGCGCGCATCATCGGCCTTCAATCCGTTCAGATCAGCCAAGAGACGCAAGGCGCCTGCGGCATCACTCGATCCCCCGCCAAGACCGGCTTGGGCTGGCAAGCGTTTGACCAGACTGAAATGACCAACACGCAACCCCTCCACCCGCGCTTGTAAAGCGCGCATGGCCTTCAGAACCAGATTATCGGCATCAGGGCCAGCAAAGGGTGCCATCGGGCCCGAGACATCGAGGCCTTCGGGCTTTTTGGGATCCAAGGTCAAGAGATCGGCCACACCGGCAAACACCACAAGACTATCGAGTTCGTGATAGCCGTCCTGACGCCGCCCCGTCACATGCAGGGTCAGATTGACCTTCGCCGGTGCGCGGATCATCAAATCAGACATGGGCGCTTCTTATCCACCATTGGCAGGTTTGCTGGCGTCTGGTTTGGGGCCTTCAATTTTTGCCGGCGCATCGGACAGGCCATTTTGAATTTTCTTCAAAATCACTTCAAGATCTTCAGGGTCCGGCTTGAGATCGCGCGCATGGTTCCACTGAAAACCCGCCTCGATCTTGCGGCCGATGCGCCAATAGGCATCCCCGAGATGGTCGTTGATGACAGGATCAGACGCCCGCAATTCGACCGCCCGTTCCAGCAATTTCACGGCTTCTTCATATTGCCCCAAACGGTAATAGGCCCAGCCAAGACTATCGACAATGTAACCGTCACGCGGGCGCTGCTGCACGGCCTTGCGCAACATGCCGAAGGCTTCATCCAGATTCAGACCCTGATCAACCCATGAATAGCCCAGATAATTCAACACAAGCGCCTGTTCGGGTTGTAATTTCAGCGCCTCCTTGAAATCGGCTTCCGCTTTGGGCCATTGCTTGGTGCGCTCATAGGCAATGCCGCGGAAATAATACAAGGTCCAGGACACGGGTTCGCCGGAGCGCGCGGCTGCCTCAAACGCGCGATCATAGGCTTTGGCTGCATTTTGGAAATCTTTGCGCGAGCGATATAAATTACCCAGTGAGGTCGCCGCTTCGGCATGGTCGGGATGGCTGGCAATCAGTTTTTCCAGCTCGGCAACCGCTGTGTCAGGTTCACCCATCTGCTCGTGATTAAGGGCTGCCTGCAAGCGTCCGGTGAATGAAAAGGCCGCCTGTTCTGGCAAAGTATCATAAAGCTTGTTGGCCGCTTCCGGCAGTTTGCGCCGCTCATAAATATCGGCCAGCGAGACCACTGCCAGATCATGCTCGGGATCAAGTGCCAAAGCCAAACGCAGATAGATCAAGGAGGCGGTTTCATCGCCTTCGCGCCCGCCTGCCATCGCCAGACCGAACATGGATTCAGCCGCGCCTGTTTTCACATTGGTCACCGAGCGCGGTGTTGCAGCCCCCTGCTTCAAGCCCTCCAAAGCCCGCATGATAAAGGGGTTGCGGCGGCTTTGCCGATCCAGCCCGTCAAACAAAGCGACTGCCTCGTCAACCCGCCCAGTCCGCGCGAGAAACCGCGCCAACGCATCGAGAATGCGCAAGGTCGCATGATCGGCGGCATAGGCTGCACGATAGCGCTTTTCAGCCTCCTCATTGAGGCCGCCGAGATCCGCAATCAGACCCGCATGCAGATCGCGGATAATCGCAAAGGTCTCTTCCCCGCTTAAGCGGTCAACCGTCTCGATGGCCTGCCGATACTGGCCGGACCCCGCCTGCGCCCAAGCATAAAGCAGGGTCGCCGTCACATCGGCCTGACGCCCGCGTCCGCCGCGCTTCAACAGGCTGCGCGCTTTGTCATAGGATTTGTTGCTGAAAGCCCGTACACCCAAGACAAGCTGTGTCAGAGAATTGGAAGGATCACGCGCCAGCATGGATTCAGCCAGACGTGTGGCCTGCACCATGTCACCATCCGCGAGATAGGCAATAAAGGCCCGCTCGATGATTTCACTGTTACGCGGATCGAGCTGCAAGAGGCGTTGCGAATATAAAGCAGCTGCTGCTGTGTCATGCAAATTAACCGCCAGCACGCCGGCCAGATAAGCCCCAGCAAGCGATCCCTTGTCTTCATTGCTTTGGCGCGCGGCGGATGGCTTTGCAGCGCTTGCGGCAGGACTCCACAGCAAGCCCGCGCATAAAAGCCCCGCCAGCAAGGATCGGCTGAGTGGAAACAAGCGCTCATTGCCCCGATGAGCAGGGACACAATGACGTTTCGAATTTACTTTTAATACGCTCACGTTCAGCCATTCCGGTTAAGGGATTGAAACATCCCTGCGATCATCCACGCTCACCATGCCGTCTTGCCCTCACAAGCGCAAGGCATCGGTCTTCTCTGTCTTACATATTGGGGTAATTCGGGCCGCCCCCGCCTTCAGGCGTCACCCATGTAATATTTTGTGACGGGTCTTTGATATCGCATGTCTTACAATGCACGCAGTTTTGCGCATTGATGACAAATCGCGGATCCGTTTTCGCCGCTTCATCCCCATAGACCACTTCATAAACCCCTGCCGGACAATAAAGCCGTGCCGGTTCGCCATAGAGTGGCAAATTCTGCTCGATCGGCACTGCCGCATTTTTCAAATGCAAATGCTCGGGCTGATCCTCTTCGTGATTGGTGGCTGACAAGAAGACCGAAGACAACTTGTCAAACGACACCATACCATCGGGTTTGGGATAAATAATAGGTGTGACCTCGCTTAACGGCTTGAGGCTTTTGTAATCGGGCCCGCCATGCGAGAGCGTGCCAAAGGGCGACCAGCCGAACAAGGTGTTGAGCCACATATCGGCACCACCCAGCGCCACCCCCAACACCGTCCCGAACCGGCTCCAAAGCGGCTTCACATTGCGCACCGGTTCCAGATCGCGACCGATCATCGAGCTGCGCCAGCCCTCTTCATAGTCAGTCAAAATACCGTGCACGCGTCCTTGCTGCAAAGCCACCGTCACAGCCTCCGCCGCCAGACAGCCAGACGCCATCGCATTATGCGATCCCTTGATGCGCGGCACATTCACAAAGCCCGCGGCGCAACCCAGCAGCAAACCACCGGGGAAACAGACTTTGGGAACCGATTGCCAACCGCCTTCGGTGATGGCGCGTGCCCCATAAGAGATACGCTTGCCCCCTTCGAAAACAGGCCGAATGGCGGGATGGGTTTTAAACCGCTGGAACTCGTCGAAAGGCGACAAGGTCGGGTTTTTATAATTCAGATGCACGACGAAGCCGACGGCCACCAGATTGTCTTCGAGATGATAGAGGAAAGACCCGCCACCCGTCTCGTTATCAAGCGGCCACCCGAAGGAATGTTGCACATGGCCGGGCTTGTGAACCTCGGGACGCACCTGCCACAATTCTTTGATGCCGATCCCGAATTTCTGGGGTTCGCGATCATGCGACAAGCGATAGCGGGCGATCAATTCTTTGGAAAGATGTCCGCGAGCCCCTTCGGAGAACAATGTATATTTCCCCAAAAGCTCCATGCCGCGTGTATAGCCATCTTTATGGCTGCCGTCTTTGGCAATGCCCATATCGCCGGTGGCGACACCGATGACCTGATTATGCGCACCATACAGCACTTCGCTGGCTGCAAAGCCGGGATAGATTTCAACGCCCAAGGCTTCCGCTTTTTGGGCCAGCCACCGACAGACATTTCCAAGCGAGACAATATAATTGCCGTGATTGCCGAGTAATTTCGGCATCAAGAGCGAGGGCAGACGCAAGGCGCCCTGTTCATTCATGTAATAGAATTCGTCCGAGACCACAGGCGTCTTGAAGGGATGATCGGGATCAGACTGCCAATCGGGCAATAGCGCGTTGAGGGCGCAAGGATCAACCACAGCCCCCGAGAGAATATGGGCGCCCACTTCAGACCCTTTTTCGACGACCACAACCGACACATCGGGATCAAGCTGCTTCAAACGAATGGCCGCGCTCAGTCCGGACGGACCCGCGCCGACAATAACCACATCAAATTCCATGCTTTCGCGTGGATTTTCGCTTTCAACCGGATTTTCATGCACGGATGCCTGATCCATCCCCGACACTCCTTATAAGGTCGCCTCATTCTCTATGATCTATGACTGTTCCAACGCTGCACTGCAAGATCATCCTTCAACAGAAGCCTTGCAAATCGGACTGGTCTCGACAGCCTAATGCTTCTAAAGTGAACAGATGGATAATTTGCCACCTTTTCCCGACCGGCCCGTTGAAAACCCTTTGGGGCTTTTGCGTTTCTATGTCGAAGCGGGGGTGGATTGCGCCTTGCAGGAAACGCCGCGCAACCGCTTGCAAGAAGCCCGCGCTTTGCTCGAACAGCCCAGATCCTCTCCAGCGGGGGGCAAGGACACGGCAAGGCCCAGTCCCGCAATGCAAGCACAAGGTTCTGGACAGGCCCCCGCCGTCCAAGAGCCGCCGCGCCTTGAACCAAAAATCGCCTCAGCCATTGCCGAAGCCGAGCAATTGGCAGCCGCTGCCCCCTCGCTCGAAGCGCTGCATGAAGCACTCGCGCGCTATCAAGGCTGCCCATTGAGCCAGACCGCGAAAAGTCTGATTTTCGGCAGCGGTCCGGCTTTATCCCGCATCATGATCATCGGCGAGGCGCCGGGTGCGGACGAGGATCGCTTGGGGGAGACCTTTGCAGGCCCCTCCGGCATTTTGCTGGACCATATGCTCAAAGCCATCGGGCTCGATCGCCAAGAGGTGCGGGTCGGCATGTCGATTTTCTGGCGTCCGCCGGGCAACAGAGCGCCGACAGACCCCGAAAAAGCCATGTGCGAACCCTTTTTGCGGCGTCATATCGCGTTGGCCAATCCGGATCTTTTACTGCTCTTGGGCACTTTGCCTGCGCATATGCTGCTGGGGCAGACCCAAAACCTTCTGAAACTCAGAGGCCATTGGTTTGATTATGCGCTGCCAACGCGCACCATCCCCACATTGGTCAGCTTGCCGCCCGCCAATCTGCTGCGCCAACCCACCCAAAAAGCCCATGCATGGCGGGATTTGAAAAGCCTCAAAGAGGCCTTAAAGACCCTGCCCGCCCATTAAAAAACGGCAATAAAAAACCGCCCGAAGGCGGTCTTTTGCAAGGGGATGTCAAACAGCCCGAACCCTCAGTTCAGATGCGTTTTGACTTCCTGCAAGCCCTTTTGCACAAATTCCGCGCCATGCTGCTGCATGCTGGAACGCAGGATCACTTCTGCTGCTTTCACAGCGGCCTCAGCTGCGGCATTACGCACATCCGTTGCGGCTTGTTCTTCGGCCTGTTTGATCCGGCTTTCAGCAAGCTCGGTGCGGCGACGTACAAATTCATCCAGCTTTTCTTCAGCCTCAAGGCTGATGCGCTTGGCTTCGGATTTGGCGGTCTCGACAATCTCGGAGGCTTCTTTTTCGGCCTCAAGACGCTTGCGCTGATAATCTTCCAGAACCTGACGGGCTTCTTCGCGCAGCACGCGGGCTTCATCAAGCTCACGGGCAATCTGCTCGGAACGATGATCAAGCGCTTGGATCAGGCTGGAAAAAGCCCCGACCTTCCACAAGATCGCCACGAAGCAAACAAAGGCAGCGGCAACCCAAAATTCGGCATCGAAATGCATGTGAGCCTCCTCAGCCTTTCATTGCCTGCGCGACAGCGGCTGTCACATCCTGTGCGGACGGCGCGCGTCCGGTCAGGTGATTGACAATGTCACTGGTCGCTGTTGCGGCAATTTCGGATACATGGGCCATCGCCTGTTGGCGTTGCGCGGTGATTTGCGCTTCAGCCTTGGCCAGACGGGCGGTCAACGCGGCATCCACTTCGCGACGCTTGGCATCGCTCTGGATTTTCAGGTCATCGCTGGTTTTGGCAGCAATTTGCTGGGCGTTTTTCTTGGCATCATCGAGTGCCTTGGCATAGGCCAAAATGGACGTATCCGTCTCAAGCTTGAAGGCATGGGCGGCATCCAGATCATCCTGTAAAACCTTGTTGCGTTTTGAAAGAATGCCCTCGACGCGCGGCAAAGCGATGCGCGACATCAGAAGATAGAGCGCACCGAACACAAGCGCCAGCCAGACAAGCTGATTGGCAAAGGTCGCGTTATCAAAGGGTGGAAATACACCACCGCCATGATTGCCACCATGTGCTTCCGTACCGGTTTGAACAGGCTGTGCCATGGTCGTCTCTCGGTTTGATAAAACCTGAACTATCAACTCTGTCCCCGATGAGAACCCGCAAGCATAACCTGCAGGCCTTCATCTCAATCAGGAAACAGAAAAGGATAACAAAAGCGGGTGATCCCGCTCCTGCTTATTTGATCACGAACAGCAGCAAGATCGCGACAAGAAACGCGAAAATGCCAAGACCTTCGGCGAGCGCCGCACCGATGAAGGCGCGACCGAACTGGCCGTCAGCAGCTGACGGGTTGCGCAAAGCGCCTGAAAGGAAGTTGCCGAAAATGGCGCCCACGCCAACAGCGGCAATGCCCATGCCGATTGCAGCGAGACCAGCGCCAATGTATTTTGCGGAAACGGGATCCATGATGTGCTCCTGTGAGATTTGGGATCGGTTAAAAAGAACCAGCCACGTTAATGGCCTGGATGGAGAGCGTCGTTGAGATAGACGCATGTGAGAATAGCGAAGACATAGGCCTGCAGAACCGCAACCAGCAATTCAAGAGCGGTCAGAGCCACAGTCATCGCGAAAGGCAGAGGGGCCAACAAAACCCAGCCACCAGCTGCCGCCAGCATGGTGACGAAGCCGCCAAACACTTTCAAGGTGATATGGCCGGCAAGCATATTGGCAAACAAACGAACAGACAGGCTGATCGGACGCGACACGAAGGAGATCACCTCGATCATCACCAACAGCGGCAACAAGACCGGGGACACACCCGAGGGTACGAACAAGTTCAGGAAATGGAAGCCATGACGGTAAAACCCATAGATCAGAACCGTCGAGATCACCAAGGCAGCCAAAGCGAAGGTGATGATAATATGGCTGGTGACCGTAAATGTGTATGGGATCAAGCCAACGAGGTTGGAGGCCAGTACAAACATGAACAGGGTGAAGACCAGCGGGAAGAAGCGCATACCTTCCTGACCGGCAGAACCTTTGACGGTGGAGGCAACAAATTCATAGGCAATTTCGCCCAGAGACTGCAGGCGACCGGGCACCAAAGCACGGCTCGAGGTGCCGATAATCATCACAAAGGTCACGACAGCCAGCACGACCAACATAAACAGGGCCGAATTGGTCAAGGTCAGAGGACCGACCTGCGCTATCGGGGAGATGATAAACTGATGGATTGGATCAATCCCAGCTTCGCTTTCTGCCGCCACGCTCTCTGCTCCTTCAGATCCTGAATGGATCTACTTTCAAAAATGCTCTGTCTTGCCTGATGATCCCGAATAGAGCGGGTTACACCAGTGTTTGTTCTCAATTCTGGCTCTATCCGCCCCGAACAAATGGGCAGACATGCCGTAAAACGCGATTTTCGGGCTCAGGTCAAGCCACCCACGATCAGATGACCGGTGGTTTTTTTGTCCCCATCCCCAGCTTGACCATGTTCCAGAAGCCGGCAGCGGTGCCAAGCATCAGGAAAATGATGAGGAACAGCGGCTGCATGCCCGTCCACTCGTCAAGCTGCCAACCCAGCAGCGCACCCACTATCACACCGGCGGCCAGTTCGGAAATAATCCGGAAACCCAAGGCCATCGCCTTGCTGGTTTGGCCCATCGAGCCCGCTTCCGCCTCATCCCCACGCCGTCCCGTCTCCGCTTCCGAGCGTTTTTTGTCGAGGGCTTGGGACACTTTGTCCAACCGCTCTCGCAATTCCTGCTCGTTTGCTCCCGACGGATGCTCCTGTGTCACATCGTACTCCCGTCTACAGGCAAAAGCCTGTGTGTTCACAGCACATTTGGCAGGCAAAGACGAGCCAGACCTATGACTGATCGGAAAGGACCGATGCGCCCTTGTAAAAGCGCGCGTAACATAGTTTTCGCCCACCCCCCTGTCAAGGCAAGGGGGATATTCTTAAGTCTTTGATTTTGAATAAAAATAGAGCCTTCAATCAAAGGTCTGAGAGAAAAGAGCCCCGCAAACCCCTAAAATGGCCTCTTAACCCGTCAAAGACCGTCCATTCCTGTCCGTTTTAGGCGGCTTTTATCCCGCTTCCGCCAAACTGGCTGCCTCGCCCAGATCAACCGACACCAATTGGCTGACCCCGCGCTCGGCCATGGTGACCCCGTAAAGGCGGTTCATTCGCGCCATGGTGATCGGATTATGGGTAATCACCACAAAGCGGGTCTCGGTTTGCGAGGCCATATCTGCCAGCAAATCACAATAACGCTCCACATTGGCGTCATCGAGCGGGGCATCCACTTCGTCCAGCACGCAAATCGGCGAGGGATTGGTCAAAAACACGGCAAAAATCAGCGCAATGGCCGTCAAAGCCTGCTCGCCGCCTGACAAAAGCGTCATGGTCTGCGGTTTTTTGCCGGGCGGATGGGCCACGATTTCAAGACCGGCTTCCAAGGGATCATCTGATTCGATCAGCTCCAGACGCGCCGTGCCACCCCCGAACAACAGGTTGAACAAGCGTTCGAAATGCGCTTTGACCTCTTCAAAGGCCTTGAGAAGACGCTCACGCCCTTCCCGATTGAGGCTGCCGATAGCGCCACGCAACCGCCGAATCGCTTCGGTCAGATCCTGCTTTTCGGTATCGAGGGCATTTTTCCGCGCCTCGATCTCGGATAATTCATCATCAGCCCGCAAATTGACGGCCCCGAGACGCTCGCGGTCTTCTTTCAGCTTTTCCAGACGGCTTTCCAGCACATTCAAGGGCTGATCGGCGAGATCCTCGGCAGTATCAACCTGAGTTGCCAGCTCTTCCGGCTCGATTTCAAGCCGCTCGACAATGGTTTTGCGGGCAGCCAGCAGCAATTCCCGTGACGCCTCAAGACGCGCTTCAAGACGGGCGGCATTTTCGCGCAAGGACGATAATTCTGCCAAAGCCTCACGGGCTTTTTTATCGGCCTCGGCCAATTTTGTTTCCGCTTCGGCCAGACGATCCGCTGCATCACGGCGGCGCGCTTCTGTCTCGTCGATTTCTTCGCGCAGACGGCGGCGACGTTCCTGAAACAGATCCGGCGCTTCGGCCAATTGGCGGCGCTCGACGCCGATTTCCTCAAGCCGAAGGCCAATTTCGGAAATTTGCACCACAGAGCGGCTGATGCGCTGCTCCCATGACTGGCGCTCGGTGACGATGGCTTGCTGGCGTTTCGTGCGGAAGGCGGCCTCCCGCTCCAGATTGCTCAAGCGTGCCGCAGCCTCGGCGGCCGCCTGACGCGCATGGGCCGCCGTTAATTCAGCCTCGGACAAAGAGGCCTCAAGGGCCGGATCTTGCGCGGCCGCCTGCAATTGTTCTTGCAAATGCTGGTGACGCTCGCGGCTTTCCGCCAATTGGGCACTGAGCCGCGCCAAGGCTTCATCGGTGGCGGCTTTGCGCGTTGCATTTTCTGACACGCGCCGCTCGGCGGCCACACGGCGTCCCTGTGCCTGTTCCAAAGCCAAGCGCTGCTCGCGCAAAGCGGTCATGGCCGCTGTTTCGGCTGCGGCTGACTGCTGCACCTCGGCCTGCAAAGCCGTATAGGCCGCACGCAAAGCGGCTGCTTTTTCGCGGGCCTCCTGCGCGGATAATTCCACCTGTGCCAGACGGTTTTTTTCAGCCAGACGCAAGGCGGCAGCGGACGGCGCGCCCGCTTCGATCACCAGACCATCCCACCGCCAGACATGGCCTTCGGGACTGACAAGACGCTGACCCACTTGAAGTTTTGCAACCAAAGCCGGACCTTCATGGGCCTCGACAAGACCGATCTGGCGCAAGCGCCGCGCCAAAGCATCGGGGGCTTTGATATGGCTTGCAAAGGACCGAACCCCCTCCGGCAAAGCGGGATCACCCTCCGGCGTTGTCTGTCCGGTCCAACGCCGCGGTGCCTCTTCATCCAGCGAGGCTTCGAGATCCTCGCCCAAAACAGCGCCCAAAGCGGTTTCAAGGCCAGGTTCGACCGTCAAATCAGCGAGGATGGTTCTAAATCCACCCGCCTCACCACCGGCCAGCAATTTCGACAAGGTCCGCGCTTCGGTCTCGTAACGCTGGGCCTGACGCTCCGCCTCTTCAAGCGGCTTGCGGGCCTCCTGCTCTTTGAGGCGAACCTCTTGCAAGGTCTGCCGCGCGCTTTCGGCTTGCTGTTCGCCAGACCGCATCAAGTCCTGTGCGGCATCAAAGCGGCTGATCGCCTCGGCCAATTCGTCATCGCTGTTATTTTCAGCCGCCAATTGCTGGGCTGCCGCATCCGCTTTGTTGAATTCGGCTGTAATGCGTTCGATCCGGCGGGTTTCATCCGCCAGAGCCTGTTCGGCACTCGAACGACGGGCCAGCAATTCAGCCGCCTGCTTGCGCAAAGCCTGCACGGCCGCTTCCGCTTCCTGCTTGGCGGCCTCGCGGCTGGCGGATTGAGAGGCCGATTCGCGGGCAAGATCGCGGGCTGCCTCGCCTTCGGCGGTCAAAGCCTCGTTTTCACTGGCCAAACGGCCAAAGGCCTGTTCCGCATCGATCCGGACAGTTTCCTCGCGTTCGAGATCGCGCTTCAATTCGGTTTCGCGCGCCTCGAGATCCGCGGCCCGTTCCAAAGCGCGCTTTTCTTCGCTTTCCAAAGTCTGCATGGCCAGCGTCAGACGCTGCAATCCGGCTGCAACAGCCACTTCGGCCTCGCGCAACGGACCCAATTCGGACGCAAATACAGCCTGATCACGCGCCGTTTGGGTTTGCACCACGGCTTGCGTTTGCACAGCCGCCAAAGAGTCCGCATGGGCGCGCTCTGCCTCGCCGACCTGCCCCACGGCCTGACGCCAGCCATTGAACAGCAACAAAGATTCGATTTTGCGAATATCGGCGGCGAGATTTTTATAGCGGGAGGCCTGACGCGATTGCCGCTTCAACCCATCCACCTGCTGGTCGATCTGGTTGAGCACATCATCGACGCGGCGGATATTCTCCTCCGCCGCTTTCAACCGCAATTCGGCCTCGTGGCGACGCGAATGCAGGCCTGCAATACCGGCGGCATCTTCCAAAATACGCCGACGGGCCTGTGGTTTAGCCGAAATAATCTCGCCGATCTGCCCCTGCCGGACCATAGCATGCGAGCGCGCGCCGGTGGCCGCATCGGCAAACAATAATTGCACGTCGCGGGCGCGGACTTCGCGGCTATTGACCCGATAATGGGAACCGGCCTCGCGCTCGATCCGGCGGCTCACTTCAATCTGGTCGAGATCATTGAAGGCGGCGGGGGCGGTGCGGGCGGTGTTGTCGAGATGCAGGGCGACCTCGGCCATATTGCGCGAGGGCCTGTGGCCAGAGCCGGAAAAAATCACATCATCCATGCCGGAGGCGCGCAGGGACTTGTAGGAGCTTTCGCCCATCACCCAGCGCAGGGCCTCGACCAGATTAGATTTGCCGCAGCCATTGGGGCCGACGACACCGGTCAAACCCGGCTCGATCAGAAATTCTGTAGGTTCTACAAAGGACTTGAAGCCGACAAGCTTCAGACGTGTCAGTTTCATCGCGCACTCCCGCTGAGGGAAATGCCCGCGTTCAACAGATCACAGCAAAGGATCGATTGCCTTTTCAAGTTCCTCAAGTGACATAGCCCCTTTATACATCTGGCCATTGATAAAGAAGGTCGGGGTGGCATCGATCTGGAAATCTTTGCCGCCGCGCGTTCTGACCGCCAGCACGGCGTCATAAATCGACTGGTTTTTCAAGCAGGCTTCAAAACTTTCCTGTGTGAAACCGGCCTGCCGCATCAGGTTTAGCAGGGCTTCGGCGGGCTTATCCACAAAGGCCCATGATTTTTGGGTGTCAAAAAGTAGATCAGAGACCGGATAAAAGCGGTCATTGCCATTGCAGCGCGCCAGCATGAAACCGGCCACAGCCAGCGGATCGAGCGGAAATTCGCGCAAAATGAAGCGAATTTTGCCGGTTTCGATGTATTTTTCCTTCAATTTCGGCCAGACATTGGCATGAAACGCCGCACAATGGGAGCAGGTCAGCGAGGCATATTCATAGACCGTGACCTTGGCCTGCTCATTGCCCAGACTGACATCGCCCAAGGGACCGGCCACCGCCAGCGCCTCGGCGCTGAATTTTGGATCCGCTTTCACCGATGTCCCGCCTAAGGTCATGGAAAGACTGGATAAAGCGGCAGTTTGAGCAAATTGGCGGCGATTGAGCATCAGGGCGACTCCAAAAGAACATGTGAACCTGTTGATGGCAAAGAGATGTGGCAAGAGCAAGGCCCAAGACAAAGGCGCGGGCGAAAAACCACTTGCGAACCAAAAAAACAAAGGGTCGAAACCGCTCAAAAACCACCGAAACAGGTCAAAAAAACGGGATGAACCAGTCTATCCAGCCCCAAAATTGCGTTTTTCTTGTCTATCCCGATCAGGTTTTTTTCGACTGTTCGGCGGTCAGCACACCCGCCCCCCATCTGACCAAAGCCTCGCGCAAACCAGAATCAGCCACCGCCCCGACCCGCAGTTCCGCCGCCTGAATCGTTTCATCCGTGGGACGAGCCGGTGGCTTGGCGCGCGGCTTATGCTCGACCGGCCCCTGCTTCAAAACGATCTTGTCGATACAGCGCCAGCCATAGCGGGCATTGATCCGCTCGATCAGAACCGGCACCATATGTTGGACATCGAGCGCGAAGGCGCTTTCGACCCGCAGCACCAACGTGGCCCCCCCGCCCTCAAGGCCCGCCTCATTGGCGCGCTGCCGCCGCGGCCATTCAAGTTTGACAGGCTGGGTATGGGCATCCAGAGGCGCACCGATGATCTCCGGCCAACCGGTGACCAGATCAACCGATGCAAAGCCCTGCGCCGCCATAATGGGCTGCAAAAAGGGCTCGACCAATTCGGCCAGCGGTTTGGCACCGGTTTTTTTCATGAAAACAGTCTCGATCCATCACATCACGCCCAAGGAGACCCATTCAATCATAAATGAGCGGCAGTGAACAGGCTTTGAACCGCATGGGGAAAGCGCTATGTCTTGCCGTCATGACAACAAAGCCTCAGCGATCACTCCCGCCAAGCGCCCCAAAAACAACCGCACTCCCCCCGCATCCGATCGCGGTGCGCTTGCTTGCTTTCTATGATGCACATCAACGCGCGCTGCCATGGCGTGCGACAGATGACAGGCCCGCCAATCCCTATCATGTCTGGCTATCGGAAATCATGCTGCAACAAACAACCGTTGCAGCGGTGAAACCCTATTATGAAAAATTCTTGTTGCTGTTCCCGACCGTCGGGGCTTTGGCACAAGCGGATCCACAAGAGGTCATGCGGGCATGGGCGGGGCTTGGTTATTATTCACGCGCCCGCAATCTGCATGCCTGTGCGCAACAGGTGGTGCGCGCTTATCAAGGCCAGTTTCCCGATCACTATGAGGGGTTGAAAGCCTTGCCCGGCATTGGTGATTACACGGCGGCGGCTATTCTTTCCATCGCCTTTGGCAAACGCGCGCTTGTGATTGATGGCAATGTCGAACGCGTGGTCACCAGGCTCTACAGAGTGGAGACGGAATTGCCCCGCGCGAAGGGAGAAATTCGCGCGCATCTTGATGTCATCACACCGGAAAAACGCTGCGGTGATTTCGCGCAAAGCATGATGGATCTGGGCGCAACCTTATGTACGCCGCGCAAGCCCGCTTGTTCTTTATGCCCGCTTCATCAGGACTGTCTTTCGGCCCATCAAGCGGATGCGGAAACTTTTCCGCGCAAGGCACCAAAAAAAGAAAGACCGCGCCGTCTGGGGCAAGCCATTGTGGTGTTGCGCGATGATGGCTCTTTGTTGATGCGCACACGGCCGCCGAAGGGGCTGTTGGGCGGCATGAGTGAAGTACCCAACAGCGATTGGACGCCCGAGCCAGCCGCTTTCGTAGCCCAAGATTTGTTGCCCTTCAAAGCGACGTGGCAACGCTGTCCCGACCCTGTACGGCATGTGTTCACGCATTTTGAATTGCATCTGGAGATCTATGTCGCGAAGATCCCCGCGCGCCACAAAGCGCCGGATGGCATGCGCTTTGTCGCCCTTGAGGCGCTTGCAGAGGAAGCCTTGCCAAGTGTGATGCAAAAAGTGGTGAACGCGGGATTGGTGGCTTTGGGAGTGCGTGTTCAAACGCCTATCAAGGATACAAAGACAAAGTCGGCATCGATCAAAAAATCGGCTGGGCAATAAGCATCAAAAAATGGATTGCCGCGCGGCGTCCCGCCGCTCGCAATGACGAGGGCGGAATGAATGGCTCAGCAGAGATTCGTAACGATGCAAGACGAAAGAGCCGAATCAACTACTCCCGTCATTGCGAGCGTAGCGAAGCAATCCAGTTTTAATAATCACCCATCCATCGCACTGGCAAAAATGGATTGCCGCGCGGCGTCCCGCCGCTCGCAATGACGGGGGGGTTGGCAAGAGTGCGCGGGTGGTGCGGCACGATCGCAATGACGCATGGTTTGCGGCCCCACTCCCGTCATTGCGAGCGTAGCGAAGCAATCCATTATAGCAGTCTCTGAACCGACCCCGTCATTACGACCGCGAGCAAAGCGACGCGGGAAGCAATCCAGAAAAAACACCGCGGCGTTTGAATACGACACTCAAAGATGGATTGCCACGCGGCTTTCAGCCGCTCGCAATGACGCGGTGTGAATATGATTTTTTAAAAAATAAATCGTTTTGGTGCACTTATTAAACAATGCGGGAGCTATAAAAAAGGGTGGCGCGGGGCGCTACCCTTTCAACAATCACAGCATATAAAAGCGGCACGAAAAATCATCACTCTTCAAAGAGAGAGAGGCAACTTTTCCAAGAAGAAATCATCCCTCTGCAAAGAAATAGCCGCAGCTTCTCCAAGAAGAACTCATCCCTCTTCAAACAAACAGCCGCGGCTTCTCAAAGAAAAATCAACGCTCGTCAAACAGGTGATGAACGCCTTCGCGCATCCGGTTGACCCAACCTTCGGGATGGCCAGTGTGTTGTGCCCAACGCACGCGGTCGCGTTGTTTGTCATCAAGCTTGGCATAAAGCGCGTCAAAAGGCGGGCGCACCAGCTTCATGGCATCAACGGTGGCCTGTGCGGTTTTCTCGATCCGCGCCAAACGACCGACAGGGGTTTGATCAGCCCGCTCGGCCTCAGACGGACAGGCTGCTTTAAACACCTGATCTGCTTTGGTGACGGCTGCTTTCAAAGCGTCGAAATCGGCTTTTTGTTCCGGTTTGGGTTGTACGGTATTTTCAAAATGCTTGATGAAGCGCAAGGACATTTCACTGTTTTCAGCACACAGCATCATGCCCATGCCGCGCCCGCGCATGCCCTCATGCGGCTTGGGACCGCCTTCGGCTTGCGGGGGTTGTTGGGCCATGGCCAAGCCTGCCGTGCCCGCAAAACACAGAGCGAGGAAGGCCTGACGGAACATACGGGGTGAACGAGTTGAAGATTGCATGGAGGTCTCCTGACATACGGTTTTCGCCGTCCTCAAGCGGACGGGGATTGCAAATCCGTTCCCCCAATCTTGCAAGCCAATATGGCCCGATTGAGGCAGAGCGTTGAATTTTAAATTTGGCTGATCAGGCGGCCATGCGGCTGCGGATGGCTTTGCGCAGATCATCGATCAAAACCAGAGACCCGGCTTGTTCGATATGCCAAAAAGTCCAACCATTGCAGGCAGGCAGGCCTTGCGCCAAAGCGCCGATCTTATGGATGGAGCCCATAATCTGGCCAAACATCACCGCGCCATCGGGACGGATCACCGCCTCAAACCGCCCCTTGCCATCGCGCAGCACATCGCCTGCTTTGACAAGACCGGCCTCGATCAGTGCCGAAAAGGGAATGCGTGGTTCCGAACGCTTGCTCGGCCCCAAAGCCAGCAAAGGGTCTTCAAGCGGTACGACCGCCTCAATACGGGTTTTTGCCACGTCCACATAAGCGGGGTCGCGCTCGATGCCGAGGTAATGACGGCCCAAACGTTTGGCGACAGCCCCTGTGGTGCCCGAGCCGAAAAACGGATCCAGCACCAGATCACCCGGATTGGAACTCGACAGGATAATGCGGGCCAAAAGCTCTTCGGGCTTTTGGGTGGGATGGGCTTTGCGGCCTTTCGTGTCTTTGATGCGCTCGCCGCCCGTGCACAGCGGAATGAACCAGTCGGAGCGCATTTGCACGTCTTCATTGCCCGATTTCAACGCCTCGTAATGAAACGTATAATGCCGGTCTGTTTGCGAGCGTGCCGCCCAGATCAGGGTCTCATGCGCGTTGGTAAAACGGCGTCCGCGAAAATTGGGCATGGGATTTGCTTTGCGCCAAACAATGTCATTGAGCATCCAGAAGCCCAGATCCTGCAAAGCCGTGCCGACCCGAAAAATATTGTGATAGGAGCCGATCACCCACAGGCTGGCTTGCGGCTTCATGACGCGGCGGCACTCGGTCAGCCAAGCGCGGGTAAAGGCATCGTAATCGGCAAAGCTTGCGAATTTATCCCAATCGTCATTGACCGCATCCACCACGCTTTGGTCGGGGCGCGACAAAGCGCCTTCCAGCTGCAGATTATAGGGGGGATCGGCAAAGACGAGATCGACACTGGCATCAGGCAACGAGGCCAAACGCGCCAGACAATCGCCTTGCAAAATCTGGTTTTGCATTGCGGGCACTTGGCCCGCTTGGCGCGGCTTCAGCGTGGCAATGCCGGATTTACGGGCAACCGCTTGCACCGCGTCTGACTTGCGCGGAACACGCTTTTGGGAAGATGGCCTGACTGTCATACATGCGCCCTTTATATCAAGGGGCGAAAATCAGGCCTGATTGGTAAAGGAAGCCCTAAAAATCAGCTCTTGCGCGGGCATTGGGGGCAAGGCTTCGCGGACATGGTAAAGGATGGGTTAACAAAAGGGCTCAAAGTCCTTATGGGGTCTTTTGTTTCAAGGGGGCAAAAGACAGCCGGTGATGCTTTGTGGGGCCTTGCTGTGACAAAGCTTGCAGATGTTTTGCGGTGCCATAGCCCGCATGGGCTGCAAAGCCATAGGCGGGATAATGCCGATCAAGGCGTGCCATCATGCGGTCGCGGGTGACTTTGGCAATGATCGAGGCTGCGGCAATGGACAGTACTTTGCCATCCCCGCCAATCACCGCCTCGCCTTTTGCGGCAAAGGGGGGAAGATCGCGCCCATCCACCAACATGACATCGGGTTTGACCGACAGGCCCGACAAAGCCAAAGCCATGGCCCGCAAGGTCGCTTGCCTGATATTGATGACATCAATCACGCTGGCCGGGAGGGAGGCAACAGACACCGCGCGGGCCTGTGCCATGATCAAGGGATAAAGCGCCGCGCGCTTTTTGGCATTCAACGCTTTGGAATCATCAAGCCCTGCAGGCACCTGCGCGAGATCGAGAATGACGGCCGCTGCCACCACGGGCCCCGCCAAAGGGCCACGCCCGACTTCATCGACACCGGCAATCGCTGAAAAGCCTTGCGACAGCCAAGCCTGTTCATAGTGATCATGAGGTCCGTTGGTCATGGGGTCCGTTGGTTATGCGCTTGTCTGTCTTCCCTAGCCCGCGCGCTCATCCCTCATCACGCGGGCGGGTGATCAGAGGTAAAGGCAGAAGATACTTAAAACAAGGACATTTGCGCACCCTCGCGGATCGGCGCCTTGAACAAATCCACCCGCAAAGAGCGCCGCTTGCGATTGAGCCCCAAGCGCTGGCAGGCGACATGAAAGCGCTTGGCCATTAGTTCCGCATAAGCGCCCTCGCCGGTGTGCCGGATGCCAAAGCGCGCATCATAATCCTTGCCGTTGCGCGTGGACTGGATGAGCGACAGGATATGACGCAATTTGCCTGGATAATGTTCCAACAGCCATTCGCGAAACAGATCCCGCAATTCGAGCGGCAGACGCAACAAAATATAGCCCGCTTCGGTTGCACCCGCCTCTGCGGCCTGTTCGAGAATCTGTTCCATTTCATGATCGTTCAAAGCAGGGATCATCGGGGCTGTCATGACCATGGCAGGCACGCCCGCTTGCACCAAAGTGCGCAGAGCATCAAGACGCTTGGCGGGCGTGCTGGCGCGCGGCTCCATCTGACGGGCCAGCTTGGGATCAAGCGTTGTGATCGACAAAGCCACTTTAGCCAGCCCCTGCGCGGCCATGGGCGCCAAAAGATCGAGATCGCGCAAGACCAAAGCCGATTTGGTGACGATGCCGACGGGATGGCGCGCCTCGGCCAAGACATGCAACAAACGCCGCATGATTTTACGCTCGCGCTCAATCGGCTGATAGGGATCGGTATTGGTGCCGATGGCGATCATGCGCGGCTGGTAATTGGGCGCGGATAATTCCCGCTCCAGCAATGTCTCAGCGCCCTCTTTGACGAACAAGCGCGTTTCGAAATCAAGTCCCGGAGACAGGCCCATATAGGCATGGGTCGGGCGGGCAAAACAATAAATGCAGCCATGCTCGCAGCCCCGATAGGGGTTGATGGAGCGGTCAAATTCGAGATCGGGGGAACTGTTGCGCGAAATGATGCTTTTGGGTTTTTCCACAACCACATCGGTTTTAAAGGGGGGCAAATCCGCCACACTCTCCCAGCCGTCATCCATCAGGCTGCGCGCCAAAGGCTCGAACCGCCCCGTGGGATTGGAGACAGAGCCGCGCCCGCGCCGTCTGGCACCATCGACCGCGCTGAGAGCCCCCTCTGCCGCTTGGACCTGACTTTTCATCGCTTATC
The DNA here is from genome assembly GCA_903824185.1 of uncultured Hyphomicrobiales bacterium. Lineage (GTDB taxonomy): Bacteria > Pseudomonadota > Alphaproteobacteria > Rhizobiales > Beijerinckiaceae > CAIYZJ01. The sequence continues at coordinate 87,863 of CAIJVU010000036.1, forward strand.
CTTTTCTCAAAACGAGAACATTTGCAGAACATCGCCTGAGTCGAACCGCGAAAGCAAGCCAAAAAGCCCGCACCCTGCCCAAACGGTGAGAATTTGGGCAGGCATAACCCGAAAAAAGAGGCTAGAGACTTTTTATGTCGAGCCTGATTCTGCCTTTGACCGGCCCTGAACCTGCATTGCTGGAAACGCTGGCGGCCTGTGTGCCCGCCGTGGCGGAAGGCTTTGTGCGCGAGGCCATTGTGGTGACGCGCGAACGTTCTTCAGATCTCGATGGGGTGATTGATGCGGCGGGCTGCCAGCTGGTGGAGGCCCAAGGCGATGCCTGGTCTTTGCTGCGCGCCGGTGCCCAAAACGCCCGCAGCCACTGGCTTTTGGTGCTGACGCCGGGCTTGGTGCCGCTGAGCGGCTGGATGCCGCAAATCGGGGATTTTCTGATGGAAAATGATCCGGCGCTGATCGGTCTCGCGCAGCTCAACCACAAAGGCCCATGGATCGAGCGCCTGTTGGCGCAAGGGCGTGACAGGCTCAGGGGCGTCAGCCAAAGCCGCCTGCCCTATGGCTGCCTCATCCACAAATCAGGGTTAGACGCCCCCGAACGGCTTTTTCGCCGCACACTTGACTGGCGGCTGGCCGACCGGCGGTCGCGCTAGGACGCTCAGCGCTTCTTTTTGGCCGATGATGCGGAGGCTTCGCCGCCGCCACTGCCTTTGAGGCTGAGCTGGATCACCAGTTCTTCCGCCCCTTGCGGCACGATGATGTCGCGCTCGACCATGACAATACTGCCCTGCGCCTGACCATTGGCCAAAGTCACCGATCCACGCGTCACGCGGGAGGCGACCACCTTGGTGCCGCGCAGCATGGTGATGGACACGGGCGCAGTATAAGTGCCCGATGTTCCCGCCGGTCCCAACAGAACCCGCGCCTCGACGCCCACATGAATGCGGATGTTTTTGCCATCCTTGGCGCATTCGCGCGCGGTATTGATGATGCTGATCTGGCTTTTGACGACATCGCCGCCCTGCCGAATCACGCTGTCCTCGGCGGTGAAGGTCGGGGACGGGCATTCCGGCGGATCCTCGTCATCGGTGATCACGCGGGAAGGCGGCTTGGCGCCCCCATAGAGAATATCTTTGAAGGAGAACCCCGAACTGTCCTCGCCGCTAGGGCTGGCCGTGGCCGGTTTGGCGGGCGCCGGATCGGATTTCGGGATCAGATTACTCAAACTGACGCTGTTGCAGCCCGAAAGACCAAGCGCAACGGCCAGAATCAGCCCTTTTCGCATCCCATTTATCGTGAGCTGTGCCATCTGATCTTCTATCCTCACCCCACCGCCCTGTGTGTGACAGGCGCGTCAAATTCCGCATACCGCCCAAGATAGTAACGCATCTTGGGCTTTATTGCATCAAAGCCTGCATGCCCTCGTCAAATCCCGCCAGCGAGAGCGGGAAGCCTAGACCGTCTTTGACCGGCAGACCATCCTTGCCAGCGACAAAATAGCTGAAAACGGCGGTTTTTCCGGATTTGAACTGATTATACAAGACATCATCAAAGGGCACCTCCGCCAGACAGCCAAAGCGGTCACAGCGTGAAAACGCCGCCCGTCCGACATCCAAAGCGTCGATTTTCAATCCCAAACGTCCCACCAGATTGACATTGAGCGGGGTAATCACCCGCAAAAGCAGCGCTTTAGGAACTTCCGAGGTGCGGATCACCAGCACGGACAAGACCATGTCCGGCCGCTTTTCATCCACAAGGGTCTGCACCAGCGCACAGCTTTCTTTGCCGCCCGCAGCCCCCGCCTCGCAGCGCAAAGACCAATCGGCAAAATTGGCTTTGACCGAAACAGCGCCCGCCACCGGCGCTGGCGCCTGCGCGAAACCGGACAGGCTTAGACCAAAAAAAGCCAATAAAAACAATGCAATCATGGAAAAAGGCCGGAAATCCGAGGGTTTTAAAATCGGCATGAATCAAACCATCATTCTCTGGGGCCAGCCTTTTTGGACCGTAAACAAGAGCTAGGCAGTGCCATTTTCCGACAATGAGGGCAAGGGGTCTTGGCCAATTTGTCACAAGTGTCATGAAAATTTGTCACTAATCAGCATGTTTTTCCCTCATTCGCGTTGCCATCCAGCGGCGTTTGTGGTTTTGACATGGGGAAACAGTCTGTGTGCGGGTCTTGTGGCCGGCAGGCGCAGGCCGTAGGAATTGAGCTCGAGTGGATTTTAACGTCGTTCGCATTGAAACACGGCTGCCCACTCCGGGCATTCGTGGAAGGAAGGAAAATCATGATCCGTCTGTGGAAACCAGTGGTTCTGCTGTTATTGACGATGGCAATGCCTGCTCTGGCTGGAAATGGCCAGCCCAGCATGTGGGAAATGAATATGCAGCCGCCTGTCACCGAAGTGGCAGAAGACATCAACAGCCTGCATAATATCCTTTTGTGGATCATCACTGCCATTTCACTGTTTGTGTTGGGCCTGCTGGTTTACGTGATGGTGCGTTTCAACGAGAAGGCGCATCCCGTCCCCTCCAAGCTCACCCATCACACAGGCCTCGAAATCGCCTGGACCCTGATCCCCGCTTTGATCTTGGTGTTTGTGGCCATTCCCTCCTTCCGCCTGCTGCGGTTTGAAGTGGAACTGCCCAAGCCCGACATCACCGTGAAGGCCATCGGCCATCAATGGTATTGGTCCTATGAATATGCGGCTGACCAGAATGGCGGCTTTGCTTTCGACAGCTACATGTTGTCGCGCGAAGAGGCCGTGAAAGCCAACCAGCCTGCTTTGCTGGCCGTTGACAATGAACTGGTCCTGCCTGCTGGCAAAAACATCCTGGTGCAGGTTCTGGGCGCGGACGTGATCCACAATTTTGCGGTCTCCTCCTTCGGCGTGCGTATGGATGCGGTGCCGGGCCGTTTGAACCAGACCTGGTTCAAGACCGACAAAGAAGGCGTCTATTACGGCCAGTGCTCACGTCTGTGCGGCACCAACCATGCCTTCATGCCGATTGCGATCCGGATTGTCTCGCCTGAGAAATATGCCGCATGGCTTGTTGAAGCGAAGAAGAAATTCGCATCAGCAGACAGTGCAACGCAGGTTGCGGCCCTGCCTGTGGCGGCGCAGTAACGCCCGCATCGATCCTGTGCGTGGCCGGAACCCGTGTCCGGCCCTGCCGCCTCGCCAAAAAGGCGGTGTCTTAAGTTTAAACGTGACTCGATAGAATTCAGACTTCAAACATCTTGGGATTTAAACCATGGCTCACGCAACTGCTGCTCACGCTGACCACCACGACCATCCGACCGGATTGCGTCGCTGGATGTTCTCGACCAACCATAAAGACATCGGCACTTTGTATCTGATCTTCGCGATCATCGCCGGTATCATTGGCGGTGCGCTGTCGATTTTGATGCGCCTCGAACTGCAAGAACCCGGTCTGCAATATTTCTCAGACCCGCAGACCTATAATGTCGTGGTCACCGGCCACGGCCTGATCATGGTTTTCTTCGTGGTCATGCCTGCCGTGATCGGCGGTTTCGGCAACTGGTTCGTGCCACTGATGATCGGTGCGCCGGACATGGCCTTCCCGCGCATGAACAATATTTCGTTCTGGCTTCTGCCTGCCTCGCTGGGCCTGCTCCTGATCTCCTTGTTCGTTGAAGGGGCTCCCGGATCAAACGGCTTTGGCGGCGGCTGGACGGTCTATCCCCCGCTCTCGACCTCGGGCCATCCCGGCCCTGCGCTTGATTTCGGTATTTTGTCGCTGCATCTCGCCGGTGCGTCTTCGATTCTCGGTGCGATCAACTTCATCACCACCATTTTGAACATGCGCGCGCCTGGCATGACCTTGCACAAAATGCCTTTGTTTGCGTGGTCGATGCTGGTGACGGCTTTCTTGCTGTTGCTGTCGCTGCCTGTTCTGGCCGGTGCGATCACCATGTTGCTGACCGATCGTAACTTCGGCACGGCCTTCTTTGATCCTGCCAATGGCGGCGATTTGATCTTGTACCAGCACTTGTTCTGGTTCTTCGGTCACCCTGAAGTGTATATCATGATCCTGCCTGGCTTCGGCATCATCAGCCATATCATTTCCACCTTCTCGAAAAAGCCCGTCTTCGGCTATCTCGGCATGGCCTATGCCATGGTCGCGATTGGCGCGGTAGGCTTTATCGTGTGGGCGCATCACATGTATACCGCTGGCTTGTCACTCAACACGCAGCGCTATTTCGTGTTCGCCACCATGGTGATTGCGGTGCCGACCGGCGTGAAAATCTTCTCGTGGATTGCCACGATGTGGGGCGGCTCGCTGCGCTTCACCAGCCCGATGATTTGGGCGATCGGCTTCATCTTCTTGTTCACCGTCGGTGGTGTGACAGGCGTGGTGCTCGCCAATGCCGGTGTCGACCGCAACCTGCACAACACCTATTATGTGGTGGCGCATTTCCATTATGTGCTGTCACTGGGTGCAGTCTTCGCGATTTTTGCGGGCTTCTATTACTGGTTCCCGAAAATGTCCGGCTACACCTTCTCTGAAACGTTGGCGAAGCTGCATTTCTGGATCGCCTTTATCGGCGCCAATGTGCTGTTCTTCCCGATGCATTTCACCGGCCTGTCCGGCATGCCCCGCCATTATGTCGATTATCCCGATGCCTTTGCAGGCTGGAACCGGATCTCGTCTTATGGCTCTTATATGTTTGCCTTCGGCCTTCTGGTCTTCTTCTACGGCCTGTTTGAAGCCTTTGCGAGCAAGCGTCAGGCTGTCAACAGCCCATGGGGTGAAGGGGCAACAACGCTGGAATGGACGCTGACGTCACCGCCCCCGTTCCATCAGTTCGAAACCCTGCCTGTGATCACAGAAGACCACCACCACTAAAAAGTGGCCGGACGGGTGAGACCTCACCCGTTTGACTGTGAGAGTTTCAAGCGCCGCGGGCCCAAACCTGCGGCGCTTCTCCCGAAAGACCCTCTCAAAAAGACCGCAAGACACAGTGTCTGATGCCAAACGGTCTTTTTAAGATGGCCTTCTGAGTTCGGTCCGTCTGAATTCGTCCCTGTTTTCTCCAGTGTCGGTAACAATACGCCCTCCCCATGATGAATGATCAGGCACAGACTTCGACACCTCTGCAACAGGCTGTGATCAGCCCCGGCACGGCACGCGACTTTTTTGCGTTGCTGAAGCCGCGCGTGATGTCGCTTGTGATCTTCACAGCGCTGGTCGGCATGTTGCTGGCCCCTGTTCCCGTTCATCCCGTGATCGGATTTGCCGCCCTTCTGGCCATTGCGGTGGGGGCCGGTGCTTCGGGCTGCCTGAATATGTGGTGGGATTCCGATATTGATCAAATCATGACACGCACCGCCCGCAGGCCCATCCCTGCCGGTCGGGTGACCCGCGAGGAGGCCCTGTCGTTCGGCATGGTGTTGTCGTTTATTTCGGTCATGGTTTTGGGCGTCTTTACCAATTGGTTTGCCGCCGGCTTTCTGGCCTTCACGATCTTTTTCTATGTCGTTGTGTATTCGATGTATCTGAAGCGCTCGACCCCGCAAAATATCGTCATCGGCGGGGCGGCGGGTGCCTTTCCGCCGATGATCGGCTATGCCGCCGTCACGGGGGAGCTGAATCTCGATACGTTCATTTTGTTCGGTATCATCTTTTTATGGACCCCGCCGCATTTCTGGGCCTTGGCGCTGGTGAAATCAGACGATTATGCCCGCGTGGGTGTGCCGATGCTGCCGGTTGTCGCGGGGCCCGATGCCACACGGCTGCAAATCCTGCTCTACACTGTGATTCTTGTTCCCTTTGCCGTGCTGCCGTCTTTGCTCGGCTTCGGCGGCTTGGCCTATGGGCTGACCGCTTTGATCACCGGCGCTTTGCTTTTGGCCTGTGCGGTGCGGGTTTACAGCATGCGCGAGGGGGCTTTGGCCAATCGTGTGGCGATGCAGATGTTCGGATTTTCGATCCTGTATCTGTTCTTGTTGTTTGCCGTGTTGCTGGTGGAACGGTTGATGCAGTTAAACGGCCTGCCTTTTATCGCATGGCCGGATATGCTCAGTCTCAAAGGGATGCTGTGAAATGGATAAGCCCGAGCTGAAACCGGCACCGGTTTTTTCCGAACAAGAGCTGAAAATCCGCCAAAGCCGCGCCACTGCTATGGCATGGGTACTGGCCGCGCTGGTTTTGTTGTTTTTCATCGTCACCATCGTCAAACTGGGCCCGAATGTGCTCAACAGGCCTTTGTAATGCGTGACCTGCCGCTGAACCCCACCCCTTCCATGCAAGACGGGCTTGACCGCAAGCTCAAACGGACCTTGTTCGGCTGTATCGGCTTGGTGGCGGTGATGGTTGGCGCAGCCTATGCCGCCGTGCCGCTTTATTCCCTGTTTTGCAAACTGACCGGCTTTGCCGGAACGCCGCTGATTGCCAGCGAAAACGGCTCAGTGGTCGGCTCAAAACAGTTTCTGGTGCAATTTGACTCCAATGTGGCCCCGGGCCTTGCATGGCGCTTTGCGCCCGAACAGCCCAAATTGGAGGTGCGGGTCGGTGAAACCATGACGGTTTTTTTCCGAATCACCAATTTGAGCGACCGTGAAACCACCGGCATGGCCACTTATAACGTGCAGCCGGAGCTGATCGCACCCTATTTCAACAAATTGCAATGTTTTTGCTTCAATGAAATGGTGCTGAAACCCCATGAAAGCGTTGACGTGCCAGTTGTTTTTTTCATCGATCCGGAAGCGGCGAAAAACCGCGATCTCGATAAAATAGCGGCCATCAGCCTGTCTTATACGTTTTTTGCCTCGAAACGGACTGAAAAACCGTTGGCTGCGGCTAAAGACATAGTGGCGCAACCCGCGCCAAAACTGTAAAGAAGAGGATGTGAAGGCGCCCGCAAGGGGGCATTCAGACATATTATGCGGAGAAGGAACCCATGAGCGGCGCACATAGCAACAACCACGACTACCACCTTGTCGACCCGAGCCCATGGCCCTTGGTCGGCTCGATCAGCGCTTTTGTGACTGCCTTCGGCGGGATCATGTGGATGAAATCCATGGCAGTGGGTGGCTTGCACCCCGGTCCTGTGATGTTTGGCGCCGGCTTTATCGGCATTCTCTACACCATGCTGTCTTGGTGGAGCGATGTGGTGAACGAGGCCGAATATCAAGGCCATCACACCCGCGTGGTGCAGCTGCATCACCGCTACGGCATGATCATGTTCATTGCCTCGGAAGTGATGTTCTTCGTGGCGTGGTTCTGGGCCTTTTTCGACGCCAGCATCTATTCCGGCGAGATCAAGCAGTTCTTGCGCGTTGAATTTACCGGCGGTCATTGGCCCCCCAAGGGCATCGAAGTGTTCGATCCCTGGCATTTGCCGCTCATCAACACTTTGTTGTTGCTGCTGTCGGGCACAACCGTGACCTGGGCGCATCATGCCATGCTTGAAAACGACCGCAACGGTTTGAAATGGGGCTTGTTCCTCACCGTTCTGCTCGGCATGTTCTTCACCGGCGTGCAGGCGTATGAATATTCCCATGCCGCTTTTGGTTTCAAAAGCAGCATTTATGGATCAACCTTCTTCATGGCGACCGGCTTTCACGGCGCGCATGTGTTGATCGGGACGATCTTCCTCATCGTCTGCCTGTTCCGTGCCCTGAAAGGCCATTTCACCGCCGAGCGTCATCTGGGCTTTGAATTTGCCGCTTGGTACTGGCATTTCGTTGACGTGGTGTGGATGTTCCTGTTCCTCGCCATCTATGTCTGGGGTTCGCAATGGGGTGCGGCCGCAGCGGCCCATCACTAAATGTGACGCCATTTCCCTTTAAAAAGGCGGCAGATGCCGCCTTTTTTCTTTTGTGCCCGCCTGTCTCTCCCGCTCACGCTGCCAAAGGTTTGGACCATGACCGACCCCGCTCCCCGTCACAAGAAACCCCATCCGGTTTGGGCCGGATTGATGGGGCGCTGCCCCGAATGCGGCAAGGGCAAATTGTTCAAAGGCTTCATGGCCATCGCGCCCCACTGTTCGGAATGCGGGCAAGATTTTTCGCAAGCGGATTCGGGCGATGGTCCGGCGATTTTCGTGATGCTGATCGCAGGCTTTATCGTCATCGGCGCCATGCTGGTGATTGATACGCTTTACGAGCCGCCCATCTGGTTGATGCTGAGCATTTTCATTCCGCTGGCGATCCTTTTGAATATCGGCATGATCCGCCCCTTCAAAGGCGTTTTGGTGACCTTGCAATTCCATCACAAGGCCGGACAGGGACGCCAGCAAGACACCGATCCCCCCAACCACTAAACGGATGTTGCGCATGATACGCTCACGCTTTCTGATCCCGCTTGTCACCACTGTGATTGTTGAAATCACCTTGATCACGCTGGGCGTGTGGCAGATCGAACGGCGCGACCTCAAACATGCCCTGATTGCGAAGGTCGAGGCAGGGCTCACAGCCCCCGCCAATCCGCTGCCCGCCTCTGCCGCATGGCCGCGTCTGCCAGCGCTTGAAATCGATTATCAAAAAGTGTTTGCACGCGGCACTTTCCTGCATGAACGCGAAGCCTATCTTTATATGCTCTATGTAGCGGAAGCAGGCGGCGAGCCCACCCCCGGCTATGCGGTGATCACGCCGTTGCAACTGGAGGAGGGCGGGATTGTGCTGGTCAATCGCGGCTATGTGCCCACCAGCAAACTCGACCCCGCAAGCCGTGCGCAAGCCCAGACCACAGGCCCCGTCTTGGTGACCGGTCTGTTACGCAGCAGCGAAAAACGCAACTGGTTTTCACCAGATGACCAATGGGCGAAAAAATTATTCTACACCCGCGACCTCACCGCAATCACCGAGGCGCTTGGCCTGACCAAACTCGACAAAGGCCCCGTCGCACCGTTTCTTCTGGAAGCCGATGCCACACAAAATGCCGGCGGCTGGCCGAAAGGCGGGCAGACCATCATTCAATTCACCGACAATCATCTGCAATATGCCGTGACATGGTTCAGTCTGGCGCTGGGTGTGCTGGTTTTATTTGCCGTCTGGTACAGACAAAACCGTCACGCCTGAGTTGAAACCAAGCCCCTGCTTGTTATATGCATCGGGCGGCTTTAGTTTAATGGCGATTTTGCTCTCTCAGAGGACTTTACAACCGTGCGCTATGTTTCTACCCGCGGCTTGGCCCCTGCCCTTGGTTTTTCCGATGCTGTTTTAACCGGTCTTGCCCGGGATGGCGGGCTTTATTGGCCCGAGCATTTTGTCTCGCTGAAAGAGGCCGAGATCGCAGGCTTTGCGGGACAGTCTTACGAGGCGGTTGCGCGCACTGTCCTCAGCCCCTATGCCACAGACATTGAGGTCGCAGAACTCAGTGCCATGATCGATCAGGCCTATGCCAGTTTCCGGCATAATGTGGTCTGCCCGCTGGTGCAAATCGGCGACAATCAATTCGTGCTGGAACTGTTTCACGGCCCCACCCTCGCCTTCAAAGATGTGGCGATGCAGCTGTTGGGCCGCTTGATGGATCATATCCTCAAAGCCCGTGGCCAACGCGCCACCATTGTCGGCGCGACATCGGGGGATACAGGCGGGGCGGCGATTGAAGCCTTTTCGGGCCTTGAACAGGTGGATGTGTTTATCCTCTATCCGCATGGGCGGGTCAGCGAGGTGCAACGCCGGCAAATGACCACCGTCCATGCCGCCAATATCCATGCGCTTGCCGTCGAGGGCACGTTTGATGATTGCCAAGCCCATGTCAAAGCCATGTTCAATCATCTCACCTTCCGCGACCATTATGCTTTGTCAGGCGTCAATTCGATCAACTGGGCGCGCATCCTCGCGCAAACCGTTTATTATTTCACCGCTGCCGCCGCTTTGGGGGCGCCGCATCGCCCCGTGAATTTCAGTGTGCCGACGGGGAATTTCGGCGATATTCTGGCAGGCTATGTTGCCAAATCCATGGGCTTGCCGATCAAGCAATTGATGATTGCCACCAATAGCAATGACATTCTCGCGCGCACCATGGCCACAGGACGCTATGATGTCACGGGCGTGATGCCGACCTCCTCCCCCTCCATGGATATTCAGGTCTCATCGAATTTCGAACGGCTGTTGTTTGAGGCTTGCGGACGCGATGCAGAGCGCATTCGCCACATGATGGCAGGCCTTGCGCAAAGCGGCGCCTTCACCATTCCCGATCAGGCGCTTGCAACCATCCGCCACGATTTTGCAGCACTGCGCGCCGATGAAGAAGCCGTGAGCGGGTGCATGCGCTGGGTCTTGGACACAACCGGTTATTTGCTTGATCCGCATACGGCGGTGGGTGTTGTGGCCTCCAATGCGCAATTGGACAACGATCCCTCCACGCCCTCGATTGTTTTGGCGACCGCCCATCCCGCCAAATTCCCCGATGCCGTGAAACAGGCCACCGGCATTCACCCCGCTTTGCCACCGCATCTCGCGGATCTGCTTGAGCGCAAAGAACATTTTACGGTCTTGGCCAATGATGTCACAGCCATTGAAAGCTTTATTGCCAAACACAGCCGGATCAGCAACGAGAGGCCAAGCGTTTGACAGAAATCGACAACGCGTCCCCCCATGACAGCGGCGTCAAAATCACCCGCCTGCCGTCGGGCTTGCGGATTGTCAGCGAGAGCATGCCGCATCTCAAAACCGTTTCAGTGGGTCTTTGGATCAGCTGCGGATCGCGGCATGAACAGGCGCATGAACACGGCCTTGCGCATCTGATCGAACATATGGCGTTCAAGGGCACCAAAAGCCGCAGCGCCCGACAGATTGCCGAAGAGATCGAAAATGTCGGCGGTGACTTGAATGCCGAAACAACGGCTGAAAGCACGGCCTATTTTGCCCGCGTGATGGGAGAGGATCTGCCGCTGGCTTTGACCATTCTCAGCGACATTGTGGCCAATCCTTTATTTGATGAAACCGAACTCACCCGCGAGAAAGACGTGATCTTGCAAGAGATCGCAAGCTATGAGGATAATCCCGAAGAATTGGTGTTTGATTTGTTCATGCAACAGGCCTTCCCCGATCATGCCATCGGACGCCCTATTCTCGGCTCATCCGCAAGCCTTGCCGCTTTTACGCCGCAACATCTGCATGCCTTTGTTGCCCGCCATTATACGCCCTCCCAAATCGTTGTTGCGGCAGCAGGAGCGGTTGATCATGACGGTTTGGTGGCCTTGGCCGCAAAGGCTTTGGCGCATCTGCCCGCACCCACAGTGAACAACGCGCAACAGGCGCTCTATCAAGGCGGGGATTTGCGCGAAAAACGGCGGCTGGAACAGGTGCATCTTGTGATGGGGGCGCGCGGGGTGAGTTTCAACGATCCCTTGCATGAAGCGCTGCATGTGCTGGCGCAAATTCTGGGCGGCGGCATGTCCTCGCGCCTGTTTCAGGAGCTGCGGGAAAAGCGCGGCCTTTGCTATGACGTGCATGCCTTTTTCACGCCCTTTTCCGATACGGGTATTTTTGGTGTTTACGGCGGCACGGGGACGGACCAGCTCTCTGATTTCATCGAGGTTTTGTTGCAAGAATGGGATCAGATCGAGGGTCAACTCGATGAGGCGGAAATCAACCGTGCCAAGGCGCAAATCAAAGTGGGTCTCTTGGTGTCGAGCGAATCCCCCGGTCGGCGTGCGGACCAGATCGCCCGCCAAATGCTGGCCTTAAACAGGATCCCGCCACGCGAAGAGCTGATCAAACGGATCGAGGCTGTGGACAGACCCGCCTTGGTCCGCGCCATTCAAAGTCTCAAAGAAGCCCCCCCGACCCTCGTCATTTTGGGTCCGCAGGGACGTTTATTGAATAAATCGCAATTTAAAGCGCGTTTCAGCCCCAATCTTGTCACAAAATCCTGATTTTTCGATCGTCGGCGCGTTAATCTAAATTTGCAGCAATGCTTGCCCTTCCTGCCGCAGGGCTTTACCTAAAACACTCTTGGCCGAAACAGGATCACATTTTGCTGCCCCAACACATTCTCCGTGTCCTTTTCAGCATGACCTTCCTGCTTGCCAGCCTCGCCGCGCAAGCTGTCGAGCCCGTGCGGCTGCTGCCCAGCACCACCGTGATTGACCTGTTGCGCCAAGTCGAATTCCACCGCACCGACGGCGACGCGATCCAGATCTCCACCGCTCCCGGAACCGACGGCATTGTCCGCCGCATGGCCATCAGCGCCAAGGACAATGGAACCAATCCGGACTGGATCGTTTTCGCGTTGAAAAACGACTCGGAAGAAACCATCACCCGCTGGCTGGTGGCCCCGCATTTTCACATGATCGGTTCGGGCATTTTATTGCCTGATCTCGGGGCCACGCGCATCACCGCGGTGACATCAAGCGCCGGTGATCCGCCTGAGCGTATCGACAGTCCGGAAGCCGATATTTTTGAAATCACGCTGGAAGCGGGCGCGGTGGTCACCTATGTGGCAGAACGCGCCTCGCCCCTTTTGCCGCAACTGACCCTCTGGTCGCCTGACAGCTACAAAGACCGGCTGAGCCGTCTCACGCTTTATCACGGCATGGTGATCGGCATTTCGGGATTGCTGGCGCTGATCCTGACCATTGCCATTGTTATTCGCGGCGCCTTGATTTTTCCGGCGGCCGCAGCACTGGCCTGGTCCGTCTTGGCCTATATCAGCGTTGATTTCGGTTTTCTCGCGCAATTGCTGAAACTGACCCCTGAAGCCGAACGCATCTATCGGGCGGGGTCGGAAGTTGCGCTGGCAGCCACATTGGTGGTGTTTTTATTCGCCTATCTCAACCTCAACCGCTGGCATGTGCGTTACGGACAATTCACGCTGGGTTGGGTCGGCTTGCTGTTGGCGTTGATTTTTCTGGCTTGGTACAATCCGGCACTGGTCGCGGGGATTGCGCGCTTTTCAATCGGCGCGATTGCAGTCATCGGTTTTGTGCTGATCGTCTATCTCTCCACCCATGGCTATGACCGCGCGGTGTTGCTGATCCCCACTTGGTTCTTGCTGCTGATCTGGGTGGCGGGGATCGGCTTTATTTTGATGGGGCGTTTGCAAGACGAATTGGCGCCGGTGATCGCGGTCGGTGTGATTGTGATCTTGGTGATGCTGGTGGGCTTCACGGTGATGCAGCATGCCTTTTCGAGCGGCGTGTTGTCGCATGGGCTGGTGAGCGAAAGCGAGCGCAAAGCACTGGCCTTGAACGGATCGGGCGACTCGGTTTTTGACTGGGATGTGATCTCCGACAAAGTCACGGTGGGTATCGAGATCGAAACCGCCTTGTCGATGACCGAAGGGGAATTGTCCGGCCCTGCAGCGCGCTGGGTTGAATTGCTGCATCCCTTCGACCGTGACCGCTTCCGTGCCACGCTGGATGCCGCCTTGGAACAGGCGCGCGGACGCATCCAGCTCGATTTCCGCCTGCAAGGCAATGACGGGCATTATCTCTGGTTCCAGTTGAAATCACGCCCCTTGGTGGCCGAAGACGGCTCCGTGATCCGGATTGTCGGCACGCTGACCGAGACCACCGGCAACAAGCTCGCCGAACAACGCATTTTGAAAGATGCCGTCAGAGACCATCTGACGGGCTTGCCCAATGAGCGACTGTTCATTGATCGGGTGACGCATTTGCTGTCGCTGACGCGCGGGGGTGAAAATATCCGTTCCACCGTGATGATGGTGGATCTGGATCGCTTCCGCAGTCTGAATGAACGCATGGGCGTTGCGGGCGGCGATACGATTTTGCTGACCATGGCCCGCCGCATCGGCCGCTTGCTGCGCCCGCAAGACACTTTGGCGCGGTTGGGGGCGGATCGCTTTGCCATTTTGCTGTTGTCGGAACGCGAGCCCGGACCCATTACCGCCTTTTCCGATGCCGTGCGCAAAACCATTGCCGCCCCTGTCAATTATGGCGACAAGGAAATTTCCCTGACCGCCTCCATCGGCATTGCCCTGCCCGACCCCAATGCCGAAACAGGACCGGATGATTTATTGCGCAATGCCGAAATTGCCATGACCCATGCCAAGCGCTTGGGTGGTGACCGCATCGACGTGTTCCGCCCCGCCATGCGGGCGCATCGGACCGATCGTGCCGCTGTTGAAAGCGACTTCCAACAGGCTGTGGCCACACAGGCCATCCAAGTGCGCTTCGTGCCGATGGTGCGGCTGGAAGACCGCTCGATTATCGGCTTCGAGGCAGTGCCGCGCTGGGAAGCGCCAAGCTATGACACGCTGGCGCCGGGTGAAATTCTCGACATTGCAGCCGAAAACGGCTTTGCCAATGAGTTGACGCAAATTGTTCTGGAACAGGCAACGCATGAACTCAGCCTGTGGCAGGAGGCTTTGGAAGTCGAGCCGCCGATTTTCGCGACCGTCAATATTTCCGGACGGCAATTGATCGAGCATGATCTCGTGCAAGACATCAAAGCCATTCTGGCGCGCCATTCGGTGCGGCGGGGATCGCTGCGTCTGGAAATCACCGAAAACGGCGTGATGGACAATCCCGAATATGCGTCGCGCGTTCTCAACCGCTTGGCGGAAAACGGCATCGGCCTCATTCTCGATGATTTCGGCACCGGCTATTCCTCTTTGTCTTATTTGCAGCGCTTCCCCTTCGACATCATGAAAATTTCGCGCGTGTTGCTGCGCGAAGATGCCAGCGGCCAACGGCCCGCGATTTTGCGCGCCGTGGTGGCCTTGGCGCAGGATCTCAATATGACGGTGGTGGCCGACGGGCTTGATCAGGAAAGCGATGCCAAAGCGCTGCAAGCGGTGGGTTGCGAATATGGCCAAGGCTATATCATCGGCCCGCCGATGACCGCCGCCCAAACCCGCTCTTTGCTGGGTGTGACCGGCCAAGCCTAACCGGTTTGAGCGCCTGACGCGTTTGAACGTGAGAGTTTGAAAAGGGCCTAGGCGTGGCCTGTGATGGAAGACAGCTGGACGAGATCAATGCCGTTTTGTTGCAAGACGCGCTCATATTTATTGTCGATGCGCGGATCAAACAATAAAGACGGATCGACCGCACATGTGAGCCAGCCATCGCCTTGCAATTCGGTTTCGAGCTGGCCTGCGGACCAGCCTGCATAGCCCAAGGCGAACAAGGTTTTTTCCGGTCCGCGCCCCTCCGCCATCAGGCGTAAAATATCGAGTGTTGAATTGAGATATAATTCATCGCCCACCAGCAGACTGGTTTCGGCGATTTTGATATCACCCGTATGCAACACGAAGCCGCGCCCCGGCTCGACCGGCCCGCCGCGCAAAACCATGGTGCGGTCCACAATGTCTTGTTGCCCGCCTTTGATATCAAGCTGGTCCAAGATCGAGGAGAACAAAAGATTGGTGGCGGCATGATTGACCACAATGCCCATCGCCCCTTCCGATGAATGCGCGCACATATAGATGACGCTGCGGGCAAAACGTTCGTCCTGCATGCCCGGCATCGCCACCAAAAACTGTCCTGCGCAATAATGGCTGTCGCCAAGCTTCATCATAATCACCTTTTGATAATGACTTCATGCTAGAATGACAAAGAGTTGGGAACAAGTCCCACTTTCTCATTCTTTTCTGAACCCATTGGCCGCAAGGCCCCGAGACCACCCATGCCTGATCCGTCTTTTGCAATGTTTCTAAGGCTTTTTCGAGTTGTTTGCGGGCTCCTCCTGCTCAACCTGCCCCTTTTGCCCGCCCATGCCCAAAGCCATGGCAACAGCAAATGGGCCAGCCTGCGTCTGTTCCAAGCCGAGCATCAAGCCGATGGAAGCTTTTGGGGCGGGCTGGAAATAGCCCTCAACCCCCATGTCAAAACCTATTGGCGCACGGTGGGCGAAGCGGGATTGCCGCCGCGTTTTGACTGGAGTGCGTCAGACAACCTCGCCGATCTGACCCTTGCCTGGCCTCGCCCGATCCGTTTCGAGGATGGTGGCGGTCAATCAATTGGCTATGACAAGACGGTTTTGCTGCCTTTCTTGATCAAACCCATCAATCCGCAAAAACCCGTCACGCTTGATCTGACCATTGATTATGCGGTCTGCGAGAAATTATGCCTGCCGCAGCATGACCGCATCAAACTGGTTTTTGATGCCAACAAATCACCCGCCCCCGAGCTTGTGCAAGCTTTGCATCATGCCTTGGCGCTGGTGCCGCAAAAACGTGACTTGGGCAGTTCCGCGCATCCGTCCATCGAGCGGGTGATCAATGAAAGCGACATGATCCGGATTGATACCCGCCTTGATCCCGAGAGCCGTATCGAGGATGTCTTTGTTGAAGGGCCGGATGGATGGGTCTTTGCAGCCCCTATTCTTCTGCAGGGGCCGGAAAATGGCCGGCAGAGTTTTCTCGTCAGCGTATTGGAACGGCCGCATCGCGACGACCAGCTGGCCAATCTGACGCTTTCGGTGACCCTCGTCACCAGAAACCTGTCGAGCGAAACCGTTCTCACACTCGACAAGCTAGGGCGCGCGCCCTAGGTTACGCCTCACGCGCCCGTCATTGGCCGTGCGTTCCATCACGACGATCCTGTCCGTTACAAAATGTGCTTAACACGCTTGAAGGGAGACTGAATTCATGACCATTGCTGTAGGCGCCCATTTGCCAGAAGCCACATTCCGCATCACCGCCGAAGGCGGGCCCGTGGCCAAAACAACCGCTGAATTGTTCAATGACCGCAAAGTGGTGCTGGTTGGTGTCCCGGGGGCTTTCACGCCCACCTGCGACCGCAATCATTTGCCCGGCTATATCAAACACGCCGCAGAAATCAAAGCCAAAGGCATTGATGCGATTTTATGCACCAGCACCAATGATGCTTTCGTGATGAAGGCCTGGGCGGAATCAACAGGCGGCAAAGACATCGTGGAATTTATTGCGGACGGCAACGGCGATTTCGCCAAGGCCATCGGCCTGTCTTTTGACGGTTCGGGCTTTGGCCTCGGGATCCGCTCGCAGCGTTATGCGATGGTGGTTGATCACGGCGTGGTCAAAAGCCTGCATATCGAAGACGCCCCCGGCAAAGCCGATATTTCCGGCGCGGAAGCCATGCTCAAATCGCTCTGATTGCAGCTTGCTTCAAACCATCAAACGGTCGCTTGCAAGCGGCCGTTTTTTTAGGCCGTCTTGATGCGCGGTGTGCCGAGATACGGGCTCATGCCCTCCCGCGCCAGACCATCCACCGCTTCATTCTCCGGATGGCCTGCATGGCCTTTCACCCAATGCCATGCGACCCGATGACGGGCTTGCGCCTCATCCAGCCTTTTCCAGAGATCATCGTTTTTAACAGGCTTTTTGGCGGCTGTTTTCCAGCCATTGCGCTTCCAGCCCTCAAGCCATTCGGTAATGCCCTGCCGCACATATTGCGAGTCCGTCCACAGATCGATGGCACAGGGACGCGTCAATGTTTCAAGCGCCATGATCGCCGCCATCAATTCCATGCGGTTATTGGTGGTTTCGGCCTCGCCACCAGAAAGCGTGCGCCTTGCCTCGCCATAGATCAGCAAGACACCCCAACCGCCCGGCCCCGGATTACCCGAACAAGCGCCATCGGTGTATATCGTAACCCGCGCCTCGCTCATCACGACAATCCGTAATCCCGCGCGCTTTCCCCACGCAAATGGAATCTGAGCTTGCGGAAATATTCCAACGGATCCTTGGGGCGCACCAGAGCACCGGCGGGAACATTCAGCCAGTCCACCAGCCGCGTCAGCATGAAGCGCAACGCAGCCCCCCGACACAAGAGCGGCAGCGCCTCGATCTCGGCAGGGCCCAACGCACGGATGGACTGGTATCCGGCCAGCATGGCCTGCCCTTTGGTCATATTGTAAGACCCGTCTTGTTCGAAACACCACGCATTCAAACAGATCGCCAGATCATAGGCCCAGGCATCATTGCAGGCGAAATAAAAATCAATCAGCCCCGACAAACGCTCGCCGATGAAAAACACATTATCGGGAAACAAATCCGCATGAATAACACCCGATGGCAGATCATCAGGCCATTGCGTTTCAAGCCCTTCGAGCACTTCACGGGTCATGTCATAAAGACCCGGCAAAACCTCGTCCGCACGGTGGCCGGCCTGTTCGAACAAAGGACGCCATCCCGCGACAGACAAAGCATTGACGCGATGGCCTTTGAAATCGGCACCGGCAGCATGCAATTGCGCCAAGGCTTCGCCCACCGCTTGACAATGGCGCGCGGAGGGTCGTTTCACGCCCATGCCGTCCAGAAAGGTGACAATCGCGGCTTTGCGGCCTGCAAGGGTTGAAAGCATCTCGCCCGAGCGCAAAGGCACCGGTTGCGGACAGGTCAGGCCTTTTTGCGCCAGATGCTGCATCAGGCCGATAAAGAACGGCAGATCCTCTTCCCGCACCCGCTTTTCATAAAGCGTTAAAATGTAAAAGCCCTCAGTGGTGTGCAGGAGATAATTGGAATTTTCAACCCCTTCGGCAATGCCTTTGGCCGACAAGACATCGCCGATGGCATAGGTGTTGATGAAGGCGGTGAGTTCGTCGTCACTGACATCGGTATAAACAGCCACGTCTCACGCTCCCTGTGCATCGCGCAAGGCGCGCGGCAATGGAAAAAACACGCTTTCATCGGCGGTGGAAACCGTCTCCACAACAACCTGATAGCGTTCGGCAAAGGCATCGATGATTTCTTCAACCAACACTTCAGGGGCCGAGGCACCGGCGGTGATGCCAAGCCGTGACACGCCGCCAAAAAGCGCCCAGTCAATATCCGCCGCGCGCAGAACAAGGCGCGATATTTTGCATCCGGCACGCTCCGCAACTTCCCGCAAACGCTGCGAATTGGAGGAGTTGGGAGAGCCCACCACAATCATCGCGTCCACATCGGGGGCCACACGTTTGACCGCCTCTTGCCGGTTGGTGGTGGCGTAGCAGATGTCTTCTTTATGCGGGCCGACAATGTCGGGGAAACGCGCTTGCAAGGCGGCAACGACGGCTTGCGTGTCATCCACCGACAAAGTGGTTTGTGTGGCATAAGCAAGGCTTGTTTCATCCCGCACCTGAAGCCGGTCCACATCCTCAACCGTTTCCACCAGCAAGACAGCACCATCGGGCAATTGCCCCATGGTGCCGATCACCTCGGGATGACCGGCATGGCCGATCAAGACCACCGTCCGGCCGCGGCGAAAATGCAGCTCCGCCTCGCGATGCACTTTGGTGACCAGAGGGCAGGTGGCATCAAGCGCAAACAGATGGCGCGCCTTAGCCTCATCGGGGACGGATTTGGGCACGCCATGCGCCGAAAAAATCACAGGCGCCGAGCCATCCGGCACCTCGCTCAACTGATCGACAAAGACCGCCCCTTTGCGGCGCAGGCTCTCGACCACATATTTGTTATGGACGATCTCATGGCGCACATAGACGGGCGCGCCGTAAAGCGCCAACGCTTGCTCGACCGCATCAATGGCCCGCACAACGCCTGCGCAAAAACCGCGCGGCGCGCACAGAAAAATATTCAAAACAGGTTTTGACACCAAGACCTCTGGCTCTCCGACCCACCCGCATTCAGTCCGTCTTGCTTGTGAAGCCTGATGGGGCGAGCGTCAAGCCGTCTCGCAGGGCCGCGCCCGCTCTTGCGGGCCTGCCACAGAGCCGATGCTCCCAAGAGGCTGCAAAAGAGTTCAATTTTCTCCAAAACGGCCTATAGTCAGCCCAAGTTGATTCGGTAGAGGTAACATGGTCAATCCCTTCGATTTCATGGCCCAGACGGTCCCCCTGATGTTCCAGAGCCAAGGCGCACGCTTTGGCTGGGGCCCGCAAGAAACCATGCGCGCGACCGCTGCCCTGATGCCGGCCTTTTTGTTGGGGCTGCGCCAGCAGGCCCCAAGCCCGAGTGATTGGCTGACTTTTTTCCAGCCCGAACGGGTGCGGGCCACCGATCCCTTGCAATTGTTTTTCGGCGTAAAGCCCGCCTTAAACCCGATTGCCGAACAAGCAGCCATGATGTCGGGCATCAATGCCAAGCTGTTGCAAGATTTCATGCCGATGATGGCCGAGGCACTGGCCAAAAATATCAGCCAGAATTTTTCACAATTTTCACCCTTTGGCAAAGCCACGGAAACACCCGCCGAGCAAAGCGGGCAGGCTTTGGGGGAAATGATTGTGGCCATGATGGGTCTTGCGCCGGAAAAACCCGCTGCGGCCCCTGAGCCAGAGCCGGTCACCGATCCGATTGCGCAAAGCGTCGATGCCTTCGCACAAATGCTGGCGACCAGCCGCGAGGCGCAGGAAAATCATATCAAAGCGATGCAATCAATTTTAAGCCATATGATGGGCAAGCACTAAAGAACGGACGGCAGCATCAAGCCTTGGATCAATGCCTTCGGTCAATCCAGCAATCCCGCAGGCAGTGTGGTGTGCCAATAGGTGGCCAAGGCTTCGGCGACCCCGATCAAAGACCAGATAATCCCCATCCCCAGCATCCAGATCAAAAACACATATTGCGCCAAAGGCTGGTTTTTACCTGACATCATGGAACGTAACGTGCGGCGCGTCATGCGTGACCTATCTTGAATACCCGACCAAGTTTTATCATCTGATGGCTTCATGTGCGCGCATAGACGCGCAAGAAAGACGAGGCCCGCAAACTGGGCTGGCACGGGTAACGAAAAGGTTAAGATCCGCGTTTTCACGCCAAGCGCCGATGCGCAAAGATCCGCGCATGGTGAACAGGTGGTAACCAGAAAGACCCTGTTAACCCTGTTCGCTTTTCCGACGCCGCATGACCATGAGATTGCCGGCGATCACAAAGCAAAGCCCCACAAGGCCCAAAGGGGTCCATTCATAATTTTCAAACACCGTTGAAATCAGCAAGGCCAGAACAGGAAACAAAACGGTTGTGTAACTGATACGGGCTGCCCCGATCCGCCCCAACAAAGTCAGATAGACAAAAAACGCAATCACCGAAGAAAAGACAATCGTCCAGAGCAAAGAGCCCATATAGGTCAGCGTCGGTTCGATGATGAAGGGACGCCCACTCACCACAGCCACCAGACCCAAAACAACCGATCCATAGACCATGCCCCATGCATTGGCCGACAGGACAGAAATGCCGCGATATTGAATGCGTCCGGAAATCATATTGCCCGACGAGAACAACAAGGTGCCCATCGCCGCCAGCAACAATCCATGCCCCACCCCGTCTTTGTTATTAAGCAAGGCATCAGGCCCGAACATCAAGGCAACACCGATAATGCCGACCAGCGCTGCCAGCAAAAGGCGCGGCTGCAAAGGCTGTTTGAGCACAACCGCCGCCATCAAGGGATTGACAATCGCAGCCAGCGAAAAAAACACCGCCAACAGGCCTGAATTCACCGTGAGGCCTGCTGTGTAATACATCAGCAAATTGGTGGAAAACAAACAGGTGCCCAAAGCCGCAAACCACACATGCTGCCTGAGCGAAAAGCGCAAGGGCTGCCGCCCGATCCAGGCCAGCACAAGCATCAATAAAGCAGCGCCCGAAAAGCGCCAAAACAGTGACACGACCGGCGCCACCACGCCGAGCTGAAGATGCATGGCAAACCAGCTGGAGCCCCATGTAAAAATCGTGACGGCATACAGGATATAATCCTGACGCCCCATCACATAATCAGCATGGGTAGATGACGAAGCGGGCTGTTGCGCCATCAGAAGCTTTGCTCGGCAAAGATTGCATCGGCCTTGGCGCGCCAATCGGTGCCATAGCGTTGCAGCAACAATTCTGCACGCGTCTGGCCGCTTGAGACAATGGCAAGAAGGGGTTCAAGATAGACCTCCTCGCCCAAGCCACGCGCTTTCAAACCCTCAGCACTCAGCTGCACAACCTCACGCGCCACCTCTTGCAAGGAACGCCCTTGAATCTGTGCCGCCAAGGCTTCAACAGGCACTCTATCGCGCAAGGCCTGACGATCCTCTGCCGTCCACGGTCTGACCAAATCCAAAGCCGCTGTCAGGGCCGTTTCATCATAAAGCAATCCCACCCAAAAGGCTGGTAGCGCTTTCAACATATCCGGCTGTCCGGAATCGGCACCGCGCATTTCGATATAGCGTTTCAACCGCACATCGGGAAACAAAGTGGAGAGATGATTGGCCCAATCCGACATCGTGGCGCGCTCGTTGGGCAAAGCCGCCAAACGGCCCGCCATCAGATCACGGAAGGAGGAACCCGACACATCGTGATAGACATCACCGCGTTTGACAAAATACATTGGCACATCCAGCGCCCAATCGACATAGCGCTCAAAGCCCATATTGGCATCAAAGGCAAAGGGAATGAGGCCCGAACGATCCGCATCCGTATGCCGCCAGATTTCACCGCGCGTGGACACAAAGCCAGTGCTCTTGCCATCCATGGCCGGTGAATTGGCAAATAAAGCGGTTGCCAGAGACTGCAAGGCCAAAGACACCTGCATCTTGCGCACCATGTCGGCCTCTGACGAAAAATCCAGATTCACCTGCACCGTGGTGGTGCGGTACATCATATCAAGACCCATGCTGCCGACTTTGGGCATATAGGCCGTCATGATGCCATAACGGGCTTTCGGCATGATGGGGGTTTGGGCACGCGACCAAATCGGACTGACGCCCAAGGTCAAAAAGGAAATGCCCAAGTCTCCGCCCAGACGCTTCATGGCATCGAGATGCTGGTCAAGCTCGCTGGCCCCTTCATGCAATGTCTTGAAGGGCGCGCCGGACAGTTCAAACTGGCCACCCGGCTCAAGCGAAATCGCCCCGCCGCCTTTCGGATCAGCCAGACCGATAATCGCGTCACCATCCATAATGGCGTCCCAGCCGCTTTCATGTTCGAGCGCGCGCAACAAGGCACCGATCCCGTCCGGCCCTTCATAGGGGACAGGATGGGTGGTGCCGCTGCGATAGGGGATTTTTTCGTGCTCGGTCCCGATGCGGAACGCGGAAGCTGGTTTGCAGCCCTCTTCAAACCATGCGACCAATTCGTCACGGCTTTCGATCGGGGTCGGGTCAAACTGGTCGCGCGCCATAAAATCTCTTCTTGTTTCAATCACACTGTGTGGGAAGCCACGTGGAGCAAACTGGTTACAGGATTAACCGCTTGCGTCAACTGGCCATCAGTTGACCGATGATCAACGCCTTATGCCAGATCCCCGCAAACCGCCTGCACCAATGTCAGAGCCGCCACCGCAGCCGTATCCGCTCGCATGATGCGCGGGCCAAGCGACAGACGAATGACACCAGCATAGTTGAGAAGACTCTGCCGCTCTTTTTCGGAAAAGCCGCCTTCCGGTCCGATCAACACCGCCACCGGCCGATCAGCGGGCACGGCTTTCAAGGCCTCGATAGGCGAGGCGAGATCCGCACCCTCGTCACAAAAAACGAGAATGGTGCCTTGGGGTAATTCCGCCAGCGCCTTGTCCAATTTCATTTCTGGCAAAATGGCCGGAATCGCCAGCAAATGGCATTGTTCGGCTGCCTCGATGGCATTGGCGCGCATCCTGTCCAGATTGAGCCGCTGCACCATGGTGTGTTGTGTCAGCACCGGTTGCAGGCTGGCAACGCCCATTTCAACCGCTTTTTGCACCATATAATCGAGCCGCGCCTGTTTGAGGGGGGCAAACAACCAAGAAATCCGGCCCAAAGGCACTTGCGGGCGCATCAAACGACGCAGCACAAGATCGGCTTGCTTGCGCGATGTTTCCAAGAGTTCGGCGGCCCATTCGCCATCCCGTCCGTTAAACAGCCGCACCACAGTCCCCGTCCGGCAGCGCATGACATTGAGAAGATAATGGCTGTGATCCCGCGACAGCGTGAGCGTGCACTCCGGCTTGAGATCGTCGTCCACATAGAGCCGCGGCGCGCGGTGATCTGCTTCCATGACACAATTCCTCATCGTCTGGGCGCATTGTTTAAACCATAATCGGGAGAAAAGTCGTCATAAAAACCAAAAAATTCACCAAAAGCATCTATTTCATCCAGAAATCCGTCCCATGGGCACAGGATGCCTCCCAAAGGCGGCTTTCGCTGAAAATTCCCCGAGGGGAAGACTTGCCCCTTAAGGGCTTGAGAGGTAAAGAGCACAGATGCAGTCTTTGTCCCGCCCCTTCTTGTTCCGTCTTGCGCGCCCTGCGATTGTGGCGAGCCTCGCCCTCACCGCTTGGGTGGGTCTTGTGAGCCTGACGGGTCCGGCCTTCGCGCAAGCGCAAGAATGCGAGGCTTTGGGGAAAATCTTCAGCAAAAGACAAGCGGTGATCGACCAGATCAACGGCTTTCAGAAAAAGCAGGCGACACCCGATGTGGCCTGCTCCGCCTTCACAAAGCTCGGCCAGCTGAACGCCGAAACCATCAAAGCGCTTGAAAAAGACGGCGCATGGTGTCACGCCCCGACTGAAGTACTGCCGAGTTTGCAAGCCCAAAGCGAGCAAATCGCCGAAGCCAAGAAAAATGCCTGCGGGGCCGCGGATCAGCAGCGCAAGGCGCAAAGCGATGCCAAAAGCCACAATCCCTTGGCAGGCAGTGACTCGGTGATTGGCGGGCAGATCAAAATGCCCAAAGGCGCGCTTTGACCCAGAACATACCCGAGGCCGGACGCCTGCCCGATGCAGCGCCTGCCAATTGGGTTGACCTTTATGCCCCCCCAAACTGGCGCCCCTTTTTACGCCTTGCCCGCATTGATCGCCCGATTGGCTGGTGGTTGTTGTTTCTGCCCTGCTGGTGGTCTGCCGCTTTGGCCGCGATTGCCGTCTATCGCGCTGGCCCCAACCTCTTGCATATCCTGTTGTTTCTGGTGGGTGCCATCAGCATGCGCGCCGCAGGATGTGTCTATAATGACATCATTGATCGTGATCTCGACAAACAGGTGGCCCGCACCCGCGACCGGCCCTTGGCCAGCGGGATCGTTTCCGTCCGCGCCGCCCTGATTTTGCTGTGCGGACTGGCGCTGACCGGCCTGCTGGTGCTGTTGAGTTTGAACAGTTTCACCATCTGGCTTGGGCTGGCCTCTTTGGTGCCGATTGCCATCTATCCCTTTATGAAGCGCATCACCTCTTGGCCACAAGCCGTGTTGGGTCTGGCTTTCGCATGGGGCGGACTTGTCGGTTGGAGCGCCTTGACCAGTTCGCTCGATCTCGCCCCGATCCTTGTCTATATCGCCGCCGTTTTCTGGACCATCGGCTATGACACGATCTATGCCATTCAGGATTTCGACGATGATTCGATTGCCGGCATCCGCTCGACCCCACGGCTGTTCGGGGAAGCCACCAAGAAAATGGTGACATTGTTTTATGTTCTGACCATTTTCTGCCTTAGCGCGGCTTATCAATTGGTCAATTGCGGCCCCTTGGCCTGGATCGGCCTTTTGGCCTTTTGCCTGCATTTGGGCTGGCAAATCCATCAAATTGACCTTCGCAAGCCGCAAATTGCCCTCAAATTATTCCGATCCAACCGCGATGCGGGCCTGATCATCGCCTTGAGCCTGAGCCTCGATCCGCTCAGCAGGCTTTTGTAAAACCGCCCTATCGCGCGCCTTCCGGCTGGTGTGGCGGGGAAATGTCCTTGCCGCACTGCAGCAAAATGGGTAAAAAGCTGGGATCGTGACGATAACTGCCAAGGAGCTTTGCTATGACCGATACCCCCGCCAAACAATTGCCGCATCTCGTGTTTGGTGGTGAATTGATCAGTCTCGACAGCACCGAGTTCCGTGACCTCGAAAAGCTTGATATGGTTGGCATTTATCCCAATTATGCCAGCGCCCATGCGGCGTGGAAAGCCAAAGCCCAATCAACCGTCGATAATGCGCATATGCGCTATTTCATCGTGCATTTGCACCGCCTTCTCGATCCGACCTCCGCGTGATAGAACCTGTCGGATAATCTGGGAAGGAAACCCCAATTGAGTTTGAAATTGGCGTGGCATCAAGCCATCCTGCTCACAGCATTGGGCAAGCTTCTGGCCGCCTATCTTTGGCTTGTGCGGGCGACGTCGCGCGTCACCTATGACCCGCCCGATCTCAAGCAACGCTTGCAGGCGCAAGGGCCGGTGATTGTCGCTTTGTGGCATGGCCAACATTTGATGATCCCCTTTGCCAAACCCTCCACCATGCCGTTTTCCGTGATGATTTCCCGCCACCGCGACGGGGAAATCAATGCTGTGGCCTGCCGCGCCTTCGGTATCGAACCGGTGCGCGCCTCAGGCGGACGGCCCGATCAAAGTGCGCGCAAAGGCGGGGCGGGCGGCATGCTGGCTTTGCTGCGTCATCTCAAAAACAATCTCAGCGTCAGCATGACGGCCGATGTTCCCAAAGTGGCCCGCGTGGCGGGCGCGGGCATCATCGCCTTGGGGCGGCTCAGCCAACGCCCGATTATTCCGCTCACAGTGATCTCAAGCCGTGTCCAAGTGTTTGACAGCTGGGACAAAGCAACCATGGGCCTACCCTTCGGTCATCTCGTGATCACCATGGGAGAACCGATGCTGATTGACCCCGATGCGGACAAAGCCGCTTTGGAAGAATATCGGAAAAATCTGCAATCAGCGCTTGATCATCTCCACCATCGCGCTTACGCCATGGTGGGTGCTCAAGACCCCGGCATGGACTTGCGCAAACCGCCCGTCTCTGCATCCGCATCGGAGGCTTCATGATCGGCCGCCTCGCCCTCGGGCTTTATCGCAATGTCACCTCGCTTGCGCGTCTGCCTGCCTATACCTTGCTGCGTTATCGGCTGGGTCAGGGCAAAGAGGATAAAAACCGCTGGACCGAACGCCGCGGCAAGGCCTCGTTGGTCCGTCCCGACGGGCCGCTGATTTGGGTGCATGGTGCCAGTGTCGGCGAAACCATTTCCATATTGCCGATTGTGGACCGCATTCTGGCCGAAGGCATCAATGTGCTGATTACCTCGGGCACCGTCACCTCCGCCCGTCTTCTGGATCGCCGCCTGCCGCCCGGGGCCTGCCATCAATATCTGCCCCTCGACATTCCCCATTATATGGCGCGGTTTCTCAAACATTGGAAACCTGATCTGGGGCTGATCGCTGAATCGGAATTATGGCCGAATATGCTGCTTGAGGCCGACAAGCGCGACATCCCGATTGTGCTGATCAATGCCCGCATGTCCGAACGCAGCTTCAAGCGCTGGCAACGCTTTCCGCGTGTGGCGAAAGCCATTTTGAATTTGATCGATCTGTGTCTGGCCCAATCGGATGAGGATGCCCGCCGTCTGACGCAGATGGGGGCACCACGGGTGACGCTGACCGGCAATCTGAAATTCGATGTTCCGCCCCCGCCCGCCGATGCCACGCGCGTCGCAGCCCTTGAAGGCTTGATCGCCGGACGACCGGTCTGGATCGCCGCCTCCACCCATCCGGGCGAGGAAGAGATCATTATTGCTGCGCATGAACGCCTGATCTCCAGCCATCCCGGCCTCTTGACTTTGATCGCACCCCGTCATCCACAGCGGGGGGCCGAGATCGAACAGATGGCGCAAGAGCGTGGCATTGTGACGGGTCGACGCAGCCAGCGTGCGCTGCCGACCGAAGACGTCTCACTTTATGTGATTGATACGATTGGCGAATTGGGATTGTTCTTCCGCGTCGCGCCTTTGGCCTTCATGGGCGGGTCGCTGATCGAGCATGGCGGCCAAAATCCGATCGAACCCGCCAAGCTCGGTGCTGCAATTTTGCATGGCCCCCATGTGCATAATTTTACTGACACTTACGCCAGACTTGACCAAGAAGGGGCGGCCATCACCGTGGCGGAAGAGAATTTTGCCGAGACATTGGACGGTCTTTTGACCCATCCGGCCCGTATGCGTGAGATGCGGCGACGCGCTCTTGCGATCGTCACCGAACTCTCCGGTGCCGCGGACCGAACGATGAGCGAGATCGCTCCGTTTCTTGTGCGTATGCATCTTGATAGCCGTTAACGCCACCGTAAACTATGGTAGCGTGGCGGTTGAAGAATTAGAGGCCCTGACCCTATGCGTAGCCCAGGATTTTGGTGGAAACCCCGACGGGGGGGACGTGCGTGCCTGCTTTCGCCTCTTGGCTTTATTTATGGTCAGGTCACCACCCATCGTATGCGCCAGCAAGGGCAAAAGCTCGATTGTCCGGTGATTTGTGTCGGCAATTGGACCGCAGGTGGTGCGGGCAAAACGCCCGTCGCGCTCGCTTTATCATCCCTGCTGCGTGAAAAAGACTGGCAACCGGTTTTCCTCAGTCGCGGCTATGGCGGCGCGGAATGCGGCCCTTTGCAGATCACGCCGAAATCAGACGCCAATCAATGCGGCGACGAACCCCTGCTGCTTGCCCGCGAAGCCCCCACTTTCATTGCCAAGGACCGACTGGCAGGTGCCTTGGAAGCGTGCCAGCACGGCAATCTGATCATCATGGATGACGGTTTGCAAAATCCGGCTCTGGAAAAAAACATCCGGCTGGCGGTGGTGGATGCCCGTGTGGGCATCGGCAATGGCCTGTGTGTCCCAGCCGGCCCCATGCGCGCGCCTTTGCGCAATCAATGGGCGCATACCGATGCGGTGATTATGGTGGGTGACGGGGAGGCCGGTGAGGCCATTGCAGCGAAAGCGCCCTGCCCTGTCTTCAGAGGCCGCACGGAACCCGATCCTGAAATCGCTGCCACGCTGGCAGGAAAAAAGGTCATGGCTGTGGCGGGCATCGGTCGCCCGCAAAAGCTTTATGACAGCCTTGAAAGTGTCGGTGCCGAGGTGAAAATCGGTCGTGCCTTTGACGACCACCACACCTTTGATCGCCATGAGATCGAGGCTTTGGTGGCTGAAAGCGCCCAAAATGCCCTGACACTCGTGACAACTGCCAAAGACCATGTGCGGATTATGGCGGTGGACAGCAAATTAGCGAAAAAATTTAAAGTCTTGCCGATCCGCTTTATCGCGGACGATCCGCAGGGTCTCACACAGTGGCTACATAGCCGCCTGACAAACACCCCTTAAAACGATCTGTGATCAGGCCTTCTGGCTTTCGCGCAGACGCTGCAACACCGCATCGGTGGACGCATAGGGCTCTTGCAGATCAACGCTCCAATAGCGCAAATCCTCCAGCAAGATTTTTTCCCCCGTCACGCCGCACACCACATAGCTGCCCGCCCGCACAATGCGGTAATCGCCATCCTGATAGTCCAGAATGGCCTCCTCGGCAGCGGTGGGGGTGCGGTCGCGAAAATTCATCATGGATCAAGCCATAACCGAAGCGCGGGGGGAGCGTCAAATCCCACCCCAACCCTTTTCCAGATTAAAGTCCTTTGACCCGCGCGTCGCCATCGGCAAATCTGAGCCGATAAGGCGTATCGCCTATCACCGACTGCGCGGATTTGACGGGTTGTCCATCGGTGTCCAGAACCAGAGCAAATCCCCGCGCCAACACGCCCTGATAGGAGAAGCCGACCAACAATTGGCTGAGATGATCCAACCGCTCTTTGCGCCGCTTCAGCAAGACCGTGATGGCCTGATCTTGGCGACTCATCAGGGCCGCGATGCGTTGGCGGCGGTCTTGGATCGCCCGCGCTTCACTGCGCAAGGCGGCTGCCTGCGCCGCCTTTAACCGCTGTCCCAATCCGTCCAGACGGGCGCGGGCCGTGCCAAGGCGGGCCGTGGGCGCATGGCGCTGCAGGCGTTGCTGCACTTGGTTGAAGCGCTGGCGCTGGCGCTGTGCCAAGCGGCTGAGGCCCGAGCCCAACCGGCTGCTTGCGAGATCGAGCCGTTGCCGCGCCCCGCCCACAATATCGGCGGCTTGCGGCATAGCCCGCTGCAAGGCTTGGAAATCGCCGCGCCGCCGTGTCACCAAACGCAAGGCACTGCCCTGCAGCCGATGCCCGAGATCACGCAAGCGCAACAGCAAATCGGCCCTGACCGGCACCACCATTTCGGCAGCGCCTGTCGGGGTGGGGGCGCGCTGGTCCGCGGCCAGATCAATCAAGGTCCAGTCTGTCTCATGCCCGACCGCACTCACCAGCGGGATCAGACTGGCGGCGGCGGCCTCGACAAGCCGCTCATCATTAAAGCCCCACAGATCTTCGATCGAGCCGCCACCGCGCGCCACAATCAACACATCGGGGCGGGGCAAGGGCCCCGCGAGCGGCAAGGCGTTGAAGCCTTCAATGGCCGCCGTCACCTCCGCAGCGCAGGTCTCCCCCTGCACCCTGACAGGCCATAACAAAACGCGCCGCGGAAACCGATCCGACAGACGGTGTAAAATATCGCGGATCACTGCCCCCGTGGGCGAGGTAATCACCCCGATCACCTCCGGCAAAAACGGCAATAATTGTTTGCGCGCCTCGTCAAACAGGCCTTGCGCTGCCAAGCGGCGCTTGCGGGCCTCCAGCTGCGCCAAAAGCGCCCCTTCGCCCGCAGGCTCCAAGGCCTCGATGATCAGCTGATAGCGCGATTGTCCGGCAAAGGTGGTGATTTTGCCCGTGGCGATCACCTCAAGACCCATTTCGGGCTTAAAGCGCAAGCGCGCGGCCTGACCCCGCCAAATCACCGAGGAGAGCGTGGATTTTTCATCCTTGATGTCGAGATAGACATGGCCGGAGCTGTGAACCGTCACTTTGCCCAATTCACCCCGCACCCTGACATGCGAGAATTGATCCTCCAAAGTGCGTTTGAGCGCCCCCGAAAGCTCGGAAACGCTCCATTCTGGCAGATTGGGGCTGTCGGGACTGTGTAAATCAATGGGATCCATGCGCAAAGCTTAATCGATTCGGGTCAAAATCCCGACCCCTATCAAGACCGAGGCGCGGAAGGATTGGGGATGAACGAGCCTGCCCCCTTGGCAGAACAGGGCACAAACGCCTATGCAAGACACAGAGAGAGAGACAGAGGCAGCGTGGTTTCGCAAACAAGGATCGGCTTCATGAATGTTTTGCTTATCGGATCAGGTGGACGCGAACATGCTTTGTCTTGGGCGCTGGCCAAAAGTCCTCGTCTGGGCCGGTTGTTCATCGCCCCCGGCAATCCCGGAACCGCCCAATGCGGCACCAATATCGCCTTGAACCCCGATGATCATTCAGCCGTCATTGCCTTTTGCCGCAGCGAGCAAATCGGCCTTGTAATCATCGGTCCCGAAGCGCCTCTGGTGGGGGGTCTGGCGGATGCGTTGGATGGAGCAGGGATCAAGGTTTTTGGCCCGTCGCAAACCGCCGCCCAACTTGAAGGATCCAAAGCCTTTACCAAAGCGCTGTGTGATGAAGCGCATGTGCCCACCGCCGCCTATGCGCGCTTTACCGATGCCGAAAAAGCCAAGGCCTATGTGCGCGCGCGTGGTGCGCCCATCGTTGTCAAAGCCGATGGCTTGGCCGCAGGCAAAGGCGTGGTCGTTGCCCAAACCATCCAAGAGGCCGAAGAGGCCATTGCCATGATGGCCTCGGGTGGCTTGGGCGATGCGGGGTCGCAAATTGTTATTGAAGACTGTTTGTTTGGCGAGGAAGTCTCCTATTTCGTCTTGAGCGACGGGGATACGGCTTTGGCCTTCACCTCCGCCCAAGATCACAAAGCCGTCGGCGATGGCGATACCGGTCCCAATACAGGCGGCATGGGGGCCTATTCACCCGCCACTGTCTTGACCCCCGCCCTTGAACAACGGGTGATGGACGAGATTATTTTACCTTCCATCAAAACCATGAAGGCGCGCGGCACGCCGTTCAAAGGCATATTGTTTGCGGGTCTGATGCTCACAGACACTGGCCCCAAACTCATCGAATATAATGTGCGCTTCGGTGATCCCGAATGCGAGGTGATGCTGCCACGGTTGAAAACCGATTTGCTGGATGTGCTGGAGGCGGGCGCTTGCGGACGTTTGTCTGAGGTGTCCTTGGCGTGGGAAAACAAAACGGCGCTGACGGTGATCCATGCCGCCAAGGGTTATCCGGGCACCCCGCTCAAAGGCACGGAAATCAAAGGCGTTGAGATAGCCGCCAAGCTGCCCGACACATTGGTCTTTCATGCAGGCACAACGCGCGATCAGGACGGCCGTTTGCTGGCCAATGGCGGACGGGTCTTGGCGGTGACAGCCATGGCAGACAGTGTGACAGAGGCGCAACAGAAAGCCTATCAGGCTCTGTCGGCGATTGATTGGGCGGGCGGGTTTTACCGCAGCGATATCGGTTGGCGCGAAGTGGCACGCGAGCAAAAAAAGTAACACCACAAACCAAGGGCCAAAGCCCGGTTGTGTATGACAGCCGGCCTGTGCCACACTTTGCCTGCGGATAAATAGAATTTCTGGAGAGCGTGAATGGATGTGCTGGATCGGCAAAGCAGTTTCAGCGGCACGAAAGCCGCCACCGGCGCCCTTGCTTTGCCCATCCCACAGCTTGATCAGTGGCTATCAAGCCATATTGCGTCCTTTTCCGGTCTGCGCTCTGCCAATCAATTTAAAGGCGGACAATCCAACCCGACCTACCATCTGATGGCCGATAGCGGCAGCTATGTCTTGCGGCGCAAACCACCGGGCAAATTGCTGACCTCCGCCCATGCCATCGACCGCGAATATAAATTGCTGTCGGCTTTGGCAGGGCAAGACTTTCCGGCGGCGCGTCCGCTGGTCTATTGCGAGGATGAAAGCGTCATCGGCACCGCCTTTTATGTCATGACCCATATCGAGGGCCGTGTGATATGGGAGCCGTCGATGCCGGGGGCTGATCCCGTCGAACGCCGCGCCGTTTTCAAAAATATGGCCCAAACACTGGCGCGTCTGCATAGCTTTGACCCGCAGGCGATTGGTCTTGGCGATTTCGGCAAAGCCGACGGCTACACCATGCGGCAGGTGCGGCGCTGGAGCGAAAATTACCGCCTGTCCGCCACCGAAGACATCGAGGACATGAACCGATTGATCGACTGGCTGCCCTCAAACCTGCCGCAAAGCGCGCGCGCGGCGATTGTGCATGGCGATTACCGGCTTGATAATCTGATCCTTGCCTCTGACGGGCCCGCTATTCTGGCGGTTCTGGATTGGGAATTGGCGACATTGGGAGACCCGATTGCCGATCTCGTCTATCATCTCATGACATGGGTGATGCCACGCGCGGAAAATGGCGGGGGAACAGGCAGTCTGCTTGATCTCGATTATGCCGCACTCGGCCTGCCGACCATGCAAGAGCATGCCGCTGTTTATGCCGAAGCCGCAGGCCTTGAGACCATCCCCGATCTTGAAGCCTATCTGGCCTATAATTTTTTCCGTCTGGCGGCGATCCTGCAAGGCATTGTCGGGCGCGTGCGCGATGGCACCGCCAGCAATGACAATGCGCAGGCTATGGCCAATCAGGTGCGACCCCTTGCCCAAGCGGGATGGCTCTGGGCACAAAAAGCCCCGTCCCGATGACCGGCCCGCGCCCCACCTCCCCGCCCATCGGCCTCGTGCTCGGCAGCGGCGGTGCGCGCGGACTGGCGCATCTGATTGTTTTGGAGACATTGGAAGAATTGGGTCTGCCACCCGCAGCCATTGCGGGATCGTCCATCGGCGCGATTATCGGCGCCGCCAGTGCATCGGGGATCAGCGCCCGCGCCTTGCGGGAGCATTTTGAAACCCTGTTTCTCAATCGCACCCATGTGATGGCCCGCCTTTGGAAAGCACGGGTGGGGCGCGTCAAAGATTTGTTCACGCGCTCCCCCGGCAATCCGGTTCTGGTGGATGGCGAAGCCTTGCTTGATCTGTTTTGGCCCGACAGCGTGCCTGATACATTCGAGGCCTTAGAAATCCCCCTGACGGTGGTGGCCACTGATTTTTACCATCACCGCGAAATCCGTTTCGACAGTGGCTCGCTTGTCAGTGGTGTGGCCGCCTCCATGGCCATGCCCGCCCTTGTCAAACCTGTTCAAATCGAGGGCCATGTCTTGATTGATGGCGGGGCGATCAATCCGCTGCCCTTCGAGACCTTTCTTGATCAAGGCATGGTTGTGATTGCGGTGGATGTGTCAGGCGGCCCAAAAGTCAGCACCGCATTACCGGGCCCCTTTGCCACGATGATCGGTGCCGCGCAGATTATGCAAGCGGCGCTGGTTCAACAAAAACTGCAATTCAGACAGCCGGATATTTTGTTGAAACCCGATGTCGCCGGATTTCAGGCGCTCGACTTTTTCAAGATCGAGGCCATTCTCACCGCCTCAGCGCCTTTGAAAGATCAGCTGAAATATGCCTTGTCCGACCATCTCGACCAAAGGCTTTAACGCCTGCTGCTGAAAAAACTGCGCAACAGCTCAGCGGATTCACGGGCTCTGATCCCGCCATAGACCTCTGGCGCATGATGGCAGGTGGGTTGTGCGAAAAAGCGCGGCCCGTGCTCAACCGCACCGCCTTTGCTGTCATCGGCGGCAAAATACAAACGCCGGATGCGTGCCAAGGACAAAGCGCCCGCGCACATGGCGCAGGGCTCCAAGGTGACATAGAGATCACAGCCGATCAGCCGCTCGCTGCCCAAGATTTTGGCTGCGGCGCGGACCACCACCATTTCGGCATGGGCGGTTGGATCATGATCGCGCAAAACCCGATTACCCGCACTGGCTATCACCCCACCATCGCGCATCAAAACAGCGCCGACCGGCACTTCTCCGGCCTCAGCCGCCTGTTTTGCCTCAAAAAAAGCCAAATCCATTCCTGAAAGAGCTTGGTCCATCGTCGCTTTTTCCAAAAAATCGGTCCAGTTTTCCTCGTCAAGCGGCATTGTGTCTGCTATCAGCACTGCTATGACCTATGACAGCAAAAAAGACGGTGGTCGAGGGGGCAAGCGCCCAACCGATCGCCGCACGGACCGCCCCGCATCCGACAGACCCTATAAAAGCCGCAGCGACGAGCGCGGCGATGCATCCGCGCGTCCGAAAGGCGACAGACCCTTCGGCGACAAAAAATTCGGCCCCAAAAAGTTTGGTGACAAACCATCGGGCGGCCGCGGTTTTGGCGACAAGAAATTCGGTGACAAAAAATTCGGCGGGCGCGATGACCGTCCCGCGCGTCCCTATGGCGACAGGCCAGACCGCAACCGTGATGACCGTCCCGCTCGCTCGTTTGGTGATCGTCCGGCGCGTCCCTATGGCGACAGGCCAGACCGTAACCGTGATGACCGCCCCGCCCGCTCGTTTGGTGATCGTCCAGCCCGTCCCTATGGCGACAGGCCCGAGCGTAACCGTGATGACCGTCCCGCCCGTTCGTTTGGTGATCGTCCAGCGCGTTCCTATGGCGACAGGCCAGACCGTAACCGTGATGACCGTCCCGCCCGCTCGTTTGGGGATCGTCAAGCACGTCCCTATGGCGACAGGCCAGACCGCAACCGCGATGACCGTCCCGCCCGCTCGTTTGGGGATCGTCCGGCGCGTCCCTATGGCGACAGGCCAGACCGTAACCGTGATGACCGCCCCGCCCGCTCGTTTGGCGATCGTCCAGCCCGTCCCTATGGCGACAGGCCGGAACGCGGTGAACGCTCCGAGCGTCCGCCAAGTGCGGGTTTTCGTCCCCGCTACGAGGACAAAGGCCGCTCCAACAGTTCCGACAGGGGCGACAGGCCGCAACGCTTCGGCGACAAGCATCGTTTTGGTGATAAGCCACGCTTTGGTGATAAGCCGCGCGCAGGCGGCGGCAAGCGTGAATTTATCGCGCGCGACCGCTCGGGGGATGAAGC
The DNA here is from genome assembly GCA_903824185.1 of uncultured Hyphomicrobiales bacterium. Classification (GTDB taxonomy): domain Bacteria; phylum Pseudomonadota; class Alphaproteobacteria; order Rhizobiales; family Beijerinckiaceae; genus CAIYZJ01. The sequence continues at coordinate 123,422 of CAIJVU010000036.1, forward strand.
ACCGGCACCGCGCAGGGGCTTTCGTGACCGCATTGCCAAAGTCATGGCACGGGCCGGTCTTTGCTCCCGCCGCGAGGCCGAGGAATGGATTGAAGCCGGGCGCGTCAGCGTCAATGACGAGGTTCTGACCAGTCCGGCGCTCGATGTCACCGAACGCGATAAAATTCTGGTGGACGGCACCCCCTTGCCGATGCGCGAGCGTACCCGTTTGTTCCTTTACCACAAGCCCTCAGGGCTTGTGACAACGGCATGGGATCCCGAAGGCCGACCCACGGTCTTTGCGGCCTTGCCCGCAGGCCTGCCACGGGTTGTGACCATCGGGCGGCTTGATATCAACACCGAAGGCTTGTTGCTGCTGACCAATGACGGCGGGCTGTCGCGGGTGATTGCTTTGCCGGAAACCGGCTGGCTGCGCCGCTATCGCGTCCGCGCCTATGGCTCGATCACCCAAGCCGATCTCGATACGTTGCAAGACGGGATCACGATTGAAGGCATTCATTACGGGCCGATTGAGGCGCATCTGCAACGCGAGCAAGGCGACAATGTCTGGCTGACTTTGGGCTTGCGCGAAGGCAAAAACCGCGAGGTCAAAAAAATCCTCGACCATTTCGGACTGCAGGTGAACCGTTTGATCCGTTTGTCATTCGGCCCCTTCCAGTTGAACGACTTGCCGGAAGGCGCGGTCGAAGAAGTCCGCACTGCCATTCTCAAAGACCAGTTGGGCGAAACGCTGGCGCAAGAAGCGGAAGTGGATTTCGACGCGCCGGTCTTTGTCTATGAGGACGAGGATTTCCATCCGCGCAAACGCGAAACCAGCTATCGGGAAAGCATCCCCGGCAAGCCGGACCGCAAAGACCGCTTTGCCGGTCGTGACGCGCCAGAGGAGCAGGCCGAAGAAGAAGCCCCGCGTCCGAAACGCCGCGCCCCGACCGAACCCTTGCGGTCCGTTTGGCGCGCCAGTGATGAAGAGGCGGAAGGTGCGGCCAAGCAGCGCAGCCACAAACCGCGTCGGGGTGACAATCCGCAAGAAGCGCGACTGGAAAGTGGAGCCCGCGCGCATGAACGCGCCGGTCGCATCAAAACCCCCAAAGGGGGCGATGTGCTGGTTGAAAAAGTCGTCCGCGAAAAGACAGAAGATCTGCCCGTCCGCGCCCCACGCAAACCCCGCAGTGAAGAGGGTGAAGCCCCGCGTCGGGAATTCGGGGATCGGCCACGTCCACCACGCGATGGCAGTGACCGCCCACCACGTCGGGATTTCGGGGATCGTCCGCGTCCACCACGCGATGGCGATAATCGTCCACCGCGTCGGGATTTTGGAGATCGTCCACGTCCACCACGCGATGGCGGTGACCGTCCACCGCGTCGGGAGTTCGGGGATCGTCCACGTCCACCACGCGATGGCGATGATCGCCCGCCGCGTCGGGATTTCGGGGATCGTCCACGTCCACCAAGGGATGGCGGAGACCGTCCACCGCGTCGGGAGTTCGGGGATCGTCCGCGCCCACCAAGGGATGGTGATGATCGCCCACCGCGTCGGGATTTCGGGGATCGTCCGCGTCCACCAAGGGATGGCGGAGACCGTCCACCGCGTCGGGATTTCGGGGATCGGCCGCGCCCACCAAGGGATGGCGGTGATCGCCCGTCCCGTCCAGCGCGTGACGGTGCGCCCAACAATGGCGTCGGACCACGCAGCGGGCCACGCGGTGGCTCTGGCGGGCCACGCCCACCCAGACGCAATGGCTAAACGGGGCGGATATGCGGATCATCGGCGGTCGCTTTAAAGGACGGGGACTGAAAACCCCGTCCGATCACACCGTCAGACCGACATCGGATCGGCTGCGCGAGACCTTGTTCAATATTCTCGCGCATGCCTATGACGACCCGATGCCTGACGCCCGTGTGCTTGATTTATTCGCAGGCACCGGCGCCTTGGGGCTTGAAGCCCTGTCGCGTGGCGCAAGCTTTGCCCAATTCGTCGATGACTCGGCACAAGGGCGCGGGCTTTTACGCGCCAATATCGAAAATTTGGGCGTCGCCGCCCAAACAAAGGTTTTTCGCCGTGATGCCACCCGCATGGGACAGGTGCATCCGCACGCCCCTTTTCATCTGATTTTTTGTGATCCGCCTTACAATCAAGGCCTGGGCGACAAGGCCCTGACATCGGCCTTTGAAGGGGGATGGTTCGCTCCCAAAGCCCTCATTGTTTTTGAAGAAAGCAGCAAGGCCGAGCATCAGCTGCCATCGGCGTTGACGCTTTTGGAAACACGCGATTTCGGCGAAACCCATGTGATGTTTTTACAAGCACCGGACGCCTGACACGAAGCCCTAACGCCTGCCGAAAAGGCGCTCGATATCTTTCAGTTTTAATTCCACATAAGTGGGGCGGCCATGATTGCACTGGCCCGAAAAAGGCGTTTCTTCCATTTCGCGCAACAAGGCATTCATCTCTTCGGGGCGCAAGCGGCGTCCGGCCCTGACAGAATGGTGGCAGGCAAAGGTTGCCAAGACATGATCCAGCCGGTTTTCCAGCGCTTGGGTTGATCCCCACTCCTCCAACGTATCGCAGAGATCACGGATCAGGCCTGCAATATTGCCCCCTGCCAAAGCCGCTGGCACTTCCACAACCGCCACAGCCCCCGGCCCGAATGCCTCGATCACCAAGCCGAGTTCGGCCAGAAGATCCGCTTTTTCGACAAGGCGCGACGCCTCGACGGGATCAAGATCGATAATCTGCGGGATCAAAAGCAGCTGGCGTTTCACCGCCTGCAAGGCCCGCTCGTTTTTCAGGCGCTCGTAAACCAGCCGTTCATGGGCAGCATGCTGATCGACAATCACCAGCCCGTCTTGTGTCTGCGCCAGAATATAGGTGTCATGGATTTGCGCCCGCGCTGCCCCCAAAGGATGAATCTCCGCCGCAGGCTGATCAGGCGCGCTCACCGCCCCCTCAACAGGGTGTGGCGCGGGCATCCGCGCAGCCGGTGGCATCGCGTCAAAACGGGTCTGGGGATGTTCGGCAAAGCCCGACGCCACGCCCTCTACTCCCCCTTGTGGGGCTGAGGGGGATTGCCGCCAATCCCAATTCAACGGCGCTTGCACATGCAGATTGGGGCGCAAGGCATCAAGAGTGCGTGTCCCCACCGTTGCAGACGCCCGATGGCCCGCCTCGCCCAAAGCCCGTTTGATCGTGCCCACGACCACCGCCCGCACCGAGCCGCCATCCCGGAAGCGGACCTCGCTTTTGGCGGGATGCACATTCACATCGACAAGCGCCGGAGGCACCTCAAGATACAGCACACCGGCGGGATGACGACCGGCCGGCAACAAATCCGTATAAGCCCCTTTGACCGCGCCAAGGATCAACCGATCACGCACGGGCCGACCATTCACATAAAGATAAAGGCCCGCGGCATTGGGCCTATGGGCTGTTGCCAGTCCGGCAAAGCCTGTGAGGCCAATATCTTGATAATGCGCCTCAAGCGGCACCGCATTTTGCATGAAGGACTTGCCAAGAACCTGCGTCACACGCTCTTGTCTCGCGGTTTCCGCATCCGTACTTTTTGAAGCGGGATAATCAAGCAAAGGCACCTGATCCCCGGCCAGACTAAACTGGACATGCGGATGGGCCAGCGCAATGCGTTTGACAAGATCGGCAATGGCTGTCGCCTCGGCGCGATCCGTTTTCAAAAACTTCAAACGCGCAGGGGTCGCATAAAACAAATCCGCGACCTCGACCTGTGTGCCGGTATTGAAGGCCACGGGACGCAAAGGCGTGACCACGCCCCCATCCACCACCACCATCATGGCTTGCGGATCATCGGAGCGGCGGGACTTGATGGTGAGCCGCGCGACAGAGCCGATGGAGGGCAAGGCCTCGCCACGAAAGCCCAGCGTCTCAATGGAAAACAGATCCCCATCGGGCAATTTGGAGGTGGCATGGCGCTCGATACACAAAGCCAGATCCTCCGGCCCCATGCCCATCCCGTTATCGGTGACACGGATCAGGCTGCGCCCGCCATTGGCGATCACCACCTCAACCATCGTGGCGCGGGCATCAAGCGCATTTTCGATGAGTTCTTTTGCCGCTGAGGCGGGTCGCTCGACGACCTCACCCGCTGCAATCCGGTCGATCAAAACAGGATCAAGTCTGCGAACACCCATGTCTTGAACCCCGATCAAAGCAAAGGCCAAACAGGGGCAAAGCCCTGTGACCACGAATCAAACAGGGTTCAAGTTGCATGGAGTCGCGCGGGAAATCAAACCGGCCTAAAGACCTTCGGGACGTCCCACAATCACGCTCAGCATCTGCCCGTCGCCGTAAAGACGTTTGGCAACCCGCGCCGCGTCCTGCAAGGTAATGACCTCGATCATGGCATTGCGGCGATCCAGATAATCACGCCCCAGAGCATGTGCTTTGATATGCACCAGCTGACCGGCCAGCTTGCTCGATGTATCGAGCCGCAAAGCATGGGAGCCGATCAGAAAATTTTTCGACGTGTTCAATTCCTCGTCATTGGGCCCGTCGGTTGCCAGAGACAAAATTTCCGCTGCAATGATAGAGAGCGATTCCCCGACACGCTCGTTTTTGGTCGAGGTTCCCCCGACATAAAGCGGGCCATGGGCAAACGGCGCCAGATGCGAATAGACCGAATAAGCGAGGCCGCGCTTTTCGCGCACTTCCCGGAACAAACGGGAGGAGAAGACGCCACCGCCCAGAATATGATTGACCACCGTGGCCGTGATGAAATCCGGATCCGTGCGCGCCAAGCCACGCGCCCCGAAACGGATGGAGGATTGCGGCACGTCAAAATCAATCACAACCTGCTTGTTGCGCGGCACATCCACAAAAGTTGGCACAGGACGCAAAGCCGCCTGCACAGGCCATGCGCCGAACACATCATCCAGCATGCGCGCGAGATCATCGGCATCAATGGCGCCCACGACCACCAGATGCAAATGCTGGCGGGTGAAGAGATGCGCCTGCATGGCCAGCAAATCATCCCGCGTGATTTCGGGAACCGATTGCAAGGTGCCCTTGGCAGATTGGGCATAGGGATGACCTGCAAAGGCCTCGGCAAAAAACCGACGCTGCGCCATCACATCCGGATCACTCGACTCGTGACGCAAGCCCGCCATGATTTGCGCCCGCACCCGCTCGATCGAGGGGGCATCCAACAAAGCCTTGTTCAAGGCAAGGCCCAGCATCGCGAAGGCCTCGTCCTTGTGCCGTGCCAAAGACCGCAAATGCAGCGAGGCGTGATCACGATCAGCGCCAAAACTCATCTCGATGGCATAATCGTCAAGACGCTCCTGAAAGGCCGTGGCATCATAAGGCCCCGCCCCTTCGTCCAAAAGCCCCATCAACAAATTCAAAACACCGGGCTTGCCAGAGGGATCTTGGCTGGCGCCCCCTTCGATCAACCCTTCCACGGTGATAATCGGCACCGTATAATCTTCCACAAGCCATGCCTCCACGCCCGAGGCTGAGGTGACATGCTGGATACGGTCTGCATGGCTTTTTGCGGCAGAGGTTTTAGCGGCACTGGTTTTTACGGATTGATCCATGTCAGGCCGCCTCGTCTTTCAATAAAAATCCACTGACGGATTTGCTGTGATCAAGCCATTTCAAAGCCGCCAACACTTGCTCGGCTGTCACCGCATCGATCGCGGCAGGCCAGTCCAACACCTCTTGCACCTGAGCCCCGATGGCCAAAGCAGAGCCAAACATCCGCGCCATGGCGGTCTGGCTGTCTTGGGCATAAAAGGCATCGGCAATCAGACGGGTTTTGGCACGGGTCAGCGTTTTGTCATCGAGACCCTCACGGGCAAAGTCTGCCAATGTGTCCTCCATGGCTTTTTCAATCGCCTCAAGGGAAACCCCTTCGGACGGCACCGCATAGACGAGCAAGCGGGTCTGGTCACAGGTGGTGGCGTGATACCAGCCCCCGACAGCCACAGCCTTTTGCTGCTCGACCACAAGCTTGCGGTGCAAATACCCCGATTGTCCGCCCGCCAGCACCTGCATCAAAACCTCGATCGCTTCCGACACGCCTTTTTCAGCGGTGCGCAAAGACGGCACGAGATAAGAACGCTGCCATGACGGCTGCTCGACTTTGGCATCGGCCAAGGTAATGCGCTTTTGTCCCCGCAACACAGGCTCTTGCGGGCGCTTGCGCACGGGCTTGTGGCCAGAGGCTTTGATTTGACCATAGGTCTGTTGTGCCAAGGCCAAGACCTCCTCGACCTCGACATCCCCCGCCACCACCAGAATGGCATTGTCGGGCGTGTAAAAGCGGCGGTAATAGGCCAGAGCCTCTTCGCGCCCCAAGCCCTCGATCTCGTGCATCCAGCCGATGATCGGCGTGCCATAGGGATGATGGGCGAACAAAGCGGCGGCCAAGGATTCACCCAGCTGGGCTGCCGGATCGCTATCGGTGCGCATGCGGCGTTCTTCGAGCACCACATCGCGCTCGGGCAAAACCACCGCATCCTCCAGAACCAGACCCTGCATGCGGTCTGACTCAAGCTCCATCATGCGGCCCAGATGCTCTTTGGCGACACGTTGGTAATAGGCGGTATAATCCATGGAGGTGAAGGCATTTTCCTCACCGCCCAATTCCGTGACCAGATCCGAAAAAGCGCCTTGCGGGTGTTTTTCGGTGCCCTTGAACATCAAATGTTCGAGAAAATGCGCAATCCCCGATTGACCCTGGGGGTCATCCGCCGACCCATTGCGATACCACACCATATGGGTCGCCACCGGACTGCGATGATCGGGAATGATCACAACCTCAAGCCCGTTTTCCAAAACATGATGCGACACGGGCGCACCGAAAGACAATGGATCATGATCAACACCGCTCATGCACCAGAACTCCGATCAAAAGGAAACTGTTCACACTAAAAAGAGCGGGTCTTAAAAACCCGCATCTCTTCAAGGACGATAAGACATAAAAATCAGTCTGATCCAGAGACAAGCCAGCAAGGATCAATCATCATCATTGTTTTTACGCTTGCGGAAGAAGGACAAGGGGCCGCTGTCTTCCTCGATCACAGGCGCTTGCTTGGGCGCCACCACGGGCGCACCCGCTGCCGCTTTCCGATAGCCCTTGGGCGGATCGGTCAGATATTGACGTTCCGGTTCAAAGCCCGGCTGGAGTTCAGGCGCTTTGGAAAGTTTCAGCTTTTCTTCAATGGCCCGCAATTCGGACGGAGGGATCCAAGCGGAGGCATTGCGCGCCGTGCTTGTATCGGGTTGGGTCGGTACACCGGCACCGGCCACACGGCCTGCCCGAATTTCATCAATGGTCAGGGGACGGGTATAGCCCTCTTGCAAGGTCACCGGTTTTTTGCGGTTCTCCTCGGCCTTTTTCAGGGCTGCAATATCGGGATCATTCGGCCAAGCCTGTGCTTTAGCGGTCGCAGGGGCCGCGGGAGGCGGCAGATCTTTTTTGGGCGGGACAACCAGAGGCGGACGGGGACGGTAATCGACTTCGGGCTTTTCATCCTCCATGCCGAGGAGTGTTTTACCCAGATCCAAAAGACCAGACTGGGCCTTCGCCGGCCCGACAGCCAACGGGATCAGCATCACCGCCAAAAGCAGTGCAAGCCTGTGTTGGATCACCCGCATGCTATTCTCCCTCATAGTCCGGCTCTGAAATACCGGCATCAATATCCGCTTGCCGCATGAATACGGCCTTATTGAGACCAAGCAACGCTTTAGGCACTCTTTTGGGACGGATGATCCGTCTGCCAAGAGTCATACATGAGAATGAGCACCCCGACAACGATCGCTGCATCAGCAAGGTTAAAGACATACCAAGACCAGCCGTTCCAATGCAGATGCAAAAAATCCACAACGGCCCCATAAGCGGCCCGATCAATGGCATTTCCGACCGCGCCACCCGTTAAAAAGCCCAAAGCCACGGCCAAACGCGGCTGTTTCACCCGCATCATCCAGACCAAAAGGCCCAGAATGGCCAAAACGGTCCCGATCAGCAGAGCCATCTGGCCGGTGGGATTGTCTTGCTGGAACAATCCATAGGAAATCCCCCGATTCCAAACCAAAATCAGGTCAAAAACCGGCGAAATGATGATGGGCTGCGTCTGTTCCAGATCCAAACCGTATAAAACCCCCAATTTACTGGCTTGATCCAGCACAAGGGTGATGAGGCCCAAGACATAGGACAGGCGCGGGGGCGAGACCCGTTCCGGAGAACTGGCCACACTGGGACGTTCCCCGACCTCGATCTGCATCAAGCCGCACCCATGACCTTGGCCCATTCCCGCAAGGCCTGCGCGTCCCGTGGCGTCACATCCGGATAATCCGCATCTCGGCCGACATCGGGTGAAATGCGCCAAGAACGTGCACATTTACGGCCCTGAGCCTGTTTGTGGACCACCGCAACGCCCGACACGTCATCCAGCCAGAAAGCATCCTGCGGCCCCTCGCCCACCGCAATCTCAATGGACGAGGTGATGCAGACATCCGCAAAATCAATGCCTTGCAGCAAAGCCGCGAGCGAAGCATCCGTCACAAAAACCTGAGGGGCTGATTCAAGCGAAGAGCCGATGCGCTTTTGGGCGCGCTCGATTTCCAAAGCGCCGGTCACCACACGACGCACCCGCCGGATCTGCGCCCAGCGCTTGGCCAGATCATCTTGTTTCCAGTCTGCCGACACAGATGGGAACACTTCAAGATGAACCGAAACAGCGTCGGGATAGCGGGCCAGCCAGGCTTCTTCTGCGGTGAAAACAAGGATCGGCGCCAGCCAGCGCGTCACCGCGCTGAAAATAATCTCGATGCAGGACAATGAGGCCAAACGGGCCTTGGAGGACAAAGGATCGCAATAAAGCGTGTCCTTGCGAATATCGAAATAAAAGGCCGATAAATCCGTATTCATGAACAAGGACAATTCCGCGATCACCTTGCGATAATCATAGCTTTGATAGGCCTGATCAATCATCGGCGCCAATTCCGCCAGACGATGCAGCATCAATTGCTCGATTTCCGGCATGTCGGAGGGGGAGATCGCCTGCTTGGCGTCAAAATGCGCGAGCGACCCCAGCATCCAGCGCAAGGTGTTGCGCAATTTGCGATAGGTCTCGACGAAGGTTTTCAGAATTTCCTTACCGATGCGCAAATCATCCGAATAATCGCAAGCCGCCACCCACAAGCGCAAAATATCGGCACCGGAGTCTTTGATGACATCCTGCGGCGCTGTCACATTGCCCAGCGACTTCGACATTTTCTGGCCTTTTTCGTCGAGCACAAAGCCATGGGTCAGCACGACATCAAAAGGCGCGCGTCCGCGCGTGCCGCAGCTCTCAAGCAGGGAGGATTGGAACCAGCCGCGATGCTGATCCGACCCTTCCAGATACATCACGCGGTCTTTTCCGCCATCGACAATCCGCACAATGCCGTCAAGGCTTGGGAAATGGGTGGGCGTATTCAAGACATAGGAATGGGTGGAACCGGAATCAAACCACACATCCAACACATCCATGACCATGTCATAGTCATCGGCATTGATGGGCGTTGAGGCGGTTTGGAGGAAACGCTCTTTGGCACCGGCCTTGAACCATGCATCCCCGCCTTCGGCATCAAACGCTTTGGCAATGGCGGCATCCACCGCTGCATCCTGCAACATCTCTTTGGTCTGTTTGTGCACGAAAACCGTGATCGGCACGCCCCAGGCGCGCTGGCGTGACATCACCCAATCCGGCTTGTTTTCGATCATGCCGCGAATACGGTTTTCACCGCTTTCGGGCACCCATTCAGTTTTGGTAATCGCATCAAAGGCGACGTGGCGCAGCGATTGACCCAGCGCGAAGGGTTTGTCCATCGCGATAAACCATTGCGGGGTATTGCGGAAAATCACCGGCTTTTTCGAGCGCCACGAATGCGGATATTGATGTTTCAAACGCCCGCGCGCAACCAGATTGCCCTGTTCAATCAAGGCCTTGATCACGGCTTCATTGGCATCGCCCTTGTCGCCTTTTTCGGTAATGACGCGCTTGCCTTCAAAGCCGGGGGCTTCTTGGGTGTAGAGACTGTCATCATCAATGGTGAAGGGGATGCGGGTATCAATCCCGCGCTCGGTCAAGGCGCGGCCATTGGCCATCCAGATTTCAAAGTCTTCACGCCCATGCGAAGGGGCCGTATGGACAAAGCCTGTGCCCGCATCATCGGTGACATGATCCCCATCCAGCAAAGGCACTTGGAATTCATAGCCCAATGCACGGAGCGGGTGGGCGCAGAGGCTCTGAGCCAGAACATCAGCCGCAATTGTGTCCCGATGGGCCAAGCTAATTTTAGCAGCCCCTGCAACGGCATCCGCCAATTTATGGGCAAGGATATAGCGCTCGCCGACTTTCGGACCAAAATCGCGCTCATTGGCGGTGACTTCATAAAGTCCGTATTCAATTTTATGCGAATAGGAGATGGCGCGGTTGCCGGGCAAGGTCCAAGGGGTGGTGGTCCAGATGACAATATGGGCGCCTTGCAGCGGGCCATTTTGAACCGGAAATTTCACCCAGACCATATCGCTTTGATGATCGTGATATTCGATCTCGGCTTCGGCCAGAGCGGTTTTTTCCACCACCGACCACATCACGGGCTTGGAGCCGCGATAGAGCAGACCATTATCCTTGAATTTCATGATCTCGCGGGCGATTTGTGCTTCCGCATGAAAGGCCATGGTTGAGTAAGGATGGTCCCAATCACCGGTAATGCCGAGCCGTTTGAACTCCTCGCGCTGCACACCGAGCCAATGTTCGGCAAAGGCGCGGCATTCCTGCCTGAATTCAACCAGCGGCACCTCGTCCTTGTTTTTGCCCTTGGCGCGATATTGCTCTTCGATTTTCCATTCGATCGGCAGGCCGTGGCAATCCCAGCCGGGGACATAATTGGAGTCAAAACCGAGCATTTGCTGGGAACGGGTCACCAGATCTTTCAAAATCTTGTTGAGCGCATGCCCGATATGAATATTGCCATTGGCATAGGGAGGGCCGTCATGCAGGACAAAGCGCGGACGCCCTTTCGAGGCCTGACGCAATTGCTGATAAAGATCAATCTCGTGCCAGCGCTTTAAAAGATCCGGCTCGCGCTGCGGCAATCCCGCCCGCATCGGAAAGTCCGTTTCCGGCAGAAACAACGTCTTGGAATAATCAAGGGTCGGCTGGCTGGTCTCATTCATGATCAAAGAGCTTTGCGTTGTCGTTGAAATGCATTGCAGGGGCAATAAACCATTTGCGGCAAAAGTGCTACCGCCTCAAGCCAGTGGCAATAAGCGCGCCACATCGGGCGGGGGCGCTTGGGCCAAGAGGGCGCGGGCGTCTGCACTGTCGCTGTCCATTTGCGCAATCAGCGCCTCAATCGTTTCAAATTTGGCCTCGCCGCGCAAAAAACCCACCAATTCGACATCCACGCTTTTGTCATAGAGATCGCCGTCAAAATCAAACAGGAAGGTTTCCAGCCGCGGCGCGCCGTCATCAAAGGTCGGGCGCGAGCCAAAGGAGGCCACGCCATCACGGACGACCCCGTCCACCGCCATCCGCACCGCATAAATGCCCCAATGCAGACCGCAATCGGGCGATAAAATCATATTGGCGGTGGGATAGCCCAAAAGCCGCCCGCGCTTGTCACCGTGACAGATCACACCCCGCACAAACCATTGATATCCCAGCATATGTGCCGCAATGTCCACCTGACCTTGCCGCAGGGCATCGCGGATCAGGCTGGAGGAAACCGGCTGTCCGGCCGTGGTCAGAGCGGGCACAACTTTAACCGGCAGGCCCAAGCGCTGGCCGATGGCTTCGATCATGGCGGGTGAGCCTGCACGGCCTTTGCCGAAATGGAAATCATGCCCGATCACCAAGCCGCCGACCCCGAGCCCGCCAATCAACAGATCTTCGATAAAGGCCCGCGCATCGGTTTGCGCCAGAGCGGCATCAAAGGGCAGCGTGATCATGCCTTCCATGCCCAATTGCTGCGCAAGCGAGGCTTTGACATCGGGAGGGGTCAAACAAAAATGCGGCTCATGGGGACGGAAAAAACGACGCGGATGCGGCTCAAAGGTCAGAAAAGCTGCGGGCAAGCCGCGCTCTCCGGCCAAATCTTTCGCTTTTTCCAAAACGGCCTGATGACCGCGATGCAACCCGTCAAAATTCCCCAAAGCCACCACGGCCCCTGCCAGAGCCTCTGGCAAAGGGCTTAAGCCGTCATGACACAGAAAACGTGCCGAGGGGGAGGAAAAAGGGACAGCGGACACGGTAAAAACCCATTCATTTCAAGGATTTGCCATCACAAAAACAGCACCCAAACCGCCGCATCACAGACAGGGGCGCGTGGCCCTATCCATTCCGAGGCGCGGGCGGACCCTGCCGTCTTGGCCGCCAAGGGTCAAGCCCCAATTCAATCGGGCAAAGCGATTGATTTCAATGATAAATCAAGACTCGGGTGAATTAGGGCGCGGGTAAATCACGACTCGCGCGGCAGCGCGGACGGGACGCTGACCCAAGCCTCGCCCTCCAGCACCGCGCGGCCATCCACCACGCAGACGCATTCAAGCCTGACGCGCCGGCCTTTTTCGATTTTTTCCACCACCTCAACCAGCGCTGTGACGACATCGCCGATTTTCACAGGCCCCAGAAAACGCAAGGTTTGCGACAGATAAACCGCTCCGGGTCCGGGCATCTGCATGCCGATCACCGCTGAAATGAGGTTGGCGGTGAACATGCCATGGGCAATACGCTGGCCGAATTTGGTCGAGGCGGCATAATCCTCATTGAGATGGATCGGGTTTTTGTCGCCAGAAACCTCAGCAAAACCAACGACATCCATTTCCATGACCGTACGCATGACACTGGCGCATTGTCCAAGTTCGAGATCTTCAAAACCAAATGTCCGTATCATGGGCCCGACCATCGCCAAAAATGCGCGCAAGACATAGGGCGGCCAGCCGCTTCTGACTATCGGTCTTTTGGTATGACGCCGAAAGGGCCACGCTGATCAGGCCAGCACATCCATGACAGCCAAGGGCCGCTCGCTGCGGTCTTGCATCACCTTTGCCACCGCCTGTGGCGACAAGGGCCCCTGATGCAGCCCGAAATCCTCGCTGTGAATGCCGCGCGCGATCAAGACACACTCCACCCCGAAGGCCAATGCCCCCGCGACATCCGTCATGAAGGCATCGCCTATGGCTAAAATGTTCGAAAGATCAATGGGATGAACGCAAAGCTCCTCCGCCACCTGCCTCGCCTCGTGATAAATCGGCGCATGCGGTTTGCCCGCATAAAGCGCAGTGCCCCCCAAATCCTCATAGGCTTTGGCAATCGCCCCCGCGCAATAAATCATGCTGGTGCCGCGCTCGACGATGAGATCGGGATTGGCGCAAATCATCTCCAACTGGCGCGCAGTGGCCTGGGCGAGCAGCGCGTGATAATCCTCAGGCGTTTCCGTCTCGTCATTGTAAAGTCCCGAACAAATGACATAGGCGGCGTCTTGGACCTGATCGACTTTACGGCCAGAAAGCCCTTCCACGAGCGATTTGTCGCGCGCCGGACCGATATGCAGATAAGGCGCATCGCCCCGCCCCTCGATCAAACGGCGGGTAACATCGCCCGAGGTGACAATGGCATCCCAAGCCGTGGGTTTGACGCCCCAATGCTGCAATAATTCGGGCACAAAAGCCCCCAAACGCGGGGCATTCGACACCAAAACGACCTTGCCGCCCTGCGCGCGAAACCGCGTCAAAATAGCGGAGGCCAGAGGCCATGCCTCGCGGCCATTATGCAAAACGCCCCAAATATCGCAAAAAATCACCTGATAACGGGAAAAAACCGGCTCGATTGTGGTCCAAATCGGCGGCATCACTGAAGAATGGGACATCAACCGTCCTTTCCCTGAAAAAAATCCAAAGCCCGAGCGCCACAAGCCAGACAAATGCGGGAAATTCAACCCCCGAGGAAAAAACGTCCCCCAACCCCCGCCCTTTTTTTGCCATCAAAGCCCTGCCATAATGAGGCTTGCCGCTCAAGCGATCACAGGAGATCCGCCATGCCGAATACCTTGTCCCCACGCCTGTTTGCGGTGTCTGGCATGAGCTGCGGCGGCTGCGTCAATGCAGTTAAGCGTTTGATTTTAAAGCAAGATCCCCAAGCCCAAGCCGAGGTGGATCTGGAACAGGCCACAGCCAGGATTGTGTCCGCTCTGCCCGCCGACCGCTTTACCGAGGCTTTGACAAAAGCAGGCTACCCGACAAAAGCGCAAGCTTGAGCAAGCCCTCGCGCTTTTTTCGCGGCAATTAAACCAGTTGTTTACGATTTCAGGGCTTTATAGGCGTCACGTTTGGGAATGCCTACCGGTTTGAGAATAAAGCGAGACATCATGCAACGGATTCTGCTGGCCGAAGATGACAATGATATGCGGCGTTTTCTTGTAAAAGCCCTTGAAAATGCTGGCTATCAGGTCTCCTCCTGTGAAAACGGCCTCGCCGCCTATGACCGGCTGCGCGAAGAGCCCTATGAATTGCTTTTGACCGATATTGTGATGCCGGAAATGGACGGAATCGAGCTGGCCCGCCGCGCCACCGAGCTCGACCCCGATATCAAGGTGATGTTTATCACCGGCTTTGCCGCCGTGGCACTCAATCCGGATTCGGATGCCCCGAAAGATGCCAAAATTCTCTCCAAACCCTTCCACCTGCGCGATCTGGTGTCGGAAGTGCAAAAAATGCTGATGGCGGCTTAAGTCCCAAAAACGGGCTCTGAACCGAACCGAACAAAGCCCGAAAAAGGCCCAAAAACCGGCCCGAACCAGACAAGATAGGGCGAAATAGCGCGAACAAACCGCCATTTTCGCCCTCTTTGACACAGCCCCTATCTCGGTACAGCCCTATGGCGATGCGCGACGGGCTTTCCACCCCCCTCATCCCACAAAGCGCTTGCCTCCTCCATGGGGAGCGGCTATACCCCCCTGACCTCGCCGGATCGGCTGCACCGCACAGCCCCATCCATCCGGCAGATACCGTCGGGGATCAAACCCCTTTGTAAACGGTCAGGGCGCGTAGCTCAGCGGGAGAGCACTACGTTGACATCGTAGGGGTCACAGGTTCAATCCCTGTCG
The DNA here is from genome assembly GCA_903824185.1 of uncultured Hyphomicrobiales bacterium. GTDB lineage: Bacteria > Pseudomonadota > Alphaproteobacteria > Rhizobiales > Beijerinckiaceae > CAIYZJ01. The sequence continues at coordinate 138,546 of CAIJVU010000036.1, forward strand.
CGCCCACCATTCCAAAACTATAAGAGTTTAGTCAGGGTGGTTGGTGAACAGTGCGCCAACCTGATGGGACGATGGGCGATAATGTCTCAGCCTGTCAGAACGCTGCCGTCACGCCATTCAAAACATCAAAGCCTGTTACTGCTTTATAAAGGATGTGGGGCGCACAGTGCCTGACCAGCCGCACCCACCACCGATACTTTTATATGGCAAAGAAATGGTTGGTCACAGTAGACCAACCTCTTTGGACGATGGCTGCGCTGGTCACAGCCAGAGTTGTCACTTGAGGAACGCTCAGAGACTATTTGCCAGCGTGGCGGCACTATGCGGCATCGTTCAGGCGCTCAGTCTCTGCCTGAGGTGCAGACCATTCTTTATCGTCTATCGAGCGTGGGATACTGATATGCCATTCGCGCATATCAATCGAGCTGATTTTTACCAATGATTACATACTATTAAATCACTGTTGTGCATTTACCACACAATGTGATTATCCCATGCAGAGCATTGCTTGCCATTTATGAAATTGATATGGTCATAATCAGTTATCATCCGCAGTTCATTTAAGGTTTGTCACATGCGTAAAACGCTTCTCGCTTCTATCGCAGTTCTCGCAGCAATCAGCATCACCACTGCCGACGCGGCAGACAAGAAAAAGGCTGCTACTGCAAAGTCAAAACCTGTTGCCGCAGCTGCCGCACCTGTCGTTGTTGCACCAAAAGCCTACAGCTGGACTGGTGTTTACGCTGGTGTAAATGCTGGCGCTGCTTGGAATAGAACATCAACGAAATTCGGATATGGTGCTTGGTTGTCTGATCCTAACACTATTGCTCCAGGCATACTTCCTAGTAAACTGAATAAAAAAGATACTGGTTTTTCAGGTGGCGCACAGATTGGATATAACCATCAGATTGATCAGTTAGTTATTGGCGCTGAAGTTGATTTCCAGAATATTGGTAAAAACAGTAAATCCTACAGCGTATTAGATAATGGCCAAACAGTTACAACTTATACGAATTCTGGATCACAGTGGCTATCAACTGGTAGGACCAGAATTGGTTATGCGTTTAATGATATTTTGGTTTATGGAACTGGCGGCTTAGCTTTCGGTCAGGTCAAATCGAATGGCTCAATCAGCGGAGTATCAAATCCTGTTCAAGCTTGGGATGGGACATATACTACAAATTCCAAGTCTGAAAATAAGTGGGGCTGGGCTCTAGGTTTGGGAGCAGAATACGCTTTGAACCAGAACATTTCTATCAAAGCTGAATATCTCCATTATGATCTTGGATCTACTAAGTCTTCTATCGTTTCGACACCGTTTGCTGTGCAGACTACTGGTCAGCCTGCTGGAGTGCTTGGAACATCCAAAGCCAAAGTTAATGGGGACATCATCCGCATTGGTTTGAACTATAAGTTCTAATCCTCTATTTGTATCCACAATGATTAACCCCGCTTCGGCGGCGTTTTTCTTTGCCTGAAACATTCAGGTCGCCCAACGCCCCGCCAGACGCTAAAAGCGTGGCATGAGTGGCAAGCACAGCAAGCGCACAGTCCGCATCAGTGCCAATCTGCTGTTTGTCGTGTTACCACACATTTGATTTATTATGGCGCTCAGTCTGCGCCTGTGGTGCAGACCATACTTAATAGTTTAGGCAGAATGGGATACTGATAAATCATTCTTGCAGATTTACCACACAATGTGAATATCTTATGCGGAGAATTGCTTACCAGTTGTGAGATTGATATGGTCATAATCAGTTGCAATTGGCAGTTAATTTGGGGTTTGTCTTATGCGTAAATCGCTTCTTGCTTCTATCGCAGTGCTCGCAGCACTCAGCATCACCACTGCCGACGCGGCAGACAAGAAAAAGGCTAAGCCTGTTGCCGCAGCTGCACCACCTGTCATTGCTGCAGCTAAAAAACACAACTGGACTGGTGTTTACGCTGGTATGAATGCTGGAGCTGCTTGGAATAGCACATCAACAAAATTCGAATACAGTGCTGAGATCAATCAAAATGTAGCCCCTAGAATACTGCCAGGAAAATTAATTTCTCATAAGTCTGGTTTCACTGGTGGTGCACAGATTGGTTATAATCACCAGATCGATCAATATGTATTTGGCTTAGAAATCGACTTTCAGAACATTGGTAAAAACAAAAAAGCCTTCAGCTCTAATGGTCATCATGCAAACGGTGATCCTAATCTGATAACTACTTCGGTTAATTCTGGCGCAGAATGGTTGGGAACAAGTCGCTTAAGAGCTGGGTATACATTTGACGAAATTCTTGTCTATGCAACTGGCGGTTTAGCTTTTGGATCAGCTAAAAATGTTGTAATTGTCGATGGGGTTTCAACACCTGTTTACGCGAACGATGGGAAGTATTTTACTGCATCCAAATCCGAAACAAAATGGGGTTGGGCATTGGGCATTGGGACAGAGTATGCAGTAACCAAAAACATTTCAATCAAAGCTGAATACCTCCACTATGACCTTGGCGCCAGCAAGGCTTCATACAACCCAACAGAACTTGCCGTTCAAGCTGGATTTACAAATATTAGGCAAGGAACATCTAAAATCAAAATTGATGGCGATATCATACGCATTGGTTTGAACTATAAGTTCTAATCATCTCATTGTATCCCCAATGATTAACCCCGCTTCGGCGGCGTTTTTCTTTGCCTGAAACATTCAGGTCGCCCAGCGCCCAGCACGACGCTAAAAGCGTGGCATGAGCCGCAAGCACAGCAAGCGCACAGTCCGCATCAGTCCAAACCTACAGCTCAAGCCGCAGCCCAACAGCCGCTTCCTCCAAGCTCACGCAGCAATCGACGGCAAGCTGTATCGAAAGAGCATGAGCACTGACGATGTGAAGATAGCAGGCAACAAAGCATGGCAGTGGTATCACTCTCTGGTGACAGCACCCATCGATGATGATCGGCGACTGGTCGCAGATTGGACGGAACTTGCCGCTGCTTATGATCAGAGCCTACCAGCGGGTGCGAAACGCAGCTATCACATACCGACGATGAAGCGTCACTTCACGCCCTTCTTCGGATCGGTGCTGGACATACGACACATCAAGCCCAGCATGGTCGCAGAATACTTTGTGTATCGGCGCAAGAAGAACCCGACCGAACCCACACCTCAGACCATCAACAGAGAGAACACCATACTGCGACAGATGCTGGCGCTCGCAGAAGTGAAGGGCTGGATAGAGCGTGTGCCGAAGATACCGTTCCTTGCTGAAGCGCAGACACGCAGACGACGCAGGCATTTCACAGCTGAGGAATATCACACGCTGCGCTCAGTGGCATTACAGCGCATCAGAAAGACAAAGCGTGACGAACGCACATTCGGTATGGACCTGCTCACAAGGCGTAAGCTGCTGTATGATGTGATCCAGCTGCTTGCCAACAGCGGTCTGCGTGTTGATGAGTTGAAGACCGTCACATGGCGCTGCGTTGACTTTGCTGCTGGCGACATAACGCTGGAACGAGCGGGCAAGATGAAGAGCAGCAGGCACATGATCCTACGACAGCCTGCCATACAAGCACTGCTGAGATTGGCAGCAAGACGCCGCAGATGGCAGCGGGAACGGCAACTACCAGAACAGCTAGCACCTGAAGAACCAGTGATAGCGATGCCAGATGGAACAGCCGTCAAGCAGGTCGACACGGGTTTTGACGCACTGCTGAAAGCATGCGGTTTCCAATACACATCTGTGTTGAACAAACACGCACTGACCAGCTTGCGACACACCTATGCTACGCTGGCACTGACACGGAAGCGCGACCTACGCCCCAGTGTGCGTGTGCTGGCGCTACAGATGGGGACCAGCGAGCGGATTATCACAGCACATTATGGGCATGAGGAGATCAACGACTTCAGGCGCGAGCTTAGAGGCTGATCTCGTTTTATGAGAAAGTGTGTCGTCCGACACACTCTTGATCTGTGCGTGCCTGTCGAGCGAGCATGATGGAGCGCATCGAAAAGCTCGGGCCAATCAGACCAGCAAAGCCGTGCTTCGGGTCTCGTTAGTTGGGAAAGTGTGTCGGACGACACACTTTTAGTCTGCGTCTGGGAACCTTTTAAGGACAACATTCCTAATTATGTTCTGCGCGGCAGTAAGCTGTTTGCGTGTAACAACGGCACGCTGATTGTTATCGCTTGCGCTCACACCATTTAGCTTGCCGATTTCGTTTAATGTCAGCTTGCCTTCAGTATCTGCCTTATGTGTCTGATAAATTTTGAGCCGCGCATAGAGAGATGAGACGACAGGACGCGAAGTTACGGGGTATCTAGCAGTGCTGACCGTATCATCTTTATCCTTTCGCTTGTTATTGTAGAGCGGCTTTATCAGCTGCTTAAATTCAGCCACCAGATGGTCCATATCCTTCTGTATCGGAATGCTCATCAGCACATGGTGCTCTTTGTCTTTCGCGTCACTCGCACTTAAAAAGACCTCAATCCCCTCCCCATCTTGCTCGCAGAATAGCTCACGCCCTGTGTTGCGCCACCACTTGAAAAAGTCATCGTCGCGTATGTCACCAAAGTCATTATAGAGCTCTGCGTGTTCGCCAGTGCCTCCGCGCTCGCAGCAGGCAATATAATCCTCATTTTCGCGCAAGAATGCCCACCAATAATAATAGCCACTACGCATATAAAATGGTGCGTCTTTATAGGGTGGCTTAGGCTTATCATCATCACTCACATCATCAAGTTTGGTGAAGGGCGGCGCATAGATGAAGCGTAACACGCGGCTTTTGAATAAGCGTTTTTCATACATTTCATGTCCCCCAATCAACCTTGTCAACGAAGTTTCTGAAAGATCGTAACATTAGCCAAATTAGGGATCAATGTTACATTTATATTATCGGTAATGAAGATCCGATCACACGAAACAGAACGTGTGTCACACACAGTAAAACAAAGGAAATAACTATGACAAACGTAACAATGAACTCGACTGCTACTATCGCTACTGTCGCAACAAACAACGACATTAATGTTGATAGCCGACTGAACACTATCATTGCTAAGCATGACGCTTGGAATGAAGGTGTCCGCAAAGCAAGCAAGCAGGAGCTTTATGCTGTTCTTTCTGAGTGCTTTTCTCTGATGATGATGGTGAAAGTTGAGCGTGGGTATGCTGCGCTGAACAAGAAGCTGGATTTGTTGAAAGTTCAATACAACAGCAATACTAGCCTGCCCACGCGGATTGTGCGTGCCGTGTTTAAGCATGACCGCCGCAATCTGTCCCGCTATGCTGCGATCATCAAGCTCGCAAAGATCGAAAAGGTAACAGCTGAGACCTTTATCGCATGGCTCACCAACTTGGGGGGCATTGATGCTGCTCGCCAACATTATGCTGTGCCGAAGTTAGTCGCTGTAAGCAATGACGATTTGTATAAGGCCGCTACCGATCATCTGCGTGGCGCATCCACCCTTGCGATTGTTAGCGGTAAGCAGTTGGCTAATGTCAGTGAGACGCCAACCAGCGGTTATGTTGTCAGCATTGCCCGCGTTAATTCCGCAGGAGACTACGAGATCGTCGGTGCGACCTCTGATACGACAGCACTGCGCAAAGCAATGCTCAGCTGGGGTCAACATGTGATTGACACAAACAAGTCAGTCATTGCCGAAGATGCTGCGAAAGCAGAAATCAACGGCCTCGCTACCATCATGTCAGCTCAAGCTGCTTAATCATAAAACGGGGTGCGTGTGATTGGCGCACGCTCCCCCGCTTATTTCCTTAACATAAACAGGGAGCTTTAGGATGAGCGACTTTATCAAGCGTCACCAACCAAAAACTGTTGATGATTTAGTGTTGAGCAATATTACTCAGATGGTCATATTCAATATGATTAGCAGTGGTGTTTCAAACGCAAATCTTTTGCTATACGGCGCGAACGGAACAGGTAAGACATCTTTAGCCCGCGCATTGATCGCTGGTTATTTCGAAGCACATAATGACAATGACATGTGCGAATATATCAATATGACCAAAATGAAGGACTTCAACAAGCTCCGAAACACCATTGGTCTTGTTCCCCGCAATGTCAGCGGTAGACGATGGCTTTTGATCGATGAGGTTGAAAAGATCACAAACAGGCATTTGCTTGATGAGCTACACGACATTATCGACAATAGCTATAACTGTAGCTTCATACTGACCACCAATAACAAAGGTGCTTTACCTGGTGGGCTTATTAGTCGTTGTCAAGCGATTGGTATTGAAGCACCTTCACCCGATCAGTTTCTCTCCCGCGCACAAGAGATCGTCATTGCTGAAGGGATCGAAGCGACAGCAGCTGATGTGTTGGCAGTGCTCCAGCAGGGCGCTGCTGATCTGAGGGGATATCTGTTCAGGTTGGAGATGTTTTGCTTGTCGCGCCGAATGGCTCAACGGACTGTGTCAGTACCAGCTGTTCCACACACTACACCCCCACAAAAGACGACCCCATAAGCGTTAAAGAAACGCTCGCAAAAAGGCCACGCTGAAATGCGTGGCCTTTTTTTATGCCTATTGCCCAGCATATTGAAAAGCGTGTCGTTCGGCACAGCTTGTTTTGTGCGTATGTGCCCGATACGCACGAACGAGCATGATTGCTAGGCACACGACGCCGCACCATCAGATCAAAAGTGTGTTGTCCGACACACTTTCCCAAATGGCGGGATAGGATCCGCCCCACCCAAAATCTGCCCGCCGCACATAATACCTGAATATGTAGATAATCTGACATTTCCTTTATGTCATTGATTTCGTTGATTGATATTTTCAGTGCTCACCAGCCATTTCCGAGTGACAAAGCATAATGTCAGAAAATAGCGTGTTTTGAGCGATTAAATGACATTTTGGAGTGCTCAGCATGCGACAGGCAAAGACGCTGGATGATAAGGAACTGAAAACTGTGATCGCGCATTGTGCCACGCGACGACACGCAAAGCGTGATAGGGCGCTGCTGCTGACTGGCTTCTTTGCTGGATTGCGAGCGAAAGAGATTGCGGCATTATCTGTGTGTGATGTGCTCGCACCAGATGGCACTATCCGCGCTGAGTTTGTGCTGTCACCCGAACAGACAAAAGGCACGCGAGCACGAAAAGTATTTGTTGGCAGCAAGCTACAGCGCGAGCTTGCCGCTTATCTGCGACAGATCAAAACGAACGACACATCTGCTCCGCTGTTCATTTCACAGAAAGGGGTCAGGTTCTCCCCCAACAGCATGAGCCAGCTGATCACCCACATCTATCAGGACGCAGGCATTGTGGGTGCGACCAGCCATTCATGTCGCAGATCATTCATCACCAATCTCGCACATAAAGGGGTCAGTGTGCGCATATTGGCAGAACTGGCAGCACATAGCAGCATCACAACCACACAGCGATATATCGACATAAACGACAAGCAGTTGAGAGCTGCTGTCGAACTTGTGTGATCAGTTTGAAAGCTCAAGCCCTGCTTGAGCTGCGCTATCATCAATCCTTCAGCTCATTCCATTCGCTTCGGATTGCTTCTGCGCTTTTTCTCACCAGATTTATTCCCAACGCATGCGGCATATATGATCAGTATTATTGTTCTTCTTTGATAGGTCATTAGGTAGGCAACCCACACTTAGCCTTCTTACAGGCTGAGTGCGGGTCTCCCTTTGATAAACTGGCTTTATCTTATTAGGTGAGGTTTCTCCATCCGTTTAGCACGACCTCTTTGGGAGGGTCGGAGTGGTTTTGCTGTCGTCCTTTATGTGCTGCATCATCAAACGCAGGCTTTGCTGAAGGCGAAACGGACCACCATCAGCTGCCTTGTGGGTTGGAAGTGTCACCAGTGCCCACTCATACTTCTGTCATCGCATCCTCGTTCTCACTAGCTCCTGCGGCAACAGCGTTATCAGGCGCTGGCAGCATCTCTGTGTGGGTATCTTGACCCAGCGAACTCCATGTATCGGCTCGATGCGCGACTTTGTATTTAGCAATCGACGAATAGAACCCCCGCAAATGCGGTTATTTTGACAGATTTGATTTGATGCGCTGCGCGGATGAGAAATGATTTCCTCTGTTCATTGCTAAATAACAGCATGAAGAACATGAACGCACTCACACTGGCAACGCTGGAACTGGACCGACGCCTTCTCAACGAACTTAAATCACTCGGTGTGATCCACACGCAGTCAGAACTGGGCAAGCTGTGTGGAAAGAACAACAGTTATTTTGCGTGTATGAGGAACAAAGGCTTTGGACTTCAGATCGGCAGTCTGACCTTCCTCATATCGCGTCTGTCAAAACAGGCAGCAGATGAGAACGACGGCGAGCGATGCGTTAAGATCAAGCTGGCAATCCAAGTGATAAAACAAACGATAGATGAGAAATGCCGACTGCGCGAGATCGAGCTACATGCCTACTGATCAACCATGCGGAGATTATTATTCATGCGTTTTTACGAGATAGCCCCTCAGCCCATAGCTGCGCCCATCAAACAGGAGCCACTGGTGCTCACGCCACAGCAGCAATCGCAGGCATTAGCGCAGGCTAAGCGGCGCAAGCTGCAGAACATCATAGCGCAGCGACAAGCGCAGGAACGGCAGGCTGCAGCGAACAATGTGACACAGCAGGACATAGAGACTGCATTCGTCGCTGCTGGTCAGAGGAATGGTAACTGAGAAAAACGCAATCAGCAGCCCACATAGAGCAGCGCACACGTGCAACTGTGTGCTGATTGCTGTGCTTATGCATGTAGTTGGTGATTAGCAGCTGCTCGCAATCATCGACGCAGTGACCGCAGCTGTGCGGGGTGGCGAGTATGACAAAGCAATCGCAGGCATAGAGCGTGTCGGGCAGCGGGTGCCGCGCAAAGCGGCTTAACACGCTGGCTGACAACGCAGCGGAGCGGGCAACTGCTCCGCTTTCTTATGAGCAAAATCACCCCTACTAGCGACCCTTACGGATACAGCGTAGGGGTCACAGGTGCACGCCGTTTTCATTTGCTGAGCAACAACAGAGTGTTAGCTGATTTTCGAACAAGAAAAATGTCAGCAAAATCAACGCTGAAACACATAGTCCAACCTATTGATAAATCAGCGTTTTTTGTGAGCGAACAACATAGCCGCTTTCGTCCAGCGTCCTATCGTCAGCACCGTTCGCCAACATTATCAGCATGTTAGCAGCGTAAGAC
>CAIJVU010000037.1 GCA_903824185.1 uncultured Hyphomicrobiales bacterium
AAGAATACTCGCCTTCGTGGTCCAGCAACATGCGCACAGCTCGTGCGCGCACTTCAAGTGAAAACTTGTTCGTCGTTTTGCTTGTCATAGCTCCATCCTATTTGGAAGTTGGAGCCTCCGACAATCCCGGAGCGGTTCAATGCTTTTATGACCGAGCACCATTCTCAGAACATGATGACCGCCAGGAACTTGGTTTAAATACATCAAAGAAGTGGCGTGCCTGATCAGGTGCACGTTGAACTTCAACCCAGTCTTTTGGAAGACCTTCTTAGCAACCTGGGTCGAAAGCGTATTCTTTGCAATCGGTTTCAAACCATCTTCACCTATGAACAAAGCGTCCGTTTCACCCTTGAGACGATTGCCTCTGATCGTCTTCAGATACCAGTCAATCATGGCGCATGTCTCAGGCGGGAGGATGAACTGCAAGCGCTGCTTGTTTTTAACCTCCTCCTCCTGGAAGGTCAGCAAATAGCCCTCACGATAACGGATCAGGTTCTTGTCGAGCTTGATCTGGCTAAGATTGCTATTGCGAACGGGAGCCATGATCGCAATCTCGAGAGCAAGCGCCACATCTGCGGTCGCATTAGCCTGATTGATCGGCAGTTTTCCGCTTTCAACTTCGCGCTTTAACTCTGCCGGTAAATTTAAGAACCGACCAACAGCCTCGGGCGACTCAAACTGCATCAAACGGTCCAAATTTTTATCGGTAAGTCCTTCAGCTACTTGGCTAACCCTGCTCACAATCAACCTCATTCGGGCAAGAATCGTATCGCGTTCAGTTTCCGGTGTACCGTTGCGTGGAAGGACATAATGGCGGGCGAGAGAGATTAGACCTCCGCCAATATCGCCTAAATGTGATGTCTTTTGCCGCTCCTTCCGATCAAACAGAAGGCGCATGCCCTTTTCAAAATTTTCTGGAGAGACCAAACCATCAAGCGAGGTCAACGAGTTTGGATCCAATCCAGCCTCAACAAGTGCCGATGCAAAATAAAGGATCTGATATTCGCGGGTCTTCCGAGTGCTATCCGAGACCGCCCGAACCGGTCCATCGGCTAAAATATCTTTACCCTGAAGCCGATCGAGCCAAGCCTCGCTATCCGACCACAACGATACTGGAAAAATATCCGGCGACAGCGTCTTCCTGTCTTTGCCACTTGGACGATCAATGGTGATCTGCGGGAACCCGCCAATCTCCCGGGCCGCGCGGTTCCACTCCCAAATAATGTGATCCCACGTCTTCTTTACCCCCCTCCTCAGGCTCTCGGAGAATAAACGGTCCCGATACCGAATGAGGTCAGCCTCTGCTACTTGATCAGGACCAATGCCCTCCTCCGACAAAAATCGCATCAGCGTTCCCAACCGGATCCGCCCTGCTTCTTTGGGAACTTGGTTCCGCAACGCTGCCCAGTCGGGCATCAGCTTGGTTATGCGACGGCCAGCCATAACAGGACGAACCAAGCCGATACCCTTTAGAACAAGTGACCTGACATTGGACCACCTTTGCTGGCTCAGGCCGATGGCGGCCGGTGCAATTTCTTGGAGGCGGGCATTCAGCCTAGACGGATCGGCCGGTATTTCTGCAGGATGGCGGTTCAAGACCTCTCCCACCTTCCTGATCGCGGAAAGGACGTCCCGACGCGTAGTTCCAGGCAAATCCATGGCTTCTACAGCCTTCATCACATCGGCAAGGGTTATTTGTCGGGAAAAGCTCATAATTGCCCTCAGAGGTCTCGGTAAGCCTGGACGCGACTATAGTGCAATTTCGGTAAAAAGTATATCAAAAAATCAATGCCATTTAACACATAGTATATTACCGACATACATATAAACCATTGTTTATCAATGACATGATATGACACAAAATGACCTGAATTCCACTCCGCTTTCACCGTCCGCCTCCCCGCAATTGGCGACCGATATAGGCATCAAGATCAAGCTGCCGGATCCGCACAGAACGACCAAGCCGGACCACTGACAGTTCACCACTGGCAAGCAATCGCCGAACAGTTCGTTCGCTGACAGACAAGGCCTCAGCGACATTAGCTACGGAAAGTAAGGCCCCATGGGCTTTGGAATACGATTGACCAGACATTATTGATGCCCTTCCAGACTGGTGATCCGTACACATTACGCACGAATCAAGTTGTAACTGGATCTTTATATACAAGATCCAGTTACACCGTCAATATGACAAAAATATATCCCCCCCCGCTTTAGCCCTTGCGACCACGCTTAAACAATGGGGCATGATTGGCCAGACGGACGACTTCCGTTGCCAATTGGCTCAACCGAACCATGCCAGTCGGATGGAGCATTGAAAAAAGACCCATGTAGCGGTTCATTGCCTCCCAAGGATCAAGAAGGCGCGGTCCCGTTGTCGACAAGACGCCTGCCTTGGATATGACAGCATTAAAATCGAGATAAAGGCCGCTGATACTGGTCTTGCGCCCGTCCTCAGCCTTGACTTCAACAATCTCGCCCATTCCTGTCTCAGACTCGGTTAAAGAGCGATTGTAATATTGCCGAAGCTTTATAGGATCTGATTTCATAAGGGCAACAACATGCCTAAATGCCAAGCCATCCGCGACGAGCTTCATCGCGACAACACAATCCATCACTTGCTCAAAGCCATAGCTAAAATCGCTCCCCTGACGCCCCTTCTGGCCAGTGGATGAAAAATCAGGCACTCCCTCGCGGCGGAATTTCTTCAAAATTGAGTCGAGCGCAGGTCTATCGAGCCATTCGACAATACGCATTCCATCAATAACCCACAGGACCTGTCCGTGGGAAAGGGAGAGTTTAGAAATATTCTGCTCTATGACCATAAAAAATATATAGATGCAAAAAGATATTATTACAAACAAAAAGAGAAAATAAAAACCAAAAAAGAAATACCAAAGATGATACGATCTAGGCTCAGGACCCATTAAAGGGATTCCCAACGGACGCATGATCTGATTCTATAGCGACACTGGAGGTGTCGCCATGACCGATTTGATTTGGCTTTCGGAAGCCCAGATGCGTCGAATTAAA
>CAIJVU010000038.1 GCA_903824185.1 uncultured Hyphomicrobiales bacterium
GGATCGAACCGTCACGCGTCGCAAACATCACATCCAACTTATCCCAATCCGCCTCGTTTTCGGGCTAGGGCATGATGGTGGTGATGCGCTCATCCGATTCAATCGGCAGCATATTGACCAAGGCTTTGCCACGCGCCTGCGGAGCGGCCAACGGCAAACGCCAAACCTTTTCTTTATAGACACGACCGCGCGAGGAGAAGAACAGAACCGGCGTATGGGTCGAGGCCACAAACAAGCGGGCAACAAAATCCTCGTCCCGCGTCGCCATGCCCGAACGGCCTTTGCCGCCGCGCCGCTGGGCGCGATAGGTCGAGAGCGGCACGCGCTTGATATAACCGGCATGCGAGACAGTGACGACCATATCCTCACGCTGGATCAGATCCTCGTCATCGACATCGGAGTCGAAATCGACAATTTCCGATTTGCGCGGGGTGGCATGTTCGGCCTTCACCGCTGCAAGCTCATCCGCGACAATGCCCATGATGCGCGCACGCGAGGCCAGAATGTCGAGATAATCGGCAATCTGGGTGGCCAGTGCATTGAGCTCGTCGGAAATCTCGTCCCGCCCCAAAGCCGTCAAGCGCTGCAGGCGCAAATCAAGAATGGCGCGGGCCTGTGTTTCAGACAGGCGCACCATGCCATCCGCCGTCAATTTATGACGGGGATCATCAATCAAAGCGACAAGGGAGGCCATGTCACGCGCGGGCCATTCACGCCCCATCAGCGCTTCACGGGCGGTTTGCGGATCGGGCGACGTGCGGATAATGCGGATCATCTCGTCGATATTGGCAACGGCAATCGCCAGACCCACCAAGACATGGGCGCGATCACGCGCTTTGCCCAACAGGAATTTGGTGCGGCGGCTGACAACCTCCTCGCGGAAATCCACAAAGGCGCGGATCATGTCGAGAATGTTCATGAGCTCAGGACGACCACCCGTCAAGGCCACCATATTGCAACCGAAGGTCGATTGCATGGGCGTGAATTTCCAGAGCTGGTTCAACACGACCTCGCCCACCGCATCGCGCTTCAATTCGATGACGATGCGCATGCCGTCGCGGTCCGATTCATCGCGCAAATCGGCAATGCCCTCGATGCGTTTTTCACGCACGAGATCGGCCATTTTTTCGATGAGGCTGGACTTGTTCACCTGATAGGGAATTTCGGTGACGATGATGGCTTCACGATCCTTGCGGATCTCCTCAATCGTCGCCCGCGCCCGCATGATCACCGAACCACGACCGGTATGATAGGCTGAGCGTATGCCCGCACGGCCCAAGATCTTGCCGCCGGTCGGGAAATCGGGACCGGGCACAATCGCGTTGATGTCCTCGATCGACAAAGCGGGATCGGCAATATAGGCGGTGCAGGCGTCAATGATCTCGCCCAGATTATGCGGGGGGATATTGGTTGCCATGCCGACCGCAATGCCGCCGGCCCCGTTCACCAAGAGATTGGGATAGCGGGCGGGCAGCACTTGCGGCTCATGTTCGGAGCCGTCGTAATTGGGCTGGAAATTGACCGTGTCCTTGTCGAGATCTTCGAGCAAAGCCATCGCGGGTTTGGCAAGCCGCACTTCGGTGTAACGCATGGCGGCGGCTGGATCACCGTCCACCGAACCGAAATTGCCCTGACCATCGACCAGAGGCAGGCGCATCGAGAAGTCCTGCGCCATACGCACCAAGGCGTCATAGATGGATTGGTCGCCATGGGGATGGTATTTACCGATCACGTCACCGACGATACGCGCGGATTTGCGGTAGGGCTTGTCGGGCGTATAGCCGTTCTCGCTCATCGAGTAGAGAATACGACGATGGACCGGTTTCAAACCATCGCGCACATCAGGCAAAGCACGCGACACGATCACGCTCATGGCGTAATCGAGATAAGAGCGCTTCATCTCATCCGTGATGGAGACAGGGCGAATATCTTGCTGGTCACCGCCGGAAACCGGCTTATCTTTATTATCGGCCAAAATACCAAGTCCATTTCTTGAAAAGAACTAACACGTTCTTCTAGCCGATTCCTGCCGGTGGGGGAAACGGAAACCGGCACTATCAACTGCCAAATTCAGAAGAAAATTCAATATCTTAATAATAAACAACCGCAAAGCTGGGACAAAGGCCACGGCCTTATGTCCAAAAGCGTTAAAACCTGCGTGATCGCAACGGGTTTTCAGGGGCCCAAAGCCCCTCTGGTCCGCCCCTTTTAGGAGCGGTTGCGCTCGGCCCGTAACCGCGCCCAGTAATCAAGCCGCTTGCGGATCTCGCGCTCAAATCCGCGTTCCACCGGCTCGTAAAAGGTCTGACGGCCCAGCTTTTCGGGGAAGTAATTCTGGCCGGAAAAGGCATCTGGGGCATCATGGTCATAATCATAGCCCGCCCCATAGCCCTCTTGCTTCATAAAGGCCGTTGGAGCGTTCAAAATCACCTTGGGCGGCATCAGAGAGCCGCTGGCTTTGGCCTGCGCCAGCGCCTTTTTCCAGCCGACATAGACGGCATTGGATTTGGGGGCGGTGGCGAGATAGACCGCGCATTCCGCCAAGGCCAGCTCGCCTTCCGGCGTGCCCAAAAACTCGTAACTGTCTTTGGCCGCCAAAGCGACAGACAAAGCCTGCGGATCAGCCAGACCAATATCCTCGCTGGCCATGCGCACCAAACGGCGCGCCAGAAACAGCGGATTTTCTCCGGCATCGAGCATGCGTGCCAGCCAGTAAAGCGCTGCATCGGGATCGGAACCACGGATGGATTTATGCAAAGCCGAAATCAGGTTGTAATGCCCGTCCTCGCCTTTGTCGTAAATCGGCGCGCGACGCTGGACAATGGCAGTCAGACCTGCGGTATCAAAACATTCATCGGCGCGGGCGGCCCGCCAAACCTCTTCGGACAAAGTGAGCGCGGCCCGCCCATCGCCATCCGCCATGCGCGCCAAGGCAAGCCGCGCGTCAGCATCAAGCGGCAGGGCTTTGCCCTCCACCGCTTCGGCCCGTTCCAGCAATTGCAGGATCGAGGCCTCGTCATGGGCATGGAATGTCAGCACCCGTGCGCGCGACAACAACGCCGCATTGAGCGCGAATGACGGATTTTCGGTGGTGGCCCCCACCAAGGTCACGGTGCCGTCTTCCATCACCGGCAAAAAGGCATCTTGCTGCGAGCGGTTGAAGCGATGGATCTCGTCCACAAACAACAAGGTGCCCTGCCCGCCAGCCCGCCGCATCCGTGCAGCCTCGAAGACTTTTTTCAAATCGGCGACACCAGAAAAAATCGCCGACAAGGGCTCAAAAGCCAATGTCGTGGTGCCTGCCAGCAAGCGCGCCACAGTGGTTTTGCCGGTGCCGGGCGGCCCCCAGAAGATCAAGGATCCCAAAGACCCCGCCTCCACAAGACGCGTCAAAGCGCCATTGGGGCCAACCAGATGATCCTGCCCCACGACCTCGCCTAAATGCTGCGGCCTTAACCGGTCCGCCAGAGGGCGCGGCCCCTGACCGCTCGCGTCAAACAAATCCACCATAGAGTCTAACCACCAATCCGCGAGGTGATCTTCTCGCCCCGCCGCATGATGACGAGCGGCCAGTAATATTGCCGCGGCTTGGCCAATGCCTCCAGCTCCTTGCTGGTGGTGACCGCCTCATTATCGACCGACAAGATAATATCACCTGCCTGCAAACCGATTTGGGCCGCGGGCGTATCGGGGGCAATCTCGGCAATCGCCACACCATCGGCCAGCGTTTCAATACCTAATTCTTCTGCAACAGCAGGCGACATGGTCATGACCTTGGCGCCAGACAGAGCCCAACGGCCTGTCAAAGTAATTGTCTGGCGGGGCTTGTGTTCGGGGGCGGGTGCCAAATTCACACTCACCGTGACATTGCCCTTGCCACGCCGCACCGACAATTTCACCGCCCCTCCCACGGGCTTGGTGGCAAAGCGGAACACGAACGCCTCGGCATCATCCACCGCCACACCGTCAACGGCTGTCACGACATCTCCTTGCTTGATCCCCGCCTCATGCGCGGGCCCAAATCCATAAACGCCAGAGACCAAAGCGCCTTGCGGCCGATCAAGCCCCAGACTTTCGGCAAGCTCGGCTGTGAGCGGCTGCAAAACAGCCCCAAACCACGGGCGATGCACCCGCGCCTGTCCGGATTTGGCGGTGGCCATCACAACCCTGACCATGGACACCGGAATGGCAAAGCCAATGCCGTGGCTGCCGCCGGACTGCGAAAAGATCGCACTGTTAATGCCGACCAAACGACCATCAATATCGACAAGTGCCCCACCGGAATTGCCGGGATTGATGGCGGCATCCGTCTGGATGAAAAACTGATAATCCCCGACCCCTGACAGTGTCCGCGCCAAGGCCGAAACAATGCCTTGCGTGACCGTCTGCCCAACGCCGAAAGGATTACCAACCGCAATCACAAAATCACCCACTTCGAGTTTGTCGGCATCCCCCAATTCAATCGCCTGCAGAGCGCCTTCGGGCTTGATACGCAAAACAGCGAGATCGGAGCGTGGATCACGCACCAAAACATCAGCGGCGAATTCGCGCTTGTCCGCCAGAGACACCCGCAGTTCCGTCATGCCCTCAATCACATGATGGTTGGTGACGATCAGCCCTGAGGGATCGACAATGACACCCGAGCCCGCCGAGCGGCGCACGCGATCTTGCTGGGGAAATTGATTGCCGAAAAACTGCCGGAACACGGGATCATTGAACAGCGGATTGACGGGCGCTTTTTCCACCCGCGCCCCATAGACATTCACCACAGCTGGCGTCACTTTTTTGACAATGGGCGCGAAGGTCAGCCGCAACTCGCCGCGCGATTGCGGGACGGTCTGGGCCAAGCTGCCAAGCAGGCCCGCCACAAGCCCGAACATCAGCACACAGGAAAACGTGATCAGCCGCATGACAAATCCCGATCAAAAAGGCGCGGACTCAGAATGCCCAAGACCTTGACCTTAGCAAAGCAAGGCACCTTTACAAAGCAAAGTACCTGAACAAAGGGATGGAAAAAAGGATTTTCACACGTCTGAAGGCCAAGCCATGCGATCCGGGTGGCTTGCGGGTCGTCTTTTTGAAAGAGCGTCTTATCAAGAAGACATCAACCGTCCACACAGCGTGTCATTAAAGGTTTGCACATCACGTCTGAGGGAGGTTGGTCACCCAACAAAAAAGGCAGCCTTGCGGCTGCCTTTTTAACGTTTTCACATTTGATTCCCGCTCAAAGGGCGAAAGCCCTGCGGGGTGAAAAAATCAGGCTTCGACCGTTTCGGTTTTCATGGTCGGGCCGGAATCGAGACCGCGTGCATTCACATCACGATCCACGAATTCAATGACGGCCATCGGCGCATTATCGCCATAACGGAAGCCCGCTTTCATGATGCGGGTATAGCCGCCGTGACGCTCGGTGTAGCGTGGGCCGAGCACTTCGAACAGCTTGCGGACCAAGACGACGTCTTTGATCTGCGAAATAGCCTGACGGCGTGCGTGCAAATCGCCGCGCTTGCCGAGGGTGATGAGTTTTTCAACGACCGGACGCAAATCCTTTGCCTTGGGCAGGGTCGTGATGATCTGCTCATGTTTGATCAATGCCTGACACATATTGGCAAACATGGCTTTGCGGTGTTCTGCGGTGCGGTTAAACCGACGACCTCTAAATCCGTGACGCATGGCTAGTCTCCTTCTCGAGGGTTATCCAGTCGCCGTGCCACGGTACGACCGGTTTTTTGGACAGAGACAAAAGCCTCTGTCCGTCAAATCAAACTCAGTAATGTTCTTCGAAACGCTTGGCCAGCTCTTCGATATTTTCAGGCGGCCAACCGGCCACATCCATACCCAGATGCAGACCCATGCCAGCCAGCACTTCCTTGATCTCGTTCAAGGACTTGCGACCGAAATTCGGGGTGCGCAGCATTTCCGCTTCGGTCTTCTGGATGAGGTCGCCGATGTAAACGATGTTGTCGTTCTTCAGGCAATTGGCCGAACGCACCGACAATTCCAACTCGTCTACCTTCTTCAGCAGAGCGGGGTTGAACGCGAGTTCGGGCATGCTCGGACGCTCGTCATCACGACGCGGCTCGTCGAAGTTGACGAAGACATTGAGCTGGTCTTGCAAAATGCGGGCAGCAAAAGCAATCGCATCTTCAGGCACCACGCCGCCATTGGTTTCAATGGTCATGATGAGCTTGTCATAATCGAGGATCTGGCCTTCGCGGGTGTTTTCCACGCGATAGCTGACCTTCTTCACCGGCGAGAACAGGCTGTCGACCGGAATGAGTCCAATCGGCGCATCTTCGGGACGGTTGCGATCGGCAGGCACATAGCCCTTGCCGGTGCGCACGGTGAATTCCATACGGATTTCAGCGCCCTCGTCCAAGGTGCAGATGATGAGATCGGGATTGAGGATTTGCGTGTCACCCGACACCGCAATATCGCCCGCGCGCACCGGACCCGGACCCTGCTTGCGCAAGGTCATGCGCTTCACGGTATCGGCCTGCATGCGGATGGCAATCGCCTTGATGTTCAAGATCATGTCGGTGACATCTTCGCGCACACCGGGGATCGAGGAGAATTCATGCAACACGCCGTCAATCTGCACGGCGGTGATGGCCGCACCTTGCAAAGAAGACAGCAAAACGCGACGCAGGGCATTGCCCAAGGTCAGGCCAAAGCCACGCTCAAGCGGCTCGGCGACGAGGGTCGCGATATGGCGGGGATCCACACCAGGCTGCACATCGAGCTTGGTGGGCTTAATCAGGTCTTGCCAGTTTTTCTGGATCACGTCGGTTGTCCTTCATGTCGGCGTATGAGGCATATCGGTCCGTCGACCCTGACCCCATACAATCGATGAAAATAGTCCGAAAAACCCTTCCCGCCCGTCGGTGGAAAGGGAAAAGAAAAGAGGTGATTAGACGCGACGACGCTTGCGCGGACGGCAGCCATTGTGCGGGATCGGGGTCACGTCACGGATGGAGGTGACGGTAAAGCCCGCGGCCTGCAAAGCGCGCAAGGCGGATTCACGACCCGAACCCGGACCCGTGACTTCCACTTCCAAAGTGCGCATGCCGTGTTCTGCGGCCTTGCGGGCTGCATCTTCAGCCGCAATCTGCGCGGCATAAGGGGTCGATTTCCGCGAACCCTTGAAACCCATCATGCCAGCCGAAGACCAGGAAATGGTGTTGCCCTGTGCATCGGTGATGGTGACCATGGTGTTGTTGAACGAGGCGTTCACATGGGCCACGCCAGAGACGATGTTTTTACGTTCGCGACGACGGACGCGTGTTGCTTCTTTAGCCATTGTATTCTTCCTTCAAGCGCGCCCGTGATGCCAGGCGCTGGGGACAAAAGGTATTCATCGCGCCAGACAGAGCCGACGCGATAAAAGGGAAAAGGATTACTTCTTCTTACCGGCGATCGGCTTCGCCTTGCCCTTGCGGGTGCGCGCATTGGTATGGGTGCGCTGACCACGGACAGGCAATTGACGACGGTGACGCAGACCACGATAGCAGCCCAGATCCATCAAACGCTTGATGTTCATGGACACTTCGCGGCGCAGATCGCCTTCCACCATATAATCGCGGTCGATCATTTCACGGATCTGCAACACATCGGCGTCCGACAGTTGGTTGACGCGACGCTCAGCCGGAATACCGACCTTTTCGCAGATTTCAGAAGCGTTTTTCGGGCCAATGCCGTGGATATATTGCAAGGCGATGATCACGCGCTTGCCAGTCGGAATGTTGACGCCTGCTATACGGGCCATCTCTCATCTCCATGTCTGCCAGCCATAAGGGCTAAACCCTTGAAAAGACCGGTCTTGTTGCGGTTTCCATGCGTCCGGTGGAGGCCGGCCCCTGCATGCACAGGCAAAGCAAAAAAGACCCCGATGTCCTTTTTGTCCTTTGGGAACAAGAAGAACAGGAGCGATCAGTTCTGAACCTGATAGCGGCGTGTTAGGGGAAAGACGGCGCGGAGTCAAGGGAAACAGGGAATAAATGCTATTTTCACAAATGCAGTTTTGGGGTGCCCCTGCCTATTTTGAGGTGGCAAGAATGAAACAGTCAGCACTCACCCACCCTTTTTCCGTCATTGCGAGCGGCGGCACGCCGCGCGGCAATCCA
>CAIJVU010000039.1 GCA_903824185.1 uncultured Hyphomicrobiales bacterium
GCCTGCCGCAACTTGGCGACAATTTCTTCTGGCTTATATCTCTTCTTGCTCATTCGTAAGTCCTCCTTCGGTTTAATAACCATACATCAGGGAGGATCACTTTTCAGGGGGCAGGCCAGTGCTTCTAACCAATTCTCCACGGAATTTGGTTATGCTGGTCAGATCGGTGTGAAAATTAATCTGCCCATGATCGCTGCTGGGGACACGATTGCTTTGAGCGGTGTTTATGCTTCCGGCTTCAATCAAGCTGTGTTCCGTAACATCACCGGCGATCGTCAAAGCCAAGATGGCGTCGGCTTGTCAGGCTACCTGCCAGGTCTTTATGCAGGCAATACCTTCAATGATGCGGTTGTAAATCTTGGCACTGGCCAAACGTACCAATCCAAGTCATTTGGCGGTACGGGTGAATTGACTCACTATATCACCCCAACCCTTGCCGCGTTTGTTGGCGGTGGTTATGCGCGCATTGATTGGGACTCAGCAGCTCAGGCTGTTTCAGCAATCAACCCAGGCTCAACCTATAATGCCTATTTAGGTTTTGTTTGGTCGCCAGTTCAAGGCTTTAAGATTGTTCCAGAAGTTGAATATCTTAAAATCAGCTTGAAGAACCCAGTTGCTGCAACGGCTTCGGAGCCTGCAACCAAGTCTAACGATGCTTGGCAGGCCCGTATCCAGATCCGTCGCGACTTCTAATCATCACAAAACCCTTTTGTGATCTGATAACGACCACCGGCGGGACACTGCCGGTGGTTTGATGCAAAGGCAGCGCCTCTGAGAATGAAACCCATCTGAGATGTGCATGTGATGTGTCTTCGGAATCTTCTGTTCCCTGTTCTTTCCCGCGTCATTGCGACCGCAACGTGACGGGAAGGGTTCCTCTCTCAAAGTCCACTCCCGCGTCATTGCGACCGCGAGCGGAGCGTGGCGGGAAGCAATCCAGATGAAACAACGCGGGTTGGAGTGTTGTAGGAAAGAATGGATTGCCGCGCCGTCTGCGACGGCTCGCAATGACGGGGTGAGGGGTTAGGGTTTAAGCGGTCACAGGGCGTCTGATCTGGGCATTCAATCAAGGCATTGAATGAAGAGCGAAGACCAAAGTGAGACGTGTGAAGACGAAGAGTGAGGACTGAAAACCGAAGTATGAAGACCGAAGGCCGACGTTTGAAGATCGACGTTTGAAGACCGACTACTGAAGAGTGGCGTGTGAAGATCAAAGACTGAAGACCGAAGTGTGACGTCTGAAGTCTGGTGTGTGTTGAGTGTGTTGAGTGTTTTGTGTTGCGTAAGAGAGTGCGTGCCCATGCGATGGATTGCGGATCATGTTGCCCGTCAGGCCGATGAGGTCTGGTTCAGGCTCATGCGATGGATTGCGGATCATGTTGCCCGTCAGGCCGGTGAGGTCTGGTTGAGGCCCATGCGATGGATTGCGGATCATGTTGCCCGTCAGGCCGATGAGGTCTGGTTCAGGCCGTTGAGGCCGATGCTGTCTTTGGTGCGGTGTCGCTCTGAGCGAACGCCCATGCGCCCCTGTGGACAGATTTCTCTTTTTTCGAAAAAAAGATGTGTTTTTTCAATATCTTCCTGTGTTTTGTCACATTTAAGAGATTGCCGAAAATTTGTGCAAAATTTATTTGCGGGGGCCGATAGAGGCCAGCCGTTACTCTGGGGCTTTACCCTTAAAGCCTTGTGGTCCCGCCTGAATCGGGTGTTTGCGCAGGGGCTATCCTGCCGACTGATCCCCGCTTTTTTGTGTCAGTGTCTCTTTTTTGAGGCTGATCGTGCTCTTGCCTTGTCCGGCTTTTATCCCTTATGGGGCGAAAAGAAGCAGGCACATGTCGGGAGGCAGAGATGAATGCTCAGCCGCAGGCGTTGCGTCAAGCGTATCTCAGTTTTCATGAATTCATCCGGTCGATTTACATGCCGCATGCGCTGTCGACGCGCCGCGCCGCGCATCAGGATTGGGGTCTGTTTCGCAATCATCTGTTTCCGGTGTTTGGCGACATGCCGCTGGATGGCATTACGCGCGCCGATATTGCCCGCTTCATGCAAGAGAAAAAACAAGCGGGCTATATGTCGTCCACCTGCAATCGGTTGCTGGCGCGGCTGAAAGCCTCTTTGGCCTATGCGCAAGAGATCGAACTGATCAAACTCGATCAAAATCCGGCGCGCGGATTCCGGCAATTTCGCGAGCCGCCGCATC
Organism: uncultured Hyphomicrobiales bacterium; assembly: GCA_903824185.1. GTDB lineage: Bacteria > Pseudomonadota > Alphaproteobacteria > Rhizobiales > Beijerinckiaceae > CAIYZJ01. The sequence goes on from CAIJVU010000039.1 coordinate 2,201, forward strand.
GGGATCGGTTTTTGTCGCGCGAAGAGGCGCAGCGTCTGATCATCGAAGTGTCGGCATCGGGCAGTCCGATGCTGAAATTCATCATTCCGTTTTTGCTGGTCACCGGTGCGCGCAAAAGCGAGGCGATTCATGCCCAGTGGTCGCATGTGGATTTTGAAAGCAAAACATGGGTGGTGCCTGTGTCGAAAAACGGTCGCCCGCGCTATATTCCCCTCTCGGAAGGCGCGCTGAAAATCCTTGAAAAAACACGCCAATTCACGCTTGAAAAATATGGCATCAGTCCGTTTATTTTTCCCAATATCACAACAGGCAAGCCCTATACGCAGATTTTTTATCCATGGGATGTGGCGCGCAAAAAAGCCGGTTTGCCCGATGTGCGCATCCATGATTTGCGGCATTCTTTTGCCTCGGCTTTGGTCAATGAGGGCATGACGCTTTATGATGTCAAAGAGTTGCTTGGTCACGCCAATATTGCCACCACGCAACGCTATGCGCATCTGTCGCGCGAGCGATTGATGGAGGCCGCCAGCAAGGCCGGTGCGCATTATCATCTGGCCTTTTCCTGATCGGGGGCAGGCGGTTTGTCACAGGTCTTTTTTGTCACACGTCTTGTCTGGATGGCTTTGCTGCGCGCGCCATGACGCGGGGTGATGACTTGCGCCATGACGCGGGAGATGACGCGGGGGATGGTGATGAGGCGCATGTTTCTTCCATGGATCGCGCATTCTTAACCGCCTGACAAAAGGCCGTTTTTTACCCCTTGCGGACCGGTCAAGACACGAATCAGGCGCTTTGCTAAAGTGGTGCGTGACACAAAAGATGAGCGGGTAAAATGGCAGAGCCGCACAAGCAGGCACTTACGGGCAAGGCGTTTTTGGGCATCGAGCGGTCGCTGACCGGCCAGATGTGGCGCGACCGTTTGGATGATGCCGCCCGCGCCCAAGCCTTGGCCATGGTGCAGGAATGGGCGCTGCCGGATACGCTGGCGCGGATTTTGGCCGGACGTTCGGTGATGGCGCATGAGGCGCAGGTGTTTCTCGAACCCCGCTTGCGTGATTTGATGCCCGATCCGCTCGTCATGCGCGATATGGACCGCGTGGTGGAGCGTCTGGTGCGCGCGGTGACAGACCGTGAGGCGGTCGGGGTGTTTGGCGATTATGATGTCGATGGGGCCTGTTCGGTGGCGCTGTTGGTGGAGGGCCTGTCCGCGGCAGGTGTTCCATGCCGCTTTCATATTCCCGATCGTCTGACGGAGGGCTATGGCCCCAATCGTGACGCCTTGCAGGGTCTGGTCAAGCAAGGCATGCAGCTTTTGGTGACGGTGGATTGCGGCGTCACAAGCCATGAGGTGATCACCGAAATTGCCGGTGCTGGCACGGATGTGCTGGTGCTCGATCATCATCAGGCCCCCGAAATTTTACCGCCTGCCTATGCGGTGGTGGATCCCAACCGGCTCGATGATTTATCCGACCTCGGGCATTTATGCGCCGCCGGTGTGGTGTTTCTGACTTTGGTGGCTTTGTATCGCGCCTTGCGCCAGCAAGGCTATTGGACGGCGCAACGGCCCGAACCCGATTTGCGGCATGTGCTGGATCTCGTGGCTTTGGCAACAGTCGCCGATGTGGTGCCGCTGCGCGGCTTAAACCGTGCCTTTGCCAGGCAGGGCTTGCAGATCATGCGGCAGCGCCAGCGTATCGGCTTGCGGGCTTTGATTGACGCGGCGCGGCTCAATGGTCCGGTCGAGGCGTGGCATTTGGGCTATCTGCTCGGGCCGCGCATCAATGCGGGTGGGCGGATCGGCGATGCCGGTTTGGGCGCGCGCTTATTGCTGACAACGGATGAGGATGAAGCCGAGCGGATTGCCTTGCAGCTCGATGCGCTCAATCGTGACCGGCAGGTGATTGAAACATCCATGGTGGAACAGGGCGAGGCGGAAGCCTTGCGGCAGGTGGGCCTTGATGAAACGCGCGGGCATGTGATTGTCACGGCGGCACCCGACTGGCATCCGGGCGTGGTCGGCTTGGTGGCATCGCGCCTGAAAGAGCGCTTCAACCGCCCCTCTTTCGCGCTGGCTTGTGATGACAAGGGATTGGCGACAGGGTCGGGGCGCTCCATTGCGGGGGTTGATCTCGGGCGGGCCGTGCGTCAGGCGGTCGAGGATGGTTTATTGCTGCGCGGGGGCGGCCATGCCATGGCGGCAGGTGTGACCTTGCGTCAGGAGTCCATTCCCGCTTTTGCGGATTATCTGGAATCGGTGCTGGCGACCTCTGTTGAAAAAGCGCGCGCCGATCAGGGCTTGTGGATTGATGCCGCGGTCACGGCGGCGGGGGCGACGCCTTCCTTGTTGCAAGCCATCGAGCAGGCGGGGCCTTATGGTTCTGGCTATCCTGATCCGTGTTTTGTGTTGCCGTCGCATCGCTTGATGCAGGTCAGCGAATTGCAAGGCGGCCATTTGCGGCTGTTATTGCGGGCGGGTGACGGCTCCACCATCAAGGGCATGGCCTTTCGCGCCGCAGGCAAGCCCCTTGGGCAGGCTTTGCAGGATCAACGCAACCAGACCGTGCATGTGGCGGGACGCTTGTCGATCGACCGCTATGGCGGCGGTGAAAAAGCGCAGGTGCAGGTTGTTGATATCGCCAAGCCCGTCTGAAGATCGGCTTTACACTTCGACGGGCGGGGTTTTGCGGCCTTCGTGTAAAAACAGATAAAAGCCCGCGGCAATGATCATCAGGCTGCCGATGATCAAACGCGCATCGGGGACATCGCCGAAAATCACATAGCCGAACAACACGCCCCAGACGATTTGCGAATATTGATAGGGCGTCACCACAGCCGCCGGTGCCAGTTTGAGGGAGCGGTTGACGCATAAATGCGCCAGAGCGGCGACAATGCCGAGCAGTGCCAGCAAACTGCCATCCAGCCAGCCCGGCGCAACCCAACTGAGCGGCACCAGAACGGTGCCGAAAATCAACGCGCCCAGCGTTTGGCCGGTGACCAAGACGAGATCGGGTGTGCCGCGCAAACGACGCGACAATAAAATCATGATGGCAAAGGCAAAGCTGCCCGAAATGGCAATCAGCGCCCCGCTATTCATATTATCCGCTGACGGGTTCAAGGCGACAATCACACCCGCAAAGCCCATCACCACCGCCAGCCATTGCGCGCGCGTGACGCGCTCCCCCAAAAAGGGGCCGGACAAAGCCGTGACAAAAATCGGGCCCGCCAGATAAAAGCTGATGACATTGGCGAGCGGCAATTCACTCACCGCCCAATAAAAGCACGCCACTTCCAAGGTGGAGCAGACAATGCGCGCCACTTGCCAGCGCGGCTGGCTGATCTTGAGAAAGGGGGCCAGACCCTCGGCCCGATAGAGCGGCAGCAGCATCGGCCCCAACATGATCAGGGCGGCCAAGCTGCGGATCATCAAAACCTCGGCAACCGAATAGGTGGCCATCAGCCATTTTCCGATCACGTCGTTGACAACAAACAGAAAAATGCCAAGCAGCATAAGGCCGATGCCCAAAAGGCGAGACTTTGGCGAGGTGGAGGGCATGCGATCTCGATCAAAAGAGGGAAAGGCTGAACTGCACCGCAGGGCTTGGCCTTGCAGGGGATGAGTTTCTCGCTATCGGATTGAGACTGATTTTGAAAGCGGCAAGGGGTCTTCTTGCGGTGCAAAAACAGGCGGGCCGCGCCGGATATGGCCTGAACAGGCTGATTTTTGCCAGCCTTCGTCCGCTTTTTGGCTGGAGCGGCTGGATTTTGCATAAGGGGCAGCTGGGATTTTGCAGCGAGAACCGCCTGTTAGCGGGGGTTTTGACGATTTCGTGTAAAAAAGACAAAAATTCCGTCCCTTGGGTGCTTGTCGAAAGCCGATGAAGCCCCTATAAGCCCAATCACCGCTTGCGCCCTTCGTCTAGCGGTCTAGGACGTCGCCCTTTCACGGCGAAAACACGGGTTCGAGTCCCGTAGGGCGCGCCAGCGATTTCAATGGGTTAGCGGTTTTCCCAATTTTTTGTGTCTTTTTAATAACTCATTCCTGTGTTTATCAGGATGAAATAGATTGATGTCATGTCCGAATTTTTGGTGCGTATTTAAAAAATATCTCAATCCAATCACAAGTGCAGTCTGTTTCAGCCTCAACCCGCATGGACGGCGGTCGTTGCAGCAATAGAGCGGCCAGTGTGTCGTGAATCCTTCATAAAATGTAATTACCCAAACTCCTGCAATCCTGTGCCTCTCTAAACATAGAGATCAAAATGCGGGTCATTCAAATTTCTGACACTCATCTCTCTGAAAAACATCAGTTTTTTAGGGGTAATAATGATGCGATCACGCAATGGCTCATCGATCAACAAGCTGATCTCATCGTCCATACGGGCGATCTGGCAATGGATGCCGCCGGAACCATGGAAGACATTCAATGGGCTTTGGATTGGCTGGGTCAATTTGCGCCAGAGGTTGTGGTGGTGCCTGGCAATCATGATGTGGGCGATAGGCTCGACATTAAGCCAACCCAACCCGTCAATGATGAACGTTTAGCGCAATGGCGTGAGACAATCGGCCCTGATTATTGGTCGCTTGATCGCGGTGGTTGGCGGTTTATTGGCCTCAATGCCATGTTATTTGATACGGGCCATGCATCGGAAGAAGAACAATTTGAATGGCTGCAACGAGCCATTGCAACCCATGATCCTATTGCCGTCTTTATGCACAAGCCGTTGTTTATTGAGCATCGTGATGAAGGACCGCGTGGCTATTGGACTGTGACACCAGAACCACGCAAACGACTGTTGGCCTTGCTCGATCAGGCCAATGTCAAACTGATCGGATCAGGTCATTTGCATATCCATCGCGAAGCGGTGATGGATGGCATCAACCATGTATGGGGGCCTGCCGCGTCTTTTGTCTGTGGTGACAGCCAAGAAGATCTGGGCGGCAACCGTTTATTGGGTGTGATCGAACATAGCTTTGGCGATAAGAGCGTGCAAAGTCGGTTTATCCGCCCTGAGGGTCTTGAAGATTTAACCATCGAACCTGTGCAACACCATATTTATCCGTAAGACACCGTGAGGACTGAGTGATGAACACGATCTCCTTACATCTGGATAAGATTGAAAAATCTTATGGCCAGACGCGTGTTCTTTCTGGCATCGATCTGACGGCGAAAGCAGGTGAATTCATCGCCCTTGTAGGGCCTTCTGGCTGCGGAAAATCTACCTTGTTACGCATAGCGGCAGGGCTTGACCACCCCGATCACGGCAGAGTGCTGCTCAATGGACAGGATGTCACTGGCAAGCGTGCTGCTGATCGTGACATGGCGATGGTGTTTCAGTCTTATGCGCTTTACCCTCATTTGACCGCGCGACAAAACATGGCCTTGCCATTGGCCATGCGCCGTCTATCGGTTTGGGAGCGCTTGCCCCTGATCGGAAAAATCACTGAAAGGTCACGGTTAAGCCATGCCGCCATTCAGTCCGAGGTTGAACACGCAGCTGACATTTTAAAAATCAAGGCCTTGCTTGATAGAAAGCCTGCGCAGATGTCAGGCGGCCAAAGACAGCGTGTGGCGTTGGGCCGCGCACTTGTGCGCCATCCCAAAGCCTTTTTGATGGATGAGCCACTGTCTAATCTGGATGCTGCTTTACGGGTTCATACGCGGGCTGAAATTGTTGACCTCCATAAACGCGCTGGCGTGGTTACTCTTTACGTCACGCATGATCAGGAAGAAGCACTCAGCATGGCAGACAAGGTCGCTGTGATGATCCGCGGCCAAATCATGCAATGCGATACACCTGCACATATTTATAATGATCCCGCCCATCTTGATGTTGCAAGCTTTATCGGCAGCCCCCGCATCAATCTCATTCATATCAATCAAAAATCAAATCCAAAGGCGCAGTGGTATGATTATCCTTTGATGGCCGACACTGCGGGTTTAGCTCATTCAGATATCACGATGGCCATTCGGCCAGAACATCTCATGGTGAGTGTTGAAAAAACGCCCATGAGCCTGCCAGTCACCTTTTTGCGAACCGAGTTTTTAGGTTCAGAAGCCCTTATTCATCTTCTGTTTGAGGGGGATAATACATTACTGATTGCGCGTGCAACACCGCAACACGCCTTGTCTTTGACAGAGAGACAAAAATTATTTGTCTCTGTGCCAGCAAATAAAATTTTATATTTTGATGCAGAGGGTAAGCGGCTGCGCTCCAATCATTTGTCTGATGTTCGCGATGAAAACCATGCAGCGTGAAAAGTCATGACGCGAACCGATCCCATCTCTCGACATGAAAATCGCGCCGGTCTTTTCTTGGTGTTTCCGACATTCACTTTGATGGTGCTGTTGTTGCTCTTGCCGACCTTGGCTGTGTTTGCATTGTCTCTGACAGATGCTGAATTAGGGTCAACAACTTTTACCTTTTTGGGATTAGACGCCTATAGCGATTTGTTAAGTGACCGAAATTTTTTACGCGCTTTCAAAAATACATTTATCTATGTCGGGCTTGTATCCCCTGCATCGGTGATTTTGGGATTGATGCTGGCTTTATTGATCGAAGCCGAAACAGATGCACGTGGGTTTTTTAGATCCGTTTATTTTTTGCCCGTTGTCGCCTTGGTCGTTGCCATGGCCAGTGTCTGGCAATATTTGATGCATCCGAGTTTTGGTCCCATTAACTTGTTTCTCAATATTTTTGGGATTGCCAGCATCAATTGGCTTGGCTCCAGTGACAATGTGCTTCCCGCGCTGGCGATCATCGGCATTTGGCAGGCCATCGGCTTCAATATGGTTTTGTTTCTGGCCGGTTTAACAGGGATCAATCGCGATCTTTATGCGGCAGCCGAAATGGATGGAGCAAAAACAGCATGGTCACGCTTTTGGGTGGTCACATGGCCCATGTTGGGGCCGACAACATTATTTGTGATCACCATCACCGTGATTAATGCCGTGAAGGTTTTTGAAACCGTTGCAACGCTGACCCAAGGCGGGCCCGCCAAAGCTTCTGAAGTGTTGCTGTGGAGCATTTATCAAGAAGGCTTCGTCTTTTTGCACATCGGCACCGCATCGGCGATGGCCATGGTGTTTATTGTTGTTTTGCTGGTTTTGCTTTTGATCCAGACGCGTCTTCTTGAAAAGCAGGTCCATTATACATGACAACGGCCAGCACACATTGGATGCGACTTCTGCGCCTCATGATATTGGGCCTTGGCGCATTGCTGATGTTGTTTCCGTTTTTCTTTATGATCTCAACATCTTTCAAGCCGCAATCAGAGGTTTTTTCTGCAGGTCTGTCATTAATACCGCAACAATGGGCCATCATTGCTAATTATTCCAAAGCGATGACACGCATCCCGATGCTGCAAATTCTTGCAAACGGATTGATTGTCTGTGCCAGTATTGTGTTTTTCCAAATCCTGTTTGCATTGCCCTGCGCCTATGCATTAGCCAAATTAAAATTTAAGGGCCGTGAATTTTTATTCGGTCTTGTTCTGCTTGGCTTGCTTGTCCCTATCCATGCCATCTCTATTCCTCTCTACACAACGGCCCGCTATGCCGGTCTTTTGAATACATTAGCCATTTTGGTTGTCCCTTTTACGCTGTCTGTCTTTGCGATTTTTCTGTTCCGGCAATTTATCAAAACCATTCCTGATGATTTGATCATGGCGGCACGCACAGATGGCCTGACTGAATTGGCGATTGTCTGGCGGATCATTCTTCCCAATGCATGGCCATCCGCATCCGCATTCGCCATATTTTCCGTAGTGGCACATTGGAATGACCTTTATTGGCCATTGATCTCTGTCTCTAAAATGCATCTGGCAACACCACCACTGGGCCTACTTTTTTTTAGGGCCGCAGAAGCCGGTGATGATTATGGCGCCCTCATGGCAGCAACGGTGCTGATTACAGCCCCTCTCGTTCTGTTTTTTCTATTCGCTCAAAAACTGTTCATCGAAGGCATGACGATGACAGGGTTAAAAGGCTAACCACCCCTTCAACCAAGACCGAGGAGATATGATGAAAAAGCTACTTGCCACTGCATCCATGGCCATCGCCATGCTGACGTCTGCGCTTCACGCGCAAACCGTCGATATTGTCGTGCATTATCCAATGCCCGGCTTTTTCAAAAATGTGATGGATCAGATTTCAACAGAATATGTGAAACAACATCCTGACGTCAAAATTACCTTTGCCAATCCGTCTCCCACCTATGAAGACGGTTTGCAATTGATGCTGCGTCAAGCAGGTACGTCCGAAATGCCGGATGTCAGCTTTATTGGCCTCAACCGTTTGCGTGTTTTGGCTGAGCGCAATGTGGGCGTGGATTTGACCCCATTTGTCAAAGCTGATTCCACCATGGCTGCGGAAGGATATTCAGAACGCCTGCTCAATCTGGCACGCTTTAATGGTCGTCAAGTCGGTTTGGCTTTTGCAACGTCTAATCCGATTTTCTATTATAATGCGGATCTTGTACGCAAAGCCGGTGGTGATCCCGACAATATGCCCAAAACTTGGGATGGCGTTTTGGCTCTGTCTGCCAAAATCAATGCCTTAGGGGATGGCGTGAATGGAATGAGCTATCGCTGGCAGGGTGACGATTGGATGTTCTCTGCGCTTTTGTTTGGCCATGGCGGTACTATGTTAACGCCGGATGAAAAGAAAGTTGCGTTTGACGGACCAGAAGGTTTGGCGTCCTTCAAGCTTATCGATCGGATGGTCAAAGAAGGGAAAATGCCTGCCATGACCAGTGATGCAGCGGTTCAATCATTTACAGCTGGAAAAACCGGTCTGTTTTTCTGGACAACGGGTGCCTTGCGGTCGGTGATCAATGGCGTTGGCAATAAATTTGAATTGCGGACCACTTCAATGCCCGTCATTGATGCACAAAAGGGACGTTTGCCCACTGGGGGCAATGCGGCTGTGATGTTTACAACTGATCCACAAAAGCAAAAAGCCGTGTTTGATTTCATCAAATTTGCGTCTGGTGCCTATGGGGCGTCTGTGGTCGTGCCAGGAACAGGTTATGTACCAAACAATGATCTGGCGCCGAAAGACCCTCGTTACCTCGGGAATTTCTATAAAGAAAACCCGCTTTTCCGTGCGGGTCTCAACCAGATGGAATTGATGATCCCTTGGTACTCTTTCCCCGGCAATAATGGCGTGAAAGTGACACAAACCATCGTGGATAATTTGGCTCAATTGGTTGAGCAAAAAGTTACCCCCGAAGAGGCCTTGAAAGCAACCTCTTCTGAAGTCCAAAAACTTTTGCCACGCTAAACAAAAAAAGGGCTGCAGAAACGTCTTTGCAGCCCTTTTTTCCCATTTGAATGGCCTGAAAAAAATTTGTCATATGGCTTTCACAAAATTGTCCAACATGCTGGCAGAAACGACGTTCAAATTGATGTCTTTTCTTCCCTTGTTGAAAGTGTCTCCCTTTGTCATCTATCCAAATCATCCACGCAACCAAACACTTTGACGGTGTACCCGCTTTGAGGGGTGTTTCGCTCAAAGTTGAGCGTGGCCAATTAACCGTTTTGCTTGGCCCATCCGGTTGTGGGAAATCAACCTGTTTGCGATTGATTGCGGGATTAGATTGGCCTGATACGGGACAAATTCTGATTGCCGGAAAAGATGTGACCCGCCTTGACCCTGCCAAACGCGGCATTGCGATGGTTTTCCAGTCGTACGCCTTGTTTCCGCATTTGAACGTGGCCGATAATATTACCTTTGGATTGAAGGTCCGTGGGGTTGGTCGAGCCGAACGTGACCAACGTCTCAAACGCGTGGCCGAAACTGTGGGCCTCATTCCTTATCTCGATAGAAAGCCGTCACAATTATCGGGAGGCCAAAGGCAACGCATTGCCTTGGCCAGGGCTGTGATTGCAGAACATTCTGTCTGTTTGATGGATGAGCCTCTTTCCAATCTCGATACGCAATTGCGTCATGAAATGCGACTTGAAATCCGTGCGCTCCAACAACGGCTCGGCATCACCATGGTCTATGTCACACATGATCAGGTTGAAGCTATGACAATGGCTGATCAAATCATTTTGATGCGCGATGGCGTGATTGAACAAGCGGGCAATCCAGACGCGCTTTATAACAATCCGGATACACGTTTCACGGCCAGTTTCATCGGCGCTCCGCCCATGAATTGCTTTCAGCATCCACACCATCCGTCTCATGTGTGTGGCGTGAGGCCTGAACATATCGATCTTGTTTCAAATATCGATCCCATCAAAGAAGGCCATATCAAACTCTCAGCTTTTGTTGAAACCGTTGAATATCTCGGCGCGGACAGTCTTGTGAGTTTGAAAATGAATGACAACAGGCTTGTGGCCCGTGTCGCAGGACATTGCCGTCTTCAGCCATCATCCCCAGTTTGGGTGACATGGCATGAAAAACATCAACATTTCTTTGACAGCCAAAGTGGGACGCGGCTGGCTTTGAAACCTTAACTTTTTTTGTTCATCCATGATCAAGGAGTTCATCATGTTAACATTCAATCGCCGATTATTTTCTGCCATGGCACTGGCATTAGGCTTGGCCGCAACGCCGGCCATGGCTGCTGATGTCGAAGTCCGGTTTTACTACCCTGTGGCCGTGGGTGGTCCTGTGACTAAAATCATTGATGATTATGCAGCAAGCTTTGAAAAAGAACATCCTGGAATTAAAATCAAACCTGTCTATGCGGGTGATTATGTCCAGACTCTGGGTAAAGCATTAACGGCAGTCAAAGGGGGCGATTCACCCGAATTGGCGATTTTGCTGGCCGCCGATTTGATGACTCTCACCGATGATGATGCGGTGATCCCTTTTGATGATGTTTTGAAATCAAACGCCGATAAAGCATGGCTTGGTGGCTTTTATCCTGCATTCATGGAAAATGCGCGCGTAAAGGGCAAAACCTACGGCATTCCGTTCCAACGCTCCACGCCGGTGCTTTACTGGAACAAGGACATGTTCAAGGCCGCTGGTCTTGATCCCGATCAAGGCCCCAAAAACTGGGATGAGATGCGGGAATTTGCCAAGAAATTGACGAAGAAAGATGCGTCAGGTGCCGTTACCCAATGGGGTATTGAAATTCCCTCCGATGGCAACACATTGTGGTTGTTTACAGGTCTGACAACCACCAACGGTGTCAGACTGAATAATGCGGAAGGCGATAAGGTAACCATTGATCACCCCAAAGTCGCGGAAGCTCTGAATTATTGGTACAACCTTTCTAAAGTGGATGGAGCGCAACCTTCGGGCCTGATCAATTGGGGAACAACTCCTCGTGATTTCATCGAGGGACGCACCGCGATGATTTGGCACACGACCGGTAATCTGACCAATGTGCGCACCAATGCCAAATTCCCGTTTGGCGTCGCATTCTTGCCTAAAAATAGCCAATATGGTGCGCCAACCGGTGGTGGCAATTTCTACATGTTCAAAGGGATTTCGGCTGAGAAACAAGCGGCTGCTTTGACCTTTGTGCAATGGATGACGGCCCCTGAGCGTGCCGCTGATTGGTCCATCAAAACCGGTTATGTTGCAACCCAGCCTGCAGCTTATGAAACAGCGGCCATGAAAGCCTATACCGCTGATTTCCAGCAAGCGATTGTGGCACGCGACCAGTTGCAACATGCCGTTCCTGAAGTCACCGTGCATGACAATCAACGTGTCACCAAAGTGTTTAATGATGCGGTTCAAGCGGTCATAACAGGATCGAAATCCACAGAAGCGGCTCTTAAAGATGCACAGCGTGATGCTGACCGCATTCTTAAAGAATTCAAATAAGCGAGCAAGCGGAGACCGGACTTTGCACCGGTCTCCGATCTTTTGACGATGACGTATAAACCACAAACGACCATCACAGCTTGGTTACTGGTGATGCCCGCAGTCGCACTTCTGGGGATGTTTACCCATGTGCCGATGATCGGCAGCGTGCTTCATAGTTTCTATTCGACAGAACGCCCGCGTCGTCCATCGCGTTTTGTCGGCCTTGATAATTATGCGGCTATGCTTGATGACCCCATTTTTTGGAAAGCCCTTGTCAATAATTTGATTTACGCTTTGGGTTCCGTGCCCTTTTCAATTGCCTTGGCCTTGGCGATGGCGCTTTTTGTCAATGAACGCATTACGGGGCGCGGGTTTTTAAGGCTTGCTTATTTTACGCCGACCGTCATGCCGATGATTGCCGTGGCCAATATTTGGATTTTCTTTTTTACGCCAGATTATGGTTTGATTGAACAAGTTTCCCAGTTTTTCCATTTTCCTGCCCATAATTGGTTAGGCTCGACCAATACGGCGCTTTTCTGCGTGACACTTGTGGCGGTATGGAAAGAAGCTGGATTTTTTATGATTTTTTATCTAGCGGCCCTCCAACAAATCCCCAATGATTTGAAAGAAGCCGCACGGCTTGAAGGTGCAAGTGGCTGGGCAATCTTTTCGCAGATCACATTTCCATTGTTGATGCCAACCACACTTTTTATCATGATCAATGCCCTGATTAATGCATTTCGGGTGGTTGATCATATTTTTGTGATGACGGGTGGTGGCCCCAATAATGCAACAACGGTTCTATTGTTCCGATTGTATGAAATAGGATTTAAATATTTCGACCACGGGCAGGCATCAGCGCTCAGCGTTGTCTTGCTTGCTGTGCTGGGTATGATTGCTTTGGGTCAATTTTTACTCTTTGATCGCAAGGTACATTATCAATGATCTCCTCGCAGCAGACCGGCTTCATAGCAAGGATCATCAACACAGCCGCGGCTTGGTTGCTCGGGCTTGTTTGGTTATTGCCTTTGCTGTTTGCGGCATGGGCTGCCTTTCATACGTCTGCCAATACCGCCAAGCTTGATTTTCTGGCACCCATCACGTTGAGCAATTTTGCAACAGCATGGGCAGCGGCACCCTTTGCGCGCTATTTTATGAATACGGCCTTATTGGTGACAGGCATTTTAATCGCTCAATTTATTTTATGCACCTTGGCTGCCTTTGCCTTTGCGCGCCTGCCTTTTCGCGGTCGCGAGGCCTTGTTCAGCCTTGTCTTAATCCAATTGATTGTCGCGCCGGATATTCTTCTGGTTGAAAATTACCGAACCATAAAATGGCTTGGATTGGTGGATACCTTACCGGCTATTGCTTTGCCTTATCTTGCGTCTGCCTTTGGCATTTTTTTATTGCGTCAAACCTTCAAAACCATTCCCACTGAATTGGAAGATGCCGCACGGGTCGAAGGCTGTGGATGGTTTAATATTTTATGGCGTGTATATGTCCCGCTCGCCAAGCCCGTTTATCTTGCCTACGGTCTCGTTTCGGTCAGCTGGCACTGGAATAATTTTTTATGGCCGTTGATTATAACAAATTCAGTTGAAAATAGGCCCTTAACTGTTGGCCTCTCCGTTTTTGCATCACTTGACCAAGGGATTGATTGGTCGATCATCACGGCAGCAACGCTCTTATCGTCAAGTCCTTTACTGCTTGGCTTTTTTCTTTTTCAAAGACAGTTTGTGCAAAGTTTTATCCGCGCTGGAATACGATAAAAATAATCACTGTCATAATTTTGCTGCATTGCACAATTATCAAACATCGTCAGCATTGAGGTCCCCCTCTGCTGTGTCCCCATGTGGGGCGTTTCCTCCCTTGACTAGACCGCCAGAAATGGCGGTCTTTTTTATTCAATCGTTTTGAAAATTAATGAAAGACAGTGGAGCATTCCATGTCGAGTAAAAGCTGATCCTGCTCATCAACCAATTCGGTACCAGCAGCATCACTGGCATCATTGTGCCCGTCGTTTAAACAATTGACGGCGGCGGATGCTAATTGCATGACAGATCGCGTATCATGACTAGCCCCTACAACTACAGCAAGTTCCAACATCAATCGGGCTGCCAGTTCAGGAAATTCAAGCTCGGCAACGGAGGCAACACTGGGTATAAATTGATCAACAATCGCATCAATGGCGCTTTCCATTCGATTGTCTATGGATGGATAATGATCGGAAATGACGAATTCAATCACTTTGGTATTTGACATGGAATCAATTCCTTTTGTGTGACACTCGCATGCCCATCATCATCTAAGCTGAATTAAAAAAGCATTACTGAGCGGAAGAGATTTCATTTAATTTTTTGAACGGCTCACGTCACAAATAATTCGCTAATCTGTCTCTCAAACGTAAGATCAAACAGATCAAATAAAGGCGAGCATATGGCTCATTTTGTTTATTTGGAGAGTTAGACCATGCCACATTCAAAAGTCACCAAACACGAACATCACGTTCATCACACAGCCGCTGATCATCACCGTAAGGCTGCGCATCATTTCGAAGCTGCTGCCAAGCATCAAATTCTGGCTGCTGAAGCTGATGATAATGATGATGAAGTTGTCACAGCACACCATGCCTATCTTGCTTATGGCCATCAATTGCAAGCCATCCACTTCGCTGAAATGGCTGCTGTTGAAGACGAGTCCGTTGATCACGCTGACGTTGATCACAGCCACCACGACTAATTTTTTTGTTTTTTAAAGCATTTTAAAACCCAGCTTTGGCTGGGTTTTTTTATCAGTGTCTCTTTAGCCGACCTCTTCGCGTTATCACCGCACTGTTTGAGATGAGGGCTGACGCTGTATTTAAATGCCCCGTTTATGAAGACAGGCGCAGGCATAAAGCAAATGTGATATTCATATTTTCATATGGTATTTCAGATGGATAGACACTTCGTGATGTAGGATCGCGGACATCTGGCGTGGCCCTTTCACGGCAAAAACAAGGACTTGATGGACCTAGGCCCTTTTTTAAGTGGGAAAATCTCTATATCATCGCCTTAATCATAATGGATCATGGGGTTTAAGCCCTATGGCATCAGGAAATGCCGCAGAGTGCGCGGAAGGGGTGGGTCATGTTGAATTCTTTGAAACGATTGTCGCTTTTGCTTGCTTTGTCAGGTCTTGTGTCTGGCCAGCCAGCGCGGGCTGATGAATTCATCAATATTCTGACGGGCGGCACATCGGGGGTCTATTATCCGATGGGGGTGGCGCTGGCGAAAATCTATTCAGAGAAAGTAGCGGGAACGCGCCCCACCGTGCAGGCGACCAAAGCGTCTGTTGAAAACCTCATTCTGCTCAATCAGGGCAAAGGCGAAATTGCCTTTACGTTGGGGGACAGTCTGGCCTTTGCCCGCGACGGCTATGAGGAAGCAGGTTTTAAAAACAAGCTTGGAAAATTGCGCGGCATTGCCGCGATCTATCCGAACTATATCCAAGTGGTGGCCACCAAAGAGTCCGGCATCAAGACATTGGCGGATTTGAAAGGCAAACGATTGTCGGTCGGGGCCCCCAAATCCGGCACCGAATTGAATGCGCGCACCATTTTGACAGCGGCAGGCATCAGCTATCAGGATCTCGGCAAAATCGAATATTTGCCGTTCGGGGAATCGGTTGAACTGATGAAAAACCGCCAGCTGGATGCGACATTGCAATCAGCTGGTCTTGGGGTGGCGGCCATTCGCGATCTCGCGTCCTCGGTCGAGATCGTTGTTGTGGAAGTCCCCGGATCCATCGTCGATAAAGTCGGTGCGCCCTATATCAAAGCGAAAATTCCGGCCAATACCTATACGGGCCAGTCGCAGGATGTCGAGGCAGCGGCCGTGGTCAATTATCTTGTGACGCGTTCGGATCTGCCGGATGATCTCGTCTACAATATGACCAAGTCCATTTTCGACAATTTGCCCGAACTTGCCGCCTCCCATAGTGCGGGAAAAGAGATTGCCTTGGCCCGCGCGCTTGACGGCATGCCAGTGCCGCTGCATCCCGGCACCGAGAAATATTTTCGTGAAAAGGGCTTGATCAAATAAGCCTGCCCGAAAATCCAGAACAAATAAGTCCACTTCTACGGTTATGACAGAAAAGGCAGACTGATGCCCCAATCCAAACAAACCTCTTCGCATCCTTCGCCTGCCGCAACGACGGTGACCGAGCTTGATATCGAGCACGGGTTACCCGGAGGCTGGGGTGGCGGCTTGTCCGGTTCGGCCTTGTTTATCATCGCGCTGGTTTTTGCGAGTTTTCAAATCGCCACATCCGTTTATGCCATTTTGCCAACACAGGTTTTGCGCGGTTTGCATGTCGGATTTCTGATTCTGACCGCCTCCGTTTTAATCGGCAATCATCGGTCAGACACATGGCTCGGCATGGCGACCGGATGGGGGCTTGGGCTGTTGGGCATGGCGGTTGGTTTGTACCAATGGATTTTTTATGCCGAGCTGATCAATCGCGCGAGCGAGTTGAACCTTGCTGATCTGGTGGCGGGCTTTGTCGGTCTGGTTGTCTTGTTTATTGTCGCATGGCGCTTGATGGGGGCGGCCCTGCCGCTGATCTGTCTGGCCTTTCTTGTTTATGCCGTGTTCGGGCGCTATCTGCCGTCCCCCTTCAATCATCGCGGCTTTGATTTCGAACAGGTTATCGAACATATGGCCTTCGGGACCGAGGGCATCTATGCGACGCCCACCGGCGTATCAGCGACATATATTTTCCTCTTTATTTTGTTCGGGGCCTTTTTGGAAAAGGCCGGGATGATTACCCTGTTCAATCATCTGGCCATGGGCCTTGTGGGAGGTGCGCGCGGGGGCGCTGCCAAAGTGGCGGTGATTTCCTCGGCCTTGATGGGCACCATTTCGGGGTCTGGGGTCGCCAATGTCGTGACCGTGGGCCAGTTCACGATTCCCTTGATGAAACGATCCGGTTACAAAGCGAGCTTTGCCGGAGGGGTCGAGGCCACTGCCTCGATGGGAGGGCAGATTATGCCGCCGGTCATGGGGGCTGTGGCCTTCATTATGGCCGAAAATATCGGCGTGCCTTATTCGGAAATTGTCAAAGCGGCCATCATCCCCGCGATCCTTTATTTTGGGTCGGCTTTCTGGATGGTGCATCTGGAAGCAGGCAAGCACAATCTGCACGGATTGCAAAAGCATGAATTGCCTGATCCGTGGTTGGCGCTCAAGGAACAATGGCATCTTGTCTTGCCTTTGGCGGTGTTGATCTATTTATTGCTCGACGGATTTACCCCCTTGTTTGCCGGTTCTGTCGGGCTGGCTTTGACCATTATCATGATCTTGGGCGGGGCCTTTGCGATGGGCATTGGTCATTCATCGGCCCGCATTATTTTCTGGGTCGGGATTGCTCTGCTGTCGTCGACTTTTCTGTTTTGGGGGATCGGCATTGTCATAGCCATTGTTGCAGCGCTGGTGCTCATGAATCTGAAAGATCAGGGCGGGCGCGAGACGTTGATCATGTGCCGTGATGCCTTGGCGGATGGTGCGCGTCAGGCTTTGCCGGTCGGTCTGGCCTGCGCGATCGTCGGTACGGTGATCGGCACCATGACCTTGACAGGCGCTGCGACCACGCTGGGTAATTTCATTGTCTCGTTCGGGCGGGATTCGATTTTTCTCTGTCTTCTTTTGGTGATGGTGACCTCCATCATTTTGGGAACGGGATTGCCCACCATTCCCACCTATATTATCACGGCCTCACTGGCTGCCCCCGCTTTGCTGAAACTGGGTGTGCCGTTGATCGTCAGTCATATGTTTGTGTTTTATTACGGCATCATTGCCGACCTGACCCCGCCTGTGGCTTTGGCCGCACTGGCCGCGGCCCCCATCGCACGCGCTTCGCCCGACGAGATCGGCTGGCAGGCAACACGCATTGCGCTTGCAGGATTTCTGATCCCCTTTCTTTCGGTCTATGAGCCGGCCTTGATGCTGCAAGCAGGCGGCGAGCTGACGGCACGCTGGGGCTATGGGGTGGAAGTCGCGATTGTCTCTTTCAAAGCGGTTGTGGTTATTGGCATGAGCGGTGTGGCCGCGATTGGCTATTACTTCACACGCATCACCTTTGTTGAGCGGGTGATGGCCGGTGTCTCTGCCTTGTTGTTGATCGCTGAATTTCCTTATAGCGATACAAGTGGGCTGGTGATTGCCGCTGTGCTGACCGGTCTCAATCTGTTGCGGCTGAGGACTGCGCGTGGCTGATGTATCGGGCCTGTGTTTGACAGCAGGCGGTGCAGTGATCAAATGGCTTGGTATCACGAGCTTCACGCTGTCATGGATGCATTCTGTGCAGAAAACCAGCTGGGAAGAGGACTGGCAGGTCAGTCCTGCCGGATTGAAGCTTGTGGCAGCACGGGTTCAGGGCCATGGCGCGGGCATGGAGCCGCCTGAGGGCGCGCGGTTTGAACAGGGCATCTGGCATTGGGTTCCCGATGTGAAACCTTTCCGTGAACTCAGTCTGCGTCGTTCGGATGCGGTTGATGATTGGCAGATTTGTACAAAGGGACAATGCCAGCCGCTGACCCAGATTGTTCCTCCCCCATCCGATCCCGTGGTTTTAAGCCCCTGCCTTTAAATGTTCACAGCCTTGGCGTCTCGATGCATTGAATATGGGGTAGGCGGGGCGTGAATGGGGTGATGCCGAGACCCCAAGAAAAAGGCACCAAGCGAAATAGCGTGATGATACAGGGCCTTGCAATGCGTGTGTGAAGTTAAAAAAATGTCACATGAATATCCAGATGTGAAGAATACTACGAACTGACTAATAATTAAAGGGGCTGACATAGATAGCAGAAAAAGGCTATTTATGTCAGATGGTTAGGAAAAGGCGAAAAAGCAGACTTTTACCAAGTATTCAAAAGCGTTTACTTGAGCAATTTGCGGCAGGTGTTTCTGCGCGAACGGCTGCCGAA
>CAIJVU010000040.1 GCA_903824185.1 uncultured Hyphomicrobiales bacterium
CGCATGATCCATTTGCCGACGCTGCCATTGCTGCCGAACTGGGCATTGAATTGGTTGGCCTAGAGGATGTCTTTCGGCAAGCTGATATTCTTACGGTCAATTGCCCGTTTACCCCGCAGACAAAATATCTGGTAAACGCCGAGCGCTTGGCGCTCATGAAGAAAACAGCTTTTTTAATAAATACTGCGCGCGGGCCGATTGTGGATCAAGCAGCGTTGACCAACGTGCTGCAAGAACGCAAAATTGCAGGGGCTGGTTTGGATGTCTTTGAAGTTGAACCCCCTGTTGCGAATGATCCGATTTTAAAACTCGATAATGTGATTCTTACACCGCATGCCCTGTGCTGGACGGATCAATGTTTTGCCGGAAACGGTTTAGCTGATGTCCGCGCAACACTGGATCTTCAAAAAGGTCTGGTTCCTCGCGGGATTGTAAATCGGGCGGTTGTTGATTCCGCCGGCTTCAAGGCTAAATTGAAAGAATACGCCAATCGTTTTACGTGAGACGGTA
This sequence comes from uncultured Hyphomicrobiales bacterium, assembly GCA_903824185.1. Classification (GTDB taxonomy): domain Bacteria; phylum Pseudomonadota; class Alphaproteobacteria; order Rhizobiales; family Beijerinckiaceae; genus CAIYZJ01. The sequence goes on from CAIJVU010000040.1 coordinate 511, forward strand.
GGCGCAACAGATCAGCCGGCCTCCTGCGGGTGATGGCTGATACAAGAAGGGCGAATGCATAAAGCATTTGTTTAGTTAAAACGGGAGGATGGTCATGAATCTTATAAAAAGACTTGGCTTAACAGCTGCCGGCGCGTTGATTGCGGCTAGTGCTGTTTCAGCCGCATGGGCAGAGAGCGCAGCTGAGAGGGCTGTCAAGGAGGCCCAAAAATATAAAGGCCAGACGATTACGATCGTTTGGGAAGCGGGCCTTCAATCGCTAGATCCGCTCAATTTCTCAGGTCCACTCTGGGAAAAACTAACGGGCATGAAGGTGAAGGTTGTTGAAGTACAAACGGCTGAGATGTTCACGAAAATCATGCAGGAATATCGCGCTGGAACGGGTGCTTATGATGCACTGAACGTAATGCCATCGTGGATGCCAGATCTTGCGAATGCAGGCGCACTTGAGCCGCTTGATGCTTATGTCGACAAATATGGCTATAAGGATGAGTTTCAGAAAATTGCACCCATCTTTCGCGATAATTGGGCAAAGGCCAATGGTAAAATCTATGGCTTTCCGGATGATGGAGACGTCTTCATCATGTATTTCCGGAAAGACATTTTTGAAGATCCGAAAATAAAGGATGCTTTTAAAGCCAAGACGGGTCACGATCTTTCCGTTCCGAAGACGTGGAAAGAGTTTGGCGAGACAGGATCCGCTCTGACCGAGATCTTGAAGCCACAAAATGTTTATGGAGCTGCCTTCTTCCGCCAGCCTCCGTATACAATGTTCATGTTCCAAGAGCGTTTCCGTAACGAAGGCGGTAAATTCTTTGATGCGGAGACAATGAAAGCCACTATCAACAGCGATATTGGTGTCAAAGTGCTGACCGATATGCGCAATGAGAACAAGTTCATGCCACCTGGCGTTGAACAGTGGGGCTTTGTTGAAAATCTTGCAGCCTTCATGGCTGGCCAAACCGCAATGACGATTTCATGGCCACCATATGGTCGTTGGGCTGCTGGATACGGTACAGATGACAAGGCATTGAATTGGGTTCCTAAATCGACGGTTGGCGGTAAAGTGGGTTATGCATTGCCACCAGGCGGGCATCCGGAACTTGCTGCAGGCTTTGATCTTTCGATTGCCTCGACCTCAAAGAACAAGGATGCAGCCTATCTCTTCATTCAATGGCTTAACAGTGAAGATATCTCGCTTCAACGCGTGAAGCTTCCAACAACGCTTCGTGACCCGTTCCGCGACTCCCATTATACGGATGCTGGTTATTTGGCGTTGTGGCCAGATGCGAAGGATTACCTGAAGACCCTGAAAGATGCTTCTCTTGTAGGCATATTTGATTTGTCCGTCTTGCAAACCGACAAATATGAAGAAGTCCTTCGTCAGGCTATTGGAAAGCTTTGGGCCGGCGAAGATCCAAAAGTAATCCTTGATGCCGCTGCCGGCGAATGGGATGGAATCACCAAGAAGATCGGCGTTGATAAACAAAAGGCAGTTTATGCTGATTGGGCGTCAAAATCGGGTGCCTATCCTAAATAAAACAACATAACAAGCCATCTGCTCCAACCCTATCAGGTTGGGGCAGATTTTTTGATTTGGATAAGTCTATGACTTCTGCGTCACATGCCGATAATTCCGGTGGTGCTCATCATCCGTCACGGCGGATGCCGGACCATAATTTTAGGTATTGGATTATTGCGCCATCGGTCTTTTTACTTCTTCTGATCGGTTTGTTTCCGCTTATCTATTCGCTTGTCGTAAGTTTCCAGCAAATTACAATGACGGATTATGATACTTCTTTTGCTGGGCTCACAAATTATGCGCAGTTATTTGACGACGCGCGGCTATGGCAATCCATTGCCCATACTCTTATCATAACGATTATTGCCTTACCCATTGAACTGGTATTCGGCTTAGCTATGGCGCATCTGTTTCTTGAAAGAATGCCGGGGCGCCAGATTTTTATTTCGCTCATCGTGCTTCCCACGGTTATCTCTCCTGTTGTTGCAGGGGCTACTTGGCGCCTCTTGTTTGATCAACGCTACGGTCCAATCAATCAAGTCATCGGTTGGTTTGCCGGGCATGACGTCATAATGCTTTGGAACATAACGCCCCATCTCGTTTATCCGGCCATTTTGATTTGTGAAGTTTGGCAGTGGACACCATTCATGTTTCTCATACTGCTCGCTGCTTTGTCGAATGTCGACAAGTCATTGACTGAAGCGGCTGAGCTGGATGGCGCTGGTTTTTGGCGGATCTTTTTTAAGATTGTACTTCCTGCAATTTGGCCTGTTATGGCGATTGCAATTTTGATCCGAGGGGTCGATTTATTTCGGATATTTGATGTGATTTGGGCTTTGACATCAGGAGGCCCAGGGACAATGACAGAAACGATATCCATTTACACTTATGTTCAAGGCTTTCAGCAATTTGAGTCAAGTTATACGGCCGCTATTGCTTTTCTTATTGTAGGGCTGATGTCGGTTGTCGTGATATGGGCTATTCGACGGATGGGACTTGCGAAATGACCAATCTTTCAGTCGCAGCAACGCGTCGCTGGAAACTTGCAGGCCGATATGGTTTAGCCAGTTTATTGCTGGTATTTTTTGTTTTCCCAATTTATTGGCTGTTTATTATTTCTTTGAAGACTCCAGATGAAATTTTTCACTTTCCGCCC
>CAIJVU010000041.1 GCA_903824185.1 uncultured Hyphomicrobiales bacterium
GGATCAGCCGGAACGGTGATTTCGCCCTCAATTGGGAGTTTGACCAGCAACCACAGGACACCTGTGTACTGGCGAACAGCAACATTCTGTTCTCCCTTCCCAAGGGGGGCGAGTTGCGGGAAGCCACGATGGCGGGTGACCTGGTTCGATCCTGGCATGTGCAGGGCGAACAGAATGGCGGTCAGGAGCAAAGCGGTAGTATTCCGCTACAAATTCCACTCTTTCACCACCGAATTAATGTTTTTCCAAATGGAAACTTTCTTCTGCTTGGCGCTGAGGCGCGGCAATATATGAATTGGCCCCAGAAAGACGATGATCCCGACGCACCGCTTGGCAATGCAAAAGTGGTGGGAGACTTGATCTATGAAGTGGCGCCTGACGGACATGTCGTCAATCAGTGGTCGATCCTCGATCTCTTAGACCCCTATCGGTTATGCTATGGGAGCTGCTCTGTGTATTGGCGTGAGCGTGGCATACCCGGAAGCTTCGATTGGTGCCATGCAAATGCGGCGACCTATAGCGCAGTGGACGACTGCATATTGGTCTCCTTGCGCACGCAAGATTGCATCATCAAATTCAGGCGAAGCACAGGCGAGCTGGTTTGGATATTGGGCGACCATGGAAACTGGAAGGCTCCCTGGTCCGACAAGTTGCTGAGGCCAATCGGGGAATTAGGATGGCAATATCACCAGCATGACTGCAGCGTCACGCCTGAAGGCAACGTTTTATGTTTTGATAACGGCAACTTTCGAGCCGTGCCTTTCGGACAGAAAATGACCGCAGAGCAAAGCTACAGCCGCGCAGTTGAATACGCCATTGACGAGAAAAGCATGACCGTTCGTCAGGTCTGGGCATTTGGCGAAGCACCGGACGAACGCTTGTTTTCTTGCTACCAGAGCGGCGCGCTCCGGCTGCCGAAAACAGGCAATACGCTGATCACCTACGGCGGTGTCAGCACGATCAACGGAAAACCAACCCTTGCGAACCACTCTTCCTACACCCATGCGCGCATCATCGAAGTGACGCCTCAAAAAGAGATTGTGTTTGATATGTGGATCGAGACCCCGGACGCGCCTGGGATTGATCCACTCTCGATCTTCAGATCCGAATTCATTCCTGAACAGGGCTGAAGCCCCCGCGCGTGGCGCGACCGCCAAACCAGGACGCTTCAATATGTCGCTCTCGATAAAAATACCGGAGTTGATATTGCAAGAGAATGCGACCCTTTTTCTAAGAGAGCATTTAGAAAAGCTTCACATTGAAAACCCTTTGCTGATAACAGATCAAGGTTTGGTGAAAGCCGGTCATGTGACCCGTATTCTGGCGGCCTTTGGAACCCGAAGGCATCCTCCATGCTTTGACCTGACGCGTGAGAATCCAACGGCTCGTTGTGTCGACCTCGCGACAGAAATGTACATGGCCGAAAAATGTGACGCTGTGATAGCGCTTGGTGGTGGATCCGTTATTGATACTGCGAAACTGACTGCGGTGACGGGCACGCATGGCGGATCGGCGATCGACTACCTCGGCAAGTCACATTTGATAACGAATAAAACAAGCCCGATCATCGCCATCCCGACAACTGCAGGCACCGGCAGCGAAGCGTCGCCGGGTGCCGGAATACACCCGACCGCGACAGAACCATCCCGCGGGGTGAATTCACCTTACCTGATCCCCCGTCTTGCGGTCTGCGACCC
>CAIJVU010000042.1 GCA_903824185.1 uncultured Hyphomicrobiales bacterium
AATCCCTTTAATGGGTCCTGAGCCTAGTATTTGACTTGGATTAGTGTCCTTGATCCTATTTAATATTACGGAAGAAGAGCTCGGCTGAACAAAAATAACACTTGAATTAGAACCTATATTAAAACTATTCCAATTTATAATTGAACGGTCGCTCAATTGATTGATAAGTAGTTTTGGGTTTTGTGGATTTCCAGATGAACTAATATTTGCTTGCCCAGCTGAAACCATACCTCCATTTGGTAAACTATTAGAGGAAACAACTGATTGAGCATAAAGAGATTGTGTCGTGGCCTCTAAATAAGCCAAGATTGTAAATATACTAAATATTTTTTTAATTTTTTTGGATAAAATAAGCATCTCCTCCCCTAATAATTAATAGACGAAGATACCCAAAAACGATCTTCTCGTTTTTGACCATCTTGATCTTTACCATTTTGGGAGGGATTTGGATTATCTCCAATTCTATGAGACCAAACAATTTTTGTAGTTGCTTCATATGGTCCAGTTATATTGAAACCTAATCCATAACCTTTATAATTTAGTGTGTTTTTAGCTGCTGCTCCATCGTATAGTTTTTCATTTACGTAGACTTGACCAAAATCAAAAAAGGTAAATGCCTCTAATTTTTCTAAAGTGGGTATTTTCTGTCTGAGTTCAACTGTTATGGTTGAACCTGAACTTCCTGAACCCTCTCCCGAGGGATAAGCTCTCACGCCACTAGGCCCACCCAGACTTAGTTTTTCAGATGAGTCTAAATTTTTAAATGCTTTTTGCACAACGCCTGCAACAAATATCGATGCTGTCTCCGTTAACTTCTCTGTACGCGTAATAGATGTCTTTATTTTAGAATAATTACCCGCGGTTTGTGGCCCTAATAAATCTTGCTGTGAATTAGGCGATCCTGAAAGATCAACTCTACCAAAAGTATAAGCTGCGGTTAATGAACTTACGCCTTCATTAAATAAATTATCGAATAAATTCGCATTTACTGAACCATTCACACTAATGATTTTATAATTGCTTAAAATAACATCTGAGGATTTATTAATAAAAGTTTTTGCATCAATGCCTGATGAAATAATGATATTAAATTTATCTGATCGTAACAGAGGTTGGCTCAGTTCAAAACCTGCAGTTGAAGACGTGCCATTAAAATCACCAAAACTTAATTCAGGAGCTACAACCTTATAATCCATGTAGCTTGCATTGGAACTAAATTTTAATCCTGTTTCATAGACAGGTAAACTAAATCCAATTTTAGCAAATTCTGAACCTACAGATCTTAGAAGATTTAAATTTACTTGCTCTCCAGAACCAATGCCGTTGCTGGCATTAAGGCTTGCGGTTAATTGATTTGCACCAGTAGATCTACCCCCATTATTATTAAATCCAATATCACCTGAAATAATATCTTTGTCTTTTACGAATACACTGAAACCAGTTTCTCCGTCATCAACCCCTTGTATCAACCCTCCAGATAAAGTTACGCCAGATAAATCTTGTGAAATGAGTAAGCCTTCGTTTATGATTCGCGTATTAACAGGGTTACCTACTGGTTGGATTCTTTCAATTCTGTTTTTAATCAAATTATTGTTTAATCGCGTATTATTATTGCTATCGAAGACAACGCCTGAAAATCTTGCCTCAATAATCTTTAAATTGACTACACCGCTTGTTACATCTTGTTCCGGCAATACCACAGTTGCTATGTAACCTTGATTTCGGTACATATCCGATATGATTGCAGCAACATTTTTTAGATCTGCGAATGTCAATTCTCGATTTAAATAAGCTTGAACTTCTTTGTCGATGATATTTTTTGAAATTAAAAAATTCCCGATGAAGTTGAATTTTTTAACAAAAATTCTAATTCCATTACCTTTTAACATTTCGGACTTAAAAACAGGTTGTTCAGGCCCTACTTTTGGCAATACAGGTGGGGGGAAATTTGTTATAATTTGGTTGTACAAAGAACCACCTAAAGTTCCTGCATTAATATCCCTAATATTCTGTGCCATTAAAGAGTTTAACATAGTCAATGACAAGAAAATAGACAAATACGTCGTATTCCGAAAAGATCGGCTAATAGTACATAAAACATTGATATCAATTACAAAAAAACCAATCATTGATATATTATTTGACGTTGAACCCCTGTTAATTGCGCTGTCAGATTAAGCGGTGACTTGATTCCGAATAATCACCTAAAATATTGATAGTACATAATTTAATTAAATCAATCATCAAAAATTGAGATGCTTTCTGATAATTTCTGAAAAAACTATTAAATAACTCTAGTATGTTGATATTGCAAAATAATAAATGATGTCGAGCATGAATTATAAGAATATTAAATTGAAAACATAATTAATTATATCAAAAATAAAAAGAAACCTAAATAAAGTCTTTTGAAATAATATACCCTCACTAACAAATAAAATTCCAAAATAAAACAAAAAAATATTAAGAAATTCAATATTAAGAAAATGTATTATTATCCTCAAATTTCATAACAAAATATAAGATCAAAATAATTTGACAGTTTCTTTCTAAGTCTTTGATTTATTTAGAGCCTGTTTCATCTAAAAGTGTCAAACGGACTCAATAAATTCAATAACTTAGTTTAAAAAATGTGCGACTGAAAATCGCAGTGTCGGCGGTTCGATCCCGTCCCTGGGCACCACTTGAACCTTCCCACTTGAAGCTTCCGAAATGCTGTGATCAGGGTCTGGCCAGTCGTGTTAAGTTGTCTTAAAAAAAGGAAAATATTCTTTTCTCTGAAAATTGACACCAAAATAAGCAAAAGCCCTTTAAAATGCATTAAATTAACTCAAAAAATGCGTTCGATTTGCTGATAATAGTAATCTTTTTTCGGATAAAAGTTTTTGCACTGCGAAGGAAAAAAGACCTATTTTTTAAAACCATCGCTGCATAAGCCATGCTTCACAGCATGGACAATATAGGCGATGATCGGGGCTGAAAATGCCCTCAAACATTGATTTGAGCCTTATGCTTTTGCCGTCAGAAGACATGCTATTCAGAAAAGATCCCTCATGACCACATCCCCCTTTCATGGCCTTTATCCCGTGCTCTACGCCTTCCACCATCAGGACGGCAGAATCGATCAGGCCGCGATGCAGCGACAAGTCGAGCATGTGATTGCCTCAGGCGCCCATGGCATCATGGTTCTCGGGCTGATCACGGAAGTGCAAAAGCACACAACACAAGAGCGCCTCGCTCTTGTTGAAATGGTCTCAGACCTTATCCAGAAACGGGTGCCGCTGATGGTGACCATCGGCGAGCAAAGCGCGCAAGAGCAAACGCGTTTTGCCAAACAGGCCTGCGCGGCGGGTGCTGATCTGATTATCCTGCAACCCCCCAATCAGTTGGAGGAAGACGAAGAGGCGCTGATCCGGTTTTTCGGCCACTCCATTGATGCGTTGTCCTGCCCTGTGGGGATTCAGCATAATCCCTTCAATCTCGCCTTCAATCTCTCTCTTGATGGCTTGGTCAGACTTTACAAAAACCACCCCAATCTCCAGATGATCAAGGCCGAAGGCACAGCAGTTGAAACGCAAGCCCTCATTGACAAAACCAATGGTCAGCTGGCAACCTTTTGCGGACATGGCGGCATTGAATTCATGTCCAATTTGCGGGCTGGCATTTCGGGCTTGATCCCCGCACCGGATGTGCTGGCCGCACAAGTCAGATTATACGATTTGTATCGTCAAAATACGCCCGAAGCCCATGCCCAAGCCGAGGCCTTGCACGAGGCCTTGTTACCCATCATCGTCTTCATGATCAGAACCATCAATCAGGCCTTGTGTTACGGCAAACGATTTTATGCCAGACGCGCCGGTATCACGCTGTTGGGTGAAAAAGAGCCCATGCAAGCGGTGACGCCCTTCGGTATGTCGGAAATGGAGCGCTTACTGCAATGCCTCGATGATATTGAGAAACGCTTTGGTATTCTGCCCCGCGCTTAGCCGCGCGGGCCACACTCAAAAGCTGCGCAACAGAATATTGGATTTGATGGCAAACGACACATCGTCCAGATGATTGGTGATTTCGATCTTTTTGCGCATCCGCAACTGTCGATGATTGAGAATATCCATCTTGAGTTGATGGGCGACATAATCGTGCAAATCAGATAATTCCGTGGCGCTCATGCCCAAGGCTTCATGCGGGTCGGGAATATCGGGACGCACATCATGCATGTCGCGGTTACGGAAATATTCGAACCATAAAATTTCAAAAAATTTGGCAACATCATTTTGATGCGCAATTTCCAAAGCCATGAATGTATTGAGATAGGCATAGACATATTTGATCACCAGCGAGCTGATCAAATATTCGTCAATCGCCAACCAGTCTGGCTGGACATTTCTGAGCACCTGTTGGTCCGAAGACGCCATCACCACACCAACTCAACAAACAACAAAGACAGATTTTAGGTGATTCGCAGCGTGAGGGACATGCAAGCCATGGGCTCCGACACAGGAAACCCCCTAAGCACACCCTTGCCTGAGGGCACCCACGCTTATGACTTGCAACCACTTGATTAAAATGACTTCTTTTCATCATCCCTCTGCCTTTCTTTCCGGCTGACGGGGCTTTAGAATGATGGTGTCTGAGGGGCATGGTCTGGGCAAATCTGCTCATAGTCCCCATAAAGGGTATGATATGTCAGCCGCGCAACCGCTTTCACCCTCCCATGAAACAGTGCACATGCCTGCCAAAACCAAAGGGGGCGATGTGCATCACGATCGTGCGTTTGAACCGCTGGCCCTTTTGCGCCTCGGGATCGGCGTGATCGGGGCGACGATCTTGTGGTTTGGTCTTTTGAGCGATCAGATCCCGCCTGCATGGATCGGGATCGGTTGTTTAATGTTTTCTGGCTGGCCGATTTTTCATGAGGCGGTTGAAAACCTGTTGATCCGCCGCATGACCATGGAATTATCCATGAGCATCGCCATTATCTCTGCAGCGGCCATATCCGAATATTTCACAGCCCTTGTGGTGAGCTTGTTTGTGCTCATTGCGGAGGAGTTGGAACATATCACGCTGTCGCGCGGCCGCACCGCCATTAAGGATCTCGTTGATTTCATTCCGCCCGAAGCACGCGTGCGCCGCAACGCTATCATCGAGATTATAGCGATCGAAGAAATTGTGCCCGGCGATGCCGTTTTGTTAAGTCCGGGGGAAAAGGCGCCGGTGGATGGCCGCGTTATCGCCGGCCATTCCTATATGGATCAATCACGCATCACCGGTGAATCGATGCCTGCGGAAAAATCCGTCGATAGCCTGATTTATGCAGGCTCCATCAATCAGATGGGCACGCTCGAAATTTTGGTGGAACGGGTGGGACGCGACACTAGCTTCGGGCGCATTATCGAAGCGGTGGAAGCAGCCGAGCAAACACGCGCGCCCGTTCAAAAAATCGCTGACCAGCTTGCGGGCTATCTCGTCTATTTCTCCTTTGCCGCCGCAGCCCTCACCTTTTGGCTGACCCGCGATTTGCGCGACACCATTTCCGTGATCATTGTGGCAGGGGCCTGCGGGATTGCAGCGGGAACTACCTTGGCGATTTTGGGTGGCATTGGGCGGGCGGCGCGCCTTGGCTCGATCATCAAAGGTGGTATTCACCTCGAAACATTAGGGCGCATCGACACGGTGATTCTTGATAAAACCGGTACGCTGACCTTTGGCGAACCCCGCATGTGCGGCCTGTCTCTTGCCGATGGGTTTGACGCTGATAAAGTATTGGCGCTTGCAGCCTCCGCGGAACTGCATTCGGAACATCCTTTGGCACGGGCGGTTATACTGGCGGCCCAAGAACGAAACATCAGCATCATTGAGCCAAGCGCGTTCAGCTATCAGCTCGGGCGCGGCATCACCGCGACCGTAGGCCCGCACATCCTGCGTGTGGGTAACCGGAAATTACTGACGGAAGCGAATATCTCGGTTCCCGAACGCCAGACGGTCAGCACAGGATCGGACATCCTGGTGGCCATTGATAATTGTTTTGCAGGCCATATCGATGTGGCGGACCATGTCAGACCGGAAGCCGCTGCGGCCATGCAAGCCTTTGCCGACATGGGCGTGAAAACAGTCTTACTCACAGGTGATATCGAGACTGTCGCGCAACAGGTGGCCAAGACACTGAATATCGCCGATTACCGCGCGGATTTGCTGCCAGAAGACAAGCTCGCTTATGTCCGCGCGTTGGTGTCACAAAAGCATGCCGTGGCCATGGTGGGCGACGGGGTCAATGACGCACCGGCCCTCAGTGCAGCCACCATCGGCATTGCCATGGGATCGGGCACCGACATTGCCAAAGAAAGTGCGCAGGTTGTCCTGATCGGCAATGACTTGCTCAAACTTGTCGAAACCATCCGTATCGCCCGCCAGACCCGCAGCATCATCTGGCAGAATTTTGTAGGCACCTTGTTGGTGGATGCGATTGGTATCGGCATGGCAGCCTTTGGCTATCTCAATCCGCTTTTGGCGGCCTTCATTCATGTCGGGTCTGAATTATTGTTTCTGAGCAATTCCGCCCGCCTGCTTACGCTCGAACAAATCACTCCGCTGACCCGCAAAAACGGATCCGTCGTTCAGCAAGAGGCGTAGACATAAGATGTGCAATCGTTTCGCGGTTGAGCAATCGCTTCAGGCACAAAGCGAACATTTCCAGACAGAGACGCCAGACCCTTCGGCTGATGGCATGGCGCGTCTGATCTATCCCGACAGCATGGCGCCGGTGGTGATCAACAAAGCGGGACAGCGTGTGATCACACCGATGCGTTGGGGGTTTCCACCGCCACCGCATGCCTCAGACCTCGTGACCAATGTGCGCAATCTCAACAGCACCTTCTGGCAGGATTGGCTTCAAACAGGCCAGCGGTGTCTGGTGCCAGTGACGCGGTTTTGTGAATATAGCGATGCACCGGATCCCTTGACGGGTCGAAAACGCGCCTGCTGGTTTGCGCTTGATCAGGCAATGCCGCTCTTTGCTTTCGCAGGCGTCTGGAGACCGTGGCAGGGAGTGCGCGGAACAAGCCGCAACAAGGTCGAGGGAACCCACCACGTTTTTGCGATTTTGACGACATCCCCCAATGGCTTGGTCAAACCGATCCATCAAAAAGCCATGCCAGTAATGCTGCGGCCAGAGGATTACAACCTGTGGCTCGAAGGCAGCACCGAGGCGGCATTAGGGCTGCAAAAACCATGGCCCGATGAGCACATGATCCTGTTGCCAGACGAGCCGCAGTCGCCGCCAAGACAAGGCAGCCTGTTTTAAAAGGCTGTTGTCAAAATGTGAATTTGTCGCGTGTTTTTTTCACGACGATATTTTTCTTCGCTTCTTCTTCCCGCGCCTGTTTTTCCAAAATCAATTTGTAAATATTTTCCAAAACGATCTTGGTGCGGTCATCTTTGTGAAACTCTTCGATATTTTTGAATTGATAATCCGCAATGCCTTTGGGATCGCGCAGCAATTCATAATCAATATCAAGGATCACCTCCTCGAACAGGAAAAATTTGATCTTCTCGAAAAACTTCAATTCATTGGGATTAGAAGAGCGGAAGCGGTAACCGCCAATTTTGACTTTATAGTCTTTGACAAAAAACGTAACGGCCTTGTAGCGAGTATTTTTCTCGTCATCATCAACGATGTCTTCGGCATTGACATTTTTCAGGCCGATATTCCAGTCACCCGTTGGATTGGTCCGCCGCAAGTCGTCATAATTTTTGGTTTCAAGATAGGCAATCAGCAACAACTTATCGAGCGCTTCTGCCTTCACGATTTCCAGAGCCATCTTCCTTAATACTTGCACGTCGTTCATCTTATGCTCCGCGAATAGGTCGTTCTTGTTCCAAGTCACAATTGGGGGAAGGCGCTGTGATTCTCTTACCCCTACTCTATAGAACGGATGCGCAGTCTAAAAATGTAAAACCAAATAATTTATAGCCTATTTAACCCCAAAGCGGGAAATAAATCTGTTTTTTCAACGATTATTGGCCAAGGGCACGCCGCTGGCGTGGTGGGCGGCGATAAAACCGAAGGTCATCCCCGGCCCCAGCGTAATCCCCCCAGCCGGATAATGCCCGCCCATCATGCTGGCCATATCATTGCCCACGGCATAAAGGCCAGAAAGTGGCTCACCCGCCTTACTGAGCACCTGTGCATCCTGATTGGTTTTCAGTCCGGCAAAGGTGCCCAAACTGCCCGCCACGATTTTCACCGCATAGAATGGCGCCTCTAAAAGGGGGGCTACACAGGGATTGGGGCTGTGATCGGCCTCTCCCTGAATCCGGTTATAGGCGCTTTCGCCGCGATGAAAGGCCGGATCACGGCCTTGCGCCGCATGGTGGTTATACTCAGTGACGGTTTGCACGAGGGCTTGCGCATCAATGCCACAAGCTTGCGCCAGTTCCGCAATACTGTGCCCGCGTTTCAGATAGCTGTTGTTTAACCAAGGGGCGAGCGGAAAGGGACGCGGCCGCGCCCGACCAAGGCCATAGCGGCGCTGGAAGCGGTGGTCGCAAATCATAAAGGCTTCGGGCACTTCACCCTCGGGCATGGCCTTAAACAAGGCCTGCATCAGATCGTGATAGGCGTCCGCCTCATTGGCAAAGCGCAACCCATTGCGCAAGACCATGATCAGGCCCGGTTTGGCACGCTCGACAAGATGGGGAAAACGCCCCGCAGGGCCTTTATCGTTCGGCACAAGCGAAACAGGAGCCCACGCGCCTGCATGGGCCAGATCGGTTCTGACATGACCCCCTACCTCCTCGCCCAACCGAAGACCATCGCCCGTATTGGTGAGCGGTGCTGCAGAATGATGTTCATGGCCAGTGGGCGCATGGGGAAAGAGTGCGGCCTTACGCGCGAGATCATGCGGAAAGCCACCCGCTGCCAGTACCACACCGCAGCGTGATGTGATCACGCCTTGCGCGGTTTTCACACCCGTGATCCGGCCCTCGCTTTGTATCAAAGACACAACAGGGCATTGCAATAAAATCTTGACGCCACGGGCATCAAGGGCTGCCAGCAATTGCGCCACCAGCGCATTGCCATTCACAAGATGCATCCCCCGCCCATGGATGACGACATCCAGCCAGTGCCGGACGACGCGTTTGGTCACATGCCAAAAGGCTTTGGGTTTCAGGAAGGCATCGAAGAAATTTTTCAAATCAAGACCCGACGCAATGCCCATGCCGAAAGGCGATATTTCGGGCAAAGGCTCACGCACATCTTTCAACCGCGCGCCCAATCGGCGTCCGTCAAATGGAGCGGCGCAGAGTGATCGTCCGCCCAATCCGGCTCCCGGGGTCTTGTCATGGAAATCAGGGATCTTGTTTCCATCAACAAAGGTCATCTTCGCCTCATCCCGCAAGAAGGCGATCATGCGCGGACCTTGTTCAAGAAAACGTCGCGCCATGGCTTCATCAAATTGCGGGCCCAATTCATGGCGCAAGTAGTCAAGCGGCGCTTCAAGCGGCTCGTCGATGCCTGCCTCTTGTGCCAAGGGATTGCGCGGGATCCACATCCAGCCCCCAGACCATGCGGACGTGCCGCCCAATTGCGGTTCTTTTTCGACCACCACCACATCAAGCCCCAAAGAGGCCGCCGTGAAAGCAGCCGTCAGCCCTGACGCGCCAGAGCCAACGACAACCAAATCAGCGTGAAGGGATGACGCGCTCATGCCGTCTCCCCAACGCAATGAGTCATCGCGCGATAGGCAAAGGTGATTGCAGGGCCGATGGTAATGCCCGGCCCCGGATAGGTGCCGCCTGCAATCGATTGCGCCTCATTGCCGCAGGCATAAAGACCGGCAATCGCCTGCCCGCCTTCCCGCAATACCTGCGCATCGCCATTGATCGCAAGACCAGACGCCGCACCAATATCGCCGGGATAGAGTTTCACCGCATAAAAGGGGGCTGCTTGGATGGGCCCCAGACAGGGATTGGGGCCGTCATGCGTGGCATCGCCATTGGCGCGGTGATAGGCCGTTGAGCCGCGTCCAAATTGCGGATCCACGCCGCTTTCGGCAAAGCGGTTCATATCGGCAATGGTTTGTGCAAGCACCTGCGGATCAGCGCCGATGCTGAGGGCCAGTTCCTCAATGCTACTGCCTGTGAGCAAATAGCCCTCATCGATAAAACTTTGCGGATTTTTGGTTCCCATACGGACCATGCCGAGCCCGTATTTCAAAAGCCCCTTGGCATCAGTCACGATGAAAGCAGGCACGGTGGGTGTGGTCTTGTTTGCCTCCAGCATGGCACGCACAAACAAATGATATGATTGCGATTCATTGGTAAAGCGGGCGCCAGTCTGATCGACGCAGACCGTGCCGGGTTTCGAGCGATCCATGACAAAATGCGGAAAGACCGCCGTGGACCCATCCGCGCGCTTTTTGATCGATACCGGCGCCCAAAAAACATGATCGGCCCCGCCATCGGCAAAATGGGCGCCAATAGCCAAGGCCAAATCCTGCATGCCGCCCCAATGCCCCGGTGCTGCGGGCGAATATTCGGTCACAGGCGAATGCAACAAGGCTTTGCGTTTTTGCGGATGATGGTTGAACCCACCTGCTGCCAAAACGACACCTTGCGAGGCGTTCAGCGTGCGGATCACAGCATCCTGTTTTGCCACCACGCCCGTGACACGATCGTGATCGGTCAGCAGTGTTTGCACCTCGGTTTCAAGAACCAGATCGACTTTGTGATCGAGCAAAGACTTGAGTAAGCGGCCGATCAGCGCATTGCCCATAACAAGGCGTGATCCCCGCGCCGAACCGCGCAAGCGATCCAGCGCATAAAGCGACAGGATTTTAAAAGCATGCTTGAACGATGCGAATTTTTTGGTGAGGTTGAGCAAATGCCCGATATCGGTGCGATCCACCATCATCCCGCCAAAAATAGTAAATTCAGGAATGGGCGGACGGATCAGCGCCAGCGCCTTGCCCAAAAGGCGGCCATCAAAAGGCAATGGCTCCAAAGCGCGCCCGCAGGTGGTTGCCCCCTCGATCTGCTGCTCGTAATCGGGGTGATGCGGATAGGGCCTGAAATGCACATGGCTTTTTGCTTCCAGCGTGGCAATGGCCTCCGGCCCGCTTTGCAAAAACGCCTCGCGCAAAGCCGAAGGCGCATGATTTCCGACAACGCCATCGAGAAAAGCACGCGCCGCCTCCGGCGTGTCGGTTTTATTGACCTTATGCGCATGCTGACTGTTGGGCACCCAAGTGGTGGCGCCCGACAAGGCCGTGGTGCCGCCGACATAAGGCGTGCGCTCAATCAGCAGAACACGCTGCTTGGCAAGGGCTGCAAAAAGTGCGGCCGCCATCCCAGCGCCGCCCGCTCCTACCACAATCACATCATAAGTTGTTTGTTCTGGAATATCGGCGAGAGAACGGAGTGCCACAGCCAGTCCCTCTCTTTTTCTATTTCGACAAGAAGAAATCGAGCATCATGCCTTGGACCGATTGATACATTTCAACACCGGTTGAGGTTTTGCAGCCCTTGGCGCGCGATGCTGCCACAAGCGGCGAGGGATCAGGCTGGGTGATCACACAGCCGACAAAAGTGTCTTTCGACAAGTTCTCGACCAAGATCGGCAATGGATCGAATGGTTTCATGCCAACCGGGCTGGCATTGGCCACAAAATCAAAGCCTGCAGGATCGGGTGTGCCAGCCACAATATCCGCCTTGCCGAGCGCCGATAGCCGCGCAATCAAACCATCCCGCCGCACCTGATCGGGATCGAATACCGCAAGTTTCGTGACACCGCGATCCACCAATTCATAGGCAATCGCAGAACCGGCACCGCCCGCACCAATCAACAGCGCTGATTTGCCTTTGGCTTCGAAACCTTGATTCCGGCAGGCCTGCATGAACCCATAGCCATCCGACATATCACCATGCCATGAGCCATCGGCATTGCGCCGCATCATATTGACCGAAGTGATAAAACCGGCGCGATCAGACAAGGTCTTGCAATAAGACAGACAAGAGAATTTATGCGGGATCGTTGCAATAATCCCGTCGAGATTACCAAGACGAGAGGCCAGTGCCAGACAATCGGCCAGATCCTCCGGCTTGACTTGCACCGGCACCATGATGCCGTCATGGCCGCGCGCTGCAAAGCCCGCTGTCATACCACCGGGAGATTTGACCTGCACAATCGGATCGCCGATGATGATATAAAGACGCGTGGCGCCGGTGAGTTGAAGGGTCATGTTTGCCTGTTGTGAAAACCGATAAGCTGTTCATCTGCCGAACAAAATACTATTCGCCTTATTCGCATTCAGCTTTGCACATCAACCACGATTTTGCCAATAGCCTGACGCGTTTCCAACAAGGAAATAGCCTCTCCTCCCCGCTCCAATGGAAAATGGGCCGTGATATGAGGCCGGATAATGTTTTGCTGGTAGAGCGTAATCAACGCCTTGCAAATATCCAGATGCCCCATGCTGTCCTGCCGGCTAAAGCCACCATAGGACACGCCAACCAGCTGACAAGATTTTAATAAAATGAGATTGGTCGGCACTTTCGGAATGCCCGCGACAAATCCGATGACGAGTAAGCGGCCATAACGCCGCATGGCCCGCAAGGCCGCTTCCGTATAGGAACCACCGAGGCTGTCATACACAAGATCAACCCCCTCACCACCACAGATTTGTTTTATCTGTGCGGAGAGCGCGCGCACAGCCTCGGTTCCCTCCACGCTACGGGGATAAATCAAGACATCATCGGCACCCGCACTTTTCGCAATGGCCGCTTTATCTTCAGACGATACGCCGGCAATGACGCGCGCACCAAAATATTTTCCGAGTTCGATGGCTGCAAGTCCCAAACCGCCAGTAGCCCCCAAGATCAAAAGCGTTTCATCGCGCTTGATCTCACCGCGTAATTTAAGACCATAATAAGTGGTGGCATAGGTCAGGAAAAAACTCGCCGCATCCGCAAAGGGCATCGCATCGGGAATGGGAATACAAGCACTTGCGTCTACCACGCGCCTTTCGCACATGCCGCCATAAAGCGTTGTGGCGGCGATGCGATCACCCGGTTTCAGATGCGTGACTGCTGCCCCCACTTGTACAACGACCCCCGCCCATTCACCCCCCGGCGCAAAGGGGCGCTCGGGTTTGATCTGGTATTGGTCACGGATAATGAGTGTATCGGGAAAGTTTACACCGCAGGCTTTGACGTCCACCAAAACCTCATGCGCCTGCGGCACGGGATCGGGAAAAGAATTCAACTGCAGTTGATCCGGTCCGCCGATTGAAGTGCTGACTAGAGCGCGCATGACATTGTCCTTCTCTCTCACGTCATTTGATGCTGCAGTTTAACGCGACGAAACAACGGGCGCAAAGGCAAGGGGCGGTGCGCGACCGCAAGCCATCAAATTTTATAATAGGCTTGATACCAAGATACAAAATTTCGAATGCCTATTGCCAAAGGGGTTTGTGGTTTGAAACCCGTTAACTGCGTCAAAGGGTCTACATCGGCAAAAGTGGCCTCGACATCGCCTTTTTGCATGGGAGCATGAACAATTTGTGCTTGCTTGCCCAAGGCCTCTTCCAGCAGAGCAACCAAATCTTTAACAGGCACGGGTGTGTGGTTGCCGATATTTAAAACCCGATAGGGGGCTGAGCTCGTGGCCGGATCCGGATGGCTGCGATCATAGTCCTGATTGGCTGATGGCGGTTGTTGCGCAATCCGCACAATGCCTTCGACGATGTCATCAATATAGGTGAAATCACGTCGCAAAAGGCCCTGATCAAACAAAGTCAGCGGCTGGCCCTTGGCAATCGCATCGGTGAACAGAAAATAGGCCATGTCCGGCCTGCCCCACGGCCCATAGACTGTAAAAAACCGCAAGCCCGTGACTGGCAACCCATGCATGAACGCATAGGAATGCGCGATGGCCTCATTGGATTTTTTGGTGGCTGCATAGAGCGAAACGGGATGATCGGTATTATCGCTTGTTGAAAACGGCATATGTGTATTGGAGCCATAGACCGAGCTTGTCGAGGCAAACACAAAATGGCCGACATGATTGGCACGCGCAGCTTCGATCACATGAAAAAAGCCAACAAGATTGGAACTGATATAAGAGTGCGGATTTTGCAAGGAATAGCGCACACCCGCTTGTGCCGCGAGATGAATGATTTTGGTAAATGCATGTCTGGCAAACAGACCATCAATGGCTGCCTGGTCAGCGAGATCAATTTTATAAAATTGGAAATGGGGCTGTGGCGTCAAATGCGCCAAGCGGGCCTGTTTTAAATCAACAGAATAATAATCATTGAGATTATCAAGGCCTATGACCTGATGACCGTCAGCCAGTAACCGCTGACACACATGAAAACCGATAAATCCTGCGGCGCCCGTAACAAGGATCGTCATCGCTCAAGGCCTTTTGCATCATTCACACAGACAAGTGATAGACGATTGCAGCAGGGCTGGCTAGCAAATCAGGGCTTTGGCGGTGAAATTTTCTTTTCCCAATCAAGGGCATGACGAACAATCATGTGCAAATCATTATAGCGTGGCACCCAACCTAAAACTGTGCGGGCCAAAGTTGCATCGGCCACAAGGGAGGCGGGATCGCCGGCCCGCCTTTCTGCCACGCGCACAGGAAAATCAATGCCCGAGACCTGCTTGACCGCCTCGATCACTTCACGCACCGAAAACCCTTTGCCATAGCCGCAATTGGCCGTGAGCGATGCCCCCCCTCGCATGAGATGATCCAAAGCACAGGCATGAGCGGTGACCAGATCGGACACATGGATATAATCGCGGATACAAGTTCCATCGGGCGTTGCGTAATCATCCCCGAAAATGAGTAATTCCTGCCGCTGCCCAAGGACTACCAAATTAGCAAGCTTGATCAGATGGGTAGCCTGCGGGTTGGATTGGCCTGTGCGTCCTTTTGGATCCGCCCCCGCCACATTGAAATAACGCAACACAACAAAAGAAAGGCCGTGCGCATGATGGGCATCCGAGAGAATTTGCTCAATCATCAATTTGGAATGGCCATAAGGAGACGTCGGAATTTTAATAAACTCCTCCTTTAATAAGCCATCATGCGCATTACCATAAACAGCAGCCGTTGAGGAAAAAACAAATTTTTTAATGCCATGCTTGATCGCAACATCAATCAGCACGCAGGCTTTGGCGGTATTGTTGCGGTAATAATCCAAGGGATGCGCGACACTGTCCGGCACAACAATTTTGGCTGCAAAATGCAGGATAGACGTGACAGAATACTCATTGAAAATAGATTGCAGAAGCGCTTCATCCGCGACATCCCCCACAATAAGGGGTGTTCCAGGCGGCAATTGATCACGAAAGCCTGTGGAGAGGTCATCCATAACCACAAAAGGGATTTTTTGATCATGGCAAAGCCAAGCCATGTGGCTGCCAATGTAACCCGCACCGCCGGTGATCAGAAGTGTCATTTCAGCCCTGTTCTTTTATCAAAACCGTTAGCCATCACGCGCATAGTCATCTTCCAACCTCACGATATCGCCTTCATCGAGAATATCGCCTTGTTGCAATTCCAAAATAATCAACACGGCATCACCTGTATTTTTCACACGATGCACGGCTTTGAGAGGAATATGCACGTGGGAGCGTTGCGCGATTGAAATCTTTTTATCATCGATTTCTACTTCGCCCTCACCCTCAATGACCAACCAATGTTCAGACCGGTGATGATGGTATTGCAAAGACAGGCGATGTCCGGGCTCAATTTCAATTTTTTTAACCGTAAAACCAGCTCCTGCATCAAGCACGGTCCAGCGTCCCCAAGGACGATCACCCACTTCGTTTTTATAATAGGTTTGATGATCACTTTGTGTCATGGACAAATATTAACCTTTAATTCTACGGGCAATTTTCAAAATATATTGACCATAGTTGGTTTTGGCCAAGGCCTCGCCACACGCGCGTAATTGTTGCGCGGAGATAAATCCTTTTTCAAAGGCAATTTCTTCAAGACAGGCGATCTGGATGCCTTGCCGCTTTTGTACCGTGCGGACGAATTCCGATGCCTCCAGAAGGCTGTCATGCGTGCCCGTATCAAGCCACGCATAACCGCGGCCAAGGCGCTCGACGCGCAACCGGCCCTGACGCAAATAGATTTCATTCACCGTTGTGATTTCCAGTTCACCCCGCGGAGACGGTTTGACATGGGCTGCGATATCAAGAACCGTATTATCATAGACATAAAGCCCTGTTACCGCCCAATCGGATTGGGGCGCTGACGGCTTTTCAACAATGGATTGCGCCTGCCCTGTCTGGTCAAAGGAGACAACGCCATAACGTTCGGGATCTTCGACCTGATAGGCAAAAACCGTAGCGCCAGTTTGATGCTGCATCGCCTTGTGGAGTTTGTCCCCCAGATTGGCGCCATAAAAAATATTATCGCCCAATACCAGCGTGACGGCATCCGTGCCGACAAATTCACGCCCGATAATAAACGCTTGCGCAAGACCTTCGGGCTTTGGCTGAACCGCATAGGTAAGAGCTATGCCCCATTGTGATCCATCCCCAAGCAAGTAACGATAATTATCAATGAATTCCGGTGAAGAGATCAACAAAATATCCTTGATGCCCCCCAGCATCAGCGTCGAGAGCGGATAATAAATCATCGGCTTGTCATAGACCGGCAATAATTGCTTGTTGATTGCAAGGGTTGCCGGATGCAGTCGCGTCCCCGCTCCGCCAGCAAGAATGATCCCCTTCATAACGTCTGTCCTTCCTCATGCAGCACGGCTGCAACAACCTCTTTAACCATGTCCTGCCAGGGTCGGAGTGTTATACCCCAGTCCCGTTGCAATTTAACACATGACAGACGTGAGTTATGTGGACGCTTGGCAGTCGTAGGATAATCGGCGGTGGCAATATCCACAATAGACGCCGAGGAGCCGCCCAGGCTTGCACTCGCAGCCATGACCGCACGCGCCAGCTGCGCCCAAGTCGTCTCCCCCGTATTGGTGCAATGATACAACCCCTGCGGGGCGGCATGATTGTTCAGTAACTGCGGCAATATGGTCAAAGCAACCTCTGCCAGATCCTTTGCCCCTGTCGGACTGCCATATTGATCAGCCACTACGCGGATTTCGCCGCGCTCTTGCGCCAACCGCACCATGGTCTTGATAAAATTTTTCCCGAACGGACTGGCAACCCAGGCTGTGCGCAGGATCAGGGCACGACACCCGGAGGCAAGAACAGCCTGCTCTCCTGCCAATTTTGTACGTCCATAGACGCTGAGCGGATGTGTTGCATCATGCTCGTCATAAGATGTACTCTTATCACCGGAGAAAACATAATCGGTTGAAATATGGATCAACGGAATAAGATTGACCTTGCAATACTGTGCCAGAGTGGCGGGCGCATCAGAATTGATAGCCGATGCGCGTTCTATATCATTCTCGGCCTGATCGACCGCAGTATAGGCCCCCGCATTGATAATCGCACGCAGCTTATGGGATTCGAGATAGTCGGTGATGGACTGACGATCTGCCAAATCAAGCTCACGGCTTGAGGGCGCAAGACAGGGGAGAGACAAAGCAGACTGATGGTCTAGGATTGATCGTCCCACCTGCCCTGATCCACCGGTGAGCAGGATCATGTACTGATCCCCAATCCCCGACGGCTTGAGGCGCCACGCTCGAGCAGAGGCTGCCACCAATCACGTCGAGACAAATACCATTTGACCGTTTTTTCGAGCCCTGTTTCGAAACTCTCGTTCTGTGTCCAGCCCAATTCCGATTTCAGTTTGGAGGCATCAATCGCATAACGGAAATCATGTCCGGGGCGGTCGCTGACAAAGCTGATCTGCTGATGATAGGACTGTTTGTCTGCTCTCGGATGGATATGATCAAGCATCGAACACAAGGTCTCGACAACAACGAGATTCGTGCGCTCGGCATCACCGCCCACATTATAACTATGCCCCACCTTCCCCCGTTCATATACGCAGTGAATGGCCCGCGCATGGTCTTCAACATAGAGCCAGTCGCGGATATTGTCCCCTTTCCCATAGACAGGCAAAGCCTCGCCGGCGATCGCTTTCAAAATCATCAGCGGAATCAATTTTTCCGGAAAATGAAAGGGGCCGTAATTATTCGAGCAATTGGTCAACGTCATCGGCAAGCCATAGGTATGATGCCACGCTTGGACGAGATGATCTGATCCTGCCTTGGAGGCTGAATAGGGCGAGCGGGGATCATAGGGAGTGGCTTCAGTAAAATATCCGGTTGCACCAAGAGAACCGAACACTTCGTCCGTTGATACATGATGAAATCGAAACGCATCGCGCCGCGCAGACGGCAGTTTTTCCCAATGCGCCCGTGCAGCCTGCAGCAGTGTATAAGTGCCGATCATATTGGTCTCGATGAAAGCCCGCGGACCGTCGATCGAGCGATCCACATGGCTTTCAGCAGCAAGATGAACGACCACATCGGGATCGGCCCGCGCCATCACTTGCGAAAGACCATCCGCATCACAAATATCCAGGCGGCTGAAGCTGAAGCGTGAATGACTTGCGACTTCGTCCAGCGACGTCAGCGTACCCGCATAGGTCAGTTTATCAACGACATGAACATGGTCACTCGTATGAGCGATCAAATGCCGAACCAAAGCGGAGCCGATAAACCCTGCCCCACCAGTGACAAGAATTGATTTTTTAGCAACCAACATCAAAGGACCACCTCTGTCAGTGACATGGGTACCCCGTCATAGGCAAAAGGGGAGTCAAAATCATGCAAAGAAGGTTGCTTTTCATCCTTTACAGACAAAACAGCTGCGCCCCGGTCTAAAGGCCACTCAATCGCAATGGTCGGATCATTCCACGCAAGACCACGATCACACTCAGGCGCATAATAATCCGATACTTTATAAAAGACCATCGTGTCTGGCTCCAAGGTCATAAAGCCATGCGCAAAGCCCGCAGGGATAAAGAGCTGCTTGCCGTTTTCCGCTGACAGCTCAACCCCAATCCATTGTCCATAGGTGGGGGACCCTTTGCGGATATCAACCGCAACATCGAAAATGGCACCCGCCAAACACCGAACAAGCTTGGATTGCGGGTGTGGTGGTAGCTGAAAATGCAATCCGCGCAATGTTCCAACGTCCCGCGACAGAGATTGATTATCCTGCGCAAACACAACAGAGCCGGCATATTGGGCAAAACGGTCCATACGAAATGTTTCGGAAAACCAACCACGTTGGTCTGAAAAAATCCGAGGCGTGATATAAAACAGCATTATTAACCTAAGTTAAAAAAATAAATGACAATGCTATGCAGCCAAGCATGATTTTATGCAATGCCCATATTGACTTCATTTTCAAGATAAATCCAGTCTACAATATCACCCGCTGGCTGATAGCCAAGAACGAGATCTTGCAACATCACAAGGATCAAATTGATATCATTGGCATTCAATGCCACTTCCAAAGCACCTAATTGGTCCTTTAATTTTGCCCATTCGATAAAATCTTCATTCGCTTTCATAATGCGTGGATGTGATGTAGGCATCGGATTGTCACCAATCAGCAATTCCTCATAGAGCTTTTCACCCGGACGCAAACCCGTAATTTCAATTGCGATATCACCTTCTGGATGCTCTTCATCTTTCACAGTCATACCGGACAGGCTAATCATTTTGACAACCAAATCATAAATTCTGACTGGCTGACCCATATCAAGCACAAATACATCCCCACCCTTTGCCATAGCGCCAGCCTGCAAAACAAGCTGGGCGGCTTCTGGAATGGTCATAAAATAGCGCGTAATATCAGGATGCGTGAGAGTAATCGGACCCCCTTCGCGAATTTGCTGTCTAAACTTGGGCACTACGGATCCTGATGATCCAAGGACATTCCCAAAACGCACCATTGTAAATCGTGTCAATTTTTGTGTTTCTGACAATGCTTGCAAAACCAATTCAGCAAGACGTTTGCTTGCACCCATCACATTTGTCGGACGAACCGCTTTGTCCGTACTGATCAAAACAAAGTCTTTAACACCGTTTTCAATAGCAGCACGCGCGGTAGACAAAGTGCCTATGACATTGTTTTTAATTCCTTCGGCAGGATTATGTTCGACCAAAGGTACATGTTTGTAAGCGGCAGCATGGAAAACGGTTTCTGGCGACCATGTTGAAAAAATCTCGTGGATCCTGACACTGTCCTGTGCCGATGCAAGCAACGGTACGATTACAATATCCGGAGATGTATTTTTTTGCTCAAGCTCTTGATGGATTTTATAAAGAGCAAACTCACTTTGCTCCACCAGCAATAATTTTTGCGGTTTCAATAGGAGAATTTGTCTACATAATTCACTTCCTATTGAGCCGCCGGCACCGGTCACCAAGACAGTTTTTTGAACAATATTTTTTGCAAGTAAAATATAATTGGGAGCGACAGGCTCACGACCAAGCAAATCATCGATATCAAGATCACGCAAATCCGACACGCCGATTTTCCCTTGCGCCAGATCGGTCACACTAGGCAAAGTCCGGACAGCGACATGCGCCTCTCTCATCAGCGCAAGAATTTCGTTGCGGCGTTTTCTTGTAATTCCAGGCATAGCCAATAAAACAGTGTTAATATTTTTCATCTCGACGAGTGAGGCAAGGTCAAGAGCATTATAAATCGGTTGTCCATTTAAAACTTGTCCGTGTAATCGATCATCGTCATCAAGAAATCCTGCAACTTGCATTTCATAACTATTGGACATGGCAGTAGCTAACTGCCGACCTGTTTGTCCTGCACCATATATTAGGACTTTTGTTCGTTTAGCCCGTTTTAAAATTGTCTGGTAACGATCGCCCAACCACACCCGCGCAAATGCACGGGAGGCACCAACAAAAAGAAGAAGTAAAATCGGTTGTATAATGCCTATAGTCCTAGGAACTTCGGTGATACCGATTACTGTGAAAAGCGAGGCATAAATTAAACCATAGACCACAATTGCTCGGGCGACAGCTAGCAAAGCTGGCCAACCACTATATCTAAAAATGGCCCGATAGAGCCCTGATACCATAAAAATTGGCAAAGCAATGATAAAGGAAAAAAATACTGGCAAGAGTGCATTGCCCACAAGCAGTACAAATTCGCCCAAACGAAGATAATATGCAATCCATACAGTTAAAACACAAAAGCCAAAGTCTACAATTAAGACAATAATTCTTTTCGTTGAGCGCGGTAACGCAAGGATGGATGTTGACAAATCAAATTGAAAATTTTTCAATGTGAAACTCCATTTTTTTGAACCACCTTCAACACAGTTATCCAA
Source organism: uncultured Hyphomicrobiales bacterium (assembly GCA_903824185.1). Classification (GTDB taxonomy): domain Bacteria; phylum Pseudomonadota; class Alphaproteobacteria; order Rhizobiales; family Beijerinckiaceae; genus CAIYZJ01. The sequence continues at coordinate 21,314 of CAIJVU010000042.1, forward strand.
ATAATTTTTAAATCGAATAAAATTGACTTATTTTTCATATATTCGATATCAAATCTTACTTTTTCTTCAATTCTCAATTCATCCCGCCCATTTACTTGCGCCCAACCTGTTAAACCGGGAAGCAAAACTTCAAGGCCAGCTTGAGTACGAAGATCAATAAGGTCATGTTGATTAAATAGCGCAGGGCGAGGGCCTACGAAGCTCATGTCGCCTTTCAATATACTCCATAACTGGGGCAATTCGTCTAAGCTAGACTTCCGTAGAAAAGAACCGATAGGCGTTAGCCACTGGTCTGGGTTCTGCAGCAAATGTGTGGCCATCGGAGGAGCGCCAATACGCATGCTACGGAATTTCGGCATCTTGAAAGTACGATTATTACGACCCACGCGGTCGCTCCAGTACAGGGCAGGCCCTGGCGAAGTCAGCCTGACAGCCAACGCGACAAGCACGATAGGCAGCGCAAGAAACACGGCCGCGACCAACGCCACGGCCAAGTCAAACAAACGCTTCATGTGCGAAAATCTTCAGCGGCACGCCGGAGCCCCTCATCCACAGACACCGGCGGGGTCCAACCCAAGAGATGGCGGGTCTTTTTGATGTCCAATTGTAATGAGCCACACAGGCGCTGATATATGTCTTGCTTGTTCAATACAGTCGACACCAGCTTCAACAACGCTGGCGGTGCGTAAATAAGTCGCGCCGGAAGCCCCATGGCGGCGCCCATGCGCTTGAGCAGTTGTGCCGTTGAAAGGTCTTCCCCGTCACTCGCCAAGAAAATCTGGTTGGCTGCTGCAGAGTGGTGCAAGCACGTCACGATCAAGTCCATAAGGTTGTCCAGTGCGATAAAACTACGACGATTTTGGGTCACTGCGGCCAGTGGCAGCGGTACACCGCGCACCAGCGAATACATCATTTTTTTGAAGTTGGCTTTCACGCCCTTACCATAAACTAAGGGCGAACGAATTATAGACACTTCCAATGCAGAAATCTTTGAAATTTCCAATAGTGCATTCTCGCACTCAAGCTTAACCGCACCATAGGGATCTTTCGGTACAGGTATGTCATCCGCAAGAAAAGGCTGCCCAAAGGGGGTAGCTTCACCATTCACCTTAATCGAACTAAGAAACACGAATCTTCGTACGTTTGCATTTGCCGCCTGGCGCGCAAGATTCAGAGTCAAATCAACATGTTCTTTTCGATAATCTGTCAGCTGGTCTGATGAGGTGTTCTCTATTACATGCACACGAGCCACCAGATGCACAATAGCATCGACCCCCTGCAGATGGACTGACCAATCTGTATTGGCATCCAAGTTCCCAAGCTGAATATATTTGCAATTTGTCCTATTTTCCTGCGATATGGCATCCACAGTGCGGACCACAGCCAGAACCGTGTATCCCTGCCCGGCAAGATACTTACAGAGAGCAGAGCCTACGAACCCATTCGCACCTGTAACCAACACGCGCCGCCCGTGGCCCTCAGGCAAACACAACGAAACAGTTTGCGGCCCACTTTTCAGGCTTAAAGGCACTTCCTGAGTAGACGTCGAACCAAACACCCCGCCCCACTTTCGCCAGTAGTAATACCCCGACTTGATGGTAAACCATTTTATAAGTAGTGACTTGTGAGTCTCCCTAGCCCAGAGATGCGTTACAGCCACTTTGGGGACATAGACGGTGCGCGTGATGGAGAGCAAACGCCGACCAATATCTGCGTCCTCATAGTGAAGAAATATTTTCGGATCAAAACCGCTGACCATCTTCAGAGCGGTTGTCCTAAAGAACATGCAGCTTCCCGTCGGATACTCTACTTGGTGAATCTCCCTGTCGTAGTCACAGTCGAGCATCTCAAATTCATTCATGAACGACTTGAATATCTTTTGCAGCCACTGAGACGAAAAACATCTTAGGAACATAATAAGGAGGTATGGGTTCCGCTTGCACAGGTACTGTCTCCGCCCATCTCCGTCAAAGATAGCCGGGGTAATTAATCCTACGTCCGGGTTTTCATGCAAGTAGCGCACAGCCTCAAAGAGGCTACCTTCCTCCACAAACACGTCAGGATTGATGACCAAGTGGTAGTCCGATTCGATAGTCTCAATCACGAGATTATTACCACGACCATAACCCAGGTTGCCGGGGGCTCGAATCAAATTGACTTGCCAGTCAGGCATCTGCACGCGCAGTTCATTAAGCCACCCGGTAAGCCGGTTGAAAAACACCGTATCGTCAGAGTTGTCGACGATAGTAACACTCAAGTCGTGCGGGATTTTCTTCTTTGCGAAATGACCCGCAATCTGCAAGGCAGATAATGCGCGCGAGACAATTCTCAAGTCAGAGCGATAGAGGACCATTGAGGCGGACAGGCGCAAGGGGTTCATTCTGATCCGATCCCAGGGCTATCAGACGGCAAGATACACGTAGCAGGTATACCGGTAGCCACGGCATGGTTGGGGACATCCTTCACGACTACAGCATTGGCGCCGATTTTCGCATAATCCCCCACGGTAACTCGTCCAATAACCTTGGCACCTGCGCCGATGAATACATGATTGCCAATGATCGGCCGGGTTTCCCGCGTGTAGACCAAATCCATTTCTGCTGCGCCCAGCGTCACCCCTTGGAGTATGGTGCAGTTCTCACCAATACGATCAGCGCCGACCACCGTCCCTACGGTGTGCGGAAGAAATAGCCCACCGCCGATAGACACCTTGGGCGAGACCTCCAATCCAAAGATGACGACGTTTGTCATCGCAACGAGTTTCGCTAGGCGACCCCATCCGAATCTATCCAATATTTCGGCAAGCCTTACCAGAGTTACGGGCACCACCCGCGGATGCAGGCAAGTTAGCCAGAGGCGAAATGGGCTCAGGGGCGTCAACCCATCGCCATTAATCAGACGCCTAAAACGCAGCAGGTCGGCACGCAACTTATTCACAGTGCTAGGCGCCGATAAACTAAGACGCACCCCATGGTGGTCAACATGATCGCCAGCATGCTTGGCCACAGCAGCGACCGAGCCGAAGTACCCGCGACGAGTATCGACCAGATCAGGGGGGCGATACCCAAAAACACTAACGGCCAGACATATCGTCGACGCAGCAGCGGATTTCGATTCCGGACAAACTCGATAACGAACACCAGATAAAAAAGGTGGGGCAAGACAATAGCCCAACCCAGGTCGGCAAGTGATCCGCGATTGTGAAGCACCAATTTCGTACCCATCAACAATAAAAGATTTAACATCAACTCCGACAAAACAATAGCTCGCGAGCTTCGAGTGGCCACCATCAGCGTGCCATAGACCCAAGAAACCCCCCGCACGATGATGGCCACCACCAAAACCACGAGAACCTCTCTGGCCGCAAAAAAGTCGGGGCTGTACAAAAGCGAGATCACGCTCAGCGGCCAGATCGTGAGACCACAACCGACGATGAGGCTGCCGCTGAGGACCAAATAGGCCATCTTCAGGATACAGGCTCGCTGTGCCGCGGGATCCTTCGCTGCAGAAAGGGTTGGCAGGTAAATGATATTACAGGCTGTCAGGAATAGAGTCATATAATTGAACGTAAGCGTCCAGCCCACCTCGAACAGACCCACAAATATTAGACCTTGGGCTTCTATAATCCACGCGCGGATTATCAGAAGGGTCACTACAGAAGACAATGCAGCCACCAAAGAGGAAATGGCGAAGTGCAGTAACTCGCGTCTTTCCTTTCGTATCTCGTGCTGATCTACATTGGCAGCAATCTGATGATTGTCTCTAGAGAGACGTTCAACCCCTAGAAAGCCGACCAGCATAGAAACGCCAAATCCTGCCAAGAAACCAATAGTCACGATGGATGATGCACTGACTTTACCCCCCAACCAGCCAGCAAATAGGATCAGGGTCATCACGAGTGGACTAAGAACTTGGGCAAGCGCCAGATATCCAAAAGCACGGTAACCGTTCAACACCGCCATGAGGTAGGTAGCCGCAACATTGATGATCACGGCTAAAGCCAGCCAGCGAATTATCAACACCAGTTCAGGATCGTTTGTCGAGAGAGTTAGCAAGGCGATTTGCGGTGCAAGAAGCACCATCAATGCTCCAAGTGTAATTCCCGCTACACAGGTCAGTCGAAAGGCTTCTTGACGAAAAACCAAACGCGCGGCTTTATTGTCACGCGCGGCCAACCCTTGTACAACTAGGTTTGTCCCCCCAAATGTAGCCCCAATAGTAGCAGTCTGAATTATCTGCCGCAACTGGGCAAAGAGCCCAACCCCCTCGGGACCCACCCAAAGTGCAAGCACCTTGAAACTCATTAGCCAGCAAAATGCGGCACCGAATATGCCTGCAGCGGTGACAAAAGCCTTTCTCAATTACGCTTCCACTTTAAACTACGAACGGTATGCAGTTGCTGCAATAACATTCCCCACAAAAAGAACGCAAAGATACCTGGGTAGGGCTGTCGAAGTGTCACCTTGAAATTGCTATCAATCAACACGAGGAAAGCCACGATTGAAGCCAGCCAGCGAAGCTCCCCAGGCAGATCGCGAAGATTGACCCATAAAAGGCGTATCGTGTAACTAATCAGCAAAGTGAATGGAAGCAATCCGACCAAACCAAAGGTATGAGCGATATCCAGGTACCAGTTGTGCGGGCTTGTGCGAATTTCCCGCGGCATCGGCTCCGGGCGTCCGACGACAAAGGCTCTAGGCGTCTCGATGATTCTGCTGCCGAATAAACGCCAGTCTTCGAGACGTTCTTGCACGTTCGGTGGAATCTCCCCCGCCAGAAGGGGGGCAAACTTGCTGAAAGCCGGAGCAAAAATTTTTGCAATCGATGGAAGTGTATCTTGGTGTTTCACAGCATAACCAACCGTAGTGGTCACACAACCGACCAGCATCAGCAGTGCCAATGCAATGAAACCCGGACGGAAACGGGCTGCAACCCTGTTGACCAGGAAACCAAGCATTCCTATTACCAAAGCCCCCATCGCCAGATATTGATTGCTCCTTGCAACATAAAGAAGCATCAAACAGCCGAGCAGTGACAAAGCAACAGAGTTTTTATCCCAAAGCACATAAAGCACATATATATATGCACAAACAAAAATGACCGGCACATACTGGATATGGGAGTAGATCGTAAAGAGATACAAGTAATCGGCGAGATAATTGACAACCTCATACTGATACCAAGTTGCCCATAACTGAAACGGCACAATGACAATTAACACGACCATGAAAGCCCAAGCAACCGCTTTAGGTTGCTTGGATATGGTCATGCCAACACACAAGCCAATTAATGGTAACATCACTTGGGCTGTCATGACCACCTTTCGGTTTAAAGGGGTCACTCCATCACCCGCTAGTACCAGAGAAAAGCCGAGGGCCATGGCAGTGCCAATAATCATGATCACAGCTGGCCATGCTAACAAAAACAGTCGCAACCGCCATGCCAGTAAGCAAAGGCAAACGAGAATAGACATCGGCAGAGGCAGAGTTGTGATCACCCCTCCAGAATCTGGAAGCGTGTAGGGAACCCTATATATGCCCCCGCTTATAGTGAAAAACAGTGGAAACAGGATGCCTGCAGCGACAAGAAAAACTAGGAGTGCTTCCTTATCGAATTTCATTATTTGAGGTCGGGCGAAAAACAAAGTGTCCTCACGGGTTAAGTCGTTATCTAGCGAGCATATTACTGCTGAGCGAAAGCGGCGAGCGACACATAGCAAAATCGCGCGATTAAAAAGACACCGGCGACGAATACATTCACGACAAATACTCGTCACGAAGCGCGCTGTATTCTTCAATTAGCAGCGCGTTCAACTTACTAGCATCGAATTGCTCGCGTGCTCTGAGGTAAGCTTGCGCACTCATCGCAGAACGCAGATCAGCATCTACCAGCAACTTAGTCAACGCCTGAGTTAGTGCGGGTACGTTTTTGGATGGAACCAAGATTCCTGTCTCGTTATTGACAACAGCGTCTATGAGACCCGGAATAGCAGTACCTACAGTTGGCACACCCATTGCAGCTGCCTCGACGACCACGTTGCCAAACCCCTCTCGAAAACTGGGCAGACACAAGATGTCGGTCACCGCAAGCCAACGCTCCGGGTTTGGCTGGTACCCAAGTAGATAAACGTTAGCCAAATCAGCTAAATTGGTCTCTTGATACAAGAGATGGGCATCATACTCTTCCGGTCCAATCAGCAACAACGAACATGGTAGTGCTTGAGATTGTAGCTCCCGAAATGCTTCGATCAACTCTCGAACGCCCTTATCGGCGGTCACGCGGCCTATAAAAGTAATAATCAGGTGCCCATCAGGGACTTTGAGCTCATGTAGATGCTGGCGCTTTTCGGCATTTGGGTCTTTGCCACTAAACCGTCGCAAATCAACGCCAGCTAGGGAGCCGGCGCCAAGGACATGCACTTCGTCTCGTCGCGCGACACCTTGCTGGACCATAAAATCTATTTGGGAGTTACTGTCTGCGTAGCAGCGTGTATTCAATGCGACTGTCAGTTTGTCACCGAGTTTGGCCAGTTGACGTTTTGGGCCTCGCATTTCAGCCCAAGCTTGCCCAGTGAAAGTATGGAGGCGTATCGGCACCCTAGTCAAAAATGCTGCAATGGCTCCCAGCAGCCCAGCCTTTGGCGTTGTTGTATGAATGATGTCAAACCGCTCCTTGCGAAACAGGCAGTATAACTGCCACAGTGAGACAAAATCCTTAAAAAGTGAGATCTTCCGCTGAATCTCAATCCGCACAAAGCGGACGCCATCAATCTCTTTAAACCTGTCCACTTCTGGTCCAGCACTTGAAATTAGAACAATATCATGACCAGCCCTAGCTAATTCAGTTATTTGTAAACGCAGGTGATTGAAAAGAAAGAATGGCACCGTCGCAATTCGGGCAATTTTCATTTTTATCTCATCGGTGCTTGATTAACTGGGCGCTTCAAAAAGTGACACGCCACTTGTCCTGCCATTGGAGCCACATCAGGACAGTCCAAATTTCAGAAAATTGGTCCACCCCATTCATATGCGCTCGCCATACCTTCATCACTGTTTCCGGTTGCAGGCCAGCATTTTTAAGTTTTTCCGGTGTCAAAATGCTTTCGGCCCATGGTCGTAGTTCGTTGCGGAGCCATTTCCCAAGGGGAATACCGAAACCCATTTTAGAACGGTTCAGGAGTTGGCGAGGCACGTACCGATCAAGCACCTCCTTGAGGATGAGTTTGCCAGCATCCCCTTTGTTGGCCAGCTTCAGCTGCAAAGGCAAGCGCCAAGACAACTCCACCAACCTGTGATCTAGCATGGGGGCTCGCATTTCGAGTCCAACAGCCATAGAGGCTCTGTCGGTCTTGGTCAGTATATCGTCGGGCAGGAAGTGTAACTGGTCCGACGCCATCATCCGTGATGACCAAGGCAGTGTAGGATGATCAAAAACCGGCGAAAACATCTCTTCTGCGCCTATTTCAGCCTGTAGCAAGACCGAAGGGCGCTTCCAAGCCGAAACGATGGTGCAGTAGAAATCTTCGGGGGCGCATTGGAGATAGGATGCGAGACGGTGAACCCGATTTCCTAGACCGTTTGCGCCTCCGTATCTGCCTTGCAAGAGATGTAGGTCCACCGCATCAAACCAGTTGCGCGGCAGCGCCTTGATCAGCCCGCCTAGTGCTGCTGCACCGCCGGGTGTCAGTGTTGAACGCAGTTGCTCTATACGACTCGCCCAGAAATATCTAGGATAACCACCGAATAGTTCATCGCCACCATCACCGGCCAAGACCACCGTAACCTTTTGACGAGCCAAACAGGCCAGCAGGTAGGTGGGAATGCTACTGCTGTCTGCAAATGGCTCATCATGCAGTTGTGACAATTCCGGAATGAGCCTAATCACATCATCAGGCGACACTATTTTCTCTGTGTGATTGGTACCCAGATGTGCGGCAATATCTTTGGCATAACTAGATTCATCATGCGATTTCTCTTGAAAACCGATGGTGAATGTAGAAATAGGAGTTGTGACCTGCTGCTGCATGAGCGCAGTAACCAAGGACGAATCCACACCGCTAGATAGAAGCGCCCCATAGGGTACATCCGAGCGCAACCGAATGCGGACAGCGTCCTTCAAAAGGGCCTCCAATTCATCAGCTGCCTGAGAATGGCTTAATGACATAGGGGAGGAGAGTGCCTGCTCGATGGAGCCACGAACGTTCCAGTACGTGAAAGCCTCACCACGCCCCGCTTTCCAAGAATATCCGCATCCAGGACTCAACTTCCGTGCCCCTCTTATGATTGAGGTAGGTGCTGGGACACAGAGATACCTGAAGTAGCTTGCCAACGCTTGTTGATCTACTCGTTTGTCTAGCCAGGGCAATTCCCAAAGGGCAGTTAGTTCAGATGCGAATGCGAAATGGCCATTGCGTTCGGCAAAGTAGAGAGGTTTTTCTCCCATGCGGTCGCGAACTATGGTCAGCTCCCGTTCTGTTTGATCCCAAACAGCAAAAGCAAACATGCCATTGAAGTGTGAAAGCGCAAATCTAATACCGTAGGCTTCAAAGGCTGCTAGCATAATTTCCGTGTCGGAGTGCCCTTTGAAGGTGTGCCCTAGCTTTTCGAGTTCCGCGCGCAACTCCAGGTGGTTATAGATTTCACCGTTGTAAGTGATCACAAAGCGACCTGATGCCGAAACCATCGGCTGGTGTCCTTCGAATGATAGATCTACAATCGATAGGCGCCGTTGCCCTAACCAGACTTGACTACCTTGCCATTCACCTTCGTCATCTGGCCCTCTATGTTCCAGGCTCTTCAACATACGCCGAGCCATATCCTGATTGATCGCTGGCCCCAACCAGCCTGCTATGCCGCACATAAGGGCATCCAGACAACAGGCGTGTACTCAGTGCATCCGCACTTTATCATTCAATACCTTCCTGACCAACTGGGAGATCTAGGGAAACTCTAAGCGCATCCCAGCGCTCACAGTCATTTTGATCTGCTAAATCGAAACGTTTTCCATCCAAAATCGCAGTGGCATTGATCAGTCTAAGCACAATATCTACAGATGCCTTAGCTGCTTGCCGACTTGCTGCCAAACCACCCGCGAACCAATGGCCTCGAGCGACGGCGAGCTTAAAAAGAGCGACGGCATAATAGCCTCGCTTCATGAGCATGCTTTTTAGAGATGGTCGATCGATACGATACGCGATCAAGCTCTCATGGAGGCAGGCGTAACGGCTGACCAGATGGGCACTTATGAGCAAAAACTGATCCTGCGCCCGACGCATCGAAGCATCGTAGGGGTGCGCTTTGAACCATTCGGTTTTTCCCATCCAAGTGGGATGTGGAAGAGCAATACCATCCCAAGGTCTGCCACAAATTTCTTCGTGCGTCTGCGACACACGGAATTTTCCGATCAGCGCGTAGTTGCCGTCGATAGCAAGCGCCCCCGTACCCAGTAAATCAACGTCCGGATGGGCATCAAGATAAGCCACCTGCTTTTCCAGGCGATCTGGGAATGACAGATCGTCTGCATCCATGCGTGCAAAATATTTTCCCCTAGCGATTGCTACAGCCTGGTTCAGTCTGATGGGCAACCCCCTGTTATAACCATCTGAAATGCGAACGATGCGCGGATCGTCAAAGGAAGCAATGATTTCAGCAGTAGCGTCACTGGAGCCGTCATCAACGACGATTAACTCCCAGCGGTTGTATGTCTGGTTCAGCATGGACCGAAGGGCAACACCAAGCGTTTCGGCCTCATTAAATACTGACATGCCTATGCTGACAAGGGCTTCTGTCATCAACACTCTTTATAGAATAACCTACCGGTCCAACCCGAGACCGAATAGGTATTACGGCCGAAAAAGCGCCAGCACAATTCGTAGAGGGCGCGCCTAGCGGCGCGCTTACCACGCTCGCGCCCCAAAATCATCTGAAATATAAATACGTAGATTGCGCGGAATGTACGCAAATGCACACCTGCTGTATGGCGGTGTGAGAGCGCGTCAAAGGCCTTCATATCTACCGCGCCGCAAACACTAGGCGCGACGGCGGCAAGCCCCTCGGTGAATCTGGCCTGATAAGTATGGGCGTCGCGGGTTTTCCGAAAACCTGCTAATGCCATTGCATCACGGCATTCCGGGTTCGCAAGCAGATATCTGATTTTATCAGCCAGATCACCGATGCTAGAGAAAACTTCAATCTCGCAACCAGGCGTTAGATATGCTTCCAGTTGTTCTGCTGGCTCGGTCAATAGGCAGCCGCCAGCCCCCAGAACTTCGAACACACGTGCCTTGATCTGCCGACTACGATATAGGCGTGCACCACGGATATGCACGCCTGAGTCGCCGAAATTCAGACTTAGCACCGACTCGCGAATAATCCGCGGAATCTCGGCAGCATCAACTGGGCCATTGGGCCAACCAAAACCGAAGCAAACAACATTTATACCTACGTCTTGGAGTTCTGCCACCCATTTCGAACGGTTGCCGTAACAAGACCCGATGAAGCTGACTTGATAACGACACTCGCTAGCTGGTAATGGCATCTGAAGCTGCGCGCCATTGGCCGCCCACTGCGACAACACCACATTTCGCAGATCGTCGGCCTGCCCCCTTTTCATAGCCTCATGTGAAGTCGTGATCCAAAGATCGACCTCGGGGGCAAAGTAACGTGTTAATTGTTCATAGCGCCATGAATCATCTGCACCCCAGAAAACGACCCTGGCGCCTGCTTTACGAATAAGCACCAATGTCTCCAGCCATATTTCACAGTTCATCGGCACGACAAAGACAATCTCTGGCCTAAAGCAATCCACCGCATCAAGCAGACGGCGATTTAGATCTGCAAAATCCTTGTAGAGCGCCTTACTGAAAGAGTCGAAGAATTCCACTACGCAACCCAAGTCGCGAAAGGTTGGCAGAAAATTTGAATATTCATAGCCCTCACCACGCTCGGCATTACCGTAATTGTACTGACCGAAGACGCACAGCACCTTCCTGCCTACATGCGATGTCTGTGTGTGGCCCATATCCAATGCCACTAGGAGAGCCCCCCTCTTTCGGCTTTTTTACATGCGGTCACGTGATAACCAACCGTGAAGCGCTGTTCCCGATCAAAGCGATCAAGAAGGTATGCGGAGACCGGAATAAGTCCGCCCAGTATGGGCATCAGCAGCAACCAAATCGGCAGCCAGATTAGACTTGGCAGAAAACTTATGGCCCTGAATGGGCGGGACAAGCTCAGGAAACGTAGGGATTCCTGACCGAAGAATTTCAAGCTCCCACCGTTGGCTTCTATGTCAATGTGCTCAAAATCCAGCTGGGTCAGAAAATGGCGGTACCAGTATGGCGTGTAGCCACCATAGTAGTGGTGCGGCTCCTGATGGATACCCGAACCTAGAGGCGCCGTCAGCAGCAGCATGCCTCCTGGCTTAAGTATGCGAGAGAGTTCGCGGGCCACGGCCAGAGGATCAGGCACATGCTCGAGCACTTCCGTGCAAAGCACGGCGTCGAAGGAACGGTCCTCTACGGGAATTGCCGTCGCGTCGCAAACATAATCGATAAGACCGTAGCCGCCATGGCGCAGTTGTACAGGCTGCAGTCCGCTAAAATCCTGGGCACGATATTCGCAATGCGCAAATAGATCGCGGTACGGACAGGAGCCGGCTCCCACATCAAGTATCAAGCTGCCTGCGGGTAATGCCGCTGCCTGTTGAGCGACCCAACGATCCCGATTTACCAGGTTGAAAGAAAATAAGGGGCTACGTCCCATGATGCTACGAAGTTTCTTGATCATTGTGTTTTCTCGAATACGTACATGCCACAGCCATAATCGCAAACAGCTGCATCCGCTTGATCACCTCGCTCATGAAAATTGCCATCATCACCGACCCAAGAAAACTCCAAGAGCGTTAGGGCTGGCATCAGCTTCTGAAAGGTATAAGGTGAAAACACGCGGTGAGCGTTGAAACACACGCGCTCGCGTCCAACGGGCGCAGTTAAATAGAGTTTACCACCTGGCGCCAAAACGCGCCACAACTCTCCCGCTGCACTGGCCGCCCCAGCGGGATCAAGCGGATCACCATATCGGCCGAGGCCGATATGCTCGATCACATGAATACAAGACACTGATTGGAGGCTGGCGTCCGCGAAAGGCAAGGAGACGATGTTACCACCTACGCAAATCAAATTGTCGAGGTTCGCCTTCAAGGGACGGTAATCCACGAAAATGATTGGCACTTGAGCACTCAGCACACTCAGTGTCTGGACACTGGACCCGACATCCACATGCAGTTCTGGCCGCGCAACGGCAATGCGCCGCGCCAACCAGCCCCCTTGGTACAGGTAATGCGGGTCGTAAGGTGTTGAGGATACCCAGTCAGAAAGACAAGGGTAGCTATCAGCCAACTGCAGAGGCTCGCCGGACATGGCAGAGAAACGCCGCCAATGGCTGATGTAGCGTACTACATACTTCCAAGAGAGGATTTTTCGCGGATCGAAAAAGACCAAAATCCATCGGGCTAGCATACGGAAAGATTGTGACATTCTCAATCAGCCTTACTGGGCGCGCAGGCAATACTGGAAACCGATTGTCCTAATAGCCCCCCGCATCCAGACTTGCGCATAAACAGCCGTGCACGCAACCGGGTCAGGGGCCAGTAATAAAGTGTCTTGGCCAGATCGTGTAGGCCGCCTCTGGCAAGACGAGAAACCTCCCGCTTTTGGCATGCCTCACGCTCGAGCTTGTAAGCCAGAGCACCGGACTGTGATTTCTGTTCACTGTGCCGACGGAATGCGCTAAAAATCATTGGCACATAGCGGCAATCGCCTTGCAGACTCATACGAAGGAAAAGATCGTAGTCGGCAGCATATTTCTGCTCGGTGTCCAAACCTCCCACTTTCTCGTAAAAGTCCCGACGCCAGAAGCAGGCATCCTGTAGTGGCGTCCAACCGCCATATAACATCATGTCAGGTAGACTGGCCACGCTGCCATTGGAGACCTGAATGATGACGCCTCGCTCGTCGATATAAAGATCATCGCCGAAGATCATCCCTACGCCACCTTTCGCCAACAACTTGCGTGCACTATCCAACGCCCCCTGTAACAACAGGTCGCCACTATTGATCCAGCACTGAAAATCAGCTGTCGAGCGGCTGAAACCTTTCGCCAGCGCGTCAGCATAACTCTTGTCACGCTCGCTAATCCAGCCAGTAATGTGGGACTCATAGCCTCGGATGATATCTACGCTGCTGTCGGTCGAGCCACCGTCAATAATGAAGTACTCATCTCCCGACCGGAGGTTGCGCAGAACAGATTCAATAGTCTCGCCCAAGTACTCATCCATATTGTAATTGGGGGTCACTACGGTGAAGTTCAAAAGCTTATGTCTCCAGCTTTGATCGCCGCGCTGACGGCCAGCTTTGCCTATATCTTGCGAACTCATCGAACAACTTGATCATGCCTGCGACGAAATTGCCAACAGTCGACGCTGCCGCCCGTTTAAGTCCCTTTTCACGTAGATCTTCTCGCTTCTCGGGCTGGGTCAGTAGCGTATGAATTTTTTTCGCCATATCTTCCGGACATAAGGGATCGAACAACAACGCCGCTTCACCCAACTGCTCAGAAGCCCCTGGAACATTCGCTGCAACAACAGGACATCCAAGCGCGAATGCTTCGAGCGGCGGCAGATTTTCCGGACCGCAGAAGCTGACATATGTCAACATGGCGGCGCAGCGGTAAAGTTCGACAAGCTCCTGTTGGGTTACAAAACCGGTGAATAATACCTGGCCGGATAGGTCAAGATGTGCTGCCATATCTTTCACATAGGCGGTGTTGCCCTTATCGGATCCAGTCAGTACCAGCAACGGGCGTTCTTGATACCGGTCGCGAAGAACAGTCAATGCTTGTAGCAAGCCAATGTGGTTCTTGTGCGGCCAAAATTGCGCGGGATAGAAAAGAAAGGGCCGTTGCAGACGGAGCTTTTGGATCACACCGGTTTCCGCCGATAAAGCCGTCGCGACAAATGTAGGCGTTGGATGCGGAAGGCAACGCACGCGCGATGCAGATACTCCATAATTCAGCTCGAGTTCCTGCTTCCCAACATCTGTGCCTGTCACGATATAGCTTGCGCGCTGCATGAAGCGACGATAAGCGAGCTCCCTCGCATCCCAGGTGCCATCCCCGCTCATCTCGGGAAACCACGGCGTCATCCGATGCTGAAGATCCCATACGGTCGCCACGTAGGGCGTATCTGTCGCTTCGAAAGCTCCTCCGCCGACATACCAGAGGAAATCGAGCTCAAGGTCGGCGCTTGACTTGTTAATCGGCCCCGATCCCAAAAACCTACGCAGTAAGGGCGAATAGGACCTCAAGGATTCCAACCGACTGCCGAGAGCGCCGCTCCTTACCCGATGAACTTCCATACCGGGCGCCACGCAGCGAACGTAACTTTCGAGACCAGCTGCTGTGCCGAGCGTCACATATTCGTGCCCCCCCGCATTAGCTTCCGACGCGAAGGCGCGGAAAACTTCGTCCTGAAAGGTGAAGCCGCCGCCCACATCGGGAGCGAAATCCCCCAAGTAAATGCCTATTCGCATGGAGAAAACACCCTCAATGGAGCCCGGCCTGCAAGTCGCGCAGGACATTCGCGACCTGACGCAGCTGCGTATCAGTCAGGGTATAGGTTGAAGGCAGATATAGACCCCTTTCCCAAATGCGGTCCGCCACCGGGCAAGGGTCGCCCTTGAAGCCCGGAAGCACCTGCAGGCAGGGTTGCTGGTTCATAGGGCAAAAGAAGGTGCGAGTGTCCACGCCTCGTAGCTTGAGGCAGGCCATGAGTTGGTCGCGCGACATACCGAAATCCTTCTCGAGGACGACAGCGTACATCCAGTAGACGTTTTGGGCCCAGTCTCTTTCGACAGGCAGCGCCAGCCCTGGAATATCAGACAAAAGGCCATTGTAGACATGCGCGATGCGACGCTTCTCCTGCACGATGTGGCCGATACGACGCAACTGCGCGAGCCCCATCGCGGCCTGGTAGCCCGTCATGCGGAAATTGTAGCCAAGCTCCTCATGCCGGAACCGCGGCGTGGTGAAGGCCAGATTGCGCAGCAACCGCAAACGTTCCGCTAGGGCCTTGTCGTTTGTCACCACCATGCCGCCTTCGCCGGTGGTGATTACCTTGTTGGCGTAGAAACTGAAGCAGCCCATTGCACCAAAACTGCCCGTCATGCGGTCGCGGCAGGTGGCGCCGTGCGATTCGGCACAGTCCTCGATCACAATCAGATTGTACTTGTTGGCCAATGCCATCAATGCATCCATATCGACCGGATGGCCGAATAGATGTACAGGAATGATGGCCTTCGTTTTAGGCGTAATCAGGCCTTCAATCAGCGACAAGTCGAGATTCCAGGTGCCCTCTTCCGAGTCCACCGGCACCGGGATTGCATTGTTGTGCGCGACAGCCAGAGCGGTGGCGATGTTGGTGCTGGCGCTAACCAGCACCTCATCTCCGGGCTGGATGCCCGCCGCGGCGACAGCCAAATGCAGCGCCGTGGTGCCATTCGAAACCGCCACGCCATATTCGCAGCCGCAGAATTCGGCAAACTCCTTCTCGAAGGTTTCAAGATAATGCCCGAACGTACCGGACAGCTCGCCTTTGCGAAGCGCATCGGTCACGTAGGCGATTTCATCTTCGCCGATGATGGGCTCGAACACCGGAATCATTGCTTGACCTCAACAGCGACCTTGTCGAAAGCATCGCCCATGAAAGGCCCCTGCTTCACGCTGATGCACTGCATGTCCTCGATCACGCGAATGGCATGCGCACCTTGGATCAATACGATGGCGTCGCCGGGATTCAAGATGACCTCGCGGATCAACGCGCCCTCATCGTCGAAGAGCTGGACGCCGACTACACCTCTCTGGACCACAAACATCTGCTGCAAGTCGCGTACGGTCCGTTCGAATTCCTGATGAAAATGCGGAAGCTCCTGATAACCCGCCTCGTGCGCGAGCAGACCGAACTGGAATGAGGACTCGGCTGGGGAAAAAAAGCGGGTTTTTTCCACGCGCGCGCTGGCCCATATGATTTCGGCATATCGGGTGCCGTTGAATTCTATAATTTCATGGCTCATAGCCTTTTCTCCTGAAAAATTGTCCAACCTAATTCATTCATGCGCAGCGGAATTGCGCTACAACGCCAATAGGCCTCCTGCCGAAGCATGCCGGGGCTAAAAGGCGTGTCATACTCGATCACACGATAAGCAGGATATTCGAAATGACTGGAGAAAAGCGCATCGAGATCCTGGATCGTTTCGAAGAACTGCAAGTGGTCGTGTCCTTCGAAACCCAGCGATTCGGAGCCGGCGAATATCCCGTCTTCGGCAAGAACTCTGAAGATTTTCGCTAGCATCGCATGTGTAGTATCTGGCGCAAAGTGTCCCATCGCGCCGTCCCAGACCACTACGTTGTAGCTATCGGAAGGAAATGGCGTGTTCAGCGCATCGCGCAGTGGGTATTGGATTTTCGGAGACGCGTTCCAGCAAGTTGCCGCCGCGATGGCGGTCGGCTCGATGTCGATTGCGTCGATGTGCGAGCAGCGCCTAGAATAAAAGCGCTTGGTGAAGAACCCGTCGCCGCAGCCTATGTCCAGCAATCGATCGTTGTCCTTGATAAGCTCCGAGACGAAGAACCCCCTATAGTAGGGGAAAACGCTGCTTTCTGCATTCCCGTAGATGAAATCGAAGAACCCGATCCGGTGACTGAAGAAGTGCGGCTGCTCGGGCGACCATGCCCAATCGCGCCTAAACAGACTTCGATAGTGTATGCTCAGGAGCTTCAAAAGAACCGCTTCGGTAATGCGTCCGCCGAAGACGGCGCGTTCGAATAGCCAAAGCGCCTTCTTTCCCCAAGCCGTCGATGTCAGCAGTTTTTTCAAGGCCAATACTTTACCTCTGGAAGATTTCTGAAATAAGCGCTGCCGACTGGCGCTCCACATCGAACACGGACATTTGGGCGATTTCGCCCAGCCGCCATTCGGCAGACAGATAGGTCAGTTCCCCGTTGCGATTGCGCGACTCGCGAAACCTAGCTTCGACGTAGCCTTCCGCGCACCCCAGGGACTTCAGGCTCCCCAGCTTGTCGCGGCGTACGAAGTAGGCATTGTTCCCGGCACTGTTGCAGCCAACGAAGGCGTACCCACGGCGAGAGGCCAATAAGCACAATGCTTTGAGCGAAACACCCCAATACAGATTCGAATAGTGTGCCGCGCCGCGCTGGAACGCCGGATCGTAGGGAACCGTCACGGCATGCTCGGCTCCGAAGACGCAATTGTATTCGCAAACCACGATGATAGGATTCACGACGTCGATGGATTCCCAAACCCAGTAGTCGTTGCCGTCGATATCGACGCTCAATAAGCCTATTTCGCCTTTGAAACCGTTGCGCACGAACAGATCGTTGACGTTGTCCCGATCGATAAAGGCGGCAACCGCAGTGAGGTTGTGCCTCCAAAACTGCGCGTCCGCGACAACCTTACCTATATTGCCGGCTGAACCGTCTAGTATCAGCCCGCTCCAGTTGTCATTAATCAGCAGGAACCTCGTATTCGATTCCTGGTAGTCCTGCACGCCGAACTCGATGAATATGCGCTTGTCTTCGGGAATATCTACTTGCTGCAGCAGATACTGGATGATGCCGTCGTCGCCGAATTGGGAGAAGACCTTGAACTCAGCGTCAGCGAGCCGAGGCAATACGCCTTGCGCCTTGATCTGCCTAATCAGCAGGCGGGCGGACAATAGCTTAGCCTCTAAAACTTGCTCGCGAAGCTCGGATATTCCGGCAACCCGCGCGCATGCCTGTAGCCGTCCTATGAACCAGCTTTTTAGACTCATGATCCTTCCTTCATTCGCTTTCTTTTCTTGAAGATGAAGCCCTTGAAAACCGCCTTTAACCTCCCGTAGCCCAGCGTTCCATCGACTGCGGCAAAAGAAGAGATTTCATCGTACTGAGTTAGTAAGGGCGCTTTCAATTGCTCCTCATTGAAAAGCCGCAACGGATAGCTCGATGCGTTGATCGAACTTGGCACCAACTGTGTAGAAATCACTTGACGCCTGTCCAGCGCGAGAGGCGTGCGATCGATGACGATGTATTCTGCCTTCGTGGAGACGAAAGACTTCAATACCTCGACGGGATCGGGCATATATTGCAAGACACTGGAGGCCAGAACCACCTGCGGAGGGTAAATCTGCGATGCGGCGCCCACCGTTTCGTGGAAGAGCAGCGTTTCGCTCTCGAACTCCAGCTGTCCGACCCGAACATAGTGCGTCTGCTCGACGATATTCCAATGCACGACGCTCACCTCCTTTAGGAAGTCCTTGCATTGATGATAGGAACTGCCGAGCGCTCCCCCGAAATCCAGTACGCTCAAACGGCCGCCGTTCTCTATAGCGGCGCGTAACAAGAGGGCGATCACCGGAAACGGATATGGCGTCCTTTCGAACAGGACGGAATCGCGTTCGCCTGCGGCCTGGCCGGAAACGACTTTCCGTGTCGCCCAACGCACGCGTTCCAGAATTTGCGCCGAATCGTAACCCTCCGCGTGGGCCGCCGCCGTCTGCCAATCCGGAAATTCGCCCCTGAAATGGACCCCCAGTCGCGCCTGTTTCCTATATGCATCCGCCAACGCGGGGGGCAGCCAGGCCTTAAGACAGCGCTTCAGCAGCGTCATGCCAGCAGCCTTTTCAATCTGGACGCTATCCGGGATCCAAGCCCGCGCTCATGCTGTCGCAATTGCAGAAAGTATTCACGCCATGCGGAACGTCCGATTTCCGACTCGACCACGGGAATATCCGCGATCGCCGGCAATTCTTCCGCCAGTTCTGACAGATAAGCATCGCCCTCGCCGCAGTGCGTACCAGTTCCGTCGAAGCCGATATTCCGGGTCATCGATCGCCTGGGGTAAATAGTTAGACCACTGGCCAGCAGCACTGAGGCGGACCACCTGACGGCCCATGAATCGTTCTTGCCTAGCGTCTGACCGCGCAGCATTTCGGTGTAGGGGTACGCTCCTTCGAAGTCGAATATATGCTCCAGATTACGTTCGTGTAGCTCTTGGAGCAGTGAAACGCCGTCTGCCTGATACCCGCGCCAGCTCCTGGCCCAAACCGCCCAACCCCAACAGTCCGGCAGCGAAAGGAAGAAGGTTTCGGGAAGCTTCCTCTGCGTGGGAAAAACATAACATCCCACGCTCAATACCCGTTCATCGTTTTCGTACTTGTCTAAGGCTGCATTCACCCAGGCGAGGAAATACTGGGAAACCAGTACATCATCCTCTACAACGGCCGCTCTGCCGTATTCGGCGCATAAGTCGCTGACACCTTCCGTGATGGAGCGGGAAAGTCCATAGTTGGTTTCGCGCTCTATCACGGCCACGCGCTTGAATCCGTCTACGGACTTCGCGTAATCCCTGACTTCCGCAATCGCCGGCATATCTTCCGGCCTCGCGGCCGCATCGCAGAAGATGAAGATCTCTGTATCCGCGGCCTCCGGGTTTGCGAGCAGACTGTCCACGACCTGGCGCAAATGCTGAGGGCGTTTATAGGCGAACAAAGCGACGGGACAGTTCATGCTTTCTCCGCTCGGGCATCGAGAAAAAACCAAGAGTTGCAGGCCTTGGCTGTAAGGCTGTAGTGCTGGGCTTCCATATAGGCCAGCAGTGGATTACCCGCTAGGACCGCCGGAGCCAGATCCGCATTTAGCGCCTCGGAAACCACGCAACGAGGCCTGAAGCGTTCCCAATCGTTTGAGCGCAAAACGCTCAGATCCAGACCTTCCACGTCCACGCTCAGGAAGTCTATGGCCTGACCAAACGGCAGGTGCGCCGCGAGCACGACAGCCAACGGCTCCACCTTGATCTTACGGGTCGCGATGACCCTATACTGCGTGTTGATTTCGCGTTTCCGCATCAGCTGTTCGTCGAAGGTATTCAAGGCCGGATCGTCGAACTCGTAGTACAACAGCTCACCGGGTTGATCGGATATGCCAAGCTGCAGATTCAAGTCCCTGCTCCGCATTTTTCCGAACAGATCATGCACCGCAGGATTCGGTTCTATATTGATGCCACGCCAGCCGCGCATGTAGAAGTGCTGCGTGTTTGAAAATCTCTTCGGGTGATGCGCGCCCACGTCGACATAGAAACCTTTTGCCTGCTTGGCCAGCAGCCGATCCAACAGCATGTCCTCGCCTTCTTGGGCATATGAAAGTCGAGCCCAAGGGTCCAAAGCCTGCATCAAGAAGCGCTCCAGCCAACCAATGTTCGATCTGATAAAATTCTTCAAATCAAAACCTCATGATGGAACAATAAAAAGTCATATAAAGTGGCTGACTTAGATAAGGTTTTAGTATTCACATCTTGACCCATTCTGATATAGACATCAAGGGGTTGCTGGCTGGCGATGATTGAAGTGCCATTCACACTCTTTGAGAAACAAAAAGAAGTGGGCTTTCGGTATGCCGTTATAACGGCGCATATGCCGCTTTACCTGGTTCCAGAAATTCTCAATCCCGTTGACGTGATTTTTTCTCTTCGGCAAATTTTTCGGAATGATTGATCCGAACATGGTGGAATTCTGAAACATCCAGAACATCGTAAGATTGAAAACTGTTCGTATA
>CAIJVU010000043.1 GCA_903824185.1 uncultured Hyphomicrobiales bacterium
CGCGGCCTTGTTCGAATTGAAAGGACAGTTCCGCGCTCCGCAAGGCAATGGCTGCATCAAGCTCCTGTTCAAGCTGGTGCAGTTTTTCGATGAGGTCAGCAATATGTTGGTTCATGGCGCGGATGCTTTCAAACAATCGTCACGGGGGCGGATCGGGGTAGCAAAGATTAGAGAGGAAGATAGCCGTCGCTTTTGACTTCTTCCATCACAACATAGGTTCTGGTTTCGCGCACCCCCGGAAATTGCGCCACCACTTCCCCCAGAAAACCACGATAGGCGGCCATATCCGTCACCCGTGTTTTCAATAGATAATCAAAGCCTCCAGCCACCATATGGCATTCCAGCACATCCGGCGCTGTTTGTACGGCCTTGGCAAACAGATCAAACACGTCGGGCGTGGTGCGGTCGAGCAGCACTTCGACAAACACCAGCAAGCCGCGGCCCAGCCGTTGCGGATCAAGAGTGGCGCGATAGCCCGTCAAATAGCCGTCCCGCAACAGCCGCTTCACCCGTTCCGATGCCGCGGTGGGCGACAGGCCGACCCGTTCCGCCAGTTCCACCTGCGAGAGGCGGCCTTCGCGTTGCAAGGCGTCGAGAATCCGGCGGTCGGTGCGGTCGATGCTGTCCATCAGAAAGGCCCTGCTGTTCAATCCTTATTTTAGTGATTTTACCTGTTATTTTTATAATTCATAGTGATTTTCATTATAATTTTCCAAAATTAATACATGAAATATTCAAATTTATCCCTATTCTCCTCATATTCCCTGTTGAAACGAGGCTGCCATGTCCACGCACACATCATTCCCACACACGCCGTCTGCCTTCCGCCCGCTCTATGCGGTCGATGATACGGAGTTGGCCCGCTCATGGCTTGTGTCGGCCAAGCTTCATCCGCAAGACGAGCAAAAGATCGATGCGCTCGGCCATGACTTGATTTCGGCCATTCGCGACACCGGCCACGGGGTGGGGGGTGTCGAGGATCTCTTGCGTGCCTATGCCCTCTCAACCCCCGAAGGGCTGGCCCTGATGGTCTTGGCTGAGGCCTTGTTGCGGGTGCCCGATCATTTGACGGCAGAAAAGCTGATCGAGGACAAATTGGGCCAAGGTGATTTTCTCCATCACGAGATCCATTCCGACACCTTGATGGTCACGGCCTCTGCCTGGGCGCTGGGCTTGTCGGCACGGGTGATCCGTCCGGGTGAAACACCCGATACGCTGATCGGCCAATTGGGCAAGCGCATTGGCTTGCCAACTTTGCGCATGGCCGTGCGGCAGGCCATGCGTTTATTGGGGCAGCATTTCGTGCTGGGCCAATCGATTGAGGAGGCATTGCGCCGTGCGGCCAGTCCCGAGGGGCAGCTGTTTCGCTATTCCTATGACATGTTGGGCGAGGGCGCGCGCACTTTTGACGATGCCCGCCATTATCAAGAGGCCTATCACAAAGCCATCGGTGTCATCGGCAAAGGGGCGGGTGACCGGCCCTTGCCGAACCGTCCGGGGATTTCCGTCAAATTATCGGCATTGCATCCGCGTTACGAGGCCACCGCCCATGCGCAGGTCATGAAGGAACTCTGCCCGATCTTGCTGGATCTCGCCCGCGAAGCCAAAAACTATGATTTGAATTTTACCGTGGATGCCGAGGAGGCGGATCGGCTGGAATTATCCTTGGATGTCATCGGTCACGTCTTTGCGGATCCCTCGCTTGCGGGATGGGATGGGTTCGGTCTGGCCATTCAGGCCTATCAAAAGCGCGCCCTCGCTGTCATTGATTGGTGTGAGGATCTCGCCAAGGGTCTCAATCGCCGCATGATGGTGCGCTTGGTGAAAGGGGCCTATTGGGACAGCGAGGTCAAACGCGCGCAAGAGCGCGGTCTTGCGGACTATCCCGTCTTTACCCGCAAGGCGATGACCGATCTGAGTTATCAGGCCTGTGCGCGGCGTTTGCTGGAGGCGCGTCCGCGTCTTTATCCGCAATTTGCCACCCATAATGCCTTGACCGTGGCCACTTTGCTGACCGAAGCCAAAGGCTGCGAGGGCTATGAATTCCAAAGACTGCATGGCATGGGTGATACGCTGTACCGGCATTTGCTCGCCCACTATCCCGATCTCGCCTGCCGCACCTATGCGCCTGTCGGCGGACATCGGGAATTGCTGGCCTATCTCGTTAGGCGTCTGTTGGAAAACGGAGCCAATTCCTCCTTTGTGTCAGTGGCGGCTGATCCACACGTGCCGATTGAAAAGCTTTTGCAGCGTCCCGCTGCTTTGGTGGGACAGGCCAGTGACGCCCGCCACCGGCATTTGCCCTTGCCCCAAGATTTATACGGGGCGGCGCGGCAAAATTCACGCGGGGTTGAATTCGGCCATGAGGCCAGTTTGCATGCTTTGCAAAACGAGGTCGTGCAAGGGGCCGCAAAAGCCCCCAAAACCGCCTCGTCCTTGATCGATGGTCAGGCGCTGTCCGGTCGTCCGCGCTCTGTCACCGCTCCGCAACTGCGCGGGCATGTCGTGGGTGAGGTGATCGACGCGCAAACGGGGGATGTTGATCGCGCGATGCGGGCGGCCAAGGCCGGTTATCCAGCATGGCAAGCGGTGCCAGTGCACGAGCGCAGTGAAGCCTTGCGGCGGGCGGCCAACCAGCTTGAAGCGCAACGCGGTCTCTTCCTGCATTTGCTGCAAAGCGAGGCGGGGAAAACATTGGATGACGCCTTGGCCGAGGTGAGGGAGGCGGTTGATTTTTGCCGCTATTATGCCAACGAGGCCGAACGGCTGATGGGGCATGCTGAGACACTGCCCGGACCCACCGGCGAGAGCAACCAGTTGCGCTTGCGGCCGCGCGGTGTGTTTGTGGCAATCAGCCCTTGGAATTTCCCGCTGGCGATTTTCATGGGGCAAATTGTGGCCGCTTTGGTGGCGGGCAATAGCGTGGTGGCCAAGCCCGCCGAACAAACGCCTTTGGTGGCTTTTGCCGCGGTGCGCTTATTGCATGACTGCGGCATTGCGCCTCAGGCTTTGCAGCTCATTTTGGGGGACGGGGCGATTGGCGCGGCCTTGATCGCGCATCCTTGTGTGGCGGGTGTGGTCTTTACCGGCTCGACCCAAACCGCGAAAGCCATCAACCGCAGTCTGGCGGCGCGCGAGGGCGCGATTGTGCCCCTCATTGCCGAAACCGGCGGCATCAATGTCATGCTGGTGGATGGCACGGCCTTGAGCGAGCAGGTCTGTGATGATGTTGTGTTGTCGGCCTTCCGCTCGGCTGGGCAGCGCTGTTCGGCCTTGCGGGTTTTATGTGTGCAGGCCGATGTGGCCGATACGGTGATCCGCATGATCAAGGGCGCTGTGGCCACTTTGCAGATCGGCGACCCCGCTTTGATCACCACCCATATCGGGCCGGTGATCGATCAAGAGGCACAGGATAAATTGCTTGCGCAAATCGACGGTTTGAAACAACGCGGCACCTGCCTCTGGGCAGGGGAGGCGCCGCAAAGCGGCAGTTTTGTCGCGCCGCATCTCTTCGAGATCCCGTCCCTTGATCAGGCGCATGAGGAATTGTTCGGGCCGGTCTTGCAGATCTATCGCTATCAGGCGAAAGCCTTTGAGGACGTGCTCGATCAGATCGATGCCATGGGTTACGGGCTGACATTGGGGGTTCATTCGCGCATTGACAGTGTGGTGGAGCGCGTCACCCAGCGCTTGTCGATCGGCAATTGCTACATCAACCGCAATATGATCGGTGCGGTGGTCGGCACGCAGCCCTTCGGTGGCACCGGCCTGTCGGGCACCGGCCCCAAAGCGGGCGGCCCACATTATCTCTTGCGGTTTTTGACCGAGCAGACCGTGACCATCAACACCGCCGCAGCGGGCGGCAATGCCGATTTGCTGCTGGTTGCAGACTAAGCACAAACCGCTTCAAACCAGAGCCGGTTGGCCTCTTCCTCAACCGGCTCAGCCCCCTTTCATTGCAATGCACAATGGGTCTTTTCTCTTTGGGCGTAAGCCTAAGGGATGAGGCCCTGTCTGCGACCTATTGATCATGGACGTCCGTGTCTTTTGTGTGGTGTAAAAGAGGCGTCCGGCACTCGGTTGTCTTTGATCACCTGATGCCTGCAGCCAAAACAAGGGCACCGATCAGGTGCCCATGATCAAGGGAGACACCGATGATCGATCCAGTCATCATCAAGATTCAAAACCATCCGAAATATAAAGAGCTTCGGGACAAGCGCCATAGTTTCGGCATGTTCCTGACCATTTTAATGCTTGTTGTGTATTACGGTTACATTGCATTAATTGCGTTTGATAAAGCGTTTTTGGCCAAGCCCATCGGGGCTGGCGTCACCACTTTGGGCATTCCGCTGGGTATGGGTGTGATTGTCTTCACCATTTTGATCACGGGCATTTATGTGCGTCGCGCCAATAACGAATATGACGCCTTGACCGCTGAAATTCTGAAGGATGTCACCAAATGAAAAAGCATGCTTTCCTTTCAACTTCTTTGGCGGCCATGCTTGTTTCAGGTGTGGCGCTGGCCGCCGGTGGTGATGTCGGACAGGCCGCCAAACAGGCGACCAACTGGACGGCGATTGCCATGTTCGGCGCCTTTGTCGTTTTGACCCTTTGGATCACCAAATGGGCGGCATCGCGCACACGTTCGGCCGCTGATTTTTACACGGCAGGCGGCGGGATCACCGGCTTCCAGAACGGCTTGGCGATTGCGGGTGACTATATGTCCGCGGCCTCCTTCCTCGGTATTTCGGCAGCCGTGATGGCCACGGGCTATGACGGCCTCATTTACTCCATCGGCTTTCTCGTCGGCTGGCCGGTCATTACCTTCCTGATGGCGGAACGCTTGCGCAATCTCGGCAAATTCACCTTTGCCGATGTGGCGGGCTATCGCTTCCAGCAAACCCCGATCCGCGCCTTTGCGGCGTCCGGCACTTTGGTGGTCGTGGCTTTCTACCTCATCGCGCAGATGGTGGGTGCAGGCCAGCTGATCAAATTGTTGTTCGGTCTGGAATATTGGATGGCGGTGGTCATCGTCGGTGCGTTGATGATGGTCTATGTGTTGTTTGGCGGTATGACCGCAACCACATGGGTGCAGATCATCAAAGCCTGCATGTTGCTTTCGGGCGTCACCTTCATGGCCTTCATGGTCTTGTCGCAATTCGGCTTCAGCCCCGAAGCCTTGTTCGCCAAGGGTGTGGAAGTCAAAACAGCGATTGCACTGGGCAGCGGCAAAACCGCCGAGGAGGCCGCGAAAATCGGTCTCTCTGTCATGGCACCGGGCGGCTTTGTGAAAGATCCGATTTCGGCGATTTCCTTCGGCATGGCCTTGATGTTCGGCACCGCCGGTCTGCCGCATATCCTGATGCGTTTCTTCACCGTTCCCGATGCCAAAGAGGCGCGTAAATCGGTGTTCTGGGCCACGACATGGATCGGCTATTTCTATGTGCTGATCTTCATCATCGGCTTTGGCGCGATCACGCTGGTTCTCACCAATCCTGAATTTGCTGATACCGCCAAGGGCATCATCAAAGGCGGGGCAGGCACAGCCAATATGGCTGCTGTTTTGGTGGCGAAATCGGTCGGTGGCGACGTGTTCTACGGCTTCATCTCGGCAGTGGCTTTCGCAACCATTCTCGCGGTGGTCGCAGGCCTGACGCTGTCGGGGGCATCGGCTGTGTCGCATGACCTTTATTCCACCGTGTTCAAAGGCGGCAAAGCCGATAGTGCGGCGGAATTGCGGGTGTCACGCATCACAACGATTGCGCTCGGCATCATCGCCGTCTTGCTCGGCATCGCCTTTGAAAAGCAGAACATCGCCTTCATGGTGTCTCTGGCCTTTGCGATTGCTGCCTCTGCCAATTTCCCTGTTCTGTTCCTCTCCGTCTTGTGGAAGGATTGCACGACACGGGGTGCGGTGATCGGCGGCTTCCTCGGCCTCATCTCCTCGGTGGGTCTGACGGTTGTCTCCCCCTCCGTATGGGAAGCCACATTGGGCAATCCTGCTGGTTCGGCACTGTTCCCCTATACGTCGCCGGCTCTGTTCTCCATGGCCATCGGCTTTATCGGGATCTGGTTCTTCTCGATCACCGATCGCAGCGCACAGGCCGCCAAAGAACGTGAGGACTTTGCAGCCCAGCAGGTCCGTTCGGAAACGGGCTTCGGGGCCTCGGGTGCATCGGGCCACTAAGCCCCTCGCGCTCCACACATACACGATTAAAACCGGGCTCCATGCCCGGTTTTTTTATGCGCGTTTTGCTTGGTCTATTTTGAAAGAGAGCGCAAATGCCGCAATTTGATAAAGGCCATGGCGGTCATCACGGCATCGTTGAGGGCGTCATGTGCCTCAAGCCAAGGCAGGTTGAGATCGCTCATCAGCGTTGCAAAGCGTAAATCAATATCCGGATTGGCCTGTTGCTGATAGGGCAGCATTTGTTTGAATTTATAATCGTAATAAAGCGCCGACACTTCGATTTTTTTCTGCGGCAAACCAAGCCCCAAAATCGGCCAAATGGCGCGGTTGAGCATGGCAATATCAAATTCCAGATAATAGCCCACCAATGGCCGCGCGCCGATAAAGCGCATTAATTGTTTCATCGCCTCTTGAATGGGAATTCCATCCGCCAGATCACGGTCGCGCAGCCTGTGGATTTTCGCACTTTCCGCCGAAACGCCTTTTTCCGGCTTGATCAGCAATTCCAGCCGCTCGCTCGATAATATGGTGTCGCCTTTGATTTTCACGGCGCCCACCGAAATGATCTCGTCGTTTTTGACGCTTAATCCCGTGGTTTCACAATCCAGGGATACAAATTCATTGTCGGGCGGCGTGTCATACATGAAGCGGAATTCAGGCTCCGCCAAATGGTAAAACAACCATTCGCGCTTGATCACCCGTGCCCAGTGAAAAGGGGAAAAAGGATTGGCCATCAAAGGACATCCAGTTTGAAACGGTAGCGCAATTGCGTTTTGAATTTTTTGACAACGCTTAAGGAATCTTTGAGCAGATCCCGATCAAGCGAGGAGAGGCGCGACACATCAATGCCGCCCGATACCTGACGACCCTTGTCGAGTTCATCCAAACCTGACTTCAAACGCAAGCCCATCAGAAATTGCAGGCTCTGTGTCAGATCGGCTGCGGTTTCACTGCTCAGAACGGATAGCTGCTGCAAGGCCTCGATGCGGGCGAAGGTATTGGTTTCATGCACATGCGATGCCAGCGCCAAAGAGCGAATGCCATGCACAAGCGGAAAAATCCCTTCCTTTTTGATGTTCATCGCCTGACTAGTATCTGAAAGGCCCAGCAATTTGTTCCACCAGCCGCCCTCATGGCCAAAGGCATCAATGGCCGCCGCAAAGCGTCCCAACATCGCGTCATTGTCGGTGGCCAGTTGCACAATGCTGTTTTGCACGTGGCGCAACAATTTGGCATTGCCGCATACGGCATGCGCATCCATAAAGATCGCCAAATTCATCAAGCTGTCAGGTGTTGGAAACAGCAGCCAGTCTTTCACCATTGTGCTGAAATCCTGCGCGGGTTTGCGCCATTCGGGGTTGTTGAGCATGATATGGCCGGGACATTCGGGATAACCGAATTCCATCAAGGCTTGGGAGAACCGGTTGCAAATATCGGCGAGATCATCGGGGGCTTGATAGCCGTCCCGCAGGATCAGCGCATTGTCCTGATCGGTTTTCAGCAATTGCTCGCCCCGTCCTTCGCTGCCCATCACAAACAGGCAACTGTTCTCCACGAGGTCTTTGGGGGCAATCAATGCCCATGCGCGTTCAAACAAACGGGCATTCAACTCCTGAACCAATTGGGCAATCAGATTGATGCGCGTGCCCCCGCGATAGAGAACCGAAATCATGCGGGTGATTTTGCTGGCGGCCACGGCCAAAGCGGGCAAATCGGCGGCGGTTTCAATTTGCAGCGTGATCAAATGCGAGTGGTTGGACAAGAAGCTGAACAAATCAAGCGCTTCCAACACGCCGATCACTTTGTCCTCATCCGCCACCACCACACGATGCACGCGATAGCGCAACATCTGCGCCAGTGCATCGCCCACTTGTGCATCGGGACTGATGGTCACCAGCGAAAAATTGGCAAGCTCTTTGACGGGCAGCTGATCAAGCGGCCTGCCCGTGAGGATCGCGCGTTGCAAAGCGGTTGCGGTAAAAATACCCAAGGCCGGAGGGGTGACGCTGTCATCGCGCACCAGCACATTCGAGGTGCGTTGCGCATTGAAAATTTTGACGATGCTGAGAATGTCGGTCTCGGCAGACACAAAATGGGCTGGTCGTAAAAAAGCCTCGTCCACCCGCGACATGGTCAGCGAATGCAATTCATGCTGGCTTTGGCGTTGTGACAATGTGCTGAGTTTGTGTGACAAATCGGAAAACAACAAAGCGCCGAAGCTGGCATTATCCGCAATCAGATCATTCACGGTCTGGCGGGCCAGCTGGTAGGTCAGCACTTCTTCACTGGCGATAAATTTGCTGGAAATTTTTCCGGCCACCAGACCCCGCCCGTCAAAGCAATCTTCGGGCCCATAGCTTGCCAGCACCTCATCGCCATCCATCTGCGTCACATAGCCTTTGATCATGACACAGAGATGGGCGGGCACGCTCCCCACATCGAAAATCACCGCCCCTTCGGGATAATAGGCAATATCCACGCTGTCGCGCACAAGGCGTTGCTGCTCGAGCGTCAGACAGTCAAAAGGCGAGGCCAGAAAATTAAAGGCATTCGGCATGGAAACAGCGCCCTGAAAGTGTTGCAGCGGGCCGGTTCGGCCTGCCGTGGCTAGAGGCATGACTTTGGGTCAAATCGGGCCTGCTGCCTATCAGTCTTTTTGCCTAGACGCTTGGGGGTTCCCCCCTCAGCGGTGCGGTAAAGCAGGCATCTCCTGAACAGGCATCAATTGTTTGAGCTGCGTCTCAATCGGGGTGGGGCTTGTCATTCCTTGCCCTTGCCGCGTGCGTGATTGCGGGGAATCAAGCAGATGCACGCTTGCGGGCCAGACCAGCACAAGCACCAGACAAAGCGCTTGCAAGGCGAGATAGGGTTTGATCGCACGCATCACCTGTCTGAGCGGCACATGCGGTTTTGTCAGGCCGCGTGTCATCATCACCGCATAGCCGATGGGTGGCAGCAAAAAGGCCAGTTGCAAGGTCAAGAGTAGGCAGACTGAGACCCACACCGCGTCGTCCACCCGCATCAACAAAGGCGGCGCAAAAAGCGGAATGATCACAAAAATGATTTCAAAGGCATCCAGCACCAAGGCCGCGAGAGTGACCAGCACGAGAATGAGACATAAAAACAGCAGAGGGGCCATGTCCAAGCCTAAAAGCCAGCTTGCCATCAAACGGTCAGTGCCCAGAAGACGCAAGATCAGGGTAAAGCTCGTCGCCGCCACCAAAAGCGCAAACAGCGCGCCGGTGGTCGCCGCCGCTTCCTGCAAGCAATCGCGCATGATCGTGAGGCTTAAATGCCCGCCCCAGATGCCGTAAAGCAACAACAACACAGCCCCTGTGGCCGCGGCTTCCACCGCGTAAAACACACCATATCCCACGCCCCCCAATAATCCCAAGAAAATACACAAGGTGATCAAAGCCGTCCCTGCCTCGACTGGCAGGAGAGGTGTCGCAGACGGGGTCGGTGTTTGGCGCGTCTTGCCTTGCATCAAGGCCATGACCACAAAGCCAATAAGGAGCAGCAAGGCGGGGGCCAGTACGCCATGAAAAATATCATGCGTGTTGATGATGCGGTCTGTGCGCGCTGTGCCTTGCAGCGCCGTGATATGTGCCCCCATCATGGCATCGCCCAGCAAAATCAGCACAAGCGAGGGCGGGATCACCACCCCCAAAGTGCTGGCGACACAGATCAGCCCTTGGGCCTGCGGCACAGGCACGCCTGCCTGCAACAGCCGCGGATAGATCGACCGGCACAGGCCCAGCACATTGGCGCCAACCGATCCGTTCATGGGGCCCAGCAATCCGCCTATCGTCATCACGGTGGCGGGGTCTGCGCCCGTGCTGTGTCCGAAGGCGCGTCTGATGCTGCGATATAGCGCTGTGGTCAGCGGCAGGCGATCAAGCAACACACCAATCACCACATAAAGCGGCAGCGCTTGCAACAGATCATTGTCCAACAGATTGATCAAACGGGCAGGCAAGGCCGCGAAAACCGCAGGCGGCAACCCGCCCCAAAAAAGTCCGAACACGGCACCGCATAAAGTCACACAACACAAGACCATGTAAGCGGGCAGGCCGGTCATGACGATCAACACACCGGCCAGCCCGATCAAGCCCACACCGCACAGATCCATCACTCTGGCCCTTGTGTTTTGTCAGGCGTCTTGAAAAGATCGAGCAGGCCTTGCACCAGCATCAACAGGGCCATGATCACCAATGCCCCTTTGATGATAAAATAGCCGGGCGTGCCGGTATCGGCAAAACGCTCCCAATGGCTCACGGATTGCGTCACCAAAGGCCATGCCGCCCACAGCACAAAACAGGCCCAGGGGATCACACTGACGATGACGCCTAATTGATGCAGGCGGTGTTGAAACGCAGGCGCAAAATGCCGCGCTACAAGATCGGATTTCAGATGCGTGTTTTTCCGGCTGGCAAGGGTGATGCTGCTCGCCACATAAAGCGCAAAGACCCATTGTCCGATGTCATTGGCTTCGCGCGATCCGGCTTGGAAAAGATCGCGCAACGGCCATTGCAAAAACAACAGTGCCATCACCGGCAAGGCCAGCAGGCCAAACAGCGTCACCAGCCGATTGATGGCGTGATCCAAAACCTTGATCAGGGTCACTCTCCTTGAGGGGGGTACTCTGCGCACCCGATAAAGTGTCGCTATCATGGCGGGGCGGCATGATGCAGGCAAGATGCAAGCACGTTTCAAGCATGACGGCTGGGGATAGGAACAAACCCTCTCTATCTTGCCTCTGTCTCGCCTCTATCTTGGCCTATCCAAGCGCCTTAATTTGGGAAAAGTCCTGGTTCATGGCTTTTATTTACCGTTTTTTCTTTATTTCCACAGAGGGTCTCGCCATGCACGCTGTCAGAAAGGAAACCCACTTGTGATCCGGATTGTCTTTACCGCCCTCATGGGTCTGGTCTCGCTTGGCTATATCGGGGTCGGGGGTTTTCTCTATGCGCGCCAGCAAGATCTGCTCTACCACCCCGATCCCCAGCGCTTCACCGCCGCCCAAATCGGCGCCCAAGGCTATGACGATGTGGTCATCAACACGCAGGACGGGGAAAGGCTGATGGCCTATTACAAGCCAGCCAGCTTAGGCCAGCCAACAGTCTTGTATTTCCACGGTAATTCCGATCGTCCCAAGAGCCGGCAGGAGCGCAAGGCCTTGCTCGCGGAGGAGGGGCGGGGGGTTTTATATCTGTGCTATCGCGGCTTTTCCGGCTCGACCGGCACCCCCAGCGAAGAGGGTTTGCGGTTGGATGCGGACGCGGCTTACGCGTGGCTTGCCGCCCGCGTTCCCCCGCAATCCATTGTTTTATATGGGGAATCTTTGGGGACGGGGGTTGCGGTTGAACTTGCCGGACGGGTTCCGGTCAAAGCCGTTGTGCTCGATGCGCCCTATACGTCCACCGCCGATGTGGCGTTCAAACAATATCCGTTTTTGCCCGTCCACTGGCTGATGCATGACCAATATCCCTCGCTGGAGCGGATTAGCAAGCTCAAAGCCCCCTTGCTGGTGCTGCACGGCACCCAAGACCAGATGGTGCCTTATGCCATGGGGCAGAAAATCTTTGAGGCGGCAACGGTTCCCAAAACCTTTGTCACCGTTCCCGACGGGGACCATACCCACAATCTGGAGAAAGCAATCCGGCCATTTTCGGATTTTCTGGCCAGTTTACCGCGTGGATAACGGTTTTATTCCTCGGTTTTCTGTTTATACAGGGATTGAGAATAAAGAAATTCAGGGGAGTAGCGTCAATGCGGCCATTGGATGGGGTCAAGGTTCTGGATCTCTCGCGTGTTCTGGCGGGGCCGTGGTGTACGCAAACGCTCGCCGATCTCGGCGCGGATGTCTGGAAAATCGAGGAGTGCTTGCGCGGCGATGACACCCGCACTTGGACAACCCCCAATATTGAGGGCGAATCCACCTATTTTCTCTGCGCGAACCGTTCCAAACGCTCGCTTGCCATTGATCTAAAAAACCCCGAAGCGCAGGCCATTGTGCAGAAAATGGCGCAAGAAGCCGATATTCTGGTCGAGAATTTCCGCAAAGGCGCCCTAGACCGGCTCGGTCTGGGATATGAGCAATTACAAAAGCTTAATCCGCGTTTGATCTATTGCTCCATATCGGGCTATGGCCGGACCGGCCCGCGTGCGGATGAGGCAGGCTATGACTTTGCCATTCAGGCGGAAAGCGGTCTGATGGCCATTACCGGTGAACCGGATGGTGCGCCGATGAAGCTCGGGGTTGCGGTTGCCGATATCATTACCGGCATGAATGCCACCCAAGCCGTGCTCGCAGCCTTGATTGTCCGCGATAAAACGGGACGGGGCCAGCATATCGATATGGCGCTGCATGACAGCGCGGTCTCGCTTCTGGCCAATGTCGGCTCAAGCTATCTGGCGACCCACGATGCGCCGCAACGCTATGGCAATGCCCATGCGACGGTTGTGCCCTATCAGATTTTCCCGACGAGGGACGGAGTTTTGGCTCTGGCTTGCGGCAATGACAGCCAGTTCCGCACGCTTTGTGTCAAAGCCTTGAATTTGCCTGATTTTCCGGATGATGAGCGCTATAAGACGGCCGGCAATCGCGCCCTTTATCGGGAGACCTTGATCCCGGCTCTGACCAAGGCATTCCAGACAAAAGACACGGCGGACTGGCTCGAACTTTTGCGCGGGCTGGGCGTGCCTGCAGGGCAGGTCCGGTCTGTACCCGAAGTGCTTGAAGCCGAGGAAACAAAGGCGCGTGGCATGATTGCCGAAGTGGATGATCCGCTGCTTGGCCGGTTGCGCCTGCCTGCATCGCCTTTGCGCTTGTCCGACACCCCTGTGCGGCCTCCTGTCACCCCGCCACGGCTCGGGCAACACAGTCGCGAGATTTTGCACGACGTCGCGGGTTTGGATGATGGGCAGATTGATCGCTTGATTGCCGAAAAAATTGTCGTCAGCCGCGTGATCTAAGCTGCGCTTTGTTCGCGAGATAGAGCCGAACTCAGTCCTATCTCGGCGTTTAGTAGCGCGTTGCGGGAATATGACCGGGGAAAGGCTCTGTTTTCTCGGGATAGCCGAGAATGGTGTGCAAATAGCGCTGCGGAATAAAATATAAAAACAAGCAGACCACAATCAGAATGAACATCATATAGAGTTCAAGAATGGCGATTTCTTTCTTGGATCCGCTGGCGGCGCGTTGGATCTCGAAGCGCTCATTTTGAAGCTGTGGTTCAGCCATGGTCTAGTCCCTATCATCTGCACAAGCCAAAAGGCTGCATTTCCGCTGGTTGGAAATACGCGCACAAGGCATCACACTGTCTGGACAGGATGTTGCGAGTTTCGTGCCAACTGGCTGTGATCAAGCGGGACAAGGGCTCTGGCAGGGTTTCGGGCATAAAATCTGTTGTGGATTGCACCCTTTTCAAAGAAATCGGGGTGAGTTGACAAATCGGCAGGGGAAATTTCTGCTGCGAGCTCATAATCAGGGGGCAAATGCCATGGACAAACAGAATCTGGAACGCCTGCGTCAGAAATACGGCAATGCCGAGGGCGGGGATGTATTTGATCCGCATTTTGCAACCATCGCCGCGCAGCAGTTCAAGGGTGGCTCCAAACGGAAATGGCCTTTTGCCGGTTTGCCGACCTTGATCGGCGCGCCCTACCATCCGCTGGGGGATGACGACGCCGTTCTGCGTGATCTTGATATCGGTCTTTACGGGGTGCCGATGGATCTGGGCGTCACCAATCGTTCGGGGGCACGCTTTGGCCCCCGCGCCGTCCGCCAAGTCGAGCGGATTGGCCCGATGGACCATGCTTTGGGCATTACGCCTTTGGCCCGCTCTGTTCTGGCCGATTTGGGCGATGTGCCGATGTCCAGCCGCTATGATCTGGCGCAGTGCCATGCCGAGATCGAGGCTTATATTGATCGACTGGTCAAAGCGGATGTCATGCCTTTGGGGGTGGGTGGCGATCATTCGATCAGCCTGTCCATTTTACGGGCCTTGGGACGCAACAAACCCGTGGGCATGGTCCATATCGATGCGCATTGCGACACGTCGGGGGCTTATGAGGGCGCAAAATTCCATCACGGTGGTCCGTTCCGGCTGGCTGTTCTGGATGGGGTTCTCGACCCGCAGCGTACAATCCAGATCGGTATTCGCGGCGGCGCGGAATATTTATGGGAATTTTCGTTCGATAGCGGCATGACGGTGATCCATGCGGACGAGGTGGATCGCATGGGATTGGATGCGGTGATTGCCAAAGCGCTGGATGTGATCGGCGACGGTCCCACTTATGTGTCCTTTGATGTGGACTCGCTTGATCCCGCCTTCACGCCGGGGACAGGCACGCCGGAAGTGGGCGGCTTAACGCCGCGTGAGGCTTTGGCGATCATCCGATCTCTGCAAGGCCGCAATATTGTCGGGGCCGATGTGGTCGAGGTTGCGCCGCAATATGATGCCACCACCAATACCGCGCAGGTCGCAGCCCAAGTCTTGTTCACACTGGCCTGCCTGCTCAGTGCCAATCCGCGGCGCGTTCCCAAAGCCGAGCGCTGAAGAAAATAGCAAAGGCCGTTCATTTGGCTCATATTTGGGCTGCCAAGATCAGGATTTTTACTTGCCGAAAACGCGATCTTGCTTTCACATAGGCAGACTATGGAGGGCTGTGCCTGACACAGTCTGATAAACAACAAGGGGGATTTGACTATGAAACGTCTTTTGATCGGATCGTTGATTGCGGCAACCGTGCTTGCAACAGGTGTTGTGCAAAGCCAAGCACAGCAGAAAGACTGGAAAGAAATTCGGATCGGCACGGAAGGAGCATATCCTCCTTTTAATAATCTCAATGCCAAAAAAGAGTTGGAAGGCTTTGAGATCGATTATGCCAATGCACTCTGTGCCAAGATGCAGGTGAAATGCACATGGGTTGTGCAGGATTGGGACGGGATTATTCCGGCTTTGCTGTCCAATAAATATGACGTGATTGTCGCCGGTATGAATGCAACTGACGAGCGCAAAAAGCGCGTTGATTTTACAAGCGTTTATACACGCACCCCGATCTCCATGGCCGGTGCCAAATCGATTGCCTCCACCGATGTCAGCCCCGATGCCTTGAAAGGCAAAACCATTGGTGCGCAGGCCTCGACCATTCATATGAATTTTCTTGAAGCCCATTATAAAGGATCAACCGCACGCGGTTATCCGACACAGGAAGAGGCCAACCTTGATCTGTTGAATGGCCGTCTTGATTATATCGTGGCGGATCGTTTGTCCTTGGAAGATTTCATCAAGGGTAAGGGCAAAGACTGCTGCAAAATTGTCGCTGATGTCAAACGTGATCCGACAATCCATGGTCCTGGCGTGGCCATGGCCATCCGCAAAGAAGATACCGCTTTGCGTGACAAGTTGAATGCGGCGATCGAGGCCTCCCAAAAAGACGGCTCGCTCGATGCCATCGGCAAAAAATGGCTGGGTTTTGCGCCTATTCAATAATGGTTGAACCCAAATAAGATCATGTCCCGACACCAAATTGTCGGGACATGATGGTTAGAAAGGGGCGCGCTTGATGGCAGATTGGGTGGCGCTTTTGTCATTCGGTCCCGACGGCTGGGGGCTGGCGCTGCTGCAGGGCGCATGGATCACTTTGTCTGTTGCCGTGGTGACGCTGCCCTTTGGTTTGGCTTTGGGTCTGGCGGTGGCTTTGGCCTTTCGCTCGTCAAGCCCGTTCTGGCGAACGGCTGCAACCCTTTACACGACGGTGTTTCGCGGGCTGCCTGAATTATTGACGCTTTACATCATTTATTTTGGCATCCAATTGCTTGTCGAGCACTTGATCAAATTAGCGGGATTGCAAAGCCAGTTTTCGATCTCGCCTTTTCTGGCTGGTGTTGTGGCTTTGGGGCTGGTTCTCGCTGCCTTTTCTGCGGAAGTGTGGCTCGGGGCCTTCAATGCCTTGCATAAAGGGCAGGTCGAAGGCGCGTCGGCCTTGGGCTTGGGACGGTTTCAAACCTTCCGGCATATTGTCTGGCCGCAATTGCTGCGTGCGGCTTTGCCGGGGCTTGGCAATAATTGGATGGTCTTGTTGAAAGAGACCTCGCTTGTCTCTGTCATTACATTGCAAGACACCATGTTTATCGCAACGCGCGCCAATGTGGTCACCAAAGAACCCTTTTTGTTTTTTGGTGCGGCGGCCTGCATCTATTTGTTTTTCTCTGTCGTGTCCTCCATCGGCCTATGGGCGCTGGAACGCAGAAGTGCGCGCGGCTTTGCACCGGTCGGGAGGCAGGCATGAATTGGTGCAGCCTGCCGGGATACTGGATAGGATTTGAGGTGCTCGAGCGCTATGGGTGCCGTCTGGCCGATGGATTTTTGATTACCCTGCAACTGGTCGGTTGGTCCTTTTGTCTTGGTCTTCTATTCAGCCTGCCGCTTGCTTTGATGCGTTTGAAAGCACCTCTGCCGGTCAGAGCCCTTTTGGTCGGGTATATGACGGTTTTTCGGGGTACGCCCTTATTGGTTCAGTTGTTTCTGGTCTATTACGGTTTGGGCTCCTTACGGCCATTCTGGCAGGAGATGAATCTCTGGTGGTTTTTCCGCGATCCGCTTTATTGCTGCCTGTTCGCCTTTACATTGAATACGGCGGCCTATCAGGCGGAGATCATGCGCGGTGCTTTGCAGGCCGTGCCGCGTGGGCTTTCGGAGGCCGGTCGCGCCTTGGGTCTTTCAAAAGGCGTGATCTTGTTCAGGATCGAATTGCCGCAAGCGCTGATGATTGCCTTGAGGCCTTTGGGCAATGAATTGATCATTATGGTCAAAGCCAGTGCCTTGGGATCATTGGTCACGCTGTATGATTTGATGGGGGCCACAAAATTTGCCTTTGCGCGCAGTTTTGATCTGGCGATTTATCTGGTGGCGGCGGTGGTCTATCTGGCGCTTGTCGAAGCGATCCGTCGCCTCTGGGCGGTGGGGGAACGCTATTTGACGCGCCATCTTGTGGCGCGCGCTTGAATAAAGGCATGATTTTTATGCGACTTTAGATTGAAGGCGCTGTAAATCCTTGCTTTTCTGGCTTTTGCGCCTTTGACGGATGCCTGCCCGATGCTGCAATCTGGAGTGGATGAGAACAGATCCAAAGCGATCATTTCACCTTTATCGGTGAAAGGGGAGAGAAGACCTAAAATGCCCGTGCTGACATCGCAATTCAATGCACAAACGGAGGAGGCCAAAGCCAATAGCGAGGCTTGGCAGGCGCTGATCCATGATCTGCGCGCGCAAAGACGCCTTGCCGCCCAAGGCGGGCCGGAACGGGCACGGGCGCGGCATGTGGCGCGCGGCAAACTTCTGCCGCGGGATCGGGTCAGCCGCTTGCTGGATGCCGGATCCCCCTTTCTGGAAATTGGCGGACTGGCAGCCTATGGGCTTTATGACGGGGATATCCATGCCGCGGGCATGATTGCGGGGATTGGCCGTGTGTCTGGCCGCGATGTGATGATCATTTGCAATGACTCCACCATCAAAGGCGGCACCTATTATCCGATGACGGTGAAGAAGCATTTGCGGGCGCAGGAGATCGCCCGCGAAAATCATCTGCCCTGTGTCTATCTGGTGGATTCGGGCGGGGCCAATTTGCCGCATCAAACCGATGTGTTTCCAGACCGTGACCATTTCGGGCGCATTTTTTACAATCAAGCGACTTTGTCCGCCGAGGGCATTGCGCAGATTGCGGTGGTGATGGGCTCTTGCACCGCCGGTGGTGCCTATGTGCCCGCGATGTCTGACGAAAGCATCATCGTGCGCCAACAAGGCACGATCTTTTTGGGTGGTCCGCCTTTGGTCAAAGCGGCCACGGGCGAGGTGGTCTCGGCAGAGGATCTGGGCGGGGCGGATGTGCATGCGCGGCAGTCAGGCGTTGTGGATCATTATGCCGATAATGATGAACATGCGCTCGATATCGCACGGTCGATTGTGTCCCATCTCAACACGCAGAAGCATCCGACTATTCCTTTGCGTGCGCCAAAGGCACCGCGTCTCGCCATGTCTGATCTCGAAGCGTTGGTGCCAACCGATTTGAAGCGGCAATATGACATCCGCGAGGTGATCGGGCGCTTGGTGGATGGTTCGGAATTTGACGAGTTCAAACCGCTTTATGGCACAACCTTGGTGACGGGCTTTGCCCATCTGGCTGGCATGCCCATCGGTATTGTAGCCAATAACGGGATTTTGTTTTCGGAAAGCGCGCTGAAAGGTGCGCATTTTATCGAGCTTTGCGCGCAACGCCGCATTCCGCTTTTGTTTTTGCAAAATATTTCGGGCTTCATGGTGGGCCGCCAATATGAAGCGGGGGGCATTGCCAAAGACGGCGCCAAATTGGTGACGGCTGTTGCCTGTGCACGGGTTCCCAAAATCACGGTGATTGTTGGCGGATCCTTCGGGGCTGGCAATTACGGCATGTGTGGCCGTGCCTATAGTCCGCGCTTTTTGTTCACTTGGCCGAATGCCCGGATTTCGGTGATGGGAGGCGAGCAGGCGGCCAGCGTTTTGGCAACCGTGCGCCGTGATAATCTCGAAGCCGAGGGCAAGACGTGGTCGGCTGACGAAGAAGAGACCTTCAAGGCCCCGCTGCGCCAGCAATATGAAACGGAAGGGCATCCTTATTATGCCACCGCGCGCTTGTGGGATGACGGCATCATTCTGCCATCCGAAACGCGCGAGGTTCTGGCGCTTGCGTTCTCCGCCTGTCTGAATGCCCCCGTTGAGGAAACACGCTTTGGCGTGTTCAGGATGTAGGCCATGATCCAGTCTTTACTGATTGCCAATCGGGGTGAAATTGCTTGCCGGATCATCCGCACCGCACGGGCATTGGGCATGCGCACCATTGCGGTCTATTCGGAAGCGGATCGGCAGGCCTTGTTCGTGCGCATGGCGGATCAGGCGGTGTGCATCGGACCGGCGCCCGCAGCCCAAAGCTATCTATGCGGCGACAAAATCATTGCAGCCGCTTTGGCAAGCGGCGCACAAGCCATTCATCCGGGCTACGGATTTTTGTCTGAAAATGCTGATTTCGCCGATGCGGTGACCGAGGCGGGTTTGATTTTTGTAGGCCCACCCGCCGCAGCCATTCGGGCCATGGGCTTGAAAGATGCAGCCAAGGCTTTGGTGGAAAAAGCCGGTGTGCCTGTCGTGCCCGGTTATCACGGTGCGCGGCAAGAGGCGGATTTTCTGGAGAGCGAGGCCGAGCGCATCGGCTATCCCGTGTTGATCAAAGCGGTGGCGGGCGGCGGCGGCAAGGGCATGCGTAAAGTGGAGCGGCGGGAGGATTTCACTGCCGCTTTGGCTTCGGCCCAACGGGAGGGGCAAGCCTCTTTTGGGGATCCGCGGGTTTTGATCGAGCGCTATATCACCGCCCCGCGCCATATCGAGATGCAGATTTTTGCCGATCAGCACGGCCATGTGCTGCATCTGTTTGAGCGCGATTGTTCCTTGCAGCGCCGCCATCAAAAAGTCATCGAGGAGGCTCCCGCACCGGGCATGATAGATGACGTGCGTGAGGCAATGGGGCGGGCTGCGGTCGAGGCCGCGCGGGCTGTGGGCTATGTGGGGGCGGGCACCATCGAATTCATCGTGGATGGGGCCAAGGGTTTGCGGCGAGACGGCTTTTATTTCATGGAAATGAATACGCGGTTGCAGGTCGAGCATCCGGTGACCGAGGCCATTACGGGCCTTGATCTGGTGGCGTTGCAATTGCGCATTGCCGCAGGCGAAGCCCTGCCCATGACACAACAGGATGTGATGATCTGCGGCCATGCGGTGGAAGCGCGTCTTTACGCCGAAGATCCCGAGCGCAGCTTTTTGCCTTCGACCGGCACCCTGCATGCCTTGTCATGGCCGCAAGGGGAGGGCCTGCGGATTGATACGGGTGTCGAAGAGGGGGATGCCGTCTCCCCCTTTTATGATCCCATGATTGCCAAATTGATTGCCTATGGCCCGACCCGCGCGATTGCCTTGGAACGGCTGGCTTGTGCTTTGGATAACACCCGTGTGGCGGGCCCCCGCAGCAATGCGCGTTTTCTGTCAGCCTTGTGCCGTTTTCCGGAGTTTGTGCGGGAGGCCTTTGATACGGGAACCATCGAACGCAATCTCGAAGCGCTGGGGGCTGTGGTGCAGCCGATGGACCGCTCTGCGGTGGCTGAGGGATTACAGGCCTTGCTGCATGATCACACCCGCACAGGGCGCGATAACACGCGTTGGGCGGATGATCCGTGGTCATCCCGACAGGGTTTCCAGCTGTCAGGCGCACGCCGTCTGGCGCGTCTGGTCAGGGTGGATCAGGACATCATCTCGGTGACACTCATTTGGGATGATGAAGGGTTCCATGTCGAGGACGAGCAGGGCCGGATCCCGCGGGTGCAGCCGTCAAGCCTGACCATCCGTGTGGAGGGTGGCTTGGCCTATTGTGTGCATCGTGGCCGCCAGACAGTGGTTGCGCTGGTTGATCCTGCGCAAGGGCGTGAAGACGGCGGGACGAGTGATGGTCGCTTGCGGGCGCCGATGCATGGAAAATTGATTGCCTTGGCTGTTGGCAAAGGCGCGCAAGTTGTCAAAGGCCAGCGTGTCGCTGTCATCGAGGCCATGAAAATGGAACATGCCTTGCTTGCACCCTATGACGGTGTGGTGGACGGTGTTTTTGCCGATCTCGGTCAGCAGGTGGGCGAGGGTGTTTTATTGATGCAGATTGTCGAAGCGGAAGACTGAGGCCGCTTTTCCACAATGATCATAGTTTGGCACCACATAAAAAAAGCCCCGACGGATCGGGGCTTTTTTGATTTTTCTATCTGCGTCCTAAAGCTCGATATGCCCACCCAGCTCAACCACATGATCCGCCGGAATTCTAAAGAATTCCGTCGCACTCAACATGTTCCGGTGCAGCCAGATAAAGATATTATCAGACACCAGTGTCCAGCCGCCTTCAGCGCTGCTGGTGAGTTTTTCACGGCCGACAAAGAACGACACATCGGCCAGTTTGAAATGGAACTCCTTGATGCGCAGCATTGCCAAAGCACGCATGATGCGGGGTTCTTCAAAGAAGCCGTAATGCAGGCGGACAATGAAGAAATTGGCATCAAGCGGGATCACTTCCATCCGGTTTTCATCAGCGACATAGGGGGTTGCCGTGGTTTCAACCGTCATCAGAATGACGCGCTCATGCAAGACCCGATTATGCTTGATATTGTGCAGAAGCGAGCACGGTACGACTTTGAAATTGGGGACCATGAAAATGGCTGTTCCCGGGACGCGGATGGGTTTTTCCGGCTTCAGGTTTTGAATGAAATCCTCGAGCGGAATGGTATCCCGCCAGCGTGCCACCAAAAGACGCTGCCGCCCGCTGACCCATGCAATCATGATGAAGAACAAAGATCCTGCCACCACGATCGGGAACCAACCGCCTTCAAAGAACTTCAGCAAATTGGCTGAGAAGAAGCCGACATCGATGAACAACAAAGCGGCAAAGAGCGGCAGAAACAGCCAAGGGTTCCAACGCTCTTTGTAAACCATGACGAAATAGGCCAAAGCCGTATCAATCGCCATCGAGCCTGTCACGGCAATGCCATAGGCCGCTGCCAGATGCTCGGAGGAGCGGAAGGACAGGACAAGGGCGACCACGCTCAGGAACAAGAAAATATTGACCTGAGAAATATAGACCTGACCGATTTCATCCGATGAGGTGTGGCGAACACGGATCCGCGGAATATAGCCGAGCTGTACCGCTTGATTGGTGATCGAGAAGGCGCCGGAAATCACCGCTTGCGACGCAATAATGGTGGCGCAGGCCGCCAAGATCACCATTGGGATCAAAGCCCAATCGGGAGCCAAGAGGTAGAACGGATTCTCAATCGCTTCGGGATGCGACAAGATCAGCGATCCCTGACCGAGATAGTTCAGCAAGAGAGAGGGAAAGACAAACCAGATCCAGGTCTTCTTGATCGACTTGATGCCAAAATGTCCCATATCCGCATAAAGCGCTTCACCACCCGTGACGGACAGCACCACAGCGCCCAGCATGGCAATGCCGATACCCGGATGATCCATGAGAAAATGATAGCCGTAAAGGGGATTAAAGGCCTTCAAAACCTGTGGGTTCTTCAGCAATGAGATCAGGCCCAATACTGCGATAGTGAGGAACCATAAAATCATGATGGGTCCGAATAAACGGCCAATCACCGCCGTGCCATGCCGCTCAATCGCAAAGAGTGCGGCGATCAAAATCAACGTGATCGGGATCACAAATTGTTCAAGGCCGGGGGCGACGATATTGAGGCCTTCCACCGCGGACAGAACCGAAATGGCCGGTGTGATAACACTATCGCCGTAAAACAGGGAGACGCCGATCAAGCCAGCAGAGAGAACAATCCAGCGGGCCGCTTTATTTTGCACCTGTCCCAAAGCCAGCGAGGTCAGGGCGATGGTGCCCCCTTCGCCGCGGTTGTTGGCGCGCATGATGATGAACACATATTTGATCGTCACGACCAAAATCAGCGCCCAGATAATCATGGATAGAACAGCGAGAACACTTTGTTCGCTCGGGCCGCCCGATGCCTCGATTGATTGTTTAAACGCATAGAGGGGAGACGTCCCAATATCGCCGTAAACAACACCAAGTGCGGCAACCATCAATTTGGATGAAGCGGGCTGATTGCCGTGATGCTCCTCGGTGGATGACATGCGTTTTTACTCCCTAAACAAATAATTTCTGGCTTTTAACATGAATTTACATGCAGTCGAGTCGTTATTTATTTGTGTTAACATGCCTGCAAAGGCCGATCGGTGCAGCGCAAATGCCATTTTTGGGGGGTAAAATGCCGGTCATGGGCCTAGTTGGGGTGATAAATCTGCCCCGATAACGCATGGCGGCTCATTGTGAACGCCGCTTGACCAAAACAGAGCGGAAAGTCACAAAGGGCGCCTATCGCCGAAACTTGTGTTTTTGTGCACCGCACCTTCGCTGTGGCAGGGATATTTTCCTTAAAAGGATTGCGTCAATGGCCGCCCCTCATGATGTTTCGCCTGACGATCGGGTTCCCTTGGAGCATCATGAGATCTTGTCGATTGTGCTGGGCGTGGTGCTGGCCATGTTTATTGCAGCGCTCGACCAAACCATTATTTCAACGGCTCTGCCGACCATCGGTCAGGAATTGGGCGATTTCGAGCATATGTCATGGGTGGCCAGTATCTATCTTCTGGCGGCCACGGCTGTGACCCCGCTTTATGGCAAATTAA
The DNA here is from genome assembly GCA_903824185.1 of uncultured Hyphomicrobiales bacterium. GTDB lineage: Bacteria > Pseudomonadota > Alphaproteobacteria > Rhizobiales > Beijerinckiaceae > CAIYZJ01. Next base: position 23,473 of record CAIJVU010000043.1, read on the forward strand.
GCGATATTTATGGCCGGCGGATTGTGTTGTTGAGTGGCATTGCCACTTTTGTTGTCGGCTCATTGGCCTGTGCCATGGCACCCACAATGTTTTTGTTGATCGCTGCCCGGGCTTTGCAAGGCATGGGCGGAGGTGGGCTGATCTCGCTCGCGCAAACGATCATTGCGGATGTCGTCGCCCCGCGTGAACGCGGGCGCTATCAAGTCTATATTGCCGGTGTCTTTATGCTTTCCAGCCTTGTGGGGCCGTTATTGGGAGGCTTTCTTACAGAGCACTGGCACTGGTCTTTGATTTTCTGGATCAATCTGCCGCTGGGGTTTATGGCCTTTGCCATGTCGCGCCGTGCATTGCGGAAATTGCCGCGCAATGATCGCAGGCACAGGCTGGATGTCTGGGGCGCAGCGCTGATGACCGGTGCGACCATTTCGTTGATGCTGGGACTGACCTATGGCAGTCAGAAAGGTGCGTGGTTGTCGTCGGATGTGGTCGGGCTATTTATACTGTCGGCTGTGTTGTGGACCGGATTTTCTTTTCGGTTGCGGATGGCGGAGGAGCCGTTGATCCCGCTCGATGTGTTGGGCAATCAGGTGGTGCGCACGGGCATGCTGGCCGCCTGTTTCGGAATGGGCACCTATATCGGTTTGAACATCTATATGCCTGTTTATTTTGAAACCATTTTGCATCTGAGCGCAGAACAATCGGGACAGGCCTTGATCCCTTTGATGGTGGGCACGGTGATTGGGGCCACAACCTCGGGCCGTGTGATGCTGCATCTGCGCCGCTACACGCTTTTGCCCAAAAGCGGTTTGGTGCTGGCGATGCTGGCGATTACCATTCTGGCCGGTTGGGGCGCGTCGATGCCCTTCTGGTTGTTTGAGACCATGCTTGGCATTGTCAGTCTGGGGCTTGGAACCGTGCTGCCGGTCACAACAGTTGCCATTCAAAATGCGGTGGCGCCGCACCAGCTTGGCACGACAACAGGGGCGATGAATTTTTTCCGCCAATTGGGGGGTGCGTTGATCGTCACCGCCTTTGCCGCCATCTTGTTTTCAGCGCCTGTTGGTTTGGAAGGGCCGTCTGGGGCCAATTTGCATGACATGGTCACGCCCGATCGGTTCCGCTGGATGTTCTATGCGGCGGGGATCGGGTTTTTTCTGGCCTTTTGCTTTTTGATGATGATGGAAGAGCGTCCCTTGCGCGGACGCGGGCCCTCCTGAGATCAAACTTATTGGCGGGGGCCGCCAAGAACAAAACTCGGTTCCACGCAATTGCGTCGTCCCTGCTCCATGCAGCTTTGTAATTTGGCGCTTCTGTTCAACTCGACCACCACATACCAGCAGGCGCCCAAAAGCACCAAGACAGCAATCATCCCCAGCAAGGTTTGCCGGACGCGGATTTGTTGCTCTTGCAATGTTTCTGGTTGATCCTCGTCGTGCTGTGACATGTCCTATCCTCTGATTGAGACATGTTAAACAGCTCTGTCCGCAATGAAAAGCCTGCCCAAGTGTTGTTTCGGCGAAAAAAAGTCCTGCGTTTCAGGGTTTTTGGTGGATAGCGACGATCAGGTCAGAATCAGTTAGAGACTGGGTCGATGCCCCTCACGGCTGGGTCAGAATGGAAGACACGCAATGAGAAACAGTTTTGGTCTGTCCGATATTGTCACTTTGGTTGTGGCTGGTGTGATCATGGGTGTTTTTGCGGTCTTTGTCCGTGACTGGTGGCAAAGCGGCGTGCTTGTCTTTGATCCGCAGGTGATCAGCGACCGTCTTGTGGCCTTCGGCAAAGCGCATTTTTGAGGGCCGAACTCACAGCGGTAATGGTCCGCTCGCATGGATCATGCCGTGCTGATCACTCATGAAGACTTGTGCTGTGATGGATATGCCTGTTTCGGTCATGTCGAAATGAAACAGATGATAGCCAGCGAAATGGTTTTTGCGTCCAGTCGCTGAGGCCGAGGGGGCTCCCCAGACAGGGATCGGGCCCATCGGCCCTTTGATATGGGCGATTTCATGCACGTGATTATGGCCATGCAAAATAAGCTCTGCCCCAGTCTCGGCCAGAATGTCGGCCAAGGCATGCGCGTCGCGCAGGCGACGCGTCAGTGTTGCGCCTTTGTGATGGGGGGGATGATGGATCAGCACAACGCGGGCAAGATTTTGCTGTTTGAGGAAGACTAAAACCTTTCGCAAACGATGGCGCTGCTCTGCCCCCAATGCGCCGCTGGCCATCAGTGGTGCCGTGGCAATGGCGGAAGACAGGCCAACAAGGGCGATAGCCCCGCGCATCCGCACATAAGGAAAACCTTCGAAACGGCCATTATCATTGGTCATAAAAGCGTTGAGCGTTTTTTCCAAAAAGCCGTGGCTCTCGCCCAGATAGGCATCATGATTGCCCGGTACGAAGCTCACATTTTCAGTGCTTCCCAGCGCGGTGAGCCATTGGCGGGCGCGCTCGAATTCGGCCTTTAACCCCAGATTGGTTACATCACCGGTCACCGCGATATGGGTCGGGTTCTGGCTTTTGAGATGGGCGCAGATTGCCTCAAGCGCTGGCATTGAATGGCTTTCGCCACGGCCCCGATGCCAGTTCAAAACACCGGTTAACCGCTTGTTCAAAATCTCATGCAGGCGGTAGGCGGGCAAAGGTCCGAGATGCGGATCGGAAAGATGGGCAAGGGTGAACATATCCACCCTTTATAGGGTCAGGAACTGCCGATCAAGATGCCGGTGATGAACACAAGAACCCCACCCAAAACCACTTGAAACACCGCCTGCAAGAAAGGCGTATCCATATATTTGGCACGGATCCATGCAATGGCCCATAATTCGATCAACACAATGACGGACGCCAATCCTGTCGCGATCAAAAAGGCATTGTTGATGCTGTCGGGCACCAGATAAGGCAAAGTATGGCCGATGCCGCCAATGGTTGTCATCAAGCCGCAGATCAGACCGCGCATCCAAGGCGTGCCGCGTCCGGTCATCGAACCGTCATCGGACAAGGCTTCGGCAAAGCCCATGCTGATGCCAGCGCCAATCGAGGCGGCGAGGCCCACAAGAAATGTGTCCCAGTTATTATGGGTGGCGAAGGCGGCGGCAAAGATCGGGGCGAGGGTGGAAACCGACCCGTCCATGAGACCTGCCAAGCCCGGCTGCACATATTGCAGCACGAACATGCGATGGCGGGTTTCGTGCTCCTCTTGCGCGGCATCACTGTTTTGATGGCTTTCATTCAGGCCCGCGGCGCGTTTTTCATGCCCGCGTTCGACTTCTGCGAGACGGATCAGCAATTCGCGGACGCCTAGATCCGTGCAGCGCGCAGCGGATTTTTCGTAAAACAGCGCGGCTTGCAACTCCATCACTTCGGCCATTTGCCGCATCTGGTCGGGGCTCATGGTTTGGGTCAGCCAGAGGGGGCGACGCTTTAAAAAGCCTTTGACATCTTCGCGCACAATCGGGGGAAGGTGTTCGCCAAACCGCTCGCGATAGGCCTGATAAAGCCAGTTGCGGTGCTCGCGCTCCTCATTGGCCATGGCATCGAAAATCTCGGCCGAAGCCGGATAATCGGCGCGCAATGTATCGGCAAAATGCTGATAAATGCGCGAATCTTCCTCTTCGCCGCCAATGGCGAGGGCCAGAATTTCTTTTTCTGTCAGGTCAGAAAAGGCAAGGTGAGCCATGAGGGTCTCCTGATGAGATGCGAGCTTGTTTTGAATCTTTCTAAACTGAGCTTCTTAATGGGCGGCCCCAAAAAGGCAAGAGAAAAATACCCCAAAAATCCAAAGCACCCCTTTTTAAGCCCCTCAAAAGGGGCATGTCGGAGACGGGGAAGGGATGCTAAGGAGGGCGAAGACGTTGAGGCGGCTCAAGGACAATGCCCGTTATGAACCAAAATACACCAAGCAAAGAGCCGGAATGGCTGGGCCTTCAACCCGACAAGACGGAGCAAGCATCTGCTTTGCCCAAACGTTCGCTTTACCGGCGATTACTCAGGAGGCTGTTTCATCTCTCCTTTTTGCTGATGCGTCCGATGACCTTGGGGGTGCGGGCCGTTGTGTTGGATGCCGAGCAGCGGGTCATGCTCGTGCGCCACACCTATGTGCCCGGCTGGTATTTCCCGGGCGGCGGTGTCGAAGTGGGGGAAACAAGTCTTGAGGCGTTAAGGCGTGAATTGCTGGAAGAGGCAGGGCTTGAAATGACCGCGCAACCGCACTGGCACGGATTGTTTTTGAACGCCCATGCCAGCAAGCGCGATCATGTCGGTCTTTACATCGTCAGGCACTTTCGGGATCTGGGTCCGCGTTTGCCGGATCGTGAAATCGCCGAAGCGCGGTTTTTTGCGCTGGATACGCTTCCCGAGGATCTGGCCTATGGCCATCAAAGGCGGCTTCATGAAATTTTGAACGGCCTGCCCCCAAGTGCAGAGTGGTAAAGGCTTGGATAGCGCCCCAATGAATGAGAAAAGCGGCGGAGTTGTCGCCCTTATCGGCTTGTGTTAAAGGCTGCGCGGGCTCTCTTATTTCATGCCCTGCCACACAATTGGGTGATCAGACATGCTGCTGCGACGACGAAAGGGTGAGATGTGAGCGGTTGCACTTGCTTTGGGTGCGACGTCCTTTTCCTGTCGGGATCTTTTTCAACCCCGACCCTTATGCAGCGTGAGTATTGAAGATGACAGACCTTCCTCTGGTTTTACGGCTTGAAGAGCCGTCCGATTTGGCAGCCATTGATCGGTTGCACGAGCGTGCCTTTGGGCCCGGTCGTTTTGCGCGCACCGCCTATCGTTTGCGGGAAGGCGTGCCGCCCATTGCCTCTTTGTGTTTTATTGCTCAAGTCGGAACCATGCTGGTGGGCTCTGTGCGGCTCAATACAATCAAGGCCGGTTCAAGCAAAGCGCTGATCCTTGGTCCGCTGGCTGTTGAACCGGCTTTTTCCGATCGCGGTATCGGCAGCCGTTTGATGGAGATGGCGCTTGATCAGGCCAAGGCGGATGGACACCAGCTCGTGTTTTTGGTCGGCGATTTGCCCTATTATGCGCGCTTCGGTTTCAAGATGGTTCCACAGGGCCGCGTGACCATGCCGGGGCCTGTTGATCCACAACGCTTCCTTGCCTTGGAATTGCAGGCGGGGGCGCTTGAGGCAGTCTCAGGACTTTTGGTGGCGAGCGCCTAAGAGGCAGGTTTTGAGCGTGGACGCGGAAAGCCGCCTTCCGCCCACCATGCCAACAGGATCGAGATGAGCAACACCATCAAACCCATGAAACCTCCGAACAGGGGTTTGATGGTGACGGCTTTGACAAGCGATCCGTTATTGTCTTTGAGCGCCATATAATCCTCACCCGCATAATGGCCCGCTTGTCCCTGACGCAACAAAACAGGCAGATGCACATGGGCATGGCCTGCCTCGCCGATGCGCCGCGCCGCACCGCCTGTCTCACGGCTGATGGGATCCAAGAGGGTGGGGGTTGAGATCACATCAGACAGTTCCCGCGGATTGGCAGGGCCAATATGCGCAAAAGCGGTCAAGCCGCCATCGCGTAGCTGATAAAGCCCCCATTCGCTGGCCGGAATGGTTGTGCTCCATCGCCCTGTCCCGCTTGGGCTGAGGGTGAGGGTTTGTTGGCTGCCTGAGGGGCTGATGAGTGTCACAGGCCCGACCTGATCAGCAAGGCTTTGCCGCTCGACAAGGATGTGTCCGGACTGGCTTTTGGCCCGAAGCGCCTCTTCTTCGAGATCGGGTTCTTTCATCAACCAATGGACAATCGGACGCAGCAAATCGAGATAGGGCCCGCCATTTTGCACATTCCGCGCCCACAGCCAGATATGGTCGGACAGCAGCAAAGCGACACGGCCTTTTTGCTCATGCGCAAGAAGCAAAAGAGGATGGCCTTCTGCATCGCTCATGACCGGCACGCCGTTTTTGGTATTGGCTTCGATCAACCGCAGCCAGGGTGCCCAGTCGGGCGGATCCTTGTCATGGCCCGGCACATTGCGTGTGACGGGATGGCGCTGGCCCAAAGCGGTCATGCGCGGCACAAATGATTTTTCAAGCACAGTGCTGGTTGGCTCTGCGGGTAAAATGGCAGCAAGCGGGCCGTTCGAGAGTCCCTGCTTGCCGCGAAATTCCGGACCCGCTGCGACCAAGAGAGCCCCACCTGCTCTGACATGTTTGACAATATTGGTGAGATAGACCGAAGGCAGAATGGAGAGATGCGAATAGCGATCAAAAATAATCAGATCAAACTGATTGATGCGTGTTTCAAACAAGTCGCGCGTCGGAAAGGCAATCAAGGATAATTCATTGAGCGGTGTGCCATCCTGCTTTTCGGGGGGGCGCAAAATGGTGAAATGAACAAGATCAACGCTTTGATCGGCTTTGAGCAGATTGCGCCAGACCCGCTCCCCGATATGGGGTTGGCCCGAGACCAGCAACACCTTGAGTGCTTCCCTGATCCCTTCGATGCTGACAAGCGCTCTGTTATTGGCAGCCGTGAGTTCGGTTTCAGACACCTCGATTTCAATTTCAAAAAGATTGGCCCCCGCATGTTCAATGGTGACGGGGAATTTGATCTCTTCATGCGCCCGAATACGCCCCTCAGCCACCACGACACCATCGCGCCGGACCAAGGCCTTGATTGGTTTTTGGTCGCCGCCTTTTTCGTCAATCCGAAACCGTAAAAGCTGGTCTTTGCCAACCAGACCGAAGCGCGGACTGTCAAGCAAGACAATGCGTCGGTCATGCTCCTTCTCATGGCCGGTGATGAGCACATGCAAGGGGGCTTTTAGTGCCAGACGGTCGGCGCGTTGCGGCACATCATGCACCTGTCCATCGGTGATGAAAAAGGCACCGGCCACGCGCTCTGAGGGAAGATCACGCAGGCTTTGATCAAGCGCTTGAAAAAGCAAAGTGCCGTCATTGCCAGCATCGTTGACCTCATGCACCCGAATATCAAGGCGCGGCAGGGCTTTGAGTTTTTCAAGCAATGTGGCGAGTGCCGCATCGGTCTGGGCTTTGCGCAATCCAAGCTGCTGCGAGCTTGAACGGTCAACGACAATCACAGCGGTATCGGAAACGGCTTCGCGCTCTTCAATAACAAGTTGCGGGTCAAACAAGGTGAGAGCAACAACAAGGCTGGCGAGAAGGCGATACCAGCGCCCTCTATTGTTCTTGTAAAACGAAATGGCGCAAACCGCGCAGAGGCCTGCAACCAGCACGATGCTGAACGATAAAGCGAGAAGGGGTGCGAAGGACACATGCATCATGATTACGGCCCCAGCCGTTCCAGCAAGGCAGGCACATGCACCTGATCGCTTTTGTAATTGCCGGTCAGCACATACATCACGATATTCGCACCACCCCGCAAGGCCATTTCCCGTTGGCGGGGGATGGTTTGATTGAGCAGATTGAGGGAGCCACTTTGTGGCGATGCCCAAGCGGCGGCCAGATCATTGCTGGTGATGATCAACGAGGAGACGCCGTCGCTGCCGCGTAGCGATGGGCTGGGCGTTTGCGCATCAAAATTGTGTGTTGCCTCGATATAGGTTTTGCCATTGGTGGTGCGGCCCGGAAATTGATCAATCAGAAAAAAAGTTTTCAAAATAACGTGAGACGGCGGCACCACATCCAGAGGTGGAATGGTCATTTGCGACAAGATCGCCTGCAAGGCTTTGGTCTCGGCCGTCACAGAACCCGTATGGGATTGCAGGCTGGCATCACGGGTGTCGAATAAAATCGTGCCGCCGTTTTTCATATAGGCTTCAATGCGGGCAATGGTCTGTGCATCGGGCGTGCGCTGGTTGGCCAGCATGGGCCAATAGAGCAAGGGATAGACACCCAGTTCATCGCGGGACGGATTGACCCCGACAGGGGCTGCGGGTTCCAGCGCGGTGCGCGCAGAGAGAAAGGCCGATAATTCGGTTAATCCCAAGCGGCTGAAGTCATCAATGGTCTGGTCGCCGGTCAGGATATAGGCCAGTCGCGTGGCGAGGGCGGAGTCCCGATCTTTCGGGCTGAATTCCGCTGCCGCAAGCGGGTGTGAGAAACCCAGTGTGATGAGGGTAAAAAGCAGGATCAGAGGGCGGGCTTTGAACGACAACGCTCCGCCCAAGAAGAGCGTCGCCAGTCCATCCAGCAAAAAGAGCAAAGCCGTGAGTGATAAAAGCCAAGGGCGCAGATCCGTCGCTTGTTCCGTATCGAGCGGTATTTTCCTGACATGGGCCCCAGACATGTCAAGCGGGTGCAAGGTCATATCGGGAGATAAAATATTCAAGGCAGAGGGGCTGTCGTCTGCGCCATAAAGCCCTGCGGGATAATCACGCGTCGCGGTTTTGGTGTGTTTGATATCCAAAGGTAGTGCGGGGGCAGGCTTTGTTTGCCAGCGTCCATATCCGTCGAGTAAACGCAGCGGTGGCAATAAAGCGTCTGAAGATGTGGCAAGGCTTGTGGCGTCTGAAGGCAATTGATGGCTGAGCGCCATGATCTTTTGCAGCATTGAAACAAACAAGCCCGACAGCGGTAGGTTCGACCAGCTGGCCTCCGCCGAGACATGGAACAAAACCAACAGACCTTTTCCATGCCGGTCGGCTGTCACCAAGGGCGTGCCGTCTTGCAAAGAGGCCCATGTTTTTTTGGCAAGATCCGGGGTTGGTTCGGCAAGGATTTGCCGGCTGATGCTGATATCAGCGGGAATGGTCAGCTCAGCAAAGGGGCTTTGACTGTCAAAGGGTGCCAGTGAGCGGGGTGTTTCCCAAGACAAGGCACCGCCCAACAGTCGGCCCCCGCGTCTTAACGGGACGGGCACCAGCGCATCTTGGGCAAGCGTCCAAGCAGGGCTTGCGAAGCGCAGGACGATCCCGCCTTGTTGCATATAGGCTTTGAGTTTGGCTTGGCTGGTTTCGGGAAGCTGTCCGGTTTCGGCCAAAATCAGCATGGCCGGATTTTCATCGAGCAAAGTGGCAATGGCCTCGACACTGCCAAGGCGTGATTGCCGGATTTCTGCATAAGGGGACAAAGCGCGGGTCAGATAGGTGAGAGGTGACAACAAGGCTCTGTTGGCATCCGCTTGTCCGTCGCTGATCAAAGCAACCCGTTTGCGGTTTTGCCCCTGATCGGACAGCCAGACAGCCCCCGCATGACTGTGCTGGTCGATATCGATGCGGGCAAGTTCTAGGCGTAATTCAAGCGGCAAACCCATTTCGATTTGTCGGGTTGTCTCATGTGCATCAAGGCGCACAGAATGACGTCCCAAGACGCGGTCTTGACTGTCCCGCAAAACCAGCTCAACCGCCTCGGCGGGCCCTGCGCTGGGTCGCACCATATGCACAACAAGGCCGGTGTCCGTGTCGTGACGCCCTGTCAAACTCCAGAGACTGTCAAGAGGGGTGACAATGGTGATCGGTCGGGGCCCCAAGCGGCTTTGCAGGGCCTGCATAAAATCCGGATGGGTCTCTTCATGCGTGCGCATGGTCAAACCATCGCTGATGATCACGATGTCCAGATCTGTGATTGTCTGCGCGAGTTCCGTGATGGCGGCGAGGTGGCTGTGGCGATCGGGCGTGAAGGCTGAAGGTCGCAGACTTTGCAAAACAGACAGCGCTGAATGGGCAGGCCCTAAATGCAAAGCATGCGGCGCTTGTGAAAAACCCAAAAGGGCTACGGCTTGTTGATGCTCTGCGGCGGAGGCGATCAAGCCTTCCGCAAAAGCCTGACGCTTGGTCCAATCCGTCGCACTGGCCCAACCATCATCCATTAAAATCAACACAGGATGGTTCGGTGCAAGAACGCCTTGCTGCGGGGGGCGCCAAAGCGGTCCGGCAAGGGCGATGATGACGAGGGCGGCCATCGCAAGGCGCAAGGCGGTCAACCACCAAGGTGTGCGCGCCGCTGTCTTTTGGGCGGGCAGCAAATCCAGAATGAGGCTCAAGGGCGGAAAACGGATCTCTCGCGCTTGCGGAGGCGTGATCCGCAACAACAGCCAAAGCAAAGGCAGGCCCAACAAGCCCAGCAGCAACAGTGGTTGCGTGAAGGTGAGGGCCAAACCATCAGCCATCGCTTAGCCCTGTCTGGTTTGCAGGGCCTTGGACAAGCACTTGTGCAAGGGCCAGCAAAATCGGTGCGAGCGGTTTGTCAGTCTGATGGTCATAAAAGCCCCAATTCTTTTGGGCGCAGATGAGTTTTAAACCATCGTAATGGGCTGTCATACGGTCCTGATAGCGGCTGCGAAAGGCGCGCACATCGCCGATTTCAAGATCCGTATCGGTTTCGGTTGAGTGCAACCGGTAATGGCCCTCATAGGGCAAACTGATCTCTGCGGGATCGCGGATGAGCACAAGATGTCCGCGCGCCCCTCGGCCAGCCAAAGCATCGATTGTGTTTTGCCAGTCCGGTAAAGGGGAGAGTCCGTCTGTCACCACAACCATTTCATGAAAGCGGTCGAGCGGCTCAGCACGCGGTCTTTCTGACGGCTGTTCAGCCTCTTCGATCAACATCAAAGCAAGCTGGTCGATCATATCGCGCTGGTGGCTTGCTTTACCTTGTTCCCAAAGACCTACCCGTTCGCCGCTGCGGGTCATGAGTTCAGCCAAGGCCAACCCTAGTATGATCGCATGATTGGTTTTTTCATCCATGGCCCAGTCGGATTGAAAATGCATGGACGGGCTTTGATCAATCCACAGCCAAAGCGTATGGGCGGCCTCCCATTCCCGTTCGCGGACATAAAGCGTGTTGTCGCGGCTTGAACGCCGCCAATCAATGCGGTTGGCCGCTTCCCCTTGGGTGAAAGGCCTGAATTGCCAGAATGTTTCACCCAAGCCCGCTTTGCGGCGTCCGTGCAGGCCGCTTTGCACCGTGAGGGCAACCCGCCGTGCTTCCAGACTCAGGCGCGGCAATCGGTTGGCCAATTCATTCGCGTTGTGTTGTCTGTGGATGGTTTTCTTGGGCAAGACGGAGGGCGTCATGGCGTGTGGGACAGAGGCTCGGTCAAACGCTTGATAAGCATGGCGCGTGTGACATTGTCGGCGCGGGCACTGAAATTGAGTGCCATGCGATGTTTGAGTACAGGTTCTGCCAAAGCGATGACATCATCAAGACTGGGGGCAAGACGCCCTTGTAAAAGCGCGCGCGCCCGCACCGCCAGCATCAAGGCCTGTCCGGCGCGCGGACCGGGCCCCCAAGCGAGATGGGATGTAATTTCCTTGAGCCCCTCACCGGGGCGGGCGTGCCTGACAAGATCAAGGATGGCGGTCACAACAGTCTCGCCCACCGGCATGCGCCGGACCAGTGCTTGGATGGCCATCAGGCTTCCTGCCTGCATCACCGTCTCAGAATGTGTTTCGCGTCCCGATGTGGTTTCCAGCAAGATGCGCCGTTCGGTGGCGGCATCGGGATAGGTGATGTCGATTTGCAACAAAAAGCGATCAAGCTGTGCCTCTGGCAAGGGGTAGGTGCCTTCCTGCTCGACCGGATTTTGGGTGGCGAGCACATGGAAGGGGCGGGGCAGATGATAGCTGTGTCCCGCAATGGTGACGTGGTGTTCCTGCATGGATTGCAGCAAGGCCGATTGGGTGCGGGGACTGGCGCGGTTGATTTCATCGGCCATCAGAAGTTGGGTGAAGACAGGCCCTTTGACAAAGCGAAAATGACGCTTGCGCTCGGCGTCCTCGTCCAGAATTTCGCTGCCCAAAATATCGGAGGGCATCAGATCAGGTGTAAATTGGATACGCTGCATCTGCAGCCCCATCACATGTCCCAAAGTTTCGACAAGGCGCGTTTTGGCAAGGCCGGGCACACCGACGATGAGGCCATGACCGCCCGCAAGCAAGGTGACGAGCGTTTGTTCGATCACGCTTTCCTGACCAAAAATCTGATGCCCGATGGCCTCTTTGACCGCCATCAAATGTGTGATGGCGTCCTCGATCTCGATCGGGCCAATGCTTTGATCATGGGTGTCATCGGAAGAATGTGTGTGCATCTTAAAAAAGGCCTTTGAAAATTACGCCTTAGCATGGACAGGCGCAGACAGGCTGGCAATCTTTTTCTGTCTCCATACCCATAAAAAGCATGGACGTTGTAAAGCGCTGTGCTTGTGTTCGAGCTTGAGGGATCAGTCGGCGCTGGGGAGGCGGCGCATGGTGAATTCAATCAGCCCGTCATCAAGTTCGCGCCACCATTCGATTTCCGTCATATAGGCGGCTTTGGGAAAACGCGAAAACCATTCTTGTGCTTTTTCCCGGGCTTCGGCGCGCGGTAAGGTAAAGGTTTCGCGCCGCCAGCGATCCAAAAGGCCAATGCCTGCCTTTGACGGCGTCGCATCATCGCGGCGTCGCGCCAGACGCTTTGCGAGATCGGTCGGACGATAGTCTCTTTTGGCGATCATCCGCGCGGATTTCCTGTCAAAATGGCGGTTTTGAAGCATGAAAGCCATTTTATGCTCTTGATTGGCAAAAAGGGAGTCTAATTGCTGTGCGGCGGGCAATTAATTTTTTTCTTGGTTTACAACGCCAAGCAGCAGGGCTTTTTGAGCGGCGGGATCAGCGGGGAACCCGCTCTCAATCCAAAGGGTTTCTATTTTTTGAAGCAATGCGCCCAAATGGGGTCCGGCTTTGACGCCCAAAGCCAGAAAATCAGCGCCCGAAAAGGGCGAATGGTCAGGCAGGTCGACTATGAGCTTTTCATGCTCCGCGAGCGTGGCCTTGTCATGGGTGTGATGGGAGGCTTTTAAGGCAAGGGCTTCATGCGCGATCTCACGTCCATGCCGAAAGGCCCATAATTGCCAAGATGTTTTATGGGGCTCCTCGTCGTTTGCCATGCGCGGCGCGGTATTCAGGGCCTTCAGAAGATCGGACAAATGTTTGGTTTGCACATTCGATAAGCGTAAATCTGTCTGGCAGTGAGCAATCATCTGCTCATCAGGCCAGAGCAAGGTAAACAACCGCACCATAGGCGTTGCAGTAGGAAACAGTTCCAGCACATGCTGCAAGCGTTCGACTGTTGCGCGGGCGGGTAAAATGGTTTTTAGCAGGCCATGTTCCTGCATGATGGTGATGGTTGCGCAGGCCTTACGGGCCATCAGCACTTTAAGCCATTCATGGCCGATCCGCTCACGCGACAGCGTGCTTAACCCGTCTTTGAGTTCAAGACAGGCGGCAAGACCCTCAGGGTCGATCGTCTCTTGCGCGTAATCGGCAAAAAATCTGAAAAATCGTAAGATCCTCAGATAATCTTCGCGAATGCGCGTTTGGGCATGACCGATAAACCGCACATGGCCTTTGCGCAGATCAGTCAAGCCAGACACAGGATCAAAAACCTGTCCGGTGTGATCGGCATAAAGCGCATTCATGGTGAAATCACGCCGCTCGGCATCCTCAACAAAGGATTGGCTATAGGCAATGGTCGCACGCCGTCCATCCGTCTCGATGTCTTTGCGCAAGGTGGTGACTTCGAAAGCGTGGCCCTGTTTGACCAGTGTCAGCGTCCCGTGCTCCAAACCGGTCGCAACGCTTTTGATATTTGCGGATTGCGCGCGGGCCATGACCTCTTCAGGCCGCAAGGTCGTTGCCAAATCCACATCCACCACGTCCCGATCCAGCAATGCATTGCGGACAGCCCCGCCGACAATCATGGTGCGACCAGCCTCGTCATTCAGCAAGGCCAGCAGCTCCTGTACATCCGGACGGGAAACGACGGCGTTCAGGCGCGTTTTTTCGGCACCGGTTAAAGCAGGCATTGGCAGGGGTTCGACCGGCCTCATTTGAAATGTCCCGGCACTAACACGCCATTTTCCGTATGGGCGGGGACATAGGCGCCGGTGTCACGCGGCGCCACCATGCCTTCATACAGAAAGGACAGAGTGGCCAACATCAAGCCCGCCATGAACAGGGCAATGGCTTTGCCATTCCAATGCACCTTGTGGCGGGGATCACGTTTTGTGATCAGCAGAAACAGCACAAAACATAGGCTTGGGCTGAGGAAAATCAATAATTCTTCGATAAACAGACGCATGGCTTATATCATCCGTTCATAAAGATTTTTCAGGATTCCCGCCGTCACGCCCCAGATATAATGCTCTTCATAATGCATCACATGATAGGTGCGCCATGCGCCACGCAATTCACGGGTGTGGCGTGCATGATTGGAGGGGTCCATCAGGAAAGAAAGGGGCACATCAAACACCATGTCGACCTCGGACGGATCGGGTGTCAAAGTAAAGCCGTTTTTGATGGTGGCTACAACTGGCAAAATCCGAAAGCCGGTGCCGGAAAGATAGGGGTCGAGATAGCCGATGGGCGTGATGAAAGAGGCGTCGAGGCCCACCTCCTCTTTTGCCTCGCGAATTGCAGCGGCCACGGCGCTGTCATCCTCAGGATCAATTTTTCCGCCGGGAAAAGCAATTTGTCCCGAATGGGTGCGCAGGTTGGACGCCCTGCGTGTGAGCAGAACACGGTAGTCGTCTTTGTCCTCGATCAGGCCAATCAGCACGGCTGCGGCGCGGTGTTTGCGTCCATCCGGCGAGGCCATTAAAGGCGCGAGATTATGATCCCCCAGACTTGGAAAATATTTCGGGTCAAACAAAGCCTCGGGCGGATTGAGGGTCAAGCGTTCTTTGAGCCGCTCAGTAAAATCAGGCGGCGTGACGGAAAAGGGCGGCCCTTGGTGTGTTTGAGGTGAGGCGTGATTATGCGAGCTCAAGTTTGTCTGCCTCGATCATCGGGAAAAAATGGGTGCCTGAGGACACGCCAAACCAGTCGGTTCCAGAAAGCGCGCGTGTCTGCCCCAGCTCCACCAAATCATAATAAAGCGGACGGCTCAACCGTGCATAGAGATTGCGCCTGACATGCAGTGCGGGACGCATCTGCCCATCGGCTTGGGGGGTGAAGTGCAGTGGATGGTCCTCGCCCGCACTGATCACATCATCCACATTGGTGCGGAAGATCAGCTGGTCTTGCCCATTCTGGCGGCTAATCTGCATTTCAACCGCTATGAAAGGCAGGTCTTCGACGGTGATGCCGATTTTCTCGACCGGCGTTTTCAGGAAATAGCGTCCCTCTTCATGCCATAAAATCGAGGCGAACAATTTGACAAGGGGCGGGCGGGTGATGGCGCTGCCTGCATGGATCCATGTCCCATCCGCTTTAATGGTCAGATCCATCATGCCGCAATCGGGTGGGTTCCATGCCTCAAGCGGGCGTAAAGCCGCGGGTTCCGCTGCCAGAAAGGCCGAAAGCTGGGACAGATCAGGCATGGGTCTCGCTACAGTCATCGGTTGCACCAAGCCCAATGGCTCCATCATTCATCTGTCTTATGTAAGCCATGTATTGGCAAATGAAAGTGCGAGAATGGTTTTTTCCATAAAACCGGATCAGGGCCAACGCACGCTTGGCGGCATCGAGGACAGGATCGAGTCGACATTGCCGCCCGTTTTCAGCCCGAACAGGGTGCCGCGGTCATAAAGCAAATTAAATTCGACATAGCGCCCGCGCTGCACCTGCTGCTCGTAGCGCTCAGTGTCCGACCAGGGCTTTTGCCAGTTGTTGCGGACAATCTGCGGATAAATCTCGGCAAATTGGCGACCGACATCCTGTGTGAAGGCAAAATCGGCGTCCCAATCCGTGTGATCGAGGTAGTCGTAGAAAATGCCGCCGATGCCGCGCGGCTCGTTGCGATGCTTGAGGTGAAAATAGTCATCACACCATGCTTTGAATTTGGGGTAATCAGCCACCGCGTGGCGTGTGCACACCGCTTCCATCGCAGCATGAAAGGCGATGGTGTCAGGATCGTCTTGGCTGCGGCGGGCATTGAGCATCGGGGTTAAATCGGCACCGCCGCCAAACCAGTTTTTGGTGGTCACCACAAAACGCGTATTCATATGCACGGTTGGCACATGCGGGTTCCATGGATGGGCGATCAGCGAGAGACCCGTGGCAAAAAAGCGCGGATCATCGGCAGCGCCAGGGATTTGTGCTCGAAATTCCGGTGCAAATTCGCCAAAAACGGCGGAAAAATGCACGCCGACTTTTTCAAAAACCCGACCATGCATCACAGCCATGGTGCCGCCGCCCCCCGGCTGTCCGGTGGTGTGGTCTGTCCGTGCCCAAGGCGTGCGGACAAAGCGGCCGGGGGTGTTGGTTTCGGGCGCGAAAGGACCGGTGCTTTCGTCTTCCAATCCTTCAAAAAGACCGCAGATATGGTTTTGCAAGGAGCCAAACCAGTCTTGAGCATGTTTTTTGCGGGTTTCGAGCATGGTTTGGGGATCCTGCATGGTGTTATCGGGTCAGGCCGTCTGAAGGGACGGGGAAGGAGCGGGTCTGGCGCAAGGCTTCGCCCAAAATCATGGCGGCGGCAACCGCTACATTGAGAGAGCGCATTCGGGGATTGAGGGGGATGGTGATTCGGACATCCGCCGTTTCGTGAACGGCTGGGGGGACGCCCGCACTTTCGCGCCCCATCATGATGATATCACCCGCCTGATAGCTGATCTCGTGATAGGGCATGGCAGCCTTGGTGGTGGCGAGGATCAGTCGCTGGCCGTTTTGTTTGCGGGCTGCATCAAAGCGCGCAAAAGAAATGTGCCGGATCAGGGTCACGGCGTCCAAATAATCCATACCCGCCCGCAAAAAGGATTTATCGCTTGTGGGGAAGCCCGCCGGCTCGATGAGATGCACGGGAATGCCCATACAGGCCCCAAAACGCATCAAAGTCCCTGCATTTTGCGGGATATCGGGCTCATAAAGGGCAAGGGCCAAAGGGGCTGTCACATCAAATTCCTTGGGACAGGGTGCAGAAATTGTGTCCAAAATGCGGAATATTCGTAATCCGAACTATAGACAAGCCGTCATAGCCATGCGAAACACGCCGCCGCGGGACTTTTTTCACCGTTCTCTGTCCTATGGCACAAGAACGGGTTGTTTTCGGAAAAAATGGCCCGACTGAACGAAACTTTGCCCGGCAACGCACCTACCGCCGCGCTGCCCGGTTGAGAACGCGAGGATAACTGACGTGGCCACAACCGCTGTCGAGCCAACACGGCGAGATTTTCTTTTTATTGCGAC
>CAIJVU010000044.1 GCA_903824185.1 uncultured Hyphomicrobiales bacterium
GGGCTCAACCACCGCGGATGTGGCGGTGATGAGCCGCGCTTTGTCGGGCCCGATGAAAAAAGAAGGCTATGAGCCTGCCTTTATCGCGGCTCTGATTGCATCGGCTTCCACCATCGCCGCCTTGGTTCCCCCCAGCATCACGGCGGTGATTTACGGGGCCATTGGCAATGTGTCCATTACCGGTCTGTTCATGGCGGGTGTGGTGCCTGCTTTGCTGATTGCCTCGGGCCTGATGACTTATTGCTATTTCTTCGGTCCTGTCGGTTTTCGGCGGCCGCGGGCAACCTTTGCGCAATTCACGGTTGCCACCAAAGAGGCCGCATTGCCTTTGATGATTCCCGCTATTTTGATCGGCGGCATTTTGACAGGCTATTTCACCCCGACTGAAGCCGGCGTGGTGGCGGTTGTCTGGATTTTGTTTGTGGTGATCCCGCTTCTCAATCCGAGCCATATCAAAAATCTGCCGCATGATTTCTGTCAGGCCGGTTTGATCTATACCCTGCCTCTGATCACGATTGCCGCAGCCTCGGCTTTCGGCTGGTTGTTGGCCTATTTGCGCGGGCCGATGTGGGTGGCCGACTGGATTGTGGAGGTGGTCGGCAATGATCCGCATCTCATCATGCTGATGATGGTGTTGCTCTTTACCATCGTCGGCGATTTTATCGAGCCCGTGCCAACCATTATTATTTTCATGCCCTTGGTCAATCAGCTCTCACAAGCAGGTGACATCAATTCTGTCCATATGGGCGTGGTCTTGATTGCCACTTTGGCCTTTGGTTTGATCACCCCGCCTTATGGCTTGGTTTTGCTGATGGCCTCCAAATTTGTCGGGGTGCGCTTCTCCCAAGCCTTGCGGGCGGCGTTGCCGATTTATGTGGTCTTTTTCGGCACCATCGCTTTCACGATCTATTTCCCGAAAGTCGTGTTGTGGCTGCCCAAGCAAGTCATTCCTGAATCAGTTGGTTGCTTTAAATCACCAGCGGGCACAGGCTATATCTGCCCCTGAGGGCAGGTACAGCACATATAAAAACGGGCGATGTTTCGCCCGTTTTTTTGTTTGATGGGATGGTTGAGGCGCTTTTATCAGCTATGCAAGCCCGGGGCTTCATGGCCCGTGCGCGCTACATATTCGTTATAGCCGCCGCCATATTGATGGATGCCGTCGGGTGTTAATTCCAGCACGCGATTGGAGAGGGCTGACAAGAAATAACGATCATGCGATACAAACAGCATGGTGCCTTCATAATCCCCCAACGCTTTGACCAGCATATCTTTGGTGGCCATGTCGAGATGGTTGGTCGGCTCATCAAGAACCAGAAAATTCGGCGGATCAAACAGCATTTTCGCCATCACGAGACGGGCTTTTTCGCCGCCGGATAAGACGCGGCAGCGCTTTTCAATATCGTCGCCGGAAAAGCCGAAACATCCCGCCAATGTGCGCAAGGCCCCTTGTCCGGCTTGGGGGAAAGCGTGTTCGAGTGTTTCAAATATCGTGTGTTCGCCATCCAGCAAATCCATGGCGTGTTGGGCGAAATAACCGATTTTCACGCTTGCGCCGATGCTGATAATCCCCTCATCCGGCTTGTCGCTTCCGGCAATGAGTTTGAGGAGCGTGGATTTGCCTGCGCCATTCACCCCCATAATGCACCAGCGTTCTTTGCGCCGGATCACCATCGAAAAGTCATGATAGATCTGCTTTTCGCCATAGGCTTTGTGAATGCCGCGCAGACTTGCGACATCATCCCCGGACCGGGGCGGTGTGGGGAAATCAAACAAAATGGTTTGTCTGCGGCGCGGTGGTTCGACGCGATCAATTTTTTCCAGTTTCTTGACGCGGCTTTGCACCTGCGCTGCATGGGAGGCCCGCGCTTTGAAGCGCTCGATGAATTGAATTTCTTTGGCCAGCATCGCTTGCTGGCGTTCATATTGGGCTTGTTGCTGTTTTTCGCTCATCGCCCGTTGCTGCCCATAAAAGGCGTAATCGCCCGAATAGGAGATCAGCTCGCCCGCATCGATCTCGATGATCTTGTTGACGATGCGGTTCATGAATTCACGGTCATGCGATGTCATAAACAAAGCGCCGTCATAATTTTTCAAAAAGCTTTCCAGCCAGATCAGGCTTTCCAGATCCAGATGGTTGCTCGGTTCGTCAAGCAGCATGACGTCGGGGTTTTTAAGCAGAATGCGCGCCAAGGCCACGCGCATTTTCCAGCCGCCAGAGAGGTTGCCGACATCGCCATCCATCATGGCTTGGGTAAAGCTCAAGCCCCCCAAAACCTCGCGTGCCCGTCCTTCGAGTTCATAACCGCCCAATTCTTCAAAGCGTGCCTGCACATCGCCATAACGCGTGATGATCTCGTCCATTTCATGCAAGCGCTCAGGGTCGGCCATGGCCCCTTCAAGCGTTTTCATCTCTGCAGCAACTTCACTGACAGGCCCTGCGCCATCCATGACCTCGGCCAAGGCGCTGCGGCCTGCCATTTCGCCGACATCCTGACTGAAATAACCGATGGAGATGCCGCGATCGGTCGAAACCTGACCATCATCGGGCCCTTCTTCGCCCGCAATCATCCGGAACAAGGTGGTTTTACCCGCGCCATTGGGGCCCACCAGCCCGATTTTCTCTCCTTTGAGAAGCGATGCCGATGCTTCGATAAAGAGAATCTGGTGCCCGTTCTGCTTGCTGATGTTTTCGAGACGAATCATAATCGCGGTCATTCCTTTGTGTGCAAGGCACAGCTCATACACTATGAGACACGAGAGGATAAACACTCCGCTTAAAATATTTATGGCGCTGTTTGCCAGCCCGCAGCCCTTATGCGGGCTCTGCCTTTGCCATGGATTGGATGATCCAACCATGGGGGTGGCCGTGGGGCTTGGTGCTATTTGCTTGACTTTTGCGGCCAGAGCACCGATATGCAGGGCATAACGTTGGAATTCAGCATTCAGCGCCTGCGTGACGTCTTTTTTGATTGATCCCCTCGGGATGTGATCAGGCGGCGGGCGAGCTGACCCTAGAGCCTTGATGCTCTGGACTTATTTGACCTCCCAGATCACGCGGGGCGGCGATGGATAGACGGCTTCCCACAAAGAAGGCGTTTAGACACGAGTCCGCCGTTTCTCATGATTGGCGCGTTTTCACGCGTGCCGGTTCCTATTACTCTGTGTTTAGAAATGTACCCCGTGACCGAATTTTCTGATTTAAAACTCAATCCCGCCCTTTTGAAAAATCTGACCAAAGAAGGCTATACCACGCCGACCCCGATCCAGTTGCAATCGATCCCTGTCCTGATGGAAGGCAATGATTTGCTTGGTATCGCGCAAACCGGCACAGGCAAAACAGCCGCGTTTTCTTTGCCGATTTTGCATCGTTTGGCCTCGTCCTATAAGCCGCTTGCGCCTCGCGCCTGCCGCGCTCTGGTTTTGAGCCCGACACGCGAACTCGCGGGACAAATTCTTGAAAGCCTCCGGACCTATGGCCGTAATTTGAAGCTTTCAAGCGATGTGATTTATGGTGGCGTGCCGATCAACCGGCAGATCCGCGCCGTCGCGCAAGGTGTCGACATTCTGGTCGCAACGCCCGGCCGCTTGCTGGATCTTGTCAATCAACGCGCCTTGTTTCTTGATAAAGTCGAAGTGCTGGTGCTGGATGAAGCCGACCAAATGCTGGACATGGGCTTTATCCATGACATCCGCCAGCTGGTAGCCCAGATCCCCAAAGCCCGCCAGACCATGCTATTTTCTGCAACCATGCCTAAGGCGATTGCCGAGCTTGCTGCAAGCTTCCTCAAAAATCCGGTGCGCGTTGAAGTCACACCCGTAGCCACGACCGCAGAGCGCGTCGAGCAAACCGTGATCCATGTCGAAACCTCGCATAAACAGTCTTTGTTGCATGAACTGTTGAATGACCCGACCATTGACCGCGCCTTGGTTTTCACCAGAACCAAGCATGGGGCTGATCGTGTCGTGCGGCGGCTTGATTTGCACAAAGTGCCTTCCGCGGCCATCCATGGCAATAAAAGCCAACCGCAGCGCGAGCGTGCCTTGTCTGATTTTAAATCCGGCAAAATCAGAATTTTGGTTGCAACCGATATTGCGGCGCGTGGCATTGATATTGATCAAGTGTCGCATGTCATCAATTTTGATTTGCCGAATGTGCCTGAAAGCTATGTGCACCGGATTGGCCGCACGGCGCGTGCTGGCGCTTCTGGCTTTGCCATCTCCTTCTGTGATCGCGAGGAGCGCGCTTATCTCCGTGATATCGAGAAAGTGACGCGTCAAAAAATCACGGTGGCGGATAATCCTTTGGGGGTTGGTTTCGTGCCGCCGCCAGAATTGATTGCCGCCGGTAAACCCCATAACCACGAGAACAGCGGCAAACGTCCGCATGCGCATAATCAGGCCCGTGGGTCTGCAAAGCCGCATTCTGCCCATCCCGCCAAAAGGCGTGAGGAGTCGGATGTGAAGCGTTGGGTATCGGATAAATTAAAGCCGGCCGGTGAACAGCGCGCCTCGCAAAACAGGCGCGGCTTTGCCAAGCGCTCCGGTCGCTAAAACCAGCGCCTGATTGAATAGGAAAACTGCAAGATCGTGCATCTTGCAGTTTTTTTATGGCCTGAAAGGGCGTGTTCCCATATAATAAGGGCTGCGTAACGGATAGGGGGCGCGCTCCCATCACAGTGTCTGGAGGCTTGCTCATGTCTTCGAATTTGTCGATTGCCGTTGTGGAAGATCATGATTTTTTACGCGTCTCGACGGTCAATTTATTGCGTGAGCGCGGCTATCGGGCCGAGGGTTATTTTTGTGCCGAGGATTTGGTTGAAGACAATATTACCATTCAGCCCGATCTCTATATTATTGATTTGAACCTGCCGGGTGAGGATGGGTTGAGCCTTGCCAAACGGATCCGGACGACGCGTGCAGAGGTCGGGATCGTGATGGTAACGGCCCGCGCGCATATTCAGGACAAAGTGCAAGGCTATGCATCGGGGGCGGATATTTATTTGCCGAAACCGGTCGATCCCGATGAATTATTGGCCGTTGTGGAACGCTTTTCCCATAAGGTGATGCAGGACAAAGCGGTTTCAGGGGACGCCTTTTTTTCTTATTCCAAATTGCTGCTGGAAAAGGGCACCCAGCAGGTGCATCTGACCCAATCGGAGGCGAATTTGTTGAATGCCTTTTTGATCGCCCCCGCGCATATTCTCGAGCGCTGGCAGGTCATGGATGTGATGGCGGTCAAGGGCGAGAGCATCAGTGATGCCAGCATGGAAGTGCGGATTGGCACCTTGCGGAAGAAATTTACCTCCCTTGGTGTGACCACGCCTTCCATCCAATCGATCAGGAAATTAGGCTATCGGCTATGTCTGGCTTTGGTTTCCAAATAAAGCCAAAGAGTTCAAGGCTGGTCCTTTTGAAATTCTGCGGGTCTTTTTCAATCGGCCTTGCATGGATGCGTCAGTGAGGTTATTGCCATTTTGCGTGCTGGGGTGAATGATATTGTTTTTTAACGCGTTTCACAAAAAATTTATGGAGCTGATCATGAAACAGAATTTAAACTTGTTCATCTGTGCCTTTTTTCTGGCGGCATTAAGCGCCGCCTCTGCCCAACAATCGGCCCAAGGCGACGGGGCCTCCAAAACCCAAAGCATTCAAACCGCGGAGACAGGATGGCAGGTCGTTTGTCGCGCTGCCAATCAAGACCGTTCCAAATTGGGCTGCGCGGTGATCCATGAGACCTATTCAGCCCAAGATCGCGCCAGACTGACTTCGGTTGAAATTGTCAAAAACGACAAAAACCGCACCATGATCGTTTCGGTGCCGCAAGGTGTGAGTTTGAAAGACGGAATTGAGCTGGGCATTGATGGCACCAAGCAAGGTGTTTTGGCCTATAGCCACTGCATCTCCAATAGCTGTTTTGCGACTTTTGAATTGACGGATGCGGTCGTCAATACGTTGAAAAAAAGCAAATCGCTTGAGCTCACATTCCTTGATTTGCAAGCCTCCAAAATCAAGACCGACATTCCGATGTCAGGCTTTGTGCAGGCCTTGGGCAAAGCGGACTAATTTTTTCTCTGCCTTGTGGCCTCAGGCGATCAGGGTTTTGATCAAACCCCGTTTCGTCTGAGGGGGGCATCGCGCAGCCAATGCA
>CAIJVU010000045.1 GCA_903824185.1 uncultured Hyphomicrobiales bacterium
GACGAAGAATGGTTTTTGGTTATTCCCAAACAGGATGTCAAAAATAAAGAAGACCTGACGTTTCCGATCCCGCAAACCATTGTGGAGCTCATCAAAATCTATTTGGGTGTCTATCGCCCTCTGCTCCTCAAGCAGCCATCAACCAAAATATTCATCTCTCTGAATGGAAAACCCAAAACACCGGCAGAGATCGGCGCGCAACTCCCCAAATTTATCAAACGCCATACCGGCTTGGTGATGAATGTTCATCTCTTCCGGCATTTTGCCGCCTATCTCTATCTCAAGGCCAATCCGGGCCATTACGAGCCGGTGCGTCACCTGCTGGCGCACAAGGATATTGCCACAACTATTCGCTTCTATACCAAGCTCGAACAGATCGAGTCCTTTCGCCAATACGACAGCGTCATCGACAATTACCGGAAAGACGTTCCCCATGCGCCATGACCCCAACACCTATCGCGCCCACTCCCTGCCTGTCTCTGAGTGGCCGATTGCCCATCAGGATGCGTGGGATCACGCCTTCAAAAAACATGGGCTCTTTGCCAAGCCGACAGCTGCCAGCAAATGGCGCGAGGATTCGATTGCTAAAACACGCAAAGGCTATGGCAGCTGGCTCAGTTGGCTCATGAGAAGATCGGGCTTGCCACACGATGTCTTTCTCGCCAGCAAGCCCGAAGATCTGGTCACGCAGGACCATGTCCAGATGTACGTTGACGACATGAGCGTCTCAAACGCGAGCATGACGATCTATAATCATATTCAGGAACTATACGACACGATTACCAATATCACGCCACATAAGCCTAAATCTAATTGGGTCTGGCTCAAGGCCGCCTGGCAAAATTTACGCAATGATGCGACCCCCGTGCGCAACAAACTGCCGGCCCTCAAGGAAGCTGATCAACTTGAAGCACTGGGTTTAAAACTCATGTGTGATGCCGAAGCTGCACCCGAGCGCAATTATCACAGGGCAGAGGGCCTTACAGGTCTTCAACGCGCACTGATGTATCGAGACGGCTTGATGGTTGCACTGTTGATCCGGCGGCCATTCCGCATCAAAAACTTCTACTCGCTCTCGGTCGGAACAAATTTTCTGATCGAAGACGCCGGCATCACATTCGATTTTCAAGCCTGCGAGATGAAGGGCAAACGGTCCATGACTGTTCCCTTCCCTGTCAATCTCCTGCCGCATCTCAAACGCTATATCAATCACTATCGCCAGATCCTGTTGACCACATCAGCAAAAGCCAAAGTCGTGCAATCACATTCATCCCGCATCGATGCATTATGGGTTTCGCACGACGGAACGGCTTTGACACAAGGCCCCCTCCGGGTTGCCATCAAAAAGCGCACCGAGCAGGAATTTGGCCTTCGGATCCCGCCTCACTGGTTCAGGGATGCCGCCGTGACCACGCTCATCCGCGACAAACCAGAATCAGCTAAAATCACAGGCGCAATTCTCGGTCATACCGACCACACTATCGTCCAGAAACACTATAACCAATCACAAATGATCCACGCATCCCGCATCCATTATAAAAACATCTGCAAACTCTTTGAAGAGACCCTATCAGACACCACCACTGCAGCCTGAACAGGAGCAAC
>CAIJVU010000046.1 GCA_903824185.1 uncultured Hyphomicrobiales bacterium
AATATATGATGATTTAATCATGGTTTTTCTGTATTAAACGCATGGTATCGCGTTTTACTGATCCCAATACCATGAGATCAAAGACCTCTTCCGCGAACCGGCCCCGCATGGGCGGCAGGGCATGAATGACAAAAACCGGCTTTTGCCCTGAGGCAAACAGCCCTAGTGTCTCCCGACGTCCTCTGGCATTGTCTTCTTGTCTTCCACCGCGTTTCGAGGCCACCATGACCCTGCTTTCCGTTCTCGATCTTGTTCCCGTGTCAGAAGGACAGGACGCCAGCCACGCCTTGGCCAATGCGCTGGATCTCGCCCGCACGGCAGAAGCCTGTGGCTACCACCGCTATTGGGTCGCCGAACATCATAATATGATCGGCATCGCCAGTGCGGCCACGGCGGTTGTCATCGCGCATCTGGGTTCGGGTACGAAAACAATCCGCCTCGGGGCGGGCGGCATTATGCTGCCCAATCATGCCCCTTTGGTCATTGCGGAACAATTCGGCACTTTGGAGGCGCTGTTTCCGAAACGGATTGATCTCGGGATCGGTCGTGCGCCTGGCACAGACCAGCGCACCATGCACGCTCTGCGCCGCACATTGATGTCAGATGACCAGTTCCCGCAAGACGTGATGGAGTTGCAGCAATATTTTGAAATGCCCTCACAAGAAAACGCCATCAAAGCCGTGCCGGGTTACGGCTTGAACGTGCCGCTGTATATTCTCGGCTCAAGCCTTTACGGGGCCCAGCTGGCTGGCATGATGGGCCTGCCCTATGCCTTTGCCTCGCATTTTGCGCCTGACGCCTTGATGTCGGCCCTTGCCACCTATCAGCACCATTTCAAAGCCTCCGAACAACAACAAAACCCGCATGCCATGGCAGGCGTCAACGTCGTTCTTGCGGATACGGATGAGGAAGCCCGCTTCCTGTTCACCTCCATCCAGCAACGCTTTGCGGATATGGTGCGCGGACGGCGCGGCAAGCTCAAGCCGCCCATTGAAAATATCGAGACCTATTGGAATGACATGGAAAAAATGCAAGCCTCGCGCATGCTGGCCTGCTCCTTCGTCGGGTCACCTGCAACGGTTGAACCCGCTTTGCGTGCCTTCATTGCCCAAACCGAGGTCGATGAATTGATTGTAGCGAGTGCTGTTTTCGACCACGAAGCCCGCAAAAAATCATACCAGCTTCTCGCAGGTCTTGATCTTGAAATCGCCACGCCTGTCAGGCATCAAGCCATCGCCTGAATGGACAGAGATCCTTCGCATGACCCGCTTATCCCTGATGACGTCCCCGTCTTTTGTTTTGCGCGGCCTTTTCCTTTTAGGCTTATGCGCGTTCAATCCCCTGCCTGTTGTGATTGAGCCTGCCACTGCCGCCGAGCCGCCTGCTTTCACCGTCTCCGCCCGTGTCCGTGCTTTGCTTGCGCAAATGACGCTGGAGGAAAAAATCGGCCAATTGAATTTGCAAGCCGGTGACAAAGACCGTATCGGGCCTTTCATCAGCAAAGAAACCGAACAGGCGATCAGCGAGGGGCGGGTTGGCGGCATCCTCAATGTCTATGGTGCCGAACATACCCATGAATTGCAACGGATTGCCACAACACAATCCCGTCTGAAAATTCCGTTATTGATCGGCCTTGATGTCGTACATGGCTATCGGACGATTTTTCCCGTCCCCATCGGGCAAGCCGCGAGCTTCAATCCTGATTTGATCACCCGCGCGGAACGGGTGGCGGCCATTGAGGCCACATCCGCGGGCATCAACTGGACATTCGGCCCCGTGCTTGATCTGGGGCGTGATCCGCGCTGGGGCCGCATGGTGGAAACAGCCGGTGAATCGCCTTGGTATGCGGCGGTTTTAGCCGAGGCCCGCATCAAGGGATTGCAAGGCGAGCGCTTGCAATCCTCTGACGCGCTTTTAGCCTGCGCCAAGCATTTTGCCGGTAATGGTGCTACTGAGGGGGGGCGGGAATATACCGCCAGTGATTTATCGCTGCGCGCCTTGCGCGAGGCCGAATTGCAGCCCTTTGAGCGCGCGGTCAAAGCGGAGCTGGGCTGTATCATGCCCGCCTTCAATGCCGTTGACGGCGTGCCCGGCATTCTCAATCAACGCTTGTTGCAAACGGTCTTGCGCGATGAATGGCACTTTAAGGGCTTGGTTGTCACCGATCACGGTGCCATTGCCGAATTGCCGCGCCATGGAGTGGCCGAGGATATGAGCGATGCGTCCATTGGCGCTTTAACCGCAGGCGTCGATATGGATATGGCCAGCCAAGCCTATTCGGGCAGCCTTAAAAGCGCTGTCGAGGCCGGCCGGATCGACGTCGCGCGTCTTGATGCAGCCGTCTTGCGTGTGTTAGCCGCCAAGGAAGAACTGGGCTTGTTCGACAATCCCTTTGCCCGCAGTCTGGCTTCGCGTGAGCAAGAAAAGCTCGATCACAAAGACCATAAAGCCTTGGCGGTGACGCTTGCGGGTGAAAGTCTTGTGTTGTTGAAAAATGAAAATGCGCTTTTGCCTTTGCCCCCCAAAGGACGGCTCGCTTTGATCGGCCCCTTTGCCACAGACCGCGACAATCTCATGGGCCCTTGGGAAGCCAATGGACAACATGCCAAAGTCGTCTCGATCAAAGACGGCTTTGCCCGTGTGGCTCCTCATTTGCAGCTTTTGCTTGCCCAACCCGACAAAGAAGGCCTTTACGGCAAAAAGCAAATTGCTGCCGCTTTGCAAGCGGCCCGAGTGGCGGACAAGATTGTTTTGGTTTTGGGTGAAAAAGCCATTGATAGCGGCGAGGCTTCAAGCCGCGCATTCCCCGGTCTTTTGCCTGATCAAATGGCTTTGCTCAAAGCCATCAAAACATTAAACAGGCCGTTCACGGTGGTGCTCATTGGTGGCAGGCCTTTTGTTGAGCCTGAACTCTATACCCTGCCCTCCGCCATTGTTCACGCATGGTTTCCGGGGTCTGAGGGGGGCGAGGCCGTTGCCCGCTTGCTGACAGGCTTGAGTGAACCGGTGGGCCATATGCCCGTCAGCGTGCCGCGCTCTGTTGGTCAAATCCCGATCACCCATGACAAGCGCCCGACAGGGCGGCCCAGCCTCGGCCCGCCAGAGGCCTTCATGTCGGGCTATATCGATGAACACACCACACCGCTCTACCCCTTCGGCTATGGCCTGAGCTATACGCGCTTTACCTATGGAGCACCGGTTGTGATTGGAGCCAGCGATCCCGCAAGCCGCTTTTATAAAATCCAAGTCAAGGTCCGCAATACCGGCCCCCGTCAGGGTGTGGCGCTTGTGCAGCTCTATACAAGACAGCGTGTGGCCCCGCTTTCGCAGCCCGAAAAACAACTGCGCGGCTTTGCGCGGATTGCCCTTCAGGCGGGTGAAGAAAAAGACGTTCTCATCAGTGTTGCGCGCGAGGATCTGGATTTCTGGCTCAATGACACGCAAAAAGCCAAGGGATCCGGCTGGTTCGATATCATGACCGGCCCCGATGCCGGAGAAACCCAGACAACCCGCCTTTTCATCCCCGTAACGCCTTGATCCTTTTTGGATGAATGGACTTTGCGTGGTTGAACCACATGCGAAGGCGAATTCTCTGTGCGCTCATCTGATCCTTGATAGACAAGCGCCGGAATTTGTTTCACTTTGGACTTTGAAAACAAAAACCGATGACTGTCTAGCGAAGGAAATAATGCGATGACTTCCTCCATTTTCAAGGGCGTTGTGCCCGCCTTGATGACACCCTGCAAAAGCGACCGCACACCCGATTTTACAGCCCTTGTCAAAATGGGCCAGAAACTCATCAAAGACGGAATGACCGCTGTGGTCTATTGCGGATCCATGGGGGATTGGCCCTTATTGACCGACGAGCAACGCATGCAAGGCGTCGAGGCTTTGTTGAAAGCCGGTGTGCCGGTGATTGTCGGTACAGGCGCCCAAAACCCGCAGCGGGCCAGCGCCTTGGCCGCCCATGCCAAAAAAGTCGGAGCCAGCGGCCTGATGGTCATTCCGCGTGTTTTGTCGCGTGGTTCCTCGGTTGCAGCCCAGCGCGCGCATTTCGAAGCCGTGCTGGAAGCCGCCGTTGATCTGCCGTCCGTCATCTATAACAGCCCCTATTACGGCTTTGAAACACGCGCCGACCTGTTCTTTGATTTGCATAAACGCTACCCGCATCTGATCGGCTTCAAGGAGTTTGGCGGGGCCGCCTCTTTGCGCTATGCCGCCGAACATATCACCAGTCAGGATCCGTCCGTGACCTTGATGGTGGGCGTGGATACGCAAGTCTTCCATGGCTATGTGAATTGCGGCGCCGTGGGGGCGATTACCGGCATCGGCAATGTGCTGCCGCATGAAGTTCTGCATCTGGTTTCACTGTGTGAAAAAGCAGCCAAGGGGGATGCCACCGCGCGCACACAGGCGTTGGAGCTTGAACAGGCCTTGGCCATGCTCTCCTCATTTGATGAGGGCGTTGATCTCGTGCTGTTTTATAAATATCTGATGACCCTTGAAGGCCATCCGGAATACAGCCTGCACTTCAATGCCAGCGACACTCTGACAGCGAGCCAGCAACATTATGCCCGCGACCAGCTCGCGCTTTTCAAAAACTGGTATCAGTCCTGGCCGGCCCGCCACGCCTGAAAAGGATCGCCCGATGAAAGTCATTGATTCCCATACCGAAGGCGAACCCACGCGCGTCATCATGGAAGGTGGTCCCGATCTCGGCTCGGGGCCATTGTCCGAACGCCTGAAACGCTTTCAATCGGATTTCGACGCCGTCCGCTCTTTTGCCGTCAATGAGCCGCGCGGTTATGACGCTTTGGTGGGCGCCCTCTTATGCGAGCCGCATGATCCAAGCTGTGCGGCGGGCGTGATCTTTTTTAACAATGGCGGCTATCTCGGCATGTGCGGCCATGGCACCATTGGCTTGGCCGTCACCCTCCACCATATGGGGCGGATTGGCTTGGGGCTTCACCGTTTCGATACGCCTGTTGGGATTGTCAGCGTCAATCTGCTGAGCGCCCATGAAGTCCAGATTGAAAATGTCGCGAGCTATCGCACCCGTGAAAAAATCACCGTGGATGTCAAAGGCCTCGGCCCCGTCACAGGTGATGTGGCTTATGGCGGCAATTGGTTTTTTCTTGTCCAGAATTCGCCCTTTGCGCTTGATATGAAAAATATCAATGCCCTGACCCACGCCGCACAAGCGGTGTCCGATGCGCTGGCGGAACACGGCATCACCGGCACCGCTGGCGAGCCGGTGGATCATATCGAATTTTTTGGGCCGCCGGTTGCAGCCGATGCACACAGTCGCAATTATGTCTTGTGCTCGGGCGGGGCCTATGATCGTTCCCCCTGCGGCACCGGCACCAGCGCAAAACTGGCGTGTCTCGCGGCAGACGGCGCATGGCCGCCCGAACAAGATTGGGTGCAAGAAAGCATTATCGGCAGCCGCTTTATCGCGCGCTACCGCTTGGATGCGCAAGGCGCGGTCATCGCATCCATTCGCGGGCGTGCCTTTATCGTCTCGGAGGCCAATTTATATCGCAATCCCCTCGACCCCTTGGCCGATGGCCTGCGCTGATCTTGAAAACTTAGACGACCTTCGGCATCAACTTGTTCAACCGTTGCACAGCATCGTCTGACAGAGGATGCGAACGGCGGGTGCTTTCATTCATTTGCACAATGACTGTCCGCGCGCGCGCCACGGGCCGCCCATCCTGAAACAAAGCCTGCTCCAGGGTCATGGAACTTTTGCCGATCGTCATGATCCGTGTGCCGATCTCGACACGCCCCGGCCAACGGATTTCACCGAGATAATCAATTTCGAGCCGCGCGATCACAAACGCACAGCCTGCCTCGTGAAAAGGCTTTTCCGGCGCAAGCAAAAATTCCGCTCGCCCTGTTTCGAGCATGGTAGAAAAGACGGCATTATTGACATGGCCTTGCCGATCCGTATCCGCATAACGCAGCTTGTCATAAGAATGCAGCGGATAATCCGTGAGAGAATATAAAGGCTCAGTCACCATCAGGTCTCCGGCATGACAACATCAATCGGCCTGATCTTAAGCCTAAAAGCCAGCCTTTCCTATAGGCAAGCAAACTGCGCCCTCAAAAAGGGCACAGATTTATGTTCTCCCGCACGGATCATCAGGAAAAGCAGACTGAATTAAAAAAACAGACCCCTCAGGCCCTTTTAATCAAAGGCTTTGGATTTGGTGCCCGGATTGGGTGTGGCAGCAGGGCGGGCACTGCCTGATTGCGGCACCTCGGCCTGACGACGCAAGATCATGTCGTCGGATTTGTTCAGCGTACCGGACAGCAATTTGGCCGTGGAGATGGACGTATCAACCTTGACGATTTCCACCACGCCAATATCGGTTTCGCTGCGGCCGAGTTTTTCCTTGGTGTCAGGATCCACCAATTCTTTGCCCAGAGACACCAGAGTGAATTTCTGGCCCGCCGACAAAGACTGACCGCCGCGATTAATCGTCAGAGCATTGGGATTTTCACGCGTAATCACACGCAGCGGAAACAAGGATTCAGTTGCATAAGACCCGATTTTATCGATCATGGGTTCCAACAACTGATCTTGATCCCCCGTGACACGCAATTTGAAATGATTGGAATATTGTATCTGCCGCGTGGCAATTTCAATCATATTAAATGTTACATCCGACAAAGTTGAGTAAGTGACATTTTTCTGTCCCGTCAGCGGATTGACTTCTTCCTGCTTAATGGTTTTGACATCGATCTTGCCGGTCAGAATAAAATCGGCGCCCAAGACTTGGCCATAGCGCACGCGCTCGCTCATATTGGCATCCGTGCTTGTCACAAGGGCCATTTCTTTTTGGTATTGCGCATTTTCAGTGCGATCCAGCACGGAAAAGCGTTTGCTTTGCGTCAGATAAACAATCAGGCGATCCCGCAATTGCGTTGAAAAAGCGGCATCGCCCCCTTGAAACGGCACAACGATCATCCGGATACGATTGGCGGTTTCAGGCGCAACCGATTTGAACTTATCAACCTCAACCATGACTTTGACAACCGTGCGGCCCAGATTGTCTTTTTCCATGGACGTGACCGTAAAGGATTTCACGCTGCCGCCGCTGCGGGTTTTAATAATGTCCTGACCGATTGAATCGGTCTGCACAAGATGCAGCTCTTCGGAGGAGCGGCTCAAGCCGCTAGACTGATTGGCTTTGCCATCCAGCTTGCTGACGCCCACCACAAGGCCTGACACCATGGACTGGTCAACCGACACGCCCGTGGCACGCTGGATGCCTTCAACCAGCGCATGAGAAACCGCTTCGGGACGGCTGTCGCCAATCCCGACAGCCTCCACTTTTACAACCTCGGCATGCGCAGAGGCCGCGGCAAGCAAACAAGAAGACACCATAATGCCCAAAAGGGAAGACCGCATTACCATTACATTATCTCCTTGTCTGTCCAGAATGGCCGCTCGATTACAAGCCAGCGCCGATTGATTTGGCAGCCGGATCGGTCTTTTTGGCAATCGCCTGCTTTTCGGCAGCCGTTGGCTTGGCAATATTGTTTTCTTTCATATAGGCTTCGGTCACTTCGTTGTATTTTTGGAAATTGGTTGTCTGCGTCGGCAAAGCGGTCAGCGCCATTTGGGCGGCTTCCAAAATAGCCGGTGCATTGGCCAGATCAGCAGGTCCGGGCTTTTGCGCGATCATCGCAGTGGCCGATGCAATGGCCAAACCATCATACACCAGCACAACGCTCATATGGCCGGAGGCTTGCGAGACTTTTTTCTGTCCTTCGGCGTCCTTCACCTTGGCGAGACCTTCGCGATTGACAGGGTTTTCCTCAACCGCTTTCAAAGACTTTTCCATCTGGTCTTTGCTGGGTTGCTTCATCGCCTGCATGGCAGCAGCCGTGGCACGCAAACGGCCTGCTTTGACCTTGTCGCCCTGTGCTTCCTGAATCAGCGCAATTGCCATGACCTGATTGTAGAGCGCTGTTTTCAAATTGGTGGTCAAAGAGGCTGCTGCCGCAGAAAAGCCGCTGCCGCCACCACCGCCCATACCGGGGACGAGATTGGCACCGGGAATGCTCGGCAACCCAAATTGCGCCGATGCGGGTGTTAAGCCCATCATGCCAAGGCTGGCGATTGCAGCTACAAACAAACTTGTCTTCTTCATACCCTGCTCCTGTTTTGTGTGAGGTGTCATGACTTTGTTTTCAGAGAGTTATTTGCGGCGAATGATATCGCCTGCTTTCGGCTTGTCTTCGAGCTTGTCGATCGCTTCGGCATAGCTCACTTTTTCGGTAACGCGCTTGACGATCACATCCCCCAAAAGCACTTCTTCGGAACCAAGACTTTCCTTGGTTTTTTCATCGATGATCTCTTCGGTTACGGAATAAAGCTCATATTCCTGATCCACATCGATGCCATTGGTGATGCCGCCTTTGATGATGATCTGCTTGCCGCTGACCTTCACCACCTCGAACGTGGGATAGATGCTGGAGATGATTTTTTCGCCTATCTCCTTGCCGCCGCGGTTCGACATCGATTTCCATATGTCGCGCGGCGCAACAGATTTTTTCTCGCTGACCACTTCGGTTTTACCCGCCATTTTCACCGCGATACTGTCTTGCAATTTGATTTCGCCGGACGTGGTATCAATGACTTTCACCGCAACATCCAAAGAGCCTTGCGAGGTCTTTTTGAATTTGCCCGGAAATTCTTCGATCGGCGCATAAACGGGTTCCCGCAGATCAATATCTTTCAAGATGATCTGAACAATGAATTCAACATTTTTCAACGCGCCGGTTTTGGCGGCATTGCCTTCGAACAATTTTTTGCACGACTGTTCAACCAAAGAACCGTCCGCATTTTTCGTTGTATTGACCTTGCCATCATTGCCGCAGGCCGCCAGATCCTGTTCTTTCAAGATCGCATCTTTCATGATGGTCATGTCGCGTTCGAAAATCTTGAACTTCTTTGATTTCCGCAACGCCTCTTGCGCACCCAAGACCAGAACATTGAGATCAAGATCATTGCTTTGAATCACGGATTTCAATGTGGCATTGTTCTCGATGAGAATGGGATAGACCGCAACCAAGGGCGGCTCTTTGGCATGGGCCAGCGTGGACCATCCCTCAAGCCCAAGCCCCGCCCAAGCCATTAATACCATCATGATAAAAGAACGCTTGAGCGTCGACATCACTGGGGCCTTCATTGATCGCTTCCTTGCCTGTAAAAAATGAATGGTCAATATTAGCGGTAAAATGTAATCACAGCGGTCATCGCCTGCGGCACAGGGCCCGTAATCACCACTGCCTTATTGTGTCCGGCTTCCACCGCAAATTTTTGCTCGTCAATAGTTTCATTGATGGCGCGTCCGCGTCTGTCAAACCAGGTCTCCTGCATCTTCAGCGTGGTATTGGAGAAACCCTTGTTGTCGAAAATAAACTGAACTTTTGTTTTGCCGTTTTCACGCCAGGCCTGCACACTCATGATCTTGCCGCGGCAGCTTTTATTGATCACCTTGATACTCATCTCATCAATGGTGAGATCTTCGATCTTTTCACAATTGACGGGGCGTGTTGTGGCTTGCACCGACACATCCGCTGCAGCACCCGCCTGCGTATCCACGCTCACGGGTTTTTGAACAGGGGGTTGCGGGCTAACAGGAACGGCCGCATCAGGTTGGGACATCACCGGCGCGGCTGCATCTGGCGCATAGACACGCACATTGCTTTGGCTTCCCGCAGCGGCCCGCGAGTCCACGCCCACGCCTGCCCCGCCATTGTCCACCCTGACCCGATTTTGTGTCGCCGCGGCAGCGCCGCTATTGACGTCAATGGATTGACCGGGAGCGCCGCCTTGTACGCGGACATTGCTCTGGCTGGCTGCGCCTGAAAACGAGTCCACACTCACATTGCCATTACCGCCTTGTACGCGGACATTGTTCTGACTGGCTGCCCCTGAACGCGAATCCACATTCACATTGCCGTTGCCACCTTGCACACGCACATTGCTCTGGCTGGCTGCTCCTAAAAAGGAGTCGACACTGACATTGCCGTCACCGCCTTGCACGCGCACATTGTTCTGGCTGACAGCACCGGAACGCGTTTCCACATTCACGCCTTGCGCCCAACTGTTGAGAGGGAGCGTCTGAAGACACAAGAAAGCTGCCAGCCAATAGATTCTTTGTTGTGTGGCCTGCATCGTCAGTCCCCTCATCTTTGGTTGTGATCGCGAAAACACGTCCCCCATCAGTAGGTGATCGTGAAGGTCCGGCTGCTGGCCTCGTATTTCGCATCAAAAGATTTCAGCTTGTCATTGGCATCATTGGTCTCGAATAATTTATCGAGCACATCGTCAGGCTGCAGCTTTTCTGCCGTTGCGAAGAAAATGCTCACCCGTGTGTCATTGGATTCCGCTGAATTCATTTCAGGGGTTGAATCGGGCACCGCATCCCGAATGGCTTTCCGCCACATCGCGACTTTTTTACGATCGCTCGGGGTCAAACCCACGATCCGCAAAATATATTGCTTTTCACCCGATTTCACGCGGCCGGCTGCGGCCTCGTCCTCATCCCGATTGACTTGGAAGGAAACCACATTGGCGCTGGTCTTGCGCCCGATTTCGGTGGCCGCGGCATTGGCCAGCTTTTCTTGCAGCTCGTTTTTAACACTTTCTGTCTTGGGGCCGCTCACCGTCAAATTGATGGAGACGGGTACAGAGGTGACTTGCGTCTTGCCTTTCACGTCATTGACATCAAAGCGCACGGTGATGGTGCCGCGCATGCGTTGATCTGCGGCATCATAATCAGGCACGCTGTATTCAATCGCTTTGATCCCCAAGGAAAAATCGATTTTACATCCCTTCGGGGTTTCAAGACATTTGGCGATTTCCTCTTCGGCTGCACTGGGTGACAGCACACGGAAACCGGCTGCGGTAAATGACTCCCGCAATTTATCAACCACATAGGGGCCTTTGGGATCGCTCACCCCTGCTGCGGTCACAACAAAGGTCAACTGGTTTGACAAGGTGCGCTCTTTGGATTTCATCACCTTGGTGAATTCGGTGCGCACCGCCAGCATTTTGATCATGCCTTCCGCGCGGCAAGTAAATTCGCTGACTGGCTTTTTGCCTTTGTCTTTATCGGTGATGACCTGCTTGTCTTTATCCAGCGATTTACAGACATGGCTGGTGTCAGACGTAAAATAGCGTTTACGGAACGTTTCGAAATCGCGCTCCATATCCTCGCGGAATTTTTTACCAATCTCGTCTTCGGCCTGTGCACCGGCAAGGCCACGCAGCACTTTGTTAAAGCCCGTATAATAGGCTTCGATGGCGGCATCTTTTTCCAGCTTCGCATTGCCGATGCTTGAAAACTGCACTTCGTCCTTGGTGATATCAACCTCCGATGATCCCTTGGCACCGCCGGCGGTGGTCGTATTGACGATCACCTTGGTCTCGACCTTGGTTTCAACCTTGGTTTCCACCTGCGCCTGTTGCGCCTGTGCGAGCGGCACCAAAGCCCATGCCGCGAGGGCTGCAACAAAAGACACTTTGGAAAAAGAGAGCCATCCACGGGCTAAAGGCGAAACGGACATGGTTCAACTCCTAGAATTCTGATGCTGTTGCTTTGATGAAGGGGACAAGCGCCACGGCTGTTCCGCGCGCTGCCTCTCTGATACTGCTCATCGTGATGTCGCGGGTGACGCCGCGCTTGAAATCCGGCAATTCGACGTAACGGCGCGCCCCCGCTGCAACCGCAACCTTTTTCAAAGGATCCGCGATGGAGGTAGGCATATGATCGACCTTGCCATCGGCATTGCGCACTATGCGCGAAGCCATGGACACATCCACTTGTGAATTGCTGCCCGCTTTTGTTCGGCTGACTTTCGTAATGCCCGCCCGAATTTCATAACCGTTCATTTTCGAGGCATCCGCTTGCGAAACCAGATCAACATTCATCCCCAGACGTTCGCGCAACAAGCGCACGATACGCCCTTCCGTCCACGGCGATTCAGGGGGAAGCACTGCAATATCTTTGATGTTTTGCTTATCCAGCGCATCCAAGATCATCAGGCTGTATATATGTTGCAATTCCCTGCTGAGTTTTTTCAACTCATTGAGCTTGGCTTCCTGACTATTGTCCGAGCTGGCCTCGATGCCGCTGGTAATCAGATTGGCCAAATCCTCCGGCAGGGGATCAGGCAAAACCATATTCTTGACTTGAAACACCGCGCGGGCCCGCTCGCGCCGATCAACCAATTTCTTGCCCGCCCGCTCCAGCAATTCTTCCACGCCGCCGGCAAAGACTTTTTGATAATATTTCTGCAATTCCGCATCGGACAATTTGTTGCGCGTCTGCACCACCTGATTGACCACCAACAGATTGCAATAGAGCGATTCAAAACGGTTGTTGTTTCGGAAAGCGGCTTTATCGGTCATCACATCCAGCGCCACCGTCACACTGACAACCGTCAGATATTCGGTGGGCAGGCCAGGCGTTGCCACCGTGATAATTTCGTGTTGGGCGCGGGTGAGCGAAATGGCAACTGGATTGCCCTGATCTTCCTGTTTGTTCAGATTGGCATATTTGCAAAAATCATTATGCCTGAACATGATCTCTTTGGTCATGGGCGACAGTTCCACGCCTGACTTTTCGAGATTGAGACTGTTGCGGACGGGCAGGATCAGAAATTTGGAGGCCAGACTGGCATCCGACATCGCGGTGTCATAGTAACAGCCTGCGAAAAAATGTTGTTGTGGATCTGTTTGTGCGCGAATGATTTGCGGACAGGCCAAATTGAGAGCCCCCGCCGATAATCCCGCAACGACCGAGCGCCTTGACCAATCAACCATGAAACACCTGAAAAATAAAAATCGCTAAAGCGGGGATCATGTGAGAGCCTCGCCCGAACAGAGTCAAGCCAAGCGGAGGACTTGTCACCACTTAATTGTCCGAAAATCTGGATAAATAATATTTAAAATACTGATTTTATTCAGTTATTTTTTAATTAGGGGCTGACATAGATAAGGTTTCAGTATTCACATTTTGACCCATTCTGAGATGGTCTTCAAGAGGTTGCTGGCTGGGCGATGATTGAACCGCCATTCACACTCTTTTAGAAACAAATGGAAGTGGGTTTTCGGTATGCCG
>CAIJVU010000047.1 GCA_903824185.1 uncultured Hyphomicrobiales bacterium
TCATTCATGCTTAGTAAGGTATTATGAATGTGGAAAAGAAACTAAGCCTGAATACTATAGAGACAAAATAGAACAATTGAAATATTCTGTAAGACGTGCTTTTCATAAAAGAAATATAAAATATATCAAAAAAGCAGAAAATCCACCTCCGATAAGTGCTGATTTAAAATTGTCTATAAGTATTGAGAAATGGATTAGTTATTTAAATGACGAGGGAAAGCTAACTGAATCTGGAACTATAACAGTAACATTTTACGAAAAGAAAAAAACGTCTATAATTGAAATAGATACTCTCGCCGACAAATCGCATCTAGCTATAGTTGCTGATCAAAAGCCTGAATAGTATTTTATTTTTTCGTTTAATCGTTTCCATCCACAGACTCATCTTCGACAGCTGCAAGTTCCGCATAGTGAATAGCTTGAATTTGATGGCCGTAGGATAAGTACCCATGATGCGCTGCAACAGTTTCATCATCTATTTCATCAGCCTTTGCTGCCATTAGTTGATGTTTAGAGGCCATTTCAAAGTGATGTGCTGCTTTGCGATGATGTGCAGCTGCTTTTTTATGGACCTTGTGCTCATGTTGTGTTGGATGATTTGACATTATGTTCCCCACCTTTTCTTGAATAATTCTAGCGTTTCAATTTAACACATTATTTTCATGCCCATGCAATCGCTAAAAGGGTATGGTGGTAGTCTCTTATGCAGTTTTTGAAGCGAGGCTTGTGACTTGGGCAGCAAGTTTGTGCTCCCGATCTCTCGCTTTGCCCAGCGCCAATTGCTTTTTTCGCAAGCGTATCTGTTTCTGCTGCTGGTCCAATGCGCGGGCTTGGCTTTGATCCGGTGTCAGTGGTTTACTGCCCTCCACTTCCCAGATCAACATTGTATGACCTCGGCCTTCTCTTTGATGGTTTCAAGCAGTAGACGGCTAAGATTAAGCGCATATGGACGGATGTCTTCGGGCAGTTCTTCTCGCGCTCGCTTTTCGATCATTACGCTGAGCGTGACTGCAGCATCAGTGCTGATCTGCACATTCCGACATTTACTGGCGCTGTACCAAGATTTTTGCCGTCCGCAGAGGCGACTGAATTCATATTGGCTTTTGACTAGGCCAAGGCTTTTGCATTGGCTGAACAATTTGGTGAGGAGGGTGGGTGTTTTGATCGTCATCAATTATTTAGCAAAAACGACCTTTACTGCTGAACCATTTTGACATGTTGGACCCCGCCTATAGGGCAGAATTAAAAAATTGGTCGCGCAATTTTCAGGACTTGCGGAAAGTTTATCGTTGGGGTGGTGATTTTAACACTCCAAAACAAATATTATTCATTTTAAAAAAAACCTGCTTTAAAGAACCGAAATCATACCGCCATCGACATAGATAACCTGGCCATTGACATAATTTGA
This sequence comes from uncultured Hyphomicrobiales bacterium, assembly GCA_903824185.1. Classification (GTDB taxonomy): domain Bacteria; phylum Pseudomonadota; class Alphaproteobacteria; order Rhizobiales; family Beijerinckiaceae; genus CAIYZJ01. The sequence goes on from CAIJVU010000047.1 coordinate 1,409, forward strand.
GGCCTCTGATGCTAAAAAGATAGCTGCTCCTACAAGCTCTTCTGGCTTACCCCACCGTTTGGCTGAATACGGCTTCCCGATCTAGGACGGGTGATCACCAAGCCTAAAGCCTGCAATGTTTTGGTTGCCTCGCGTACAATGGTTCTGCTGACCGCAAATTCAATGACAAGGTCATCTTCGCGCGGCAAATGCCCTTGAGTCGCCCATTTACCTTTGGCAATGAGACGACCTAATTTTTCGACCAGGCGGCTGTGTACATTATCAAATTCTTGCATAATCTCGCTACTATCATACATAAATTAAATATAAAACATATCAATCAGCGCAATGTTGCAGAAAGTTTGTCATTGAGGTGGTGATTTTTACACTATAGTCTTTTTGGATAAATTCGGGAGGAATTACTTGATTTTTGATGCAAGCACCATAAAAAATCATATTTTTATGGTGTAATTTGATGTAATATAGGATTATCACTTAACAGGATAATCATTATGATGCAAATTTAATAAATAAAATCATGCTTTTAGCAGGAGGTTTTGATGACATTTAGCATAGTCAAAAAAAACATTTCTGTTGTAATTATTAATGATTTACTGAAGAGATATAATTGTCCTGTACCTTTTCATCAGTTTCGAACTATTCTTATAGGCTTTATAATATCTCCAATAAAATCAATGCCACCCTTAGAAATTATTAAAAAAATTTGGGGCGGTAAGTTACCAAATTTTGAGAATATAGACCAATTGTCTTCATTTATGAATGACGTTTTTATGAGCTATTGGAATAATTTAACAGACCATCGAAATTCAAAATTACCATTTTATTTTTCACCAATCAAAATTAAAGAAAGTGACAAAAGTCTTTCTGATCTTTGCCGTATCCGTCGCGAAGAAATCGGTGGCTTGTTGTTTGGTTTGATGTCGGGGGATGAAAATAATGAGTTTTCTCAAACGATTCAAAAATCAATAGCTCATTTAGAGGAAATTTGGGGTTACTTTGAAGCAACTTACGATTTAATTCAAAAAAATGGGATCGGAAAAAACCAAAAAGAAATCTCTAATATGACTTTCTTATTAAAAGACATGGAAAAGATTGCACAAATCGAAATCAACGAATTAATAAATAATTGTGCTATTGAAAATCATACAAAGCATTAAATTTATCAAGATTTTTCTTTAATTTTTAGAACTACTTATTATTATAATAATAGTTTACTCTTTTAATATGCCTTAAAATCAAAGCGATTTTGAATTCTTATATTCTAAATTATACTCTCATTTGTTAAAAATATTTAGGCAACATCGTCAAAATGTTTGTTTAATAACTTTTCAATCCGAGAATATTTTTTGAACTCATCAATATCTTTTTTAGTCATAGATAATATTAATTTTGATTTGTGTTCATTGGCATTTTTATGCCCAAGTTCTTTCGCAAATTTATAAAATGCTAAAGCTTTTGCTTTATCCATTTCTACAATTTCGCCACTTTCAAATATTTGCGCTAATTTAAAAATTGATTGGATATGATTTTTAATCGCAGCAAGCTCTAAATATGTAATTGCTACATCATTATTTAAAACAACATATTCACCCTTTAAATATTGGCATGCCATAAAATATAAAGCTTTAGCATTCCCAAGCTCAGCTGAGCCTGCCATCAAAGAAATTGCAGAACTAGGTTTTCTAAAGGGAGGTGGCTCTGTTAAATATAATGCTGCTAACGCATACATAGCATTATGGTTGTTTTGTTTAATTGCTTCTTTGAACCAATGAATTGCACTGTAAAGATCTTTTTTATCATCAAACTTTCCAATGCTGTAATTGAACCCGAGTAAAAACTGTGCGTGGCTATCACCAGCAGAAGCACTGACTAGTAATTCATTTAAATTTTGAAGTTCGCACGAATTGTTCATGATCGATGCCACAGACATACAATTCAGATCCAAAAATATATGAATACAATCGTTCATTTAATGATTGATTCTCAATAAAAATTGCTTGTAAAACTTAAAATATAAATATGAATGATCATTTTTTGTCATAGATGAAAAAGTTTATCGTCGGCTTGGTGATTTTTGCACCCCAACCACTGAATTTCCGGTTGCCCAATTGCCTGATCTGAAAACACATTAAGTTCAATTGCGATCATCTTATTGATGAATAAGTAAATACCTCGGAGGACAATTACATGATCATTTATCGCGCAAATATTAAATTGACAATCAACAGCACCAAATCAAACACATGGGTTGAAATTAAAGCCCCTAACGCCACAATCGCCAAATCACTTCTTCAGGCTCAATACGGGAAAGATAATGTGATCAATGTGATTAGAAAAAGCGGGCAGTAATCCTAATCGTTTTCCCAATCCCGCACTATAATGCCGTCATTACCAGTATCGTGATCAGCGAGAGCAGCATCAACCATCATATCGTCATTGATGTGATAATAGGTCTTTTCGATCTGCGTAATGCTGGTGCCACACATGTCCGCAACTTGGCGATGAGACAAACCATTGACCAGTTTCTGAGTGATAAAATAATGCCTGAAACTATAAGGTACGACATCGCGATTTAATCTATCTGGTATATCTGCCAATTCGATGATCTTACCGAAATGATAGAGTAAGGCACGTTGGGTGATGAGGTTTTCACCATCAAGGCTAAACACATACAGGTCTGATATTTGTCGGGTCTTATAGAGCGGTGTTACCAAATCACGCAGTTCACGAAAATAATTATTATCCCTAACAATGAACTTACGGCTCTGACGAACTTTACTGGTTTCAGCACGAATACTGATGGTTACAAGCGGAACATCGATGCCTTTGCTTCCACTAGTCCACTCCAAATCAGCCCACCGCAATTGCCTTTGCTCACCTGTACGCAGTCCTGTCACACTCGCGATCAGAAAGTAATAACAGGCAAGTTTTCGCGAATACCACTCTTTATCATCAAGCGTGTTGCGCTTCTTGTCCCAATAGATGCTGATTGCTGAACCGATTTCATCAATCTCGCGGGGCGTAAATGTAGATCGGCGGATACTATCGTCTTTGCGATCAAGGCGAGGTAGGCGTTTGAATTCAAAATGATCAATATGCGCTTCGTTGTTTTTGAACAACCACGTCATCATCGCATTGATCGTGCTTTGCTCGTTCAGCACAGTGACTTGATTGGCAGGTAGTTTCTTTTTTGTACTCACTTTGATGCGATGCAAATAGTAATCCTCGCAGTCTGAGCGCTCCATCTCTTTGAGCTTTGTATCGCGACCGATAAAATCCAGCCAATGTGCAAGATGCGTTTTAATTGTACCTAAGCGCCCTTTGACGATCAGACCCGCCTCAACATCCTTTTCACGATTTGCCACATAGCGAGCCACGCCTTCTTTAGCAGTGAGAGAGAAATACTTCTTGCCCGCTTTCTGATTGGCATAGAGTTCTAAATAGAAATCCTTGCCCTTCTCTATCGCTGTTGTCTGACTGCGAGTACGCAGACTTTTGCGAGCATATTTGCCCTCGCCAGTCAGCCACATTCTAAAATGCCAGTAGCCACCGCGCTTATAAATGACGGCTTCGTCAAATATAGCGATCTCTTCTTCGCCAAAGTTCTGTTTTTTGAGAGGCATAAAACGCCTTTGGGTCGCTACGGTTTTCAGTAGTTACAAGATTGTGCAACATTCTGTGTAACCGTAGCAAAAAAGGCAAGCGTTAACAAGTCTCATTTTTGGTAGTGAAACTTTTGTGTAACTAAAATATTCAATAAAATCAATAACTTAGACTAAGATTTCTACTCCCACTCTATCGTTCCCGGTGGTTTTGAGGTCACATCATAAACAACGCGATTGATGCCTTTGACTTCGTTAATAATACGGGTGGCGGCGCGGCCAAGAAAATTCATATCAAAGGGAAAAAAGTCGGCCGTCATGCCATCCACCGATGTCACGGCCCGCAAGGCGCAGACGCTATCATAGGTCCGTCCATCTCCCATCACGCCCACCGTTCGCACAGGCAGCAAAACCGCAAACGCCTGCCAAATATCATCATACAATCCGGCCTTGCGGATCTCTTCAAGATAGATTGCATCGGCCTTGCGCAAGATATCGGCCTTTTCCTGCGAGACTTCACCTGGAATCCGAATAGCGAGCCCGGGCCCCGGGAAAGGATGCCGTCCGACAAACACATCCGGCAGGCCTAATTCACGCCCCAAATCGCGCACCTCGTCTTTGAACAATTCGCGCAAAGGCTCAACCAGTTTCATATTCATGCGGGCTGGCAAGCCACCGACATTGTGATGCGACTTGATCGTCACCGAAGGGCCGCCGGTGAAGGACACGCTTTCAATCACATCCGGATAGAGCGTGCCTTGCGCCAGAAAATCCGCGCCACCGATTTTTTTGGCCTCGTCTTCAAACACATCGATGAATAATTTGCCGATGATTTTACGCTTTTTCTCGGGATCGGAAACGCCCTTCAATTCGCCCAAAAAGGTCTCTGCCGCATTCACATGCACAAGCGGGATATTGTAATGATCACGAAACAAGCTCACGACCTGCTCGGCTTCGCCCAAACGCATTAAACCGTGGTCGACAAATACACAGGTCAGCTGATCCCCAATCGCCTCATGGATCAAAACAGCCGCCACCGCAGAATCCACACCACCCGACAAGCCACAAATCACCCTTCCCTTGCCTACTTGGGCACGGATGCGATCAATCGCTTCGGCACGGAAAGCCTTCATGGTCCAGTCACCCTGACAACCGGCAATTTTATGAACAAAATTGCGGATGAGCTGGGCTCCTTGCGGCGTATGCACCACTTCGGGATGGAACATGGTGGTAAAGATGCGGCGCGTCTCATCGCTCGCCACAGCAAAGGGCGCATTTTCACTGACAGCCTTGACCGTAAACCCTTCAGGCAATTGAGTGACGCGGTCGCCATGGCTCATCCACACCGGATAGCTTTGACCAACCTCCCAAACACCCTCGAACAAAGCACTGTGCTCACGCACCAACACATCCGCACGCCCGAACTCAGCCGCATGTCCGCCCTCGACCGCTCCCCCCAATTGGACGGCAGTGGTCTGCTGGCCATAGCAAATGGCGAAAATGGGCACGCCGGCGTCAAAAACAACTTGCGGCGCACGCGGCGAACCTTGGCTTGTGACTGAGGCTGGGCCACCCGACAAAATCACCGCACGCGGCTTCATGTCGGCAAAAGCCTTTTCGGCCGATTGGAAGGGAACAATTTCGGAATAAACGCCACATTCGCGCACTCGGCGCGCGATCAGCTGAGTGACCTGTGACCCGAAATCAATAATGAGAATCTTATCGTGGCTGTGCTGTGTCATGCCTTTTGGGTTACGCCATCAGCGCCAACCGCTCAAGCCCGACGATGCAAGAGGCTCACAAAAAATCCATCTGTTGCACAACGTTTCGGCGTCATTTGCAGCCCGAAGCCGCGCAAAGACCGAAACTGCGCCAAAATCCCCAATCCCGCCATTCGCGCCGTATCCTCCGGCGTCTCCAAAACAAACCCCTCATGGCGGGACAAAAAGCCTTCAATCGCCCCGTCATTTTCAGCCGGCAGCAAGGAACAGGTGACATAGACAATCCGGCCGCCGATTTTCACCAAACCCGCAGCCCGATCCAAAACATGGGCCTGATCTTTCTGGCGATCGGCAAAACTGGCCGGACGCATCCGCCATTTCGCATCGGGATTGCGCCGCCACGTACCCGTCCCCGTACAGGGCGCATCAATCAAAACGCAATCGGTCCGCCCGACCATATCCGCCAAGGGCTCGTCATGGCGTGTGACGGGGGATCTAACATCCACATTGGTCACACCTGCACGACGCAGACGATCAAAAATCGGGGCCAGCCGCCGCTTGTCTTGGTCGGTGGCCAAAAGCTTGCCCTGATTGCGCATGAGAGCTGCCAGAGCCAGAGTTTTGCCCCCGCCCCCCGCACATAAATCAATCACCGTCTCACCGGCTTTAACCCTCGAAAGCAGGGCGGCCAGTTGCGAACCTTCATCCTGCACTTCCACGAGGCCATTTTGAAAGGCCGGTTCCGCTTGCACGGAAACAGGGCGACCGTCAGGCCGGGGCGCAATACGCAGGCCTATGGGCGAATAGAGCGTGGGCTGAGGGTTCAAATGCGCCAAGGCAGCCATGGCATCCTCACGGCTTGAAAGAAGCGTATTCACCCGCAAATCAACCGGCGCCCGCGCAGTCATGGCCTGCACTTCGGCAACCCGCCCCTCGCCAAAGGCCTCGAATAACGCGCTATCAAGCCATGCGGGATAATCCCCCTGCACGGGAGGTAGCGCCTCGCTCAAATCAATCGTTTCCAGAGCCTGCCGCTCGGATGCCGTCAAAGGCTCTGGCGCAAAACGCTCGCCCGAACACAAGGCGCTGACATCCTCAATGGACTGACCGTTCAACCGCAGTGAAGCGAGAACCAAAGCCCGCGGCGTCTCCGCCTGCATGACATAGGCACAGGACGCCTTGCGGCGCAGCGTGTCATAGACATGGGCTGCAATGGCTGCACGGTCACCCGATCCGGCAAAGCGATGGGTGAGCCCCCAATCTTTCAAAGCCTCGGAGGCCGGACGCCGCTTGGCCTCCATATCGGCCAGAACTTCAATCGCAGCAGAAATACGCGCCGCAGGTATCATCGTGTCTCACTTTCCCGATCCACGCTGAGCGCGATGCGGCAGTCCTCAACCCATTGTGGGATAGTTCGGGCTTTCACGGGTAATCGTGACGTCATGCACATGGCTTTCGCGCAGACCCGCAGACGTGATGCGCACAAATTTCGCTTTTTCACGCATTTCCTGCAAGGTCTTGGCACCGACATAGCCCATAGCGGCCCGCAGGCCTCCGGCCAATTGGTGGATCACAGCCCCGACCGGCCCCTTATAGGGAACCTGTCCCTCGATGCCTTCCGGCACAAGCTTCAACGCGTCTTTGATATCTTGCTGGAAATAGCGATCGGCCGACCCGCGCGCCATCGCACCGACCGATCCCATGCCGCGATAGGCCTTGAAAGACCGGCCTTGATACAAGAACACTTCACCGGGGCTTTCATCCGTGCCCGCCAGCAAAGAACCCACCATGGCCACTTCCGCTCCGGCTGCCATGGCCTTGGCAAGATCGCCAGAATATTTAATACCGCCATCCGCAATGATCGGCACATCGCGTTTCAACGCCACCGAGGCCGCATCCATGACCGCTGTCAGCTGCGGCACACCCACGCCTGCGACAATGCGTGTAGTGCAAATCGAACCGGGGCCGATCCCGATTTTGACGGCATCCGCACCGGCATCAATCAAGGCACTGGTGCCATCAGCCGTTGCCACATTGCCCGCAACAACCTGAACACTGTTCGACAATTTTTTGATCCGTGTGACCGATTCAAGCACACGCTGGGAATGACCGTGGGCTGTATCCACCACCAACACATCCACCCCCGCATCGATCAAAGCTTCGGCGCGTGCAAATCCGAGATCGCCGACGGTGGTCGCAGCGGCAGCACGCAAACGCCCGTGCTCGTCTTTGGAGGCCAGCGGATGGGTAACCTGATTTTCCATGTCCTTGACGGTAATCAGGCCAATGCAGCGATAATCGGCATCCACCACCAATAATTTTTCAAGGCGATGCTGGTGCAACAGCTTCTTGGCCTCATCCTGTGCAACACCCTCGCGCACGGTAATCAGGCGCTCTTTGGTCATCAATTCCGCAACCCGCTGGCTCGGATTGGTCGCAAAGCGCACATCGCGATTGGTCAAAATGCCCATCAATTTTCCCGGCATGCCCGGCGAGGCAGCACCCACCACCGGAAAACCGGAAATGCCATGCAGACGCATCAATTCAAGCGCTTCCGCCAAGGTCGCTTCTGGCGTGATGGTGACCGGATTGGCAACCATGCCGCTTTCATATTTTTTGACGCGACGGACTTCGGCGGCCTGTTCATGGGCTTCGAGATTGCGATGGATGACCCCGATCCCGCCCAATTGCGCCATGGCAATCGCCAAGCGTGATTCGGTCACCGTATCCATGGCCGCCGACATAATCGGCAGATTGAGCGACAAATTGCGGGTGAGCCGTGTTTTGACGGTCACTTCGCTGGGCATGACCTCGGAATGACCGGGCTGTAACAGCACATCATCAAAGGTAAAGGCTTCGCGGATGATGGGGCTTTGCGCCGACATGGCCAACTCCTTATGGGCATTCAAAATAAACCGGTCCCGCTGACAGATAAGCTCGATCAGCGTCCCGGACAAAGACGATCGGATTGGCGCGTTGCATTAGCACGAAAGCCGCAGATTCCCAAAGCATTCCGCGACAAAGGGTCAAAGTTTTCGCAGTCCACCCACACAAACTTCAAGGCCAATGACAGAAAGAAGTGAAAAAGACTGTGTTACCAGCGGCTTAATCAAGATCAGCCGCCCGCCCCCGAAACCCCGTGGCCAAAACATAGAGTTCGGACGAATCCGCCCGCGAGGCCGATGGTTTGACATGCCGCACGGTTGTGAAATCCCGCTTCAAATCATTCAACAAGGCCGTTTCCAAGCCGCCTTGAAACACTTTGGCCACGAAAGCCCCATGAGGGGCCAAAACCTCGCGGGCAAAGACAACGGCCAATTCGGCCAAACCGATAATGCGCAAATGATCCGTCTTTTTATGCCCCGTCGTATTGGCTGCCATATCGGACATCACGACATCGGCTGATCCGCCCAACATGGCTTTCAACCGTTCGGGCGCGTCCTCGTCGTTAAAATCCATTTGCTCAAAAATCACACCGGGGATCCCGTCAATCGGCAAAAGATCGATGCCGATCACTTTGCCCTTGCCCTCTTCCGCCAGCACCCGTTTGGCAGCCACCTGCGCCCAACCGCCCGGCGCGGCCCCCAAATCCACAATCCGCCCACCGGGTTTGAATAATTTGAATTTATCGTCGATTTCGAGAATTTTATAAGCGGCCCGCGAACGATAGCCCTCGCGCTTGGCACACGCCACATAGGGGTCATTCAACTGCCGCTCCAGCCAGCGGGTTTGCGATATCGTCCGCTTTTTGGCTGTTTTTACGCGTTGTTTCAGCGACCGCCCGCCCTCGCGTCCCGATCCTTCTCCGCTCACGCGCCCGATCCTTTTTTATGCCACACACCGTCGGCTTTCATCATTCCGATCAATAAGCCTTCCCTCAAACCACGATCGGCGATCCGCAACCGCTCGGACGGGAAAAGTGCTCTGATCGCATCCAGAATAGCACAGCCTGCCAGAACAAGATCCGCCCGTTGATGACCTATACAAGGATGGGCGGCCCGTTGCCGGTAGGTCATGCCGACCAGACTGTCGATCGTCGCCGAAATGGCTCCATCAGCCATCCACAACCCATCAATGCGCCGGCGCTCATAGCGCCGCAACCCAAGATGCACCCCGCCCAAGGTCGTCACGGTGCCGGATGTGCCAAGCAGATGATAGCGCCGCGCCTGCTGCTGGGCCGATAGAGTGGCGGCAAATTCTGATAGATGCGACCGGACCTCGTCCACCATGCTTTTATAAATGTCACGGGTGACCTCGATCCCCCCATGCCGTTCCGACAAGGTCACAACGCCCCAAGGGATCGAAATCCAAGCGCGCATACGGGATTTGACGTCCCGCTCGCCACTCTCGTCACGGTCAAGCCAGACAATTTCAGACGAGCCACCGCCGATATCAAACAAAACAACCCCATCATCGGCGGGATCAGCCAATTCCAAACAGCCCGCGGCTGCCAATTGCGCCTCTGTTTCCCGATCAACGATCTCAAGCTGCAAACCGGTTTCGTCGCGCACACGCGTCAGAAACGCCTCGCCATTGCTGGCGGAACGGCACGCCTCGGTGGCAATCAGTCGGGAGCGTTCCAGCGGGCGGGCGGCCATGCGCTCCGCACAGACTTTCAGGGCCTCGATGGTGCGTCTGATCGCCGTTTCGCTTAATTGGTTGGAGCGGGAAATCCCCTCCCCCAAACGCACAATGCGCGAAAATGCCTCGACAACCCGCAAACCACTGCCCGATGGTCTGGCAAACAGCAAACGACAATTATTGGTGCCCAGATCCAAGGCAGCATAAAGCGGCGGATGACGCGCCTCATGCTCAGGCCCTGATGACCTGTGGGGCCCTAAGCCAGCCGTGCGCCTTTCATAGGCGCGTGGATTTTCTTTGCTGGTGTCTAGCCTACTCATGACATGAGTTTAGCACGAAGCATTTACAAAGGAGAAGGGGCCAGCCTCAGACAGACCGACCCCTTTTCCAAAAACAAAGCGAAAAATCGACGAAAGAGTCCGATTTAATTAAAAATCAGCTCTTTTTGCCGTCCTGCGTGACAGCAACCGGTGCCGTTTGCGGTAAAACCCCGAAACTTTCTTCTTGCTTCTCCGCGGCAGCTTCGAGTTTGGCACGCCGGACCTCGCCACGCTTGGTCCAGGCTTCCACCTTGTCGAGATAGATATAGATCACAGGCGTAATATAAAGCGTCAGAATTTGCGAGATAAACAAGCCGCCAACCACCGCAATGCCCAGCGGCTGCCGCAATTCTGATCCGGCCCCCGCCCCCATGGCGATTGGCAAAGTGCCCAACAAAGCCGCAAAGGTGGTCATCATGATCGGCCGGAAACGCAACAAGGCCGCATCCCGAATGGCGGTCAAGGCATCCGCACCCTCTGCGCGGCGCTCCTGAGCGAAGTCGACCATCATAATCGCGTTCTTTTTCACAATCCCGATCAGCATCAAGATCCCGATAATGGCGATCACCGAAAGATCCATACCGAAGAGCTGCAATGCGATCAGCGCCCCCAAACCGGCAGAAGGCAAACCGGACAAAATGGTAATCGGATGAATGAAGCTCTCATACAGCACGCCCAGCACGATATAGATCACCAAAATAGCCGCGAGCACCAAAAGCCCTTGCCCTTTCAAGGCATCTTGGAACAATTGCGCCGAGCCGGTAAAGCCGGTGGTGATGGAGGCTGGCAGATCGATCTCACGCTCTGCCGCACGGATGGCATTGACAGCCTCGCCCAGAGAAATGCCGGGCGGAACGTTGAAGGAAATGGTCACCGCGGGTTGTTGCGACTGGCGATTGACCGAGAGAGGGCCGATTTTACGGCTCAGCTTGGCCACCGCATCAATCGGCACATTCTGTCCGTTGGCCCCTTTGATGAACATGCGTTCAATGGCCGCTGGATCATTCTGGAAGCCGCGATCCGCCTCCAAGATCACCTGATAGTCATTGGATGGCGTGTAGATAGTCGAGATCTGCCGCGATCCGAAAGCCGAATAAAACTGCTGTCTGATCTGGTCAGAGGTCACCCCGTAATTGGCGGCGCGCTCACGATCAATATCGACAAAGACCTGCGGATTGGCGATTTCAAGATCACTCACCACGTCACGCAGTTCGGGCAGCTTTTCGAGCTTGGTCAAAATCGCTGGCGCGGATTCATACAAGGCTTTGATATCCGGGCTTGTCAGCGAATATTGATATTGTGCCCGCGACATCCGTCCGGCATTCAGATTGATGTTTTGCACCGACTGGAAAACGATGGACACACCCGGTACGCCGCGCGTGGCCTGCCGCAGACGGGCGATCACTTTGGCAGCCCCCTCGCGCTCTTCCGCTGGCTTGAGCTGGATGAACATGAAGCCTTGATTGGTTGCAAAGGCTCCCACATTGCCATTGAGATAGGCAACGGCCGGATCTTTCCGGATAATCTCCATCAAAGCCGTCTGGCGCGTGGCCATGGCTTCAACCGAACTGTCGGGTGGCCCAAGCGTTGCCGCCCGCAGCAAGCCAGTATCCTCTTGCGGGAAAAAGCCTTTTGGTACGACCGAATAAAGATACATGCTAACAAAGAGGCTGGCGACCGTGCCAAGCCCAACCCAGACACGATAGCGCAAAATCACATCCAGCGACCGGCGATAACCGTTCAGAACAGATTGGAAGATATTTTCCACGAAACGCGAAAATGCATTCTCGTGCTCGTGATCGTGATTGGTCAGAATACGCGCGCACAGCATCGGCGTCAGGGTCAGCGAGACAAAGCCCGACACCAAGATGGCCACCGAAATACAGACCGCAAATTCACGGAACACACGACCGACCACGCCCGCCATGAAGAAGACGGGGATGAACACAGCCACAAGTGACAAGGTAATCGAAATAATGGTGAAGGAAATTTCCTTCGACCCGATCAAGGCCGCCTTGAAGGGACGTTCCCCCAATTCTATGTGGCGGACAATGTTTTCCAGCATCACAATCGCGTCATCGACGACAAAGCCGACCGACAAGGTCAGAGCCAGCAAGGATATATTGTCGATCGAATAACCGAATAAATACATGGCCGCAAAGGTACCGACCAGCGACACCGGCAAAGCCAGCGTCGGAATGAGTGTTGCAGTCAACGACTTCAGAAAGATAAAAATAACGCCGATCACCAAGCCGATGGACAGCAGCAATGTGAATTCGACGTCATGGACCGCCTCGCGGATCGGAACCGAACGGTCATTCAACACATGCAGATTGATGGCTGCGGGCAATTGATCCCGATAAAGCGGAATCCGCGACCGGATCGCATCCACCACCTCGACCGTATTGGCATCCGATTGACGGAAAATCGCCAAAATCAAAGACCGGTCATTGTTATACCAGCTGGCGGTCTGGTCATTTTCAACAGAGTCTCGAACCGTGGCAATGTCCTCAAGGCGCACCGGAATGCCCTTGCTGGATGACACGACGAGCGGACGATAATCCTCGGCTTTGGTCATCTGGCCAGAGGCTTCAATTGTCACGCGCTGGTTAGCGCCCAACAGGGAGCCCGTCGGCTGATTGGAATTAGCTGCCTGAATGGCCGTCCGGATATCAGCGAAAGACAGGCCGCGCGAGGCCACTTCATCGGGCTTGGCCATAATGCGCACGGCATATTTCTGGCTGCCGTAAATCTGCACCTGCGCCACACCCGGAATTTGGGAAACCTGTTGCTGCAAAATGGTTTCGGAAAAATCCTGAACGCGCGACAGCGGCAAGGTCGGGGACGTCACAACCAAAAACAAAATGGGCTGGTCGGCCGGATTGACCTTGCGGAAGCTGGGCGGGTTGGGCAGATCGGCGGGCAATCGACGCGCCGCCGAACTAATGGCAGCCTGCACATCCAGCGCCGCCCCATCAATATTCCGGTCAAGATCAAATTGCAGTGTGATCGAGGTCGAGCCGACATTGGAGGTCGACGTCATCGAGGTAATGCCGGATATGGTCGAGAATTGACGCTCCAGAGGAGCCGCCACAGAGGCTGCCATCGTCTCAGGGCTCGCGCCGGGCAATTGCGCCTGCACATTGATGGTCGGGTAATCGACGCGCGGCAAAGCGGCAACCGGCAATTGACGATAGGCAAACAGACCAAAAACAATAAAACTCAACGTAATCAGTGTCGTCATTACGGGACGACGGATACAAGCCTCAGGCAAAGACATCAGGATGCTCCCTTTTTGGTCTCTTGACCGGTCGCCCCTCGCTGCTCGACCTTCACGCCATCGGTGATCAGCAATTGACCGTCAGTGACCACGGTCTCTTCACCGCTCAGCCCTTCGGCAATGACCGCAATATCATCCATCGTGCGGTCTACCGTCACATTGCGAATGCGGGCCACGCCTTGCTCGACAACAAACACAAAAGTGCCCTTCTGGCCGGTTTGAACAGCGGCCCGCGGCACTACCACAGCATCCTGCTCGACTTTGAACACCACGCGCACATTGCACAACAGGCCGGGCCACAAGCCTTCATCCGCATTGGCGAATTCGGCCCGTACCGTCAATGTGCCGCTTGTGGCGTCCACATTATTGTCCAGCACGGTGACCTTGCCGCGGAAGTTGCGCGCGCCCCCTTGAGGGGTCACCGACACATAGGCGGTCCCATCATTTTGCGAGTCACGCAGGCGTGACATCAAGCGTTGCGGCACGGCAAAGGCCACATAGATTGGAGAGGTTTGGTTCAAGGTCGCCAAAGCAACGCTGGTGTCGCCGGTTTTGGCAATATTGCCCTCTTTCAGGGCTGCGACGCTCATCCGCCCATTGATGGGAGCCCGAATGGTGTAATAGCTCAGCTGCACACGCAAATTATCAAGCGCTGCCTGATCGGCCTGAATTTGGGCTGCCAAAGTGGCAACCTGCGTTTTGCTGTTTTCGACATTCAGCCGCGATCCGGCATCACTGGCAATCAGCTGCTCATAGCGCTTCACATCGCGCTGGGCTTGTTCATATTGCGCGACGGAACGGGCCAGATTGCCCTCGGCCTGTTTCACTTGGGCCTCGATGCCGCGTGAATCCAAGCGGAATAAAACATCATCTTTCTTGACCAATGCACCGTCGCCAAAGGCCACTTCGATGATCTGGCTTTCAACGCGTGAACGAATGGTCACGGTCGACAGCGCCTGCACCGTGCCCAGCGTATCAAAGCGCAACGGGGTGGCTTTGCGTTCGGCCTTGCCCAAGGACACCGACACCGTTCGCGGCGCAGCGCCCGAACTCTGATTGGGTGGGGTTTGAGCGCCCCCCTCCGTCAGGCCCATGACTGAAACTAAGACAGCAAAACCCATGGCAACGCAGCGACGAACCACGATCATATTCTCATTCCCCAGCTTGAAAGTGCCGCGCACCATATCAACAAAAGTCAAAGATTGTCATCATTTCTTAGAGACATAGCCGGACGGCTAGCCATGCGAAAAAGCCCGCCGAAACGTCTACGCCGCTTTTATAAAAGAAACATGAAATGAGGAAAGGGCTGCGAGAAACGCGAAAAAACCAAGACAAACACGGCAAAGACTGGATTTTATCGATGGTTTTGATGCCAAACCATCAAAAAAACATCAAAATGCATGAGATTGGGACGCTGAAACGATAAAATCTGGCTGGGGGACCTGGATTCGAACCAA
>CAIJVU010000048.1 GCA_903824185.1 uncultured Hyphomicrobiales bacterium
CAGTTGGTAGAGCATCTCGTTTACACCGAGAGGGTCGGCGGTTCGAGCCCGTCACCGCCCACCAAAAAGCCCGGTTTGGGCTTTTTTTGTTTTTGAGCTGTTTTTAAAAAAATGTTGCGCGTGTTCTGCGCTCCTTTTCCTGTTCAGGCTTGATTTTAACTGGAACCCAAATGGGTTATCGCCGCGTGCCGCTGTTAAAAATGTGTCACTAATGCCATTCCATGCGGTTTTCCGGTTGACAGGGGCGGGGGTGTCGCTTATCCCCACCCTCGTGGAACGTCATTGTTTCGCCAGTGGGGGAGTAGCTCAGTTGGTTAGAGCGTCGGCCTGTCACGCCGAAGGTCGCGGGTTCGAGCCCCGTCTCTCTCGCCAGTCTTCTTGACCTCTTGGTTGAAGACTGGATTGCCCCACAGATTTTTAAATCTCCATTATTTTAATTTTATCGTGGTTTAGCGCCTTTTCAGGTCTCTTTTTCTGCAATTTTGGTCTTAAATCCCGTTTTTCTCATTTAAATTCGCCTCATTTTAGCTCAGCCCATAGCATCACAGGTCTGGATCGCATATGGATTGCGCGGATGACGCCTCCAAGCGCTTTGCTCTTTATTCGACCTTTGGGCAGAATTTTGCCTGATATTCGACCAAGTTCTATGCAGGAGAAGAAGGTTCTGTCTTGCGTCACCGACTGGCCTGCGTTAAGCCTCCGGTGCACATGTTTGGTCGGAGAGAAGCCCCTTTTCACCTCAATGTGAGACTTGCGCCGGTAAAGGCATTGAAATTCCTTAGGAATTCACCCCTTTCCGGAGATGCGCAGGAGAGGAATGATGCAGAATCTGCTTGCAGACTATTTGCCGCTGGTGGTTTTTATTGGCGTTGCAGCGTTTATTGCGATTGCGCTGATGGTGGCTCCGTTTCTGGTCGCCTATAAGCAACCCGATCCCGAGAAGCTTTCTGCCTATGAATGCGGCTTCAATGCCTTCGATGATGCACGCATGAAATTTGACGTGCGCTTTTATCTGGTTTCGATCTTGTTCATCATCTTCGATCTGGAAGTGGCCTTTTTGTTTCCGTGGGCCATCAGCTTCCACGAAGTCGGTCTGTTCGGGTTTTGGTCGATGATGTTGTTCTTGGGCGTTCTGACAATCGGCTTTGTGTATGAATGGAATAAGGGGGCGCTGGAATGGGACTGAGCGGTCAGCAGACGCGCACATTGGTTGCGCCCCAGCCCAAAGGTATTCTTGATCCTGCAACCGGTAAGCCGGTCGGGGCCAATGATCCGTTTTTTACCGACATCAATGACGAGCTCGCCGATAAGGGCTTTTTGGTCACCTCGACCGATGATCTCATCCAATGGGCCCGCACGGGCTCCTTGATGTGGATGACCTTCGGCCTTGCCTGCTGTGCAGTCGAGATGATGCAGTTGTCGATGCCCCGTTATGACGTGGAGCGTTTCGGTTTCGCCCCGCGCGCCAGCCCGCGTCAATCGGATGTGATGATTGTGGCAGGCACCTTGACCAATAAAATGGCTCCGGCACTGCGCAAGGTCTATGACCAGATGCCAGAGCCGCGCTATGTGATTTCGATGGGATCCTGTGCCAATGGCGGGGGATATTATCACTACTCCTATTCGGTCGTGCGTGGTTGCGATCGTATCGTGCCAGTCGATGTCTATGTTCCTGGTTGCCCCCCAACCGCCGAGGCGCTGTTGTATGGTGTTCTTTTGCTGCAAAAGAAAATCCGCCGTACCGGCACCATCGAGCGCTGAGACAAGGTAAGGATTTTAGGCATGAGCCAGTTTGATAGCCTGATCAGCAAGCTTGAAAGCGGATCCTTGGCCGAGGCCGTGATCAGCCATGTGATTGCTTATGATGAGCTGACTGTTCTCGTAAAACGCGATTCAGTGGTGTCCGTTTTGAAGACGCTTCGCGATGATCCGGATTTGCGCTTTGTCAGTTTTGTCGATCTAACCGCTTTGGACAGACCTTCGCATGAAGAGCGTTTCGAGGTGGTGTGGCACTTGTTGTCGCCTACAAACAACAACCGCATCCGCATCAAAGTGACCACTGACGAGACGACCCCTGTGCCGTCCTCCATCGAGGTGTTCCCATGCGCCAATTGGTTTGAGCGCGAAGCCTATGACATGTACGGCGTGTTGTTTGCCGGACATCCTGATTTGCGCCGCATCCTCACCGATTATGGTTTTGAGGGGCATCCGCTGCGCAAAGATTTTCCGACAACGGGCTTCGTCGAAGTCCGCTATGACGACGAAGAAAAGCGCGTGGTTTACGAGCCTGTCAAACTCGCGCAGGAATTCCGCAATTTCGATTTTCTCTCACCTTGGGAAGGCACCGATTATGTGCTGCCCGGTGACGAGAAGGCGAAAGCAAGCTGAACGGGGCGGGGTAGATGACCGAGCATTCCATTCGTAATTTCTCGATCAATTTCGGCCCGCAGCATCCGGCAGCGCATGGCGTGTTGCGCCTTGTGCTGGAGCTGGACGGGGAAGTGGTTGAACGTGTTGATCCGCATATCGGTCTGCTGCATCGCGGCACCGAAAAGCTGATTGAGTCCAAGATCTATGTGCAGGCCATGCCGTATTTTGACCGGCTTGATTACTGCGCGCCGATGAACCAAGAACACGCTTATTGTCTGGCTATCGAAAAGCTTTTGGGCATTACGGTGCCTTATCGCGGCCAGTTGATCCGTGTTCTCTATTCGGAAATCGGCCGGATCTTGTCGCATATTCTCAATGTCACGACACAGGCGATGGACGTGGGTGCGTTAACGCCGCCTTTGTGGGGCTTTGAAGAGCGCGAAAAGCTCATGATGTTTTATGAGCGTGCGTCGGGTTCTCGCATGCATGCCGCCTATTTCCGTCCCGGTGGTGTGCATCAAGATTTGCCTGATCAGCTTGTGCAGGACATTGGCGCTTGGTGTGATCCATTCTTGCAGGTCTGCGATGACCTCGAAGGCTTGTTGACCGACAATCGTATTTTCAAACAACGCAATGTCGATATCGGTGTTGTGTCTTTGGATGATTGCTGGGCTTGGGGCTTTTCCGGTGTCATGGTGCGTGGTTCGGGCGCTGCCTGGGATTTGCGCCGTGCGCAGCCTTATGAGTGCTATTCGGATTTGGAATTTGATATTCCGATTGGCAAGAACGGCGACTGCTATGACCGTTATTGCATCCGCATGGAAGAAATGCGCCAGTCGGTGCGGATCATGAAACAATGCGTCTCGAAGCTGTTGTCAGCCGATGGCCGCGGCCCTGTTTCATCCACCGATGGCAAGGTTGTAGCGCCCAAGCGGCGCGACATGAAAAAGTCGATGGAAGCGTTGATCCATCACTTTAAGTTACACACTGAAGGGTTCCATGTGCCGGAAGGCGAGGTCTATGCAGCCGTTGAAGCCCCCAAGGGTGAATTCGGTGTTTACCTCGTATCTGATGGCAGCAATAAGCCTTACCGGTGCCGTATTCGGGCTCCGGGATTTGCGCATTTGCAATCCATGGATTTCATGTGCCGTGGTCACATGTTGGCAGACGTGTCTGCCATTTTGGGATCGCTTGATATCGTGTTCGGGGAAGTGGATCGCTAAGCGTCCGTTTGGTGATTTGAGAGAAGGGGATCGGCATGGCCGTCCGCAGATTGGCACCGCAAGAGGTTCAACCGGCAGATTTTGCCTTCACGGCAGAAAATCTGGCTTGGTCGCAGACCATTATTGCAAAATTTCCAGAAGGCCGTCAGGCCTCGGCCGTGATTCCGCTGTTGTGGCGGGCGCAAGAGCAGCATGATTATTGGCTGCCCAAAGCTGCCATTGAATATGTGGCCAAGATGCTGGGCATGGCCTCCATTCGTGTGCTTGAGATTGCAACATTTTATTCGATGTTCAATCTGGAGCCGGTTGGCAAATATTTCATTCAGCTGTGCGGCACTTCGCCTTGCCGTTTGAATGGCGCTGAAAAGATCATCAAGGTTTGTGAAGAGCGTTTGGGGCCACAAAAACATGTGACCAAAGACGGCAATTTCTCATGGCTTGAAGTGGAATGTCTGGGCGCGTGCTGCAATGCGCCGATGGTGCAGATCAACAATGATTATTATGAAGATCTGACCGTTGAGAGCTTCAACGCTTTGCTCGATGATCTCGCTGCAGGCAAGCCTGTGAAAAAGGGCTCGCAATCGGGCCGCGTCTCCTCGGAGCCGAAGACCGGTGCCACAACTTTGACGGATGAGAGCCTGTTTGATGGTTCGGTTGTCGGTCAATGGAAAGACCGCTTTGCTGCCGAACAAAAGAAACTCGCTGAAGCAGCTGCGGCTGCCGAAGCCAAGGCGAAGGAGTGATCAAGATGTTGGCTGATCGTGATCGCATCTTTACCAACCTGCACGGCTTCCACTCCTTCGGTTTGAAGGATGCGTTGAAGCGTGGCGCATGGGATGGAACCAAGCAAATTCTTGAATTGGGCCGTGACTGGATCATCAACGAGATGAAAGCCTCCGGCCTGCGTGGTCGTGGTGGCGCTGGTTTTCCGACGGGCCTGAAATGGTCCTTCATGCCCAAGAAATCGGATGGTCGTCCGCATTATCTGGTGGTCAATGCGGATGAGTCCGAACCCGGCACCTGCAAAGACCGTGAGATCATGCGCCATGATCCGCATTTGCTGATCGAAGGCTGCATGATTGCCTCTTTCGCGATGGGCGCTCATGCTTGCTACATCTATATCCGCGGTGAATATATTCACGAGCGCGAAGTGTTGCAGGCCGCCATTGACGAGGCCTATGACGCCAAATTGGTTGGCCAAAACAACGTGCATGGCTATCCCTTCGACATCTATCTGTCGCATGGGGCAGGGGCCTATATCTGCGGTGAAGAAACAGCCTTGCTGGAAAGCCTTGAAGGCAAAAAAGGCATGCCGCGCATGAAGCCGCCTTTCCCTGCCAATATGGGTCTTTATGGCTGCCCGACCACTGTCAACAATGTTGAATCCATTGCTGTCGCCGGAACGATTTTGCGTCGCGGGGCTGCGTGGTTTTCAGGCCTCGGCAATCCCAACAATGTCGGTACCAAACTGTTCTGCATTTCCGGCCATGTGAACAATCCCTGCAATGTCGAAGAAGTCATGGGGATTCCGTTCCGTGAATTGATCGACCGTCATTGCGGCGGCATTCGGGGTGGCTGGGATAATTTGAAAGCGGTTATTCCGGGCGGGTCTTCGGTGCGTATGGTTCCGGCGGAGCAGATCATCGATACGCCGATGGATTTTGACAGCCTTTCCAAGCTGCGTTCGGGGCTTGGCACGGCCGCTGTCATTGTGATGGATAAATCAACCGACATCGTGCGCGCTATTGCCCGTATTTCGCATTTCTACAAGCATGAGAGCTGTGGGCAATGCACCCCGTGCCGCGAAGGCACCGGCTGGATGTGGCGTGTGATGGAGCGCATGGCCGAAGGGCGCGCCCAAAAGCGTGAAATCGATATGTTGCTTGATGTCACAAAGCAGGTGGAAGGCCATACGATTTGTGCCTTGGGTGATGCGGCTGCATGGCCCATTCAAGGGTTGATTGCACATTTCCGCCACGAGATTGAAGCGCGGATCGATCAATATGCGGCCAATCCGCATAGCGAGCCTGTGCCTATGGCGGCTGAGTAAGGAAAAGACGATGGCGAAGATCATCATCGACGGCAACGAGATCGAGGTTCCGGCTGAATATACGCTGTTGCAGGCGTGTGAGCAGGCGGGCGCGGAAGTGCCACGCTTTTGCTATCACGAGCGGCTGTCCGTGGCCGGCAATTGCCGCATGTGTCTTGTCGAGGTGAAAGGTGGCCCGCCCAAGCCGACCGCATCTTGCGCCATGGCTGTCAAAGATTTGCGCCCCGGCCCGAATGGCGAGCCTCCTGTGGTTTTGACCAATTCGCCGATGGTGAAAAAAGCCCGTGAAGGGGTGATGGAATTTTTGCTGATCAATCATCCGCTGGATTGCCCCATTTGCGATCAGGGCGGTGAATGTGATCTGCAAGATCAGGCCATGGCGTTCGGGATCGACAACACCCGCTATGCCGAAAACAAGCGTGCGGTTGAAGACAAATATATCGGTGCGCTGGTCAAAACCACGATGACCCGTTGCATCCAATGCACGCGTTGTGTGCGCTTCACCACTGAGGTGGCGGGTGTGACAGAACTTGGCGCGATTGGTCGCGGCGAGGATATGGAAATCACCTCTTATCTCGAACAGGCCATGACCTCTGAATTGCAGGGCAATGTCATCGACCTGTGTCCGGTGGGGGCTCTGACCTCGAAGCCTTACGAATTTACGGCGCGCGCTTGGGAGCTGACCAAAACCGAATCCGTCGATGTGATGGATGCCGTTGGTTCGGCTATTCGGGTTGATACGCGCGGACGTGAAGTCATGCGGATTTTGCCGCGTCTCAATGAAGACGTGAACGAGGAATGGATTTCCGACAAAAGCCGTTTCATTTGGGACGGGCTGAAAACGCAGCGTCTGGATCGTCCTTATGTTCGCCATCAAGGCAAGCTGAAACCTGTGTCATGGTCCGAAGCCTTCATGACAGTGGCAGCCCATGTCAAAGGCAAAAAGGGTTCGCAAATCGGTGGCATCATCGGTGATCTGGCATCCGTTGAAGAGGCCTATGCGTTCAAATCTTTGCTTGAGACCTTTGGCTCCCATAATCTTGATTGCCGCCAAGACGGCAGCATGATTGATCCGGCTTGGGGTCGCGCCTCTTATCTCTTCAATGCGGGCATTACCGGCATTGATCATGCCGATGCGGTTTTGATCATCGGTGCCAATCCCCGCAAGGAAGCAGCGGTGTTGAATGCGCGCTTGCGCAAGCGCTGGCGGCAGACAGGCCTTCCGGTGGCCCGCATCGGTGCACCGGCGGATCTCACTTATACCTGCACGGATCTTGGGGCTTCTTTGTCGGTTTTGGCTGATATCGAGGCGGGCAAAGGTGACTTTGCTGCTGTGTTGCAGGCTGCCAAACATCCTTTGGTGATTGTCGGACATGCGGCCTTGAAGGGCTCAGATGCAAAGGCCGTTCTGGCTGCTGCGGCGCGCTTGTCTCAGCGCGAGGGCTGGAATGGTTTGGCTGTGTTGCATCATGCGGCCTCGCGCGTGGGCGCTTTGGATTTGCATTGCGTACCGAGCCAAGGCGGGCTTGATGCGCGTGCCATGAGCAAGGCCAATGCGGTTGATGTCTTGTTCCTGTTGGGCGCTGATGAAATCGACGTCGATTTGGGTGCCTTTGTGGTTTATATCGGCTCGCACGGTGATCGCGGCGCCCATCGCGCTGATGTGATTTTGCCTGCAGCAGCCTATACCGAAAAATCCGGTCTTTACGTCAATACCGAGGGACGCGTTCAGCGCGGTTATCGCGCCTCCTTCCCGCCCGGTGATGCGCGTGAGGATTGGGCGATTTTGCGGGCCCTTTCCGAACAATTGGGGACGGGTCATCAATTGCCGTTCAATTCTTTGAATGAATTGCGCGCGTTTCTGTTCAAAGACTATCCGGCTCTGGCTGAATTGGATCAGGTCCATGCGCATTCAGCCGCAGGGATTGATGCTTTGATCGCGCATAAGGGCGCATTCGCGGCACAACCGCTTGAGCCATTGTTTGCCGATTTCTACATGACCAATCCGATTGCCCGTGCATCGGCCATTATGGCGGAATGTTCGGCGCTGGCATCGGGCCATGTTGCCATGGCAGCGGAATAAGGGGGCCTTACCATGACGCAGAGCATCTGGACGGAAGGCTGGTTTTTTCCACTCTTGCTGCTGATTGCCAAGAGCCTCTTGGTTCTGGTGGTTTTGTTGACCTATGTCGCTTTTGCTTTGTTGGCTGACCGTAAAATCTGGGCGGCTGTGCAATTGCGTCGCGGCCCGAATGTTGTCGGTCCTTTTGGTCTGCTGCAGTCTTTTGCGGATTTGCTGAAATTCGTTTTGAAAGAACCCGTCATTCCGTCGGGCGCTAGCAAGGCCGTGTTTTTATTGGCCCCCATTCTGACAGCCACTTTGTCTTTGGCGGCATGGGCCGTTGTGCCTGTTGCCGATGGCTGGGCCGTTGCGGATCTCAATGTCGGCATTTTATATGTCTTCGCCATTTCATCGCTGGGTGTCTATGGCGTGATCATGGGGGGCTGGGCCTCCAATTCCAAATATCCGTTTCTGGGCGCTTTGCGTTCGGCTGCGCAGATGGTGTCTTACGAAGTCTCCATTGGCTTTGTGATCATCACGGTTTTGCTGTGCGCAGGGTCTTTGAACTTGAATGACATCATCAAGGCGCAAGATACAAAATATGGCTTGTTCGGCTGGTATTGGTTGCCGCTGTTCCCGATGTTCGTGATTTTCTTTATTTCGGCTTTGGCTGAAACCAATCGCCCGCCTTTTGATCTTCCCGAAGCGGAATCGGAACTGGTTGCGGGCTTCATGGTTGAATATGGCTCGACCCCTTACATGCTGTTCATGTTGGGTGAATATGTCGCCATTGTCATGATGTGCGCATTGACAACCATTTTGTTTCTTGGGGGCTGGTTGCCGCCTTTCCAGATTGCGCCGTTCACTTTGGTGCCGGGTATTGTCTGGTTTGTCCTCAAAGTCTCGTTGGTCTTTTTCATGTTCGCCATGGTGAAGGCCTTTGTGCCGCGCTATCGCTATGACCAGTTGATGCGCTTGGGTTGGAAAGTCTTTTTGCCGATCTCTCTGGTGATGGTGGTGGCGGTTGCGGCCGTCCTGCAATTCACCAGTCTGGGCGGTGTGCACTGAGTGCCTTGATGGATCTGACCAGCCTCAAAGCTGGTTTGATCGGGGCATTGTTCGGGTTTGTGTTGGGTTATCTCGATTACAAAATTGTGATCGGCATAATTCAAAAGCGGCTCAAACAGGTTGAGGAGGCCGAACAGGCCGACAATCTCGACGGGTTTGAGAAGCATCTGGGACGGATGCGGCTTGTCGTTTTGGTGATGACAGTCGCGGCCTTTCCGGTGATCGGTTTCTTGGCTGGCGTGTTTTTGGTAGCGCCACAATAAAGGGAGTGCGGGTTCGCCCGCATAGGGATGACGATGAGGCTTGCACAGGCTGCACAGTCGCTGCTGTTGAAAGAGTTCGTCTCGGCATTTTTTCTGTCGATGCGTTATTTTTTCAAACCCAAAGCGACCATCAACTATCCGTTCGAGAAAAATCCGGTTTCGCCGCGCTTTCGGGGCGAGCATGCTTTGCGCCGCTATCCGAATGGCGAGGAGCGTTGCATTGCCTGTAAATTATGCGAGGCCATTTGTCCGGCGCAGGCCATTACCATTGAAGCCGCGCCGCGTGGCAATGACGGTACACGCCGCACCACACGTTATGATATCGACATGACCAAATGCATCTATTGCGGCTTCTGTCAGGAGGCCTGCCCGGTGGATGCGATTGTCGAAGGTCCGAATTTTGAATTTGCAACCGAGACCCGCGAAGAGCTGTTTTTCAACAAAGAAAAACTCCTCGATAACGGGGCGCGCTGGGAACGTGAGATCCAGCGCAATCTGAAATTGGATGCGCCATACCGCTAAGCGCTTGGCGTGAAAGGGAAGCGCGCTTCCCAACGAGAATGAAGGGCCACCGCACGGTGGTGTGATGAGGACGAGATGATGATGCGGGAGCAGGGTGAATGACAGTGGCGGCCGCTTTCTTTTATCTGTTTGCCAGTATTACCGTGGCTTCCGGCTTTATGGTCGTTGCCTCGCGCAATCCTGTGCATTCGGTTTTGTTCCTCATTTTGGCTTTTGTGAATGCGGCGGGCCTGTTCTTGCTGCTGGGGGCCGAATTCCTCGCCATGATTTTGGTGGTGGTCTATGTCGGTGCCGTGGCCGTTCTCTTCTTGTTTGTCGTGATGATGCTCGATGTCGACTTCGCCGAATTGCGGCAGGGCTTCCTCGATTATTTGCCGATTGGCGGTTTGTTGGGCGTCATCTTCTTGATCGAGATGGTGTTGTTTCTGGGGACGTATTACGCAGCGCCTGAAGCGGTTCACGCCGCCTCAACTGTGAAGGCTGCGGCCTCGACCCTCAGCAATACCGAACAATTGGGGCGGGTTCTTTACACCGATTATGTCTTCTATTTCCAGACAGCCGGCTTGGTCCTGCTGGTGGCTATGATCGGCGCGATTATTCTGACATTGCATCACAAGACCGGTGTGAAGCGTCAGGATATCGGTGCGCAGGTGGCACGTTCAAAAGACACCGCGATGGAAATCAAGTCTGTCCGTCCGGGACAGGGATTGTAAGGGGTTGAGATGATGGGCATCGGGCTTGAACATTATCTGGTTGTTTCCGCCATTCTCTTCACACTTGGCGTTTTTGGTATTTTCGTCAACCGCAAGAATGTGATCGTCATCTTGATGTCGGTCGAACTCATTTTGTTGGCGGTGAATATCAATCTGGTCGCTTTTTCAAGCTTTGGCCACAATCTGGTCGGGCAGGTTTTTGCTTTGCTGATTTTGACTGTGGCGGCTGCTGAGGCGGCCATTGGTCTTGCTATTCTGGTCGTTTACTACCGTAACCGCGGCTCGATTGCCGTTGAAGACATTAACATGATGAAGGGCTGAGCGGGTCACCCCGCTCAAATTTGCACATGGTTCAGGCTATCGTATTCCTGCCGCTACTCGGTTTTCTCATCGCAGGCTCTTTGGGGCGTGTGATCGGGCCGCGTCCAAGCGAAATCGTCACAACAGGCTTCCTCATTACCGGAGCGATCTTGTCGTGGTTTGTGTTTTTTCAGGTCGGCTATGGATCCGGTCCGTTCAAGGTGGCCATTGCCCCTTGGATTTCGTCCGGTGCCTTGCAGGTCGAATGGGCATTGCGCGTGGATACGCTCACCGCTGTGATGTTGGTGGTGGTCAATTCCGTTTCGGCCTTGGTGCATCTTTATTCCATCGGTTACATGCACGAAGATCCGTCCCGCCCGCGCTTCTTCGGTTATCTGTCGCTGTTTACCTTCGCCATGTTGATGCTAGTGACCGCCGACAATCTGGTGCAGATGTTCTTCGGCTGGGAAGGCGTGGGTCTTGCCTCCTATCTCCTGATCGGCTTCTGGTACGAAAAGCCCTCAGCCAATGCCGCAGCGATGAAAGCCTTTATCGTCAACCGCGTGGGTGATTTCGGCTTTGCCTTGGGGATTTTCCTTGTTTTCGTTTTGACGAATTCTGTTGCCTTTGATCCGATCTTTGCCTCAATCGGTGGCGCGGCTGGCAAACACTTCCACTTCATCGGGCGTGATTGGGATGCGCTGACCTTGGCCTGTCTGCTGCTGTTCATGGGCGCGATGGGCAAATCGGCTCAATTCTTCCTGCATACATGGCTGCCTGATGCGATGGAGGGGCCCACACCGGTTTCCGCTCTCATCCATGCGGCCACCATGGTGACGGCTGGCGTCTTCATGGTAGCGCGCTTGTCCCCCGTGTTTGAACTCTCGCCGGATGCGTTGGGTGTTGTGATGTTCATCGGTGCTACGACGGCCTTTTTTGCCGGCACCATCGGGCTTGTGCAAAATGACATCAAGCGTGTCATTGCTTATTCAACCTGTTCGCAGCTTGGCTATATGTTTGCCGCCTTGGGCGCAGGCGCTTATTCGGCGGGTGTGTTTCATTTGTTCACCCATGCCTTTTTCAAAGCCTTGCTGTTCTTGGGCGCAGGATCGGTGATCCATGCCATGCATCACGAACAAGACATCCGCCGCATGGGCGGGCTGTTCAAAAGCATTCCCTTCACAGCCGTGATGATGTTGATCGGCACGCTCGCTTTGACGGGTTTTCCTTTGACCGCAGGCTTTTATTCCAAGGATGCGATCATTGAATCCGTTTATGTTGCCCATCACGGCCCTGTCAGCTATGCCTTTATTTTGCTGATTGTAGCAGCTGGTCTGACAAGCTTCTATTCATGGCGTTTGTTCTTCCTGACCTTCATGGGCCATAAACGCTGGGGTGCGGATGCGGCCCACGCACATCACGGTGATGACCATCACCATGCCAAAGCCCATCATGATCACGGACATGATCATGATCATCATCACGAGCCGCATGAATCACCGAGTGTGATGCTGATCCCGCTGACGTTTCTCGCTTTGGGCGCGTTGATCGCGGGTCTGTTGTTCCACGACTCCTTCCTTGATCACGGCTATGAGCATTTCTTCAAAGCCTCTTTGACCCTGTCACCCGACAACCACATTCTGCATGACATGCATGGTGTGCCTCTCTGGGTTCAGTGGGCACCGATGGTGATGATGGTGACGGGTTTCGTCGTGGCTTGGATTTTCTATATTGCCAAGCCCGAACTGCCAGCCGCCCTCGCGAAAAGTCAGCCGCTGCTTTATCAATTCCTGCTCAACAAGTGGTATTTCGACGAACTTTATGATTTCCTCTTTGTTCGTCCGGCCAAAGCGCTTGGCTATTTCCTTTGGAAAAAGGGTGACGGGGCCACCATTGACGGTTTCGGGCCCGATGGTGTGTCAGCACGCGTTGTGAATTTCAGCGGTGTCATTGTCAGGCTGCAAACGGGTTATCTCTATCACTATGCCTTTGCCATGCTGATCGGTCTCGCCGCCGTCATCACGTGGTATATGTTCGGAGGAGCACAGTCATGAACCATTTGCTCCTGGGTCTTATCCTGCTGCCTTTGATCGGCGCAGGTCTTATTCTCATCACCGACGGCCAATCGGAAGCGGGCTTGCGCAATATCCGCTGGACCGCTTTGTTTGCCACTTTGGCGACCTTTATTTTGTCCCTCATCGCTTGGCATGGGTTCAATCCGGCCTCTGCCGAATTCCAGCTGGTGGACGAAGCCGCATGGCTGTCGAAATCTATCCGGTTCAAACTGGGCGTCGATGGTTTCTCGATGCCGTTTATTTTGCTGTCGACCTTCCTGATGCCATTTTGCATCGTGGCGTCATGGGTGTCCGTGACACAACGGGTCAAAGAGTATTTCATAGCCTTCCTTGTTCTGGAAGCATTGATGATCGGTGTCTTCTCGGCACTGGATTTGGTGTTGTTCTACCTGTTCTTCGAAGCAGGCCTGATCCCGATGTTCCTGATCATTGGCATTTGGGGTGGTAAGCGCCGCATTTACGCAAGCTTCAAGTTTTTCCTCTACACGCTGTTGGGCTCGTTGTTGATGTTGATCGCCGTGATGGTCATGTATCATCAGGCACAAACAACCGACATTCCGACCCTGTTGAAGTTTAAATTCGCCCCGCAATTGCAGACATGGTTGTGGCTGGCTTTCTTTGCCTCCTTTGCTGTCAAAATGCCGATGTGGCCTGTCCATACATGGTTGCCGGATGCGCATGTGGAAGCGCCCACAGCAGGCTCGGTTATTCTGGCTGCTATTTTGCTGAAAATGGGTGGTTACGGTTTCATCCGGGTGTCGATCCCGATGTTCCCGGATGCCTCGCTTTATTTCGCGCCCTTCGTTTTCACACTCTCTGTGATTGCCATCATCTACACCTCGCTGGTGGCGTTGATGCAAGAAGACATCAAGAAGCTGATTGCTTATTCCTCGGTCGCCCATATGGGTTTTGTGACCATGGGCCTGTTTACGCTCAATGCCCAAGGCATTCAGGGGGGCATGTTCCAGATGGTGTCGCATGGTCTGGTGTCTGGCGCGCTGTTCCTTAGCGTCGGCGTCATTTATGACCGCATGCATACGCGTGAAATCGCAGCCTATGGTGGCCTTGTCCATCGCATGCCGCGTTATGCCGCCATTTTCATGCTGTTCACCATGGCCAATGTCGGTTTGCCCGGCACATCCGGTTTTGTCGGTGAATTCCTGACATTGCTGGGGGCGTTCCGCGCCAATACGACTGTCGCGTTTTTTGCAACAACGGGTGTGATTTTGTCTGCCGGTTACGCCTTGTGGCTTTATGCCCGCGTGATTTTCGGCAAGCTGGAAAAGCCCTCGCTGATGACCATCGAGGACATCAATCCGCGTGAATTGGCCGTCATGCTGCCTCTTGTTGTCCTCACCATCTGGTATGGCATTCAGCCCAATGCCATTTTGGATGTTTTCGCCGCGCCCACGCAGGCGCTTTTGAAATCGACACATGCCGCGCTGGAAAGCGTGGGTCATGTTGTGACTGCCGCTCGCTGAAGGTGAACCGATGACCGCTCATGTGCCCGCCTTGATGCCTGCTCTGCCGGAACTCATTCTGGCCAGCGGGGCTTTGCTGCTCGTGTTGATCGGAGCCTTGCGTGGCGAAAGCAGCCACGGTTTCGTGCATGCTTCCTCTGTTTTGTTGTTGGGCCTTGCATTGCTTGCCATCGCGCTCGGCGATGGCGGCACGGTGGTCACCTTTAACGGGGCCTTTATCAATGACGGCTTTGCCCGTTTCATGAAGATTGCGGCCTTGGCCGCAGCCTTGGTTTCGCTCGTGGTGTCACAAGGCTATCTGCAGCGCCATAAAGTGGAAGTGTTCGAATATCCGCTGTTGGTTGTGCTTTCCACCACCGGCATGTTGGTGATGATTTCCGCGCATGATCTTATTGCGCTTTATCTCGGCCTCGAATTGTCCTCACTTTCGCTGTATGTAATCGCCGCTTTCCGTCGCGATGATTTGCGATCCACCGAAGCCGGTTTGAAATATTTCGTCTTGGGTGCCTTGTCGTCCGGCATGTTGCTTTATGGTGCGTCCTTGATTTACGGCTTCACCGGCGCTGTGGAATTCGGGGCTATTGTCAAAGCCTTGCATGGCCATGCGCCCACCGGCGTTATCTTTGGTCTGGCCTTTTTGATGGCCGGTTTTGCCTTCAAGATTTCGGCTGTGCCGTTTCACATGTGGACGCCTGACGTTTACGAAGGCGCGCCAACGCCTGTGACAACCTTCTTTGCCTCGGCGCCCAAATTGGCTGCCATGGCCATGACCGTGCGTGTGGTGATGACAGCCTTTCCGGACGTGACGCATGAATGGCGGCAGATTGTCGTCTTCATCGCTTTGGGGTCGATGGTGCTGGGTGCTTTCGCCGCCATTGGTCAAACCAATATCAAACGCCTTTTGGCCTATTCATCGATTGGCCATGTGGGCTATGCGCTGGTTGGCCTGTCTGCTGGAACCGATGCCGGTGTGCAGGGTGTGGTGGTTTATATGTCCATCTATACGGTGACGACATTGGGTGCCTTTGCCTGTGTGCTCGGCATGCGCCGCGATGGTCATTATGTCGAAGACATCAATGATCTTGCAGGGCTTGGCCGCAACAATCCGGCCTTGGCCTTTGCGCTTGCGATGATCATGTTTTCATTGGCTGGGATTCCGCCTTTGGCTGGGTTCTTTGCCAAATGGTATGTGTTTGTTGCTGCAGTGGAAGCCAAATTTTATGCGCTCGCCATTATCGGTGTTTTATCGAGTGTCGTCGGGGCTTTCTATTATCTGCGCATCGTCAAGATCGTCTATTTCGATGATGCCAAAACGGCCTTTGATCCTCTCGATTCAAGCCTCAAAGCGGTGATTTTGGTCTCCTCGCTGGTGATCTTCCTGTTCTGGCTCTATCCGGCCCCCCTCGTGAATGCGGCCAGCCTCGCTGCTTCTTCACTGCATTGATCAAGAGCGGTTTTTTGCAGGCTCATGCGGGTTTCAGCATCGAGCACCATTCGTCTTTGTCCTCAAGCAATGACCGGGCCATGGTCTGTGCTGAAGCGGGCATGGACAGGCACTGGGTTGTGGTGGATCAGCAATCGGGTGGGCGGGGCAGGCAAGGGCGGGTCTGGTCTTCGCCTGTCGGTAATCTCTACGCCAGCCTTGCTTTGATTGATCCATGCGAGATGCGCTTTAGCCCGCAAATCGGTTTTGTGGCGGGGCTTGCGGCCCATCTGGCTTTGTCTTCACTGGCTGATTTGGGTGCGCGTTTAAAACTCAAATGGCCCAATGATTTGCTGTTGGACGGCGCTAAATTATCCGGTCAATTGCTGGAGGGGCGGAGCCAAAACGGCCACCTGTTTCTGGTCGTCGGGATCGGGATCAATCTGGTCCAGCATCCAGACGAGACGCCTTATCCGGCCACCGACCTTGCTACAGCGGGCGTGCATTTCGATGTTGAGACGGTTTTGAAGGCGCTGTGTGACGCTTTTGATCATCTGTTATCGATCTGGGATCGCGGACAAGGATTTTCCTGCATCAGGCAGCTTTGGCTTGATCACGCCGCTTATCTTGATAAAGCGATTGAGATCAGAACCGAGCGCGGCGTGGTGCGTGGTCGGTTCGCCGGATTGGATGCGGAGGGTCGCTTGCTTTTGCAGCCAGACACGCAGACGCAAGAACAGGGACTGACAACAATAGAGGCGGGTGATTTTTATCCGCTGGATCTGGTCGAACCGATGCGGCCACAAAAAGGATAATGAGAGAGATGCAAACTAGCAGCGATGAGCTGGTCTTTGTGCCGCTTGGCGGCATTGGCGAAATTGGCATGAATGCCGGCCTTTACGGCTTTGGCGGCAAAAAGAACCGGCGCTGGATTTTGGTGGATTGCGGCATTGCCTTTGCGGGGCCGGAATTGCCGGGCATCGAAGTGATGCTGCCGGATTTGCAATTCATCAAACAGCAGAAAAAGCGGCTTGAAGCCATCATCATCACCCATGCCCATGAAGATCACATCGGGGCTTTGATGGATTTGTGGCCCTCACTGGAAGCGCCGGTCTATGCCTCGCGCTTTGCTGCAAGCCTTTTGGAGATCCGGCGTTTTCGCGAGCCCGGTGCCCAGCATCTGCCTTTGCATATCATCGAGCCCGGCCAAGACTATGTGTTTGGCCCTTTCACCGTCGAACCCGTGAAGATGGCCCATTCCATTCCTGAATCCATGGGGCTGATTATCAAGACCGCATTGGGCACGTTGTTCCATAGCGGCGACTGGAAAATTGACATCACGCCTTATGTCGGTTGGGCAACCGATGAAGAGCGCTTGCGCCGTTTGGGCGATGAGGGTGTTTTGGCGCTGATTTGCGACTCCACCAATGTCACGCGGGATGGCATCAGCCCCAGCGAAACGGAAGTGGCGCGCACGCTCAAAGAGATTATCGCCAAAGCCAAAGGGCGTGTCTGTGTCACAACCTTTGCCTCCAATGTGGCGCGGATCCGCGCTGTGGCGGAAGCGGCGGCGGCCTGTGGGCGTGAGGTGATCGCTGTGGGGCGTGCCATGGATCGCGTCATCGAAGTGGCGCGTGAATGCGGTCTGCTGGAAGGCCTGCCGGATTTTCGTTCTGTCGATGTCTATGGCTATTTGCCGCGCGACAAAGTCGTGGCCTTGGTCACGGGTTCGCAAGGCGAGCCACGGGCCGCGCTGGCCCGTATTGCCGATGGTAACCATCCCGACATCACGCTGACGCCTGGTGATCAGGTGATTTTCTCCTCTCGCGCTATTCCCGGCAACGAAAAAGGCATCAGCCATCAGATCAACCAGCTGATCTTGCAAGGGATCGATGTGGTCACCGATCGCGATGCCTTGGTGCATGTGTCGGGGCATCCGCGTCGGGGGGAAATGGAACAGCTTTATCAATGGATCAAACCGCAGATTGCGGTTCCCGCCCATGGCGAGGCCTTGCATCTGGAAACCCATCGCCGCTTTGCCCGCGCCATGGGTGTTGCGCATGCCTGCCGGATCCGCAACGGGCAAATGTTGCGTCTGGCACCGGGTGATCCCGAGGTGCTTGATCATGTGCATGCGGGCCGTTTGTATCGGGATGGCCAGATCCTGTTGGAAGCGGAAGACAGGGCGGTGTCTGAGCGGCGCAAATTGTCTTTTGCGGGCATGGTGTCGGTTGCGGTTGCCATCAATGCGCAAGGCGATGTGGTGGGAGACGTGTCTTTGGCCTTGGCCGGATTGCCGCAAGCGGATTCCTCCGGTCAGAGTTTTGACGATATTGTCGAGGAGGCCGTTTTCTCTGTTCTTGATACATTGCCGAAAGCCAAACGCCGGGATCCCGATCTTGTCGAGACGGCAATCGAGCGGGCTATCCGCTCATCCGTCAATCAGTCATGGGGCAAAAAACCGCTTTGTCACATTCAGGTGGTGATCGTCTGAAAGCATAAGGCGCGCGCATGAATTTTGCTTCGGTCATGCGGCCCTTTCGGGGTATAATGGCAGTCTGAACGCATCGGAAAATAGGGGGCTTATATGATCGGACGTCTCAATCATGTCGCCATTGCAGTGAAGGATCTCTCGGCCGCCATCGCCACCTATCGCGATGTTTTGGGGGCCGATGTGTCTGCGCCTTTGCCGCAACCCGATCACGGTGTCACCGTTGTTTTTATCAATCTGCCCAATACAAAAATTGAATTGCTGGAACCGCTGGGCGAACACTCTCCCATTGCCAAATTTTTAGAGCGCAACAGCGATGGCGGGATCCATCACATTTGTTACGAGGTGGACGATGTCCGCGCGGCGCGCGATCATTTGCTGGCGGGCGGCGCGCGTGTGTTGGGCGACGGGGAGCCGCGGATCGGTGCGCATGGCAAGCCGGTGATTTTTCTGCATCCCAAAGATTTTAACGGCACCTTGGTTGAGCTGGAGCAAGTATGATGCCCTTTCCCCTGACAATCGGACTACCATTGCCGACTTTGATCGCGCTGTATTTCATTGTCTGGTGGATCTCTTTATTTGCGGTTTTGCCGATTGGGGTTCAAAACGCCGAAGAAGCAGGCGAGGTGCGCGATGCCTATGCCGATCCGGGTGCGCCTGTGCAACCGCGCTTGGGCATGAAAGCGCTGATT
The DNA here is from genome assembly GCA_903824185.1 of uncultured Hyphomicrobiales bacterium. Taxonomy (GTDB): domain Bacteria; phylum Pseudomonadota; class Alphaproteobacteria; order Rhizobiales; family Beijerinckiaceae; genus CAIYZJ01. Next base: position 18,734 of record CAIJVU010000048.1, read on the forward strand.
ACCTCGATTGTTGCTTTGCCCCTGACCTATATCGTGGCCTTGGTCATCACCCATATTGATTGAAAGCGGGCCGGAATTTTAAAAATGTCGGGTTGCGCTGCGGCTTGCAGCACAATCCCTATTTTTACGCGCGCACTCTCACCAGCCGCAAGCAAACACTTGCCCAGAAATAGGGTTGAAAAAAATATAAATTTTCATGGAAAGGGAGAAAAACAAAAGTATGCCCGACAGAGTGTCAGGCACTGGACGATCCATCCCTAGACTTGGCCGCCGTGATGATATTTCAATCACCCGAGGTCTGATTGTGACCATATCAAGGCAAACAGAGATTGTCATCCCTTTTTTCAAAGTTTTTGTGTGTTTTGTGACGTGACTTGTGATGGCTTTTCATAAGGATATGGCTTGTTTTTTGGTCTTCAATGCGGTTCAAGTCATGCATGTGATCCGCAACGCCCTTTTAAAGGTGATCTTGAAATGCGTCTGAGCCGTTATTTTCTGCCCATCTTGCGCGATACGCCCAAAGATGCCGAGATTGTTTCCCATCGTTTGATGTTGCGCGCGGGCATGGTGCGCCAGCAATCGGCAGGCATTTATGCGTGGTTGCCTTTGGGTTTGCGCGTGTTGAACAAGATCAGCGCGATTATCCGCGAGGAGCAAAATCGTGCAGGCGCTGTTGAGCTTTTGATGCCCACCATTCAATCGGCTGATTTATGGCGCGAATCGGGACGTTACGATGCCTATGGCAAAGAAATGTTGCGTATCAAAGATAGGCATGAACGCGACATGCTGTTCGGGCCCACCAATGAGGAAATGATCACGGATATTTTCCGCTCTTATATCCGTTCTTACAAAGATCTGCCTTTGAATCTCTATCATCTGCAATGGAAATTCCGTGATGAAATCAGGCCGCGTTTTGGCTCGATGCGTTCGCGCGAATTTTTGATGAAAGACGCCTATTCGTTTGATCTGGACGAGGCCGGTGCCCGCCATGCCTATAACCGGATGTTCGTCGCCTATTTGCGCACCTTCGCGCGCTTGGGCCTGACCTCTATTCCGATGCGGGCGGAAACAGGCCCGATCGGCGGTGATCTCAGCCATGAATTTATCATTCTGGCCTCAACCGGCGAGAGTGAAGTGTTTTGCGATAAATCGGTTCTTGATTTGCATGTGCCCGATGCCGACACCAATTTTGACAGTGTCGAGGATTTGCAAACCATTGTTTCGAATTGGACAAAGCCTTACGCCGCAACGTCTGACATGCATGACACGGCTGCCTATGGTGCCATTCCAACAGAGAGACAGGTATCGGCGCGTGGCATCGAGGTCGGTCATATCTTCTATTTCGGCACCAAATATTCCGAGCCGATGGGGGCCAAAGTCATGGGGCCGGATGGCATTGAGCGCCCTGTGTATATGGGCTCTTATGGCATCGGTCCGAGCCGTTTGGTGGCAGCGCTGATCGAGGCTTTCCATGATGAAAACGGCATTGTCTGGCCAAAGGAAATTGCGCCTTTCCATGTGCATCTCATCAATTTGAAAGTGGGCGATGGGGCGACCGATGCGGCCTGTGAAACCCTCATTCACGCCTTGGAAGCGCGTCATCTGGATGTGCTTTATGATGATACGGATGAGCGCCCCGGCGGTAAATTTGCCAAAGCGGATTTGATCGGCATGCCATGGCAGATCATTGCCGGACCGAAGTCGCTGGCTGACGGCAAAGTGGAAATCAAAAACCGCGGCACCGGAGAACGTCACCTGCTCAGCATTGAAGATGCTGTGCGTCTTGTCACCGCATGAGATATTGATGGACCAAGCACCCAACGCTCCAGACCTGAAAGCCACACGCGCCTTTGCCGGTTTCGAGTGGATGATTGCGTTTCGCTATCTGCGCGCCAGACGGCGGGAGGGGTTCATCTCGGTGATTGCCGGTTTTTCTTTTCTCGGGATCATGCTGGGCGTAGCCACGCTGATTATCGTGCTCTCGGTGATGAACGGCTTTCGCAAAGAATTGCTGGATAAAATTGTGGGTGTGAACGGCCATATTTTTGTCAGTGCCATCGAAACACCGCTCACCGATTATGCCGATGTCGCTAACAAAATCAGCACCATTCCCGATGTGGTGTTGGCCATGCCCTTGGTGGAAGGGCAAGCGCTTGCCTCATCGCCTTCTTATGCGGGCGGTGTTTTGGTGCGCGGTGTGCGTCCCAGTGATTTACGCAAAGTAACGGTCATTGCCAAAAACATCAAAGCAGGCTCGCTCGATACGTTTGACAAAGGCGAGGGCGTTGTCATCGGTCGTCGCTTGGCCGAACAATTGTTTTTACGCCCTGGAGACAGTGTCACGCTGACCTCGCCCAAAGGCGTGCAAACCCCCTTTGGCACGGCTCCGCGGGTGAAGTCTTATCCGATCTCGGCGATTTATGAAGTCGGCATGTCTGAATTTGATTCAGCCTTTGTTTATATGCCTCTGTCAGAGGCGCAGGCCTATTTCGGGCGCGATCAAGATGTGAGTGTGATCGAGGTCTTTCTGGGCCATCCCGATGCACTCGATGAGGTCAAGGCAGGGATCGACAAATCCGTGTCCCGCGCGGTTATTTTGAGCGATTGGCGCATGCGCAACCGAACCTTTTTCGGGGTTTTGCAGGTTGAACGCAATGTGATGTTTTTGATCCTCACCTTGATTGTTTTGGTCGCGGCTCTGAATATCATTTCCGGATTGATCATGCTGGTGAAAGACAAGAGCGGTGATATTGCGATCTTGCGCACCATGGGGGCAACGCGGGGCGCCATTCAACGCATCTTTCTGATGACAGGGGCAGCGATTGGCGTGGTGGGCACCGTGGCAGGCCTTGTCTTGGGCGTGGTTGTCGCCAGCAATGTCGAAACGCTGCGTGCTTTCTTCTCTCGCATGACCAATACCAATTTGTTTCCTGCTGAATTTTATTTCCTCTCCCGCTTGCCGTCCGAAATTGATCCCAAAGAGGTGGTGCTGGTCGCAGCCATTGCGCTGACCTTGTCTTTGCTGGCAACCCTCTATCCGGCGCGTCGCGCCGCCAATCTCGATCCGGTCGAGGCCTTGCGCTATGAATGAGGCACCAAGCAATCCCCCGACCCTTTATCTGCACCAGATCGAGCGCAGCTATGTGGATGCCGAGCGCAAACTCGATGTGTTGCGCGGCGCATCGCTGGCTGTGTGGCCGGGGCAAACGGTTGCTTTGATTGCCCCCTCTGGCACGGGCAAATCCACTTTGCTGCATGTCGCGGGTCTGTTGGAAAAACCCGATGGCGGCGATGTCTTCATTGCAGGCCAAGCCTGTGCTGATTTGTCTGATGAGCAGCGCACGGCCCTGCGTCGGCAGGAGATCGGTTTTATCTATCAGCAACATCGCTTGCTGCCGGAATTTACGGCGCTTGAAAATGTCGTCATTCCCCAACGCATCAATGGTCTTTCACGGACTGAGGCTGAGGAGCGTTCCGCGCAAATTTTGGGCTTTTTGGGTCTGGGGGAGCGCTTGTCGCATCGCCCATCCGAATTGTCGGGCGGTGAGCAACAACGGGTGGCCATTGCGCGGGCCATGTCAAACAGGCCGCGTTTGTTGTTGGCCGATGAGCCGACCGGTAATCTGGATCCTGCCACCTCCATGCATGTTTTCGATACGCTGTTGAGCCTCGCGCGGATCTCCAAATTGGCGGCTGTGATTGCCACGCATAATCTCGATCTCGCCGTGCGCATGGATCGGCGCGTCACCTTGCGCGAAGGCCGGATTGTCGATCTGCCCTGATCGGTCTTGGCCTGTTTTTTTCATAATCATTCTGCGTTTTGCCCCCGCCCAAAATGGCTGGTTATGCTTTACCCAAATTAACCATAAGCGTGTTTGCGGGCGGTTTGTTCTAATTTTGTTCTTGCAAATGAGAACATTTATAGAACATACTTGGTTCATCAACAGACCAAGGAGGGCAACATGACCCGCATGATTTTGGAAGACGTAACTGAATTTGTTGGTATCGCAGCCTTCATCACCACCATCATCGTTTGGGCGCAGGCGATCGGTTTCTAAACCTTCGGATCGCATGCTTGTTGACAGCATGCAGATCTGGACAGGTCGGGGACTGGACCATCAAGACGAGACACGCCATGGTGCGTTGTGTTTTCGAAGTGGTTTGAGTCGTCTTGGATGATCTGACCAGCTTCGTCCCCTCGATCCGAATTGAGTTGGTTTTCATGAGCCGTCTGCTGCGCGCCCCGGGATTTGTACATCTGCATGTCCATTCCTCCTTTTCCTTGCTGGAAGGGGCCTTGCGGATTGACGATCTCAAAAAGCTGGCGCTCAAGGACCGGATGCCGGCATTGGCCCTGACGGACACCAACAATTTGTTCGGGGCGCTTGAATTTTCCGAAAAAATGGCAGGGGCCGGTATTCAGCCCATCGCCGCCATGGAATTATCGGTTGAATGGGAAGAGGAGCGGGCCCCCGGTCGTCTGAATGGATTGCCCGAGGTCAGGCCGTCTCTTGTTCTGCTGGCCGCCAGTGATGCGGGTTATGCCCGTTTGATGGAACTGGCCTCGCGGGCCTATCTGCTCGCCCCGCACGGGGAAGGCCCGCATGTCCTGATCACTGATTTACTGCGCCAACCCGAAGGGCTGATTTGCCTCACAGGCGGCCCCAAAGGGCCGATCGACCGCGCCTTGGCGCAGGGGCAGGGTGATTTGGCACTTGCCCGCCTGCTCAAACTCAAAAACGCTTTTGGTGACAGTCTCTATGTCGAGTTGCAGCGCCATGGTCTGCCGGACGAGCAGCGGGTAGAACCGCTTTTGCTGGATCTGGCCTATGCGCAGGCTCTGCCGCTTGTGGCCACCAATGAACCGTTTTTTGCCAAGCCCGACGACTATCAGGCGCATGATGCTTTGCTGGCTCTGGCGGCGGGGCGGATTGTCGCGGATGAAGACCGGCGACGGGTGACGCTTGAGCATCATTTCAAAACCCGCCAGCAAATGATCGATCTGTTTCGGGATTTGCCTGAGGCGATCACCAATACGCTGGAAATTGCCTTGCGCTGTCATTTCAGGCCGCGGACACAAAAGCCCATTCTGCCCCGCTTCACTGTCGGAACGGGTGAGGATACGGTCGACGAGGCCTCGGAACTGGCGGCCATGGCGCATCAGGGGCTTGCCAAGCGCTTGGCCGTGCATGGGCCTGCCCCCGGATTGACGGTCGAGGATTACCAAGAGCGGCTTGATTTCGAGCTCTCGGTGATCGCCCGCATGCAATATCCAGGCTATTTTTTGATTGTGGCTGATTTTATCCAATGGGCCAAATCCCAAGGCATACCGGTTGGACCGGGCCGTGGCTCGGGTGCGGGCTCTTTGGTGGCTTATGCCACCACCATTACCGATCTCGATCCTTTACGCTTTGGCTTGCTGTTCGAACGCTTTCTCAATCCCGAACGCGTGTCCATGCCCGACTTCGATATCGATTTCTGTCAGGAGCGGCGCGACGAGGTGATCCGTTATGTGCAAGATCGCTATGGCCATGATCGTGTCGCGCAAATCATCACCTTCGGCACCTTGCAGGCGCGCGGTGTCATGCGCGATGTCGGGCGTGTTTTGCAATTGCCTTATGGGCAGGTGGATAAGCTCACCAAATTGGTTCCGCAAAATCCGGCCAATCCCGTCACCCTTGAACAGGCAATCCAGGGCGAGCCGCGCTTGCGGATGGCGGCGGAAGAGGATCCGACGGTCGCGCGCATGCTCGATATCGCTCGCAATCTCGAAGGGCTGCATCGCCATGCCTCCACCCATGCGGCGGGGATCGTGATCGGTGACCGGCCTTTGGAACAGATTGTCCCGCTCTATCGCGATCCGAAATCCGATATGCCGGTCTCCCAATTCAACATGAAATGGGTGGAACCGGCGGGTCTGGTCAAATTCGACTTTTTGGGTCTCAAAACCCTGACCGTGATCGAGACAGCCATCAAACTGCTGAAGCAAAGGCATATAACGCTCGATATTTCGACCATCCCGATTGATGATGTCAAAACCTATGAAATGCTGGGCCGTGGTGAAACGGTCGGCGTGTTCCAGCTTGAAAGTGCGGGCATGCGCAAAGCGCTGGCCGAAATGCGGGCTGACCGCTTTGAAGATATCATCGCGCTTGTGGCACTTTACCGGCCCGGCCCCATGGCGAATATTCCGGTTTATTGCGCGCGCAAACTCGGACAGGAAGAGGTCGAATATCTCCATCCCATGCTCGAACCGGTCCTGAAAGAAACCCATGGGGTGATCATCTATCAGGAGCAGGTGATGCAAATCGCCCAGCTGCTTTCGGGCTATTCGCTGGGGGAAGCGGATTTGCTGCGCCGGGCCATGGGTAAAAAGATCAAATCGGAAATGGATGCCCAGCGCGAACGCTTTGTGACGGGTGCTCTGGAAAAGGGGCTTGAGCGCTCTTCTGCGGACCAGATTTTCGATCTCCTCGCGAAATTTGCCGATTACGGCTTCAACAAAAGCCATGCGGCGGCCTATGCCTTGGTTGCCTATCAAACCGCATATCTCAAGGCCAATTATCCGGTGGAATTTTTGGCCGCCTCTATGACGCTCGATTTGTCCAACACCGATAAATTGTCGGAATTCCGCCGCGAGGCCCAACGGCTCGGCATTGTGGTTGAGCCGCCTTCGCTCAATCGCTCGGGTGTGGTGTTTGACGTGCATCAGACAGAGGAGGGCCAGCTGGTCATCCGCTACGCGCTCGCCGCCATCAAAGGCGTCGGGCAGCAGGCTGTGGAAAGCCTGATCGATAGTCGTGCCGACACGCCGTTTAAGGATTTGGGCGATTTGGCCCGCCGCTTAAATCCCAGACAGGCTAATAAGCGGACGCTGGAAAGTTTGATCGCAGCAGGGGCCTTGGACGAACTTGATCAAGACCGCGCCCGTGCAACGGCCAGCGTCGAGCTGATGATGGCCACCGCCAATCGCACCCAGAGCGAGGCGGAGGCGGGGCAGGCCGATATTTTCGGTGGCGGCCAAGCGCCCGAACCCTTGCGGGTGCCCAATTTCAAGCCGTGGACGGTGGCGGATCGCCTGCAGCGGGAATATGAAGCCATCGGCTTTTTTCTGACAGGCCATCCTCTGGATGCCTATGGCCCGATTTTGCGGCGTCTGTCTGTCCAGAAATTTAGCGATCTGTCCCGCGCCATTCGCGCAGGGGCGACAACGGGGCGTGTGGCTGCCACTGTTTTGGACCGGCAGGAGCGTCGCACCAAATCCGGCAACAAAATGGGGATTTTGGCCCTTTCCGACCAAACCGGACATTTCGAGGCCATTATTTTCCAAGAAGGTCTTAATCACTATCGCGACCAGCTTGAACCGGGGCGGGCGGTCTTGCTCGTTTTGCAAGGCCAGCTGGAGGGCGAAGAGGTCAGGGTCCGAATCCAGTCGGTTGAATTGCTCGATCAGGTGGCCTCGCGCCTGCCATCCGCGCTCCGCATCACGGTGAGCGATCACAAGCCATTGAAATCATTGTCTGAAATTTTGTCCGAGAAGGGCGATGGCGAGGTCAATATCATCGTCCAGCTTGAAAACGGACAGCGGGAAGTCGACATCAAATTGCCGGGGGCCTATCGCGCCACCCCCCATATTGCCGGTTTGCTGCAGGCGGTTCCGGGCGTGGTGGGCGTGGAATTGACGTAAAAGGGACTGCCTCAGGCCTAAAAAAGCGTGTTTTTTATGGGGGTGCGCCTTGCTTTTTGCCCCCAAACCCCGTATTCCCCCAGCCATCACACATGCGGAACAAGGGATTTTAGGATCCTGTCCGGTGTCCGGTCTCCTGACCGGGTTCACTTTTCCGCAGAGGACAAACCGGAGAATAAGACCATGGCACTACCCGATTTTTCTATGCGCCAATTGCTTGAAGCTGGCGCGCATTTCGGCCATCAATCCCATCGCTGGAATCCGAAAATGGCTCCTTACATTTTCGGCACCCGCAACAATATCCACATCATCGATCTGGCCCAGACCGTTCCTGCTTTGCACCGCGCTTTGCAGGCTGTGTCTGATACGGTGGCCAATGGTGGTCGCGTGTTGTTTGTGGGCACCAAGCGTCAGGCTCAGGAACATGTGGCGGATGCCGCACGTCGTTCGGCCCAGTATTTCGTCAATGCCCGCTGGCTCGGCGGCATGTTGACCAATTGGAAAACCATTTCGGGCTCCATCCAGCGTCTGCGCAAAGTGGACGAAATGCTGGCGGAAGGCGCTGTTGGTCTGACCAAGAAAGAGCGTCTGATGTTGTCGCGCGAAAAGGAAAAGCTTGATCGCGCTTTGGGCGGCATCAAGGACATGGGCGGCACACCCGATTTGATTTTCGTGATCGACACCAACAAGGAAGCGCTGGCCATTCAGGAGGCTAACCGCCTGAACATTCCGGTGGCCGCGATCATCGACACCAATTGCAATCCCGATGGCATTACCTATCCCATTCCCGCCAATGACGATGCCGGTCGCGCTTTGTCGCTTTATTGCGATTTGATCGCCCGCGCAGCGCTCGACGGCATTTCCCGCGGTCAGGGTTCGATGGGTGTGGATGTCGGCGCCTCGGCCAATCCGGTCGCGGAAGTGTTGCCGGCCTCTGGCGGTTTCGAGCGTCTGGCAGCCCCGCGTGGTGCACCCGATGATCTGACCAAACTGCCTGGCATTGGCCCGCAGCATGTCACCAAGCTCAATGAAGCCGGTATTTTCCATTACTGGCAGTTGGCTGGTCTGTCTGATGCCGATACGGCAGCACTTGATGCCGAATTGAAGCTTTCTGGCCGCGCCAAGCGCGAAGGCTGGGTGGCATTCGCGCAAGCACAGGTTGATGCGGCTTAATTGACGCCTTCTCATCGGATGGCGGGCGGAGCGTAATCGTTCCGTCACATCAAAATATAAAAAAGGCGGTGGCGGTTACGCTGCCGCCCATATTGTTCACACAGAAGGATGATACTCATGGCGACGATTACCGCTGCGCTCGTAAAGGATCTGCGCGAAAAGACCGGTGCCGGAATGATGGATTGCAAGGCGGCTCTGGAAGCCACCTCGGCTGATCTCGAAGCGGCTATTGATTGGTTGCGCACCAAAGGCCTCGCGAAAGCGGCCAAAAAATCAGGCCGCGTGGCTGCCGAAGGCTTGGTGGGCGTGATCACCGAAGCAGCCAAAGGCGTTGTGGTCGAATTGAATTCGGAAACAGACTTTGTGGCCCGCAACGAAGCCTTTCAGGCTCTGGTGCGTGATGTGGCCAAAGTGGTTCACACCTCGGGTCATACCGATGTCGAAGCTTTGAAGGCACAGGCCTATCCCGCAGGCGCAACCGTTGGCGATGCGATTTCCTCGGCCATTGCGACCATTGGTGAAAATATGACCTTGCGTCGCGCTGCCAAGCTCGAAGTGCCGCATGGTGTCGTGGCCTCTTATGTCCATGGCTCGGTGGGTGATGGCATTGGTAAAATTGCGGTTCTCGTGGCGCTGGAATCAACCGGCAATGCGCAGGAATTGCACGCTTTGGGTCGTCAATTGGCCATGCATGTCGCAGCCACCAATCCCGCTGGTCTGGATGCAACCACCCTTGATCCTTCGGTGGTCGAGCGTGAAAAAGCGGTTCTGGCAGAAAAAAATGCTGGAAAGCCTGCCAATGTGATGGAAAAAATCATCGAAAGCGGCCTCAAGAGCTATTATAAAGAGGTCTGCTTTTTGGATCAGTCGTTCATTCATGACGGGGGCAAGACCGTGGCTCAGGCAGTCAAGGAAAGCGAAGGCAAAGTGGGCGCGCCTGTGAAGGTGTCCGGCTTTATTCGTTTTGCTCTGGGTGAAGGCATCGAGAAACAAGAAAGCGATTTCGCCGCCGAAGTGGCGGCAGCGGCCGGCAAGGCCTGAATGTTGAAGGCGGCGGAAACGCCGCCTTTTTTTTGACTGACGATCTCTGTTAATGCGCATACAAAAGTGAGAGGTTCATCATGGCACAGTTCAAGCGTGTTCTTGTTAAATTGTCCGGTGAAGCCCTTTTGGCGGCAGACGGGTTTTGGCTCTCTCCGCAAACCTTGATGACCTTGGCACATGATTTGGCGGATACCGCACGCAACGGCACCGAAATCGCGGTGGTGATTGGCGGCGGCAATATCATTCGCGGGGCTAAGGTCGGGGCTGCGGGCTGGATTGACCGCGCCACAGCCGATTCCATGGGCATGTTGGCCACCGTCATGAATTCGCTGGCACTCGAAGGCGCTTTGGAGGCGGCAGGCGCATCGGCCCGCACCTTGTCGGCGGTTGCCATGCCCACGATTTGCGAAACCTATGCCCGCCAGCCTGCCATGCATCATATGAGCAAGGGGCGGATCACCATTTTGGGTGGCGGGACGGGCAGTCCGTTTTTCACAACCGATACGGCGGCGGTTTTGCGGGCCATCGAATTGAAATGCGATGCCGTTTTGAAAGCCACACAGGTGGACGGCGTCTATTCCGACGACCCCAAGAAAAATCCGCAAGCGGTCCGCTATGACCGCCTGAGCCATGACGAGGCCATCAATCGCGACTTGAAAGTGATGGATACGGCGGCCTTTGCCTTGGCACGGGAGAATAAATTGACCATTTTGGTGGGTTCCTGCCATGCCCCGGCGACCATTCGCGGGATTTTGGACGGCACCAGCCCTTCCACCCATGTCACACCCTGAGCCCGAGGCTCTTGCCAGCCCCGCTTCGGGGGCTTAATGCCTAAAGGTTCAATTTTTCTAGGATCAATGACCATGAGCGCTCCTTTCGATATCGCTGATCTCAAACGCCGCATGCAAGGCGCAGTTCAGGCTTTCCGCAATGATTTGGGAAGCCTGCGGACTGGCCGCGCCTCTGCCAATATTCTCGATCCGATTGTGGTCGATGCCTATGGCAGCGGCCTGCCTCTCAATCAGGTGGCGACCGTCACTGTGCCTGAGCCGCGCACCATTTCCATTTCGGTGTGGGATCGCTCCATGGTGTCATCGGTTGAGAAAGCCATTCGTGATTCCGATCTGGGCTTTAACCCCAACACCGAAGGCCAGACCATCCGCATTCATATCCCTGAGATGAATGAACAGCGCCGCAAGGAAATGGTGAAAGTCGCGCATAAATATGCCGAGGAGGCGCGTGTCGCCGTTCGCCATGTGCGCCGCGATGGCATGGACGCCATCAAGAAGCTTGAAAAAGAAATTGGCAAAGACGAAATCGAGCGTCTATCGGATCAAATTCAAAAAGCAACCGATCAGACCATCGTTGAAATCGACCAGCTCTTGGCAGGCAAAGAAAAAGAAATCATGCAGGTCTGAGTGGCTTTGAGGAGGCTTGATCATGGTCAAGGATCTTGCCGATCCCTCCCGTCCTACCGGTCAAGCCTCCGGCTCGCCTTTGATGCCGCGTCATGTCGCCATGATCATGGATGGCAATGGACGCTGGGCCAAGGCGCATGGATTGCCGCGTCTTGAAGGGCATCGTCGCGGATTGGATGCTTTGCGTAAAACCGTGCGCGCGGTGCTAGCTCGCAATATTCCCTTTCTGACGGTTTATAGTTTTTCATCCGAAAACTGGCGTCGTCCTCAAGACGAGGTCGCGGAATTGATGGGCCTGTTGCGCCATTTCATCCGGCAAGATGTCAAGGAACTTGCCAGCCAGAATGTGAAAATTCGCATCATCGGCAATCGGGATGGATTGCCTTCGGATATTGTGGCTTTGCTGCAAGAGGCAGAGGCCACCACCGCCAGCAATACCAGTCTCACTTTAACCGTTGCGTTCAACTATGGGGCGCGCGATGAAATCGTCAGGGCAGCCCGAAAGCTTGCCGCTGATGTTTTGTCAGGTGCCTTGGCTTTGGATGGCATTGATGAAGAGGTGTTTTCGCATGCGCTTGATACCAGCGCCATCCCCGATCCGGATGTGATTATTCGAACCTCTGGGGAATTGCGGCTTTCCAATTTTCTGATGTGGCAGGCGGCCTATTCCGAGCTTGTTTTCAGCCCGCTCTGCTGGCCTGATTTCGATGATCATGCGCTGGATGAAGCCTTGCTGGATTACGGGCGGCGGCAAAGACGGTTTGGCGGTTTGGACGCGGTCGGGGCACAGCCGTCATGAGTTTATGGATGCCACTGGTCGAAGCCTCGAAAAGCGAATTGTTCAAGCGCATCGCCTCCGCTTTGGTTTTGGCACCTTTGGCGATTGGCGCGGTCTATTGGGGCGGATTGGCTTTCAGCGCGTTCTGGTATGTTGTGGCCATGCTGGTGTCTTTTGAATTTTTACGCATGCTCAATAAATGGGGGCAATTATTATGGGGGAGTTGGTTTATCCATCTCTCTGTTTTACTCAGTCTGTATAATCTGATTTTTGTTTCCGACTCCCGTATTTTGCTCAATTGCATCGGTCCGGGCTTGTTTGTCTTGTGGCTCTACCATGACCGTTCTTATGGCACACCGGCTGTGTGGTCGTTGTTGGCAATGTTTTACACAGCTACCGCTTTTCTTGCCCCTGTCTTTGTCATGCAACATCCCGATGGTGGCTTGGTTGCCATTCTGTTTGCCTTCGCGCTTGTCTGGGGCACCGATGTCGGGGCTTATTTTTTCGGGCGTCATTTCGGCGGCCCCAAACTCGCGCCCATGATCAGTCCGGGCAAAACATGGTCGGGTTTTGCAGGCGGGCTTTTCACCGGCACGCTTTTGGCTGTGGCTTGGTGCTGGTTGGCGAAAACACAATTTGGTCTCGTGTTTTTCGAAGGGCCGTCGCTGTGGGTTTTGGCTGCTGTCGGTTCGGTAGTCGGACAGGTGGGTGATTTGTTTGAATCCTTCATCAAGCGTCGACTGGATGTGAAAAACAGCGGCAACCTTATTCCGGGGCATGGCGGTGTCATGGACCGGATCGATTCCATTTTGTTTGTGTTTCTGTATCTGGCCCTTGTCCTGTCGCTGGTTGCTTTGGCTGGGCCCTCTTCATGAAGCGCATTATTATTCTTGGCGCGACAGGGTCCGTCGGACGCACAGTTCTTGATGTCATCGCCCAGCATCCTGACAAATATCAAGTCGAGGCTTTGGTTGCAGGCCGTGATGTCAATGGGCTCGTCGAACTGGCGCGCCGCTTCAACCCTGCTTTTGTTGCCTTGGCGGATACGCAGTCTGGCTCAGCACTGCGCGAGGCATTGTCCGGCACCTCTATTGCCAGCGGGGCAGGGCATGACGCGGTGATGGATGCCGCCCAACGCGCGTGCGATCTTGTCGTTGCGGGCATTGTGGGAACGGCGGGATTGCAACCGACCTTTGCGGCTGTTCGACAAGGACGCACGATTGCTTTGGCCAACAAGGAATGTCTGGTCAGTGCGGGTGCGGCTTTCATGGCGGGCGTGCGGACCTATGGCGCACAAATATTGCCGCTTGATTCGGAACATAATGCCTTGTTTCAAATCCTCGAAGGGCATGACCGATCCGCGATCACGCAGATGATCCTGACAGCTTCGGGCGGACCCTTTCGCGCTTGGAGCAAAGAGCATATCGATCAGGCAACCCCTGAGCAGGCATTGGCTCATCCCAATTGGACCATGGGCCCCAAAATCACCATTGATTCCGCGTCCTTGATGAACAAAGGGCTTGAGCTGATCGAGGCGCATCATTTGTTCGGCGTTGCCTCTGACAAATTGGATGTGCTCGTTCATCCGCAAAGCATTGTGCATGGACTGGTGTCGTTTCACGACGGTGCGCTTTTGGCGGGGATGGCCGCGCCCGATATGCGCGTTCCTGCGGCGCATTGCCTGTCTTATCCGCAGCGTCTTGATACAGGCATTGCCGCCCCCGATCTTGCACGGCTTGCCAGCCTGCATTTTGAAACGGCGGATATGGAGCGCTTTCCCTGTTTGCGTCTGGCGATGGAGGCCATGCGGCTCAAGGGTGTGATGCCTTGCGTTCTTAATGCCGCAAATGAAGTCGCGGTCGAAGCCTTCCTTGCCGGTGGCTATCCTTTTGCGGGGATTGCCCGCTTGGTGGCTTCAGTCCTTGAGAAAGCCGCGGCTTGGTCGTCTGACACGGATACGATCGAGGCCTGTCTGGAGATTGATTGCGAGTCACGCAGGGTGGCGCGCGGCATTTTGGATCGGGAAGCCTCATTTCGGGCACATTAGATTTTCATAATCAAAGCCCTTGATGTCGTTCACTCGACTTTTTGAAAGAAAACAGGCAAGAAAAAGCATGGACCTGATCTTCGCAATGATTCACACCGCGGCCAGTTACGTCGTGCCCTTTTTGGCGCTGACTTTGGTGATCGTGTTTGTTCATGAAATGGGACATTTTTTGACCGCCCGCTATTACGGGGTCACGGTCGAGGCCTTTTCCATTGGATTTGGCAAGGAATTGCTGTTTTGGCATGACAGCTATGGCACGCGCTGGCGCATCGCCCTCATTCCTTTGGGCGGCTATGTGAAATTTGCGGGCGATGCCGATCCGTCAAGCCGCCCCGATCCCGAAGCAGCTTTGCCCGCCGATGCTCATAGTCTGATGATGCAGCCTGTCTCGGCGCGCGCGGCGATTGTGGCGGCGGGCCCCTTTGCCAATCTTGTTTTGTCGGCGGTGTTGTTGTCCGGCATCGCCTTTTATTCCGGCTCCCAGCATGTCTTGCCGGTGGTGGAACAGGTTTTGCCCGGTCAACCCGCGGAGCGGGCGGGCTTGCGTAAAGGCGACCAGATCCTTGCCATTGATGGCGAGGCCATCGAAGATTTTGCCGAGGTGCAGGCCGTGATCGCGGCCAGCCCCGAAAAATCCCTGCAATTCACCATTGAGCGCAACGGCGCGGAGTTGATCGTGCCGATCACGCCAGCGGCGGTGGAGCGCAAGGGCCTTTTGTCGATGTTCCCCGTGGGGCGCATCGGAATCCGCATGGCAGCCTCAGCCGATCACGTCAGAACGGTTGAATATGGCCCCATCGAGGCTGTTTTTTACGGCATTCGCCAGACTTATGTGATGTCTATGGCCAATTTGCAGGGCATTGGCGCCATGATTCTGGGCAGCGGATCCATCAATGATGTGGCGGGGCCGCTGACCATCGCCGATCTGTCCAAAAAGACGGCGGATGCCGGTTTGGTGCCGTTTTTACGCTGGATTGCCGGGATTTCGATTGCCATTGGCATTGTGAACCTGCTGCCGATCCCGATTTTGGATGGCGGGCATCTGGTTTTTTATGCTTGGGAGGCCGTGCGCGGCAAGCCGGTCGAAGAGAAGGTGATGGCCCTTTGCTACCGGTTTGGGCTGATTATTGTGCTGAGTTTGATGGGTTTGGGCATTTTAAGTGATGTTTTGCGGTCTTTTGGTGGGTAAAACGGGTTTTTGAGGTGTTTTGTTAAACTTGCATTAAGAATAAATGCGAGTCCTTTTAAATTTGCATGGTGAATGAACCGCTAACCGCTTCCCTCGGCAAAGAAAATTGTCTAGAAGGAGGTTGGAGCAGTCTGTTCATGGGCTGATGACGGAACGGGAAAAATGGCAATGAATTTTACACCCCTGAATTTGCGGCAGACACGCAAGGCAGTAACGGCCTTTGTGGGTGCCTTGGCCTTTTTGGGCGCCTCGGTTTCGGCGATGGCCCAATCGGTGGTCGTGCAGGGCAATAAGCGGGTTGATGCGGATACCATCCGCTCTTACGTCGCTGACCAGTCTCCGGAAGCTGCCAAAAAGGATTTGCTGCAAACGGGCCTGTTCGCCAATGTCGAGGTTCGCCGCTCCGGTAACCAGACCATTGTTTCCGTTCGTGAAAACGAGGTTGTCAACCGCATCGTTTTCGAGGGCAATAAAAAGCTGAAAACCGAAGTGTTGGTGGGCGAGCTGCAGCTGAAAGAGCGCGGCGCCTTTTCTCAAACCGCTTTGGATAACGATCTGGCCCGCATCCGTGAAATCTATCTGCGCGGCGGTCGCGCCAATGCCACGGTCAATGTCCGTACCGTCACTCTTGAAAATGGCCGTCTTGATGTCGTCTACACCATCAATGAAGGCGACAAGACCGGTGTGAAAAACCTCGATTTCGTTGGCAATCACGTCTACTCCTCGTCACGCCTGCGTGACCAGATGACCACGACCGAATCCAACTTCATGTCATGGCTGAAGACGTCGGACGTTTATGATCCCGACCGCATTGCTGCTGACGTTGAATTGCTGCGTCGTTATTACCTGAAAAACGGTTATGTCGATTTCCGCGTTCTCTCAACCGAAGCGCAGCTGACCGAAGACCGTTCCGGTTACAACATCAAGATTACGCTGGAAGAAGGTCCGCAATACAAGATCGGCTCCGTCAATGTCGATTCGCGGATCAATGATGTGCCATCCGCAAGCCTCTTGTCTTTGGCCAAGACCTCGCCGGGTGATGTCTATTCGGTTGATGCCGTTGATAAGTCCTTGGTTGCCATGACAACCTCCGTGGCCAGCCGTGGCTATGCCTTTGCGCAAGTCCGCCCGCGCGGTGACCGCAATAAGGAAACCAACACGGTCAACATCGTTTATGTCGTTGAAGAAGGCCCGCGTGTTTACATCGAGCGCATCAATGTGCGCGGCAATGTGCGCACCAAAGACGAGGTGGTTCGTCGTGAATTCGATGTCGGCGAAGGCGATGCCTATAACAAGGTGATGGTCGACCGCGCGGAACGTCGCTTGAAAAATCTCGGTTATTTCAAGACTGTCCGCATCACCAACGAGCCCGGTACAACGCCTGATCGTGTTGTGATCAATGTGGACGTGGAAGATCAACCCACAGGCCAGTTCTCGATTTCAGCCGGTTACTCAACCGCTGATGGTGTGATCGGCGAAGTGGCTGTGTCTGAATCCAACCTTTTGGGTCGTGGTCAATATGCCCGTGTGTCCGGTAGCCTTGGTCAATATGCCAATGGTGTCGAATTCAACTTCACCGAACCCTATTTCATGGACCGCCGTCTGGCAGCAGGCTTCGATCTTTTCACGAAATATACGGATAACAGCCGTTACTCCTATTACAATGTGCGCAATAGCGGTGGTGCACTGCGTATCGGCTTCGCTTTGACGGAAGATGTCATTGCCCAGATCCGTTACACGATCTATCAGGCTGACATCAAAATCCCGAATGATGCCAACCATCCTTATGGCGACTGTTCGACCTCGCCTTTGTTAACGACTGTCGGCTCTTATGCAGCGGGCATTCCGGATTGTGTGGCCAATGGCGAAGCGTCTGTGGCCATCAAAGAGGCTGCTGGTCAGTCCCTTGTTTCAATGCCGGGCTATACACTCAGCTACAACACACTTGATAACAACAAGAACCCGCGCTCCGGTATCTATGCTGAAATCCGTCAGGATTTTGCAGGCGCTGGTGGCGATGCCAAATACATTCGCTCCACCTCTGAAGTTCGCATGTATCGCGAAATCACCGATGACTTCGTGGGTGTCGTGAAGGGCTTGGGCGGCTATGTCTATGGCAATAATCTGCGTGTGATTGATAACTTCAATCTCGGTCCGGCTTTGGTGCGTGGTTTTGCACCCGGTGGTCTGGGTCCACGCGATACCGCCGTTGATCCCCGTATGAATGCCTTGGGTGGCACGACCTATTTCGGTGGTAGCACCGAAGTGCAATTCCCGGTCTTTGGCATGCCCAAAGAAGTCGGGATGAAAATGGCCGTGTTTGCGGATGCGGGCACGCTGTTCGGCTACGAAGGCAAAAAGAACTTTGGCTATCTCTGCGCCAATGCTTTGACGTGTTACGGCGGTGTCGCCTCCTACACCCAATTGCAGGTGCATGACAGCAAGATGATCCGGTCTTCGGTTGGGACCAGCTTGATTTGGTCCTCGCCTTTGGGCCCGATCCGCTTTGACTTTGCCAAGGCGATTACCAAAGACACCTATGACCGGACCCAGTTCTTCCGCTTCTCCGGCGGCACGAGCTTCTGATCCTGTCTCGCTTCCCCTTGCGAGTGTCTCATCATGACTGAAGTCTGTTTTTTTCGTACGCCAACAGACTTCAGTCTTCAGTCCATTGCGGATCTGATTTCTGTTCCTGTGCCTGCGGGCTTTTCCCCCGCAACGCCGATCAAGGCGATTGCGCCGCTTGATCAGGCCGGTCAGGGTGATCTCACTTTTCTTGATAATCAGGCCTATGTCTCACAATTCAAAGTGACACAGGCGACCGCTGCTATTATCGGCAAAAAACATCAGGATCAAATTCCGTCTCATCTCGCCTGTTTTGTGGTGGATGAGCCTTATCGTGTGTTTGCCCGTATTTCTGCGGCCATGTTTCCCTCCGCTATGCGTCCGCAACCGGTTTTTGAGGGGGCGGGTATTGCACCGGGTTCCTTTATTCATCCCGAAGCGCGTCTGGAACACGGCGTCACGGTTGATCCGGGTGTTGTCATCGGGCCACGGGCTGAGATCGGTTCGGGCACTATTTTATGTGCCGGTGCCATCATCGGTGCCGATGTGCGTTTGGGCCGTCATGTCACCATTGGCCCTGCGGCCACAGTCACCCATGCGCTGGTGGGCAATGATGTGATCATCCATACCGGTGCGCGGATCGGGCAGGATGGTTTTGGTTTTGCCATGGGTCGGCATGGTCATGACAAAGTGCCGCAGGTGGGGCGCGTTATCATTCAGGATCGCGTTGAAATCGGTGCCAATTCCACCATTGATCGCGGCGCCAATCGTGACACGATCATTGGAGAAGGCACCAAAATCGATAATCTGGTGCAGATCGCCCATAATGTCGTCATTGGCCGCCATTGCGTCATCGTTGCACAGGTGGGGATTTCGGGCTCGACCCGTCTGGGTGATTTCGTGGTCATGGGCGGGCAGGCGGGCTCTGTCGGTCATATCACCATCGGGACAGGGGCACAGATTGCCGGTGCTGCCTCGGTGGCGGGGGATGTTCCCGCGGGCGAGCGCTGGGGGGGCACGCCTGCGCGTCCCTTGCGGCAATGGGGCAAGGAAATTGCCGTGCTGGCCTCTTTGGCCAAAGCGGGCGGACGCGGCCTTAAATTATTGAAAGCAGGTCCGCAACATGCGGATCAGCAGTCCACAGACAAACCTCTGACCGATCAGGAGGCACAATGAGCGATACGCAACAAACCACATTAGGCAGCGCGGATATCAAGCGCATCATGCAGCTTTTGCCGCATCGCTATCCCTTTTTGCTTGTTGACCGCATCATTGAAATGAATGGCGACGAGAGCTGCATCGGCATTAAAAATGTCACCATGAACGAGCCGCAATTTACCGGTCATTTTCCAGAACACCCCGTGATGCCCGGTGTCATGTTGATTGAGGGCATGGCCCAAACCGCGGGTGCCTTGTGCGTGGCGTCGATGACGGATGGTCGCAAGCCAAAACTCGTTTATTTCATGACCATCGACAATGCGAAATTCCGCAAGCCTGTCGAGCCTGGTGACACCGTTGAATTCCATATGAAGAAACTGAAACAGCGCGCCAGCATGTGGTGGTATAAAGGCACAGCCAAAGTAGCAGGCACGGTGGTCTGCGAAGCCGAAGTCAGCGCCATGCTGGTCTTGGAGTAAAATTTGTGAGCACCATATCACCGCTCTCCGTTGTCGATCCCTCCGCCCGTCTGGGTGCGGATGTGGTCGTTGGTCCTTTTTGCACCGTTGGCCCAAATGTTTTCTTGGAAGACAAGGTTGAACTGGTCAGTCATGTCGCCGTGTCCGGTCATACGGTGGTGGGTGCGCGCACCCGCATTTATCCTTTCGCTTCCATCGGCCATCCGCCGCAGGATTTGAAATTCAAGGGCGAAGCCTCCACCCTTCATATCGGGTCTGATTGTATGATCCGTGAAGGGGTCACCATGAATCCCGGCACCGAAGGGGGCGGCATGGAAACGCGGGTGGGCGACCACTGCACCTTCCTCGCCAATGCCCATGTCGCGCATGATTGCATTGTCGGCAACCACGTTATCTTTTCCAATAATGTCATGTTGGCGGGCCATTGTCGGGTGGGTGATTTTGCGATTTTGGGCGGCGGCTCTGCCGTGCATCAATTCTGCCGCATCGGTGCGCATGCCTTTATCGGCGGATTGTCCGGTGTCGAGAATGATGTCATCCCCTATGGTATTGCCATTGGCAATCGCGCCCATCTCGCTGGCCTTAATATTGTCGGGCTGAAGCGTCGCGGTTTTGAGCGTGAAGTGATCCATGACATCAGACGCGCCTATCGTTTGTTGTTTGCCAATGAAGGCACGTTGCAAGAGCGCATGGAAGACGTGGAGCAGGAGTTTTCCGCCCATGTCACCGTGCGCGAAATCCTTGCCTTTATCCGTGAGGGCGGCAGCCGCAGTGTCTGCACACCGCGTGAAGGTCATGAGAACTGAGCGCAGCGCCTTAACGCTGACGCGCACACTGGCTATTCTTGCTGGGGGTGGTTTTTTTCCACGGGAGGTGGCGCGTCATGCGCGCCAGCATGGCTATCAACCCGTCTTCTTTGCTCTCAAAGGTTTTGCGGACAGTAGTTTGGGCGATGAAGCGGAAACCATTTGGGTTGATCTGCTCAAGCCCCATGAGCTGTTGGCGCAATTAAAAAAACGACAGCCCTATGGTCTTGTTCTGGCAGGCCACGTGCGCCGCCCCGGTCCGCATGTTATGTTGTCGGCTTTTCAACAGTTCAAACAATCTACGGATTTACTGTCCTTGTTGGCGCAAGGCGATGATCATTTGTTGCGCGGCGCTTTGGTCGCCCTTGAAAATGAAGGCTTGAAGATTCTGGGCATTGATGAGGTCGCCCCGAGCCTCTTATGTCCGGCTGGCACATTGGGAACCATTCCCCCTGATGACGCCTATCTGAAGATGATTGCCACAGGCTTTGGCTTGTTGCGCGCCCTCTCGCCTTATGATTGCGGACAGGCTGCCGTGATCGAAGGGAGCCGCATTCTCGCGATTGAAGGGCCCGAGGGCACGGATCAAATGCTCAAGCGTTGTCGCCCGCGATTCAACTGGTTTGGGCAGGATGCGCGTGTCTTTACGCGTCTGTTTGTGAAAGCCGCCAAGCAAGGGCAAGACAGGCGGGCTGATCTGCCAGCGGTTGGGCCGCGCACCATTGATGCCTGTGTCAGGGCAGGCATATCGGGTCTGGCTTTGCAGGCAGGCAGTGTGCTGTTGATCGAGCGCGAGGCGATGGTCGCGCGGGCCAATGAAAAAGGCGTCTTTATCACCGGAGTGAAAACGTGAGCAGGCCGTTGAAAATCGGTTTGATTGCGGGGGAGGCCTCGGGCGATCAGTTGGGCTTCAAGCTGATGCGGGCCTTGCGGGCGCGCGTCGGTGATTGTGAGATGATCGGGGTGGGCGGTCCTTTGATGGAGCAGGAGGGCTTGTCCTCGTTGTTTCCGCTCTCCGATATTGCGGTCATGGGCATTTTGCCGGTCATTGCCCGCCTGCCTTTGCTGCTCAGGCGGATCCGTGAAACCATCGCCTTTTTGTCCGAACAAAAACCGGATGTCTTGGTGATTATCGACAGTCCCGATTTCACCCATCGCGTGGCAAGACAGCTCAAAAAACAGCGGCCGGATTTGAAGGTGATCAATTATGTGAGCCCAACGGTTTGGGCTTGGCGACCGGGACGGGCCCGCAACATGAAGGGCTATATTGATCATGTCTTGGCCTTGCTGCCTTTCGAGCCCGCGGCCTATCTGCGTTTGGACGGCCCGCCTTGCACCTATGTGGGTCATCCCTTGATCGAGCGCCTCGATGAATTGCTGCCATCGATTGAAGAGCAAACAAGGCGTGATCAACGACCCTTCAAAATGCTGATTTTACCGGGTAGCCGTCGCAGCGAAATCAAGCGTTTGATGCCGGTATTTGGTGCCGTTTTACAGGCCTTGTCGACCCGCTTGGAGGGGCGCATCGAGGCTGATTTGCCCGCCGTCAACCATCTGCGTGCGGAGATCGAGCAGCATCTGGCCACATGGCCCGTCAAGCCGCGCTTGCTGTTTGGTGAGGCTGATAAATATCGCGCCTTTCGCGAAGCGCGTGTGGCCCTTGCCGCATCGGGCACTGTGACGCTGGAACTGGCTTTGTCCTCTGTGCCGCAGGTCGTGGCTTATCAGGTGTCACGCTTGGAGGCGCAATTGCGCCATTTCATCACGGTGTCATCCATTGTGCTGCCCAATCTGATTTTGGACGAGCAGGCCTTTCCGGAATTTTTGCAAGAGAATTGCACCGTCCATCATTTGACCCAAGCCTTGCTGCCCTTGCTGGAAGAGAGCCCCGAGCGCCACGCCCAGCTTGCCGCCTGCCAGCGTTTGCAGGCTTGCATGAATGTGCCCGTTCCCCCGTCTGACAAAGCGGTGGATGTGATTTTATCCACACTGTCTCGCCCATAAAAAAGGGAGGCCGAAGCCTCCCTGAATTTCACTTCATCGGTGATCCGATCAGCGACCTTTGATGTCCTGATAATCGCGCTTGGCATAGCCGGTATAGAGCTGGCGCGGACGACCGATCTTCTGGCCGGGATCTTCAATCATTTCTTTCCATTGAGCGATCCAGCCCACCGTACGGGCGAGGGCGAACAACACCGTGAACATCGAGGTCGGGAAGCCCATCGCCTTCAAGGTGATGCCGGAATAGAAATCGATATTGGGATAGAGTTTGCGCTCGACGAAATATTCATCCGTCAGGGCGATGCGTTCGAGTTCCACGGCCACGTCGAGCAAAGGATCTTTGCTGCCGACAGCCTTCAACACGTCATGCGTGGTCTTCTGCATGATTTTGGCGCGGGGATCGTAGTTTTTATACACACGATGACCGAAACCCATCAGACGGAAGGGATCATTCTTGTCTTTGGCGCGGGCGATGAATTGCGGAATGCGATCGACATGACCGATTTCAGCCAGCATCTTCAAGGCCGCTTCGTTGGCGCCGCCATGGGCGGGGCCCCACAGGCAGGCAATGCCCGCTGCGATACAAGCGAAGGGATTGGCCCCCGAGGAACCGGCCAAACGCACGGTCGATGTCGAGGCATTTTGCTCGTGATCGGCATGCAGAATGAAAATCCGGTCCAGCGCTTTTGAAAGCACCGGATTGACCTTGTAGTCCTCGCAGGGCACGGCAAAGCACATGTTGAGGAAGTTCGAGGTGTAATCGAGATCATTCTTCGGATAGACGAAAGGCTGGCCAACCGAATATTTATAGGCCATAGCCGCCAGTGTCGGCATTTTGGCGATCATGCGCATGGACGCGATCATGCGTTGCTGCGGATCGGAAATGTCGGTCGAGTCGTGATAGAAAGCCGACAATGCGCCGACAGAAGCCACCATTACCGCCATCGGATGGGCGTCGCGACGGAAGCCCTGGAAGAAACGCATCATCTGCTCATGCACCATCGTGTGGCGGGTGACATGATAGACGAAATCCTGTTTCTGGGCTGTGGTGGGCAATTCGCCGTACAGCAGCAGATAGCAGGTTTCCAGAAAATCGCCGTGTTCGGCGAGTTGCTCGATCGGATAGCCGCGATGCAGCAAAATGCCTTCGTCACCGTCAATATAGGTGATTTTGGACTCGCAGCTTGCGGTTGATGTAAAGCCGGGGTCAAACGTAAACATGCCGGTCTGACCGTACAACTTGCCGATATCGACCACGCTCGGGCCGATCGTGCCTTCTTTAATCGGCATATCAACCTTTTGTGCGTTGAAATCGAAATGCGCGGATTCGCTCATGCTGGTACCCCCAACTTCGTGTTAAAGTCTCACTCAAATCCATTTGGGATTGCTGATCTATCACTGTGATGACACTTTCGTGACAGCACGGAGAAACAGCCCGCTGGAACCAAGCAAGGTGCCCTGTTTAGTAAATCATTTCCCCAAACCGATCAACCAGACCAAAGGCATAGGCCGCGCTTTAAAATAAAGCAGTTCCCTTTGATTTGATTGGGAAAATTCCGTTCTTTTCAAAGCTGGTCGTCAATTCTGCCGAGGCAGGCCTGTTTTCCCAGCACAACCATGACATCAAACAGGCCGGGCGAGGTCGCGCGACCGGTCAAAGTGGCCCGCAAGGGCTGTGCGACCTGACCGAGTTTGAGGCCTGATTTCTCTGCTTGTGCGCGCACCACCGCTTCCACGGAGGCGAGCGACCACTCCTCAAGCGCTTCCAATTCGGGCCTGATGGCGGCCAGAACCTCTTTGCCGTCTTTGATCAGGGCTTCGGCTTTGGCTTCCAGCGTCAGCGTGCGTTGCGCATAGAGATAATAGGCCTGATCCATCAGCTCGACCAAACTGCGGGCCCGCTCTTTGAGACCCGGCATGGCGGTCATGAAGCGGCCCTTCAAATCCGCGTCTAATGTGGCAGGCCAGTGTTTATCGGCAGCCAGTACAGGCAGCAGGTCTTCAATCGCTGCGACCAAATCCGCATCGGCGGTCGCGCGCATCGTATGGCCGTTCACATGTTCGAGCTTGGTGAAGTCAAAACGGGCGGCGGACCGACCAATGGCGCCGAGATCGAAGAAATCGATCATTTCATCCATCGAGAAAAATTCCTGATCGCCATGGCTCCAGCCCAGCCGCACCAGATAATTGCGCAAGGCTTGCGGCAGATAGCCCATGGCCTGATAGGCCTCGACCCCCAAAGCGCCGTGGCGCTTGGATAATTTCGCGCCATCGGGTCCGTGAATCAGCGGAATATGCGCCATCTCCGGCACTTCCCAGCCGCAGGCCTGATATATCTGCGTCTGCCGCGCGGCATTGGTCAGATGGTCGTCGCCGCGAATGATATGGGTCACCCCCATGTCGTGGTCATCCACCACCACCGCCAGCATATAAGTGGGCCCGCCGTCAGAGCGCAGCAAAACCAAATCATCGAGATCCTTGTTCTGCCAGTTAACACGCCCTTGCACACGGTCTTCGACGACCGTTTCCCCTTCAAGCGGAGCTTTAAGCCGGATCACCGGTTTCACGCCCGCAGGCGCATCCGAGGCTGGTCTGTCGCGCCAACGCCCGTCATAGCGCATGGGCTTGCCCTCGGCGCGGGCTTTCTCGCGCATTTCGGTGAGTTCTTCGGGGGAGGCGTAGCAATAATAGGCCTTGCCTTCGGCCAGCATCTGCAAGGCCACCTCGCGATGTCGCTCTGCGCGGGAATATTGATACACGACCTCGTCGTCCCAAGTGATGCCCAGCCATTTTAACCCGCTCAAAATCGCGTCGATGGCAGCATCGGTCGAGCGTTCCCGATCCGTATCCTCGATCCGCAACAGCATTTTGCCCCCCGTATGGCGGGCATAGAGCCAGTTAAACAGCGCGGTCCGTGCGCCGCCAATATGCAGAAAACCGGTCGGGGAGGGAGCAAAACGGGTGACAACAGGACGGGTCATCTCTTGCGGCAGCCTTTTCAATTGTTGGTTGTGAGCGCCTGATTGCGCACTTTTGGGTGCGTGGCCCTTGAATGGCTAGTGCTCTAGCATCTTGTGTGCCGAAGGTTAAGGGGCTTGCGATGTCGGCTGACAAAATTCCTGAACCTAGCCGCCCAACGGGTCCGCCCGTGCAAAGCCATATTCTTGGCCGCCTTCTTGCCAAACCCACCTTCCAGCCCATGGGTGCACAGGGCGTCTTGCTGGCCGATGGCTGGTCGGATTTCCGAAACAAGATGCAGCAATGGGCTTTGCTGGAACAGGATATGCGGCGGCCGTTTTTGTTTGTGCCGGTTGCGATGATGGCGGGGGTTTTGCTCTATGTGAAAGCGGATCAGGAGCCGCATTGGCTGGCCCCTTTTGCTCTCCTTCTGGTCGCGGCTTGGCTGGCTTGGTTGAACCGTGATCAGCGGCGCGGCGTCATGGCGGGGCTTGTGCTTGTCTGTGCCGTGGCGGCAGGCTTTCTGGCGGCGTGTTTGCAAACCTTGCGCGTTTCCGCCCCCGTTTTGCAGGCCCCTTGGATGGGCTATGGCAGCGGCTTGATCGAACAGATTGACTGGGGGCAAGACGGGGCGGGTGAAGACAATGCGCATGTGATCCTGCGCGTTTATAAATTGGGAACGCTTGAGGCCCATCAACGTCCCCTGAACCTCAAATTATCGTTGAAAGGCCGGCCTGCCATTCAGGCGGGCGATGTGATCTATGCACCGATGCGCGTCCAACCGCTGCCCGGCCCCTCTTATGCGGGGGGCTATGATTTCCGCTTTGATTATTTTTTCAAACAAGTGGGCGGGGTGGGGTCGATCGTTGGGCCCATCAAGCAAGGCTATGGCCGACCGCCCAATGCATGGCAACGGATTTGGGCCGGACTTGATCGCTATCGTTGCCTTGTCACCGGACGCATTGTGCGCGTTATTGGGGGGCAAAATGGGGCTGTGGCCGCAGCCCTGATTACCGGCAAGCGCGGCTATATCAATGATCACAGCAATGATGTCTTGCGCAGTGCGGGCATCTATCATGTTGTCTCGATTTCAGGTCTTCATATGGCCATTGCCGCGGGCTTTGCCTTCACCTGTGCGCGCTTGTTTTTTTTAATGGTGCCGGGCCTGTCGCTGCGCCATGACACACGCCGTTGGGCGGCATGGTCCGGCATGGCGGGGGCCGTTGTCTATGACATTTTTGCAGGCTCTGATATTGCCACCGAACGCTCCATGCTGATGACCTTGGTGTTATTCGGTGCGATTGCTTTTGGACGTCGATTGCTATCCATGCGCAATTGCGCTTTGGCGGCAATTTTACTGTTGATGGTGGAGCCCAATGGCGTGCTTAATCCGGGCTTTCAAATGTCGTTTGCAGCCGTTGCCGGATTGATTGCGCTTTATGAACGAAAGCCCGTCCATCGCCATCCCGCTATACAGGGAATGCAAGGGCCGCAGGCTCTCACCGATCAACAAAGCAAAGCGGCGTCTCTTCCGTTTTACAAGCATCCCAAGCTCAAGGGTATTTTTCACGAAGTGGTGTTGACCACGCTTGTGGCAGAGGCGGCCACAGCACCCTTTGGCCTGTATCATTTTCATATGATCCAGAGTTATGGCTTGGTGGGCAATGCCATCACCTTGCCCTTCGTATCGTTCATTGTCATGCCCGCCGCGGGTATTGGTTTGTTGGCCATGCCCTTTGGTTTGGATGCGCCTGTTTGGACGCTCATGGGGATGGGCATTGAGGCCATGATGCGCTGTTGCGAATGGATTGCCGCATGGCCTGTGGCAACGCGCTATATGGCGGGCTTTTCTGTTGTGGCGCTGTTGTGGATGGTTGTGGGGTTTACGATTTTATGTCTTCTCATCTCCCCCTTACGCTTTGCGGCCGTGCCGTTTTTATGTGTGGGTATTATACTCGCGTCCCAAACAGACAGGCCTGAATTTTATGTCAGTCGGGACGGGCGTTCTGTGGCTGTCCGCATGCAGGATGGGCGCTTGAAATTTGCCGGTTTGGGATTGAACAATTTTACCCTGTCCCAGATTGCGCGGCAGGACGGCGATGATCGTCTTTCAAGTGATCCGAGTTTGCTGGCCGCCGAGGCATGCGAGAAAAAAGACTGTCGTTTGACAAGTGCGTCCGGATTCAAAATTGCGCTTGTCTGGAACGATGCGCTTTTGCTGCAAGCCTGTCTGCAGGCGGATGTGGTGGTGACGCGGCTTCACACACAGCAACCCTGTCAGGCCATTTTGATTGATGCTTTGTTTTTGCAGCAACGGGGCGCGGTGCAAGGGGTGATCAGATCCGGACAGCTAGTGGTTGTGTCTGATCATACGCCCTTGCGGGATCGTCCTTGGGCCCCTGTCTTTGAGAGCAAAGAGAGAGCCCCCCAGACAAAATAACGGGCCCGATACACGGGCCCGCATGGCATCACGCAAGAGACC
>CAIJVU010000049.1 GCA_903824185.1 uncultured Hyphomicrobiales bacterium
AAAGTGGAGGCTTCTGTTGCCAGGCGCCTCCGGGCCCCGCCTTACGCGGCTAAGCGCAAGGACTTTGGTTTCGGTACCGGCACCGCTTAAGCGGCGATAGCAACCGGAGCATAGTTGTCATTGGCAACTATAGAAAGGCCCGGTAACGGCGGAACCATGCCGAACAAAAGAGTACCCTTTACGCCCTCGTCGATCCTGTTTCGCCCCCGCCGCAACCCGCCCGTTTCATCAACGCTGCGGGTTGTGGTGGAGGCGCCGGGTACCGCCCCCGGGTCCGAATGGTTTATTTCGATATCCGTTTATTGTCATAGATCCCTTGCGGGAACGAACCCAATATAGGACTTGTTTGCGACAAACAAAAGGCCTTCATGGCCGTAAATGAGGCTTTAAGCATGGGGAAAGCGTGTATTTTGGGGTTAGCGGCCTCAGACAAAGCAAGTAAGGTGCACAATCTTTTGGAGATTCGCTTTCTATGCAGGCCTATCATGACTTACTGCGCCATGTGCTTGAGCACGGCACGCGCAAGACAGACCGCACCGGCACCGGCACGCTGTCCGTGTTCGGGCATCAGATGCGCTTTGATTTGCAGCAGGGCTTTCCCTTGGTCACCACCAAAAAGCTGCATTTGAAATCGATCATCCATGAATTGCTGTGGTTTTTGGCCGGTGACACCAATATCGCCTATCTGAAAGCCAATGGCGTCTCGATTTGGGATGAATGGGCGGATGCCGAGGGCGAATTGGGCCCCGTTTATGGCCGGCAATGGCGCTCATGGGCCAAGCCCGATGGCGGCACGGTTGACCAGATCCGTTGGCTGCTGGACGAGATCAAGCGCAATCCCGACTCGCGCCGCTTGGTGATCACGGCATGGAATCCGGCCGATCTCGATAAAATGGCTTTGGCTCCTTGTCACTGCCTGTTCCAGTTTTATGTGGTCGAGGGCAAATTATCCTGCCAGCTCTACCAGCGTTCGGCGGATATTTTTCTGGGCGTGCCATTCAATATCGCCAGCTATGCTTTGCTGACCCATATGGTGGCGCAGGTCTGCGGCTTACAAGTGGGTGATTTCATTCATTCCTTCGGGGATGCGCATGTCTATTCCAATCATCTTGAGCAGGCGCATTTGCAATTGTCGCGTCCGTTCCGGCCTTTGCCGCAGCTTAAGCTGAATCCAGCCGTCACCTCCTTGTTTGATTTCTCCTATGAGGATGTGGTGATCGAGAATTACGATCCGCATCCGGCGATCAAGGCGCCCGTGGCTGTATGACGTCAAAAGCGGTGATCCGCCCTGCAAAACCCGATGACAGCGCCGTGATTTTTGAGCTGGTGCGGGCTTTGGCCGATTACGAGCATTTGCTTGATCAGGTCGATGCTTCAGAGGCGATGCTGGCCAAGGCTTTGTTTTGCGCTCATCCGCGCTTGTTTTGTGATCTGGTCGAGGTGGATGGGGCCATCGCGGGCTTTGCGGTCTGGTATTATAATTTTTCAACCTTTCGCGGGCGTCACGGCATTTATATCGAGGATTTGTTTGTGCGTCCCGAGGCGCGCGGACAGGGCTATGGCAAGGCTTTGCTGACCCATCTGGCGGCCCGCTGTGTCCGCGAGGAATTGGGGCGGCTCGAATGGTCGGTTCTTGACTGGAACGCCCCCTCCATCGCCTTTTATCAAGCACAGGGCGCGCAATTGATGCAGGATTGGACGATCTGTCGGGTCACCGATCAGGCTTTGTGGCGTTTGGCGGATGAGCAAACCCATGGCCGATAAAACCCCTTTGGCCATTTTGGCTGCGGTTGCCGATAACAAGGTGATTGGCCGCGACAATCAATTGATCTGGCAATTGTCGAGCGACCTGAAGCGTTTCAAGGCGCTGACCATGGGGTGTCCGCTCTTGATGGGGCGGAAAACCTTTCAATCCATCGGACGGCCTTTGCCGGGGCGTGAAACCATTGTTTTGACGCGGGATCCGCAGTTTTCTGCCGATGGTGTGCATGTCGCGCATGATTTTGACGCGGCCTTGGCGCTTTGCGCCGGTTTTGCAGCGCGTATGGGGTCGCCCCATATCGCGGTGATCGGCGGGGCGGAAATTTATGCGCTGGCTTTGCCTTCTGCAGACAAACTCTTTTTGACGCATGTCCATGCGCAACCCGAAGGCGACGCATGGTTCCCCGACTATGACAAGCAGGCCTTCACGGAAACGCTGCGGCAGGCGCATCAGGCCTCCGGACGCGACGAATATCCCTTCACATTCGTTGATTATCAACGCAAAAACAGAAATTGAAGCCGTTAAACTTGACGAAAGCCAATAAACACCCCACTTGAAGGGTAAGTCTGCAAGAAATGATGTTCGGCCTGCGTGTTTTTAATGGCCAAATAGCAAGGAAAAGAGAATGTCCTGGAATAACCAGAACAATGGCGGCAGTCCTTGGGGTGGAAAAAAATCGGGTCCTTCGGGATCGCGTGGTCCGTCTCCTTGGGGCAATCAGGGCCCCAGTGGCAATGGCGACAATCCCAACGGGCTAGATGACTTGTTGCGGCAGGGGCAGGACCAGTTGCGGTCTTTGCTGCCGGGCGGCCCTTTCAGCGGGCGCAGCCTTGGCTTGATCGCGTGCTTGGCCGTTGTCGGCTGGTTGGCCACGGGCCTTTATGTGGTCAAGCCCGATGAAGTGGGTCTCAATCTGGTCTTTGGCCGTTATGTCGGCTCTGTGCAGCCCGGTCTCAATTACAACTGGCCGTCGCCAATTGGGTCGGTGGTCAAGCCGCGGGTGACAGCGGTCAACACCACCGATGTCGGTGTGGGCGTCAATGATACGCGCACGGGCCGCGGCGATACATCAAGCCTGATGCTGACCGGTGACGAGAATATCGTCTATGTCGATTTTGCCGTGCAGTGGCAGATCAATCCGGCGCGTGCGGCTGATTATGCCTTCAACATCCGCAATCCGCAGTCTTCTGTGCGGGCGGTGTCCGAAGCCGCGATGCGCGAAGTCATCGGACGGCGCAATATCCAGCTGGTTTTGACCACCGATCGCGCGGCGATCGAGGCGGAAGTGAAGCAGCTCATTCAAGATGTGCTCAACACCTATAAATCTGGTGTGGAAGTGCGCTTGGTGCAATTACAAAAAGTCGACCCCCCCGGACAGGTCATCGAGGCCTTCCGCGATGTGCAGGCCGCGCGTCAGGATCAGGACCGTTTGCGCAACGAGGCGGAAACCTATGCCAGCCGCGTTGTGCCCGAAGCGCGCGGCGAGGCCGCGCGTATCGTGCAGGAGGCCGAGGCCTATCGCGAGCGTGTGGTGGCCGAAGCCAATGGTCAGGCCAGCCGCTTCAATCAGGTCTATCAGGAATATCGCAAAGCCCCCGATGTCACCCGCGAGCGCATCTATCTCGAAACCGTCGAGCGTGTCTTGAGTTCGGTTGACAAGGTTTTGGTGGATCGTGATGCGGCAGGCGGTGGCGTGGTGCCTTACATGGCCTTACCCGAATTGGGCAAACGCAATCAGGGAGGTGTGAAATGAGCTCGACCCTGAACAAAGGCTGGCTGATCCTTGCGGGTCTTGTGGCGCTGGTGCTTTTCTCCTCTGCCTTCACCGTGCATCAGACCCAGCAAGCGTTGGTGTTTCAATTCGGCAAGATCGCGCGTGCGCCGATTTCCGAGCCCGGCCTTTATTGGCGCATTCCCTTCGTGCAAAATGTCATCTCCTTCGACAAGCGCATTCTCGATCTTGAATTGCAAGAGCAGGAGGTGATTGCCGCCGATCAGAAGCGCTTGGTGATTGATGCCTTTACCCGCTACCGCATCACCGATCCTTTGCTGTTTTTCCAAAGCGTCAATGACATCACAGGCGGCAATTTGCGTCTGGCCTCGATTGTCAATTCCACCGTCCGCACCGTCTTGGCCGAAGCGAGCTTCATGGCCGTGGTGCGCACCGATCGTGCGAAATTGATGGGCCGCATCCGCGATGATGTGAACCGCGAGGCGCAGGGTCTTGGTCTTGAGGTGATTGACGTGCGCTTGCGCCGCGCTGATTTGCCCGCGCCCAATTCGCAAGCCGTGTTCCAGCGCATGCAGACCGAGCGTCAGCGTGAGGCTGCCGACATCCGCGCCAATGGTTCGCAGGTCTCGCAAACCATCCGCGCCAGAGCCGATCGTGATGTGACGGTGCTGCGGGCGGATGCCATGCGCAAATCGGAAGAATTGCGCGGGCAGGGCGATGCGGAAAAGAACCGCATTCTGGCCGATGCCTATAACAAGGACGCGGATTTCTTCCGCTTCTATCGGTCCATGCAGGCCTATGAAACCGCTTTGCGGTCGGGTGAGACGCGGATGATCCTGAATTCGGATCAGGACTTCTTCCGCTACTGGCGCGATCCCTTCCAGAAAGCGGGGGGCGCGGCCCCTGCAAAACCCTGATCGTTTGTAAAGGGAACGCGGATGGATGATTTTATCGCCGCCGTTGGATTGGTCTTTTTTATAGAAGGGCTGCTTTTTGCAGCCTTTCCTGCATTTATCAGAGCCCGCATTCAGGATGTCCTCGAATCAACCGAAGGGCGGATGCGCATTGTCGGTCTGGTGGCGGCGGTGGTGGGTCTGGTGATTGTCTTTTTTACGCGGCATTTTTGAAACTTTGACGGTTTGGGCCTTGGTCTTGCCGTTCTTCTGCCCTAATTTTTCAGTGAAACGGTGGACGCGGTTTCAGGACAGTGTGCCATCAACCCGATTGCTATCACGCGCTCAGCTTTCTGCCTTTGGAGAGGTCTCATGTTGATACGCCCTAATCATACATCTCGTTTCATCAAATCCTTGGTCATGGCGCAGGCTTTGGCTGTGGCCCTGTGGGTGATGCCGGTCGCAAGCCCCTTGGCCCCGCTGGCCGCAACCGCACAGGCCGCCCAGCGCGGCCCCGACAGTCTCGCCGATGTGGTGGAGCAAGTGCTCGATGCGGTGGTGAATATTTCCGCCTCCACCACCGTCAATGAGCAGCAGCGTTCGGTGCAGGTGCCGCAACTGCCGCCCGGTTCCCCGTTTCAGGATTTCTTTGATGAATTTTTCGGCCCCAACGGCCCCAATGGCGGACAGGGCGGCAAAGGGCAGCAGCGCAAATCAAGTTCGCTCGGTTCAGGCTTCATCATTGATCCTGCAGGCATCGTGGTCACCAATAATCATGTCATCGGTGATGCCAATGAAATCACGGTCATCCTGACCGACGGCACGCGGCTGAAAGCCGAAGTGGTCGGCAAAGATGCCAAAGTCGATTTGGCGGTGTTGCGCGTCAAACCCGAAAAGCCCCTGAAATCCGTGAAATTCGGCGATTCTGAAAAAGCCCGTCTGGGTGATTGGGTGATTGCTATCGGTAATCCCTTCGGCTTGGGCGGATCGGTGACAGCGGGCATTGTCTCGGCGCGCAACCGCGATATTTCTGATAACTCCTATGGCCAATATATCCAGACCGATGCCGCCATCAACAAAGGCAATTCGGGTGGCCCCTTGTTCAATATGCAAGGCGAGGTCATCGGCGTGAATACGGCCATTCTCTCGCCGTCCGGCGGCTCGATCGGCATCGGCTTTTCGGTGCCCTCCGGCATGGCGAAACCCGTCATTGAGCAATTGATCCAATATGGGGAAACGCGCCGCGGCTGGCTTGGCGTGCGGATCCAAAATGTCGATGACACCATTGCCGAGAGTCTGGGGCTTGGTTCCGCGCGCGGTGCCTTGGTCGCGGATGTGGATCCCAAGGGGCCTGCCAAACCGGCCGGCATCGAGGCTGGCGATGTCATCATCAAATTTGACGGCCATGAGGTGAAGGACTCCAAAGATCTGCCGCGTCTGGTGGGTCAGACGGCGGTGGGCAAAAGCGTCGATGTCGTGGTTTTGCGGAAAGGCAAAGAGCTGACCAAGACCGCCAAATTGGAGCGTCTGGCTGAAACCGATCCGCAGGCCAAAGCCGCTGGCAATAAAGCCCCCGATGTGACGCTCAATCGGAAATTTGCGGGGCTTGAGCTCTCGCCGATGAGTGATGACTTGCGCAAGCGCTACAGCATCAAAGACAGCGTGAAAGGGGTTGTGGTCACCAAGGTTGAGCCCAATTCAACAGCCGCCGAAAAACGCATCGCGTTGGGCGATGTGATCATGGAGGTGCAGCAGGATCAGGCAGCCACCCCCGAAGCGGTGATGAAGAAAATCGACGCGCTAAAAAAAGACGGCAAAAAATCGGTTCTTCTGCTGATTGCCAATGCGCAAGGCGACACCCGTTTCGTGGCTCTGCCGCTCGACTGACGCTGATTGTAAATCATGTTTTCAAAAGGCGCGGTGGGTTCCATCGCGCCTTTTTTTAGAGTAGCCTTCGAGAGTTGGGTGGCGTTCGTTCATTTGTATTTGTGATTATCAATTTATTTCAAGATTTATTGACGGTCATTCGATGCCACAGCTCATTATCTATTGCGACGAAAGCACGCAAAAAGGCAGATTCTATTCTGACTTTTACGGAGGAGCGATCCTTGACGCCCGTTACAAAGACAGTTTGGAACAAAGGCTTTTGGCAGCCAAAGGCAAATGTCAGGGTGAAATGAAATGGGAAAAAATCAGCGAATATAATGAAGCTGATTACATGCTGTTTGTTGACGAAATCATGAATATTGTGCGGGACGGATTTCTCAAAATCCGGATTATGTTTACCCAAAACATCAATGTTTCAAAACATCAAAGTGATGACGCCACAAAATATGGGAAATTATATTATCAATTTGTGAAACATGCCTTTGGTTTAAGATATTGTAATCCGGGCAATTTGCTCACTTATCATATTACAATTTACTTGGATGAATTTCCGCACGCACCCCATAAATTAGACGCGTTTAAAACGCATATGAGTGCGCTTTCTGAACTTTCATTTTTGAAATCAGCGCGGGTTGTTATCAAAAAAGAAAATATTGCCGATGTTGTCTCTAAAAAACATGTCATATTGCAAGCCGTTGATGTTGTATTGGGAGCCATGCAATTTCGCTTAAACAATAAGCATCGCGACATACCTGCTGGACAGAACAGACGCGGAAAAAGGACGAGAGCAAAAGAGCGCGTTTATAGACATATCAATGCTAAAATTCGTGACATTTACCCCCAATTTAATATTGGTCTATCAACGAGCCAAAAAGAAGGTCCGCAAGTCAGGTGGACGCACGCCTATCGGCATTGGTGCTTTATTCCAAACGACAGGCAGCTCGACTTGTCGCATTCAAAAAAGAATAAAAAATAAAAAGCCCCGCCGTGACCTACAAAGGATCTCCAGCAAAACTGAAGACTTCGATCACGGCAGAGCCGTATTGATAGTAGCTTTTTTGAGGGAATATGCAACGAATTATTATCATTGCGGCGTCAAATCTCTTTTTAGGAACAGGTTATTCACGTCTGTGTCCGAAAGGTTTATCCCTGTTTCCTGCCCTCTTAAAGGCATAAGCGTATGATGGCTTCTTCTCACCGCGCTTGCGTCAAAAACAATTTCAGCGCGAAGGCGCTCATCAAGGCGGCAAAGCCATAATCAAAACGGCGCATCAGCACGGGCGACGAGCGCAAAAAGTTTGAAAAGCGTTCCGCCGTCAGAATAAAAAACCCGTTGACCGGAATCCCCACCACCAGAAAGAACAGGCCGAGAAACAAGATCTTGTCTGTCGCATGCGGGTCGGTGGGTTCGACAAATTGCGGCAGGAAAGTCACAAAAAACATCACCACTTTGGGGTTGGTGAGGTTGATCCCCAAACCCGTGACAAAGGTTTTGAAAAAGCTTTCCGTCGTGTGGGTTGTAGTATCAAGCGTCAGGCCCGATCCGTGCCGCACCGCCTGCCATGCCAGAAATAACAGATAAACCGCCCCCACGATTTTCACGATCATAAAGCCCGTCGCAGAGGCCGCCAGCAAAGCCGATAAGCCAAGCCCCGCGAGTGTCGCATGCACCATCATGCCCAGGGACGCGCCCAGCATCGCTGCCATGCCGGATTTTTGCCCGCCCGTCACCGTGCGCGATAAAAACAGGGCCATGTCCGGCCCCGGTGTCACCGCCAACAAAAAGGCCGCAACCGCATAAGTCAGCAAAGTGGGCAGGTCGGGTATAAAATCGGACATGGGGGCAGGCCTTGCGCCAAAGCTTAGGGATCAGTGAGGGCTGTCATGCCAGCAAAAGGCAAAAGAGGCCACCCGAAAATGGCCTCTTGTCTCGTGTTCATCCCCGCATGTTGAAAATCAGGCGATGCCTTTTTCCTTCAGGGCCGTTGTGATCTCGTCGAGCACAGCGGGATCATCAATGGTCGCGGGCATGGTCCAGGGATCATGATCGGCGATTTTTTTCATGGTGCCGCGCAAGATTTTGCCGGAGCGGGTCTTGGGCAGACGATGCACCGTAATCGCCAGTTTGAAGGCGGCAACGGGTCCGATTTTGTCGCGCACCAATTTGACGATTTCGTTTTCAATATCGGCATGCGGGCGATCGACGCCTGCTTTCAACACCACAAAGCCGCAGGGCTGTTCGCCTTTCAACGCGTCCTTGATGCCGATCACCGCACATTCGGCGACATCGGGATGGGAGGCAAGCACTTCCTCCATGCCGCCGGTCGAGAGCCGGTGTCCCGCCACATTGATAATGTCATCGGTGCGGCCCATGATGAACAAATAGCCGTCTTCATCCACAAAGCCCGCATCGGACGTGTTGTAGAAGCCGGGGAAGGTTTCCAGATAGCCTTCGCGGAACCGCTCATCGGCATGCCACAAGGTCGGCAGATTGCCGGGCGGCAGCGGCAATTTGATGACAATCGAGCCCATTTTGCCTGCGGGCAGTGGATGGCCGGCCTCGTCCACAATCTGCACATCATAGCCGGGCATCGGCACGGTGGGGGAGCCGTGTTTGACAGGCAGCGGGCCCAGTCCCAAGGGATTGCCCGCAATCGCCCAGCCGGTTTCGGTCTGCCACCAATGGTCGATCACCGGCACGCCCAATTTGGTCTCGGCCCAATTGACGGTGTCGGGGTCGGCGCGTTCACCGGCCAGAAACAGCGCCTTGAACTGGCTCATATCGTATTTTTTCAAATGCTCGGCATTGGGGTCTTCTTTTTTGATCGCGCGGAAGGCGGTCGGCGCCGTAAACAGGGCCTTGACCTTGTATTCCGAAATCATCCGCCAGAATGCACCGGGATCGGGCGTGCCGACCGGCTTGCCTTCATACACAACCGTGGTCGCGCCATTCACCAAAGGCCCGTAGACAATATAGCTGTGTCCCACCACCCAGCCGACATCGGAGGCGGTCCAGAACACATCCCCTGCATGGATGTCATAAAGATTGGGCACAGACCAAGCGAGGGCGGCCAGATGCCCGCCATTGTCGCGCACAACGCCTTTCGGCTTGCCGGTGGTGCCGGAAGTGTAGAGCACATAAAGCGGATCCGTGGCTTTCACCGGCACGCAGTCAGCGCTTTTTCCGGCTTTTTCCGCCCCCGCCATTGCGTCCACCCAATCAAGGTCACGCCCTGCGATCAAAGTGGCATGGGCTTGCGGACGCTGGAACACAATCACTTTTCCGGGCTTGTGGGCGGAGAGGGTGATGGCTTCGTCCAGCAAGGGCTTATAGGTCACCACGCGGTTGGGCTCGATCCCGCAGGAGGCGGCGATAATCAGTTTCGGATGGGCATCCTCGATGCGGGTGGCCAGCTCCTTGGAGGCAAAGCCGCCAAACACCACCGAATGCACCGCGCCCAGACGCGCACAGGCCAGCATGGCCATCAGGGCTTCGGGGATCATGGGCATATAGATCAGGACGGT
This sequence comes from uncultured Hyphomicrobiales bacterium, assembly GCA_903824185.1. Lineage (GTDB taxonomy): Bacteria > Pseudomonadota > Alphaproteobacteria > Rhizobiales > Beijerinckiaceae > CAIYZJ01. The sequence continues at coordinate 9,800 of CAIJVU010000049.1, forward strand.
GTCGCCCTTTTCAACACCCTGATCGCGGATGACGGCAGCCAGACGCGCCACCTGATCGCGCATCTCCCGATAGGTCAGCTGGCTTTTGGAGCCCGTGACAGGGCTGTCATAAATGACGGCCAGCTGGTCGCCGCGCTCAGCCACATGCCGGTCCAGCGCATTATAGCAGGTATTGACCTCTGCATCGGGAAACCAGCGGCCATAGACGCCCTGACTGGCATCGAAAGCACGGCTCGGCGGTTTGATCCAGTCAATGGATTTGGCCACATTCAGCCAGAATGTTTCACGATCCGTCATCGATGCCTGATAGGTCTCGGCATAACGGCTGCTGTGTGTATGGGCCATTGTCTTGCTCTCCCGCTCCCTGATTTGCTCCTGCTCTAGCATCCGGGGGCGGTGGTGTCAGGACAGACTTATGGCGCAACCGCTTTGGGGCAGCTATGAGGAGAATGCAGGCTTTTTGTGGTGAAAGGGGCTTGCTCTGCGGCCAAGACAATGGTCTTTACGCCTATAGTCTTAAGATTTCGAAGCTCCGCCGGAATAGATCACGTGCCTGCATTTTTAACATCCTTGTCCCATGAAACCCTTGTGTTTTATGCGACAGCCACGGTGGCGGTGACCATTTTGGGTATTGCCAAAGGCGGTTTCAACGGTTTGGGGCTGCTGGCCGTGCCCTTGATGGCCTTGGTGATTTCACCCGTGCAGGCGGCAGCGATTTTACTGCCGGTGATGCTGGTGCAAGATGTCGTCAGCGTCTGGGCCTATCGAAATGATTTCGACAAAACCAATCTGTTTTTGATGCTGCCGGGGTCGGTGATCGGGATTTTGATCGGCTGGTATCTCGCCTCCTCGGCCACGGAAGACGTGGTGCGTCTGGTGGTGGGCGTGATTGCGGTCGGATTTGTGCTTTATCAATATGCGCGCAAATGGCTGGAAAAACTGCCTGTCACCACCAGCCCGCATCGGGCGCGGGCGATTTTCTGGGGGACGGTGTCCGGCTATACGAGCTTTGTCGCGCATGCGGGCTCGCCGCCCTTCCAAGTCTATATGATGCCGCAACGCCTGCCGCCGCAAATCTATGCGGGCACGGCCACGATGTTTTTTGCCGCCACCAATTTTATCAAGGCCTTCAGCTATTTTTCACTGGGCCAGTTCACGCCGGAAAACCTGCATGTCTCGGTTGTGATGTTGCCGGTCGCGATTGCCACAACCTTTCTCGGCGTCTGGCTGGTGCGGCGGTTTGACAAGGAAAATTTTTACACCCTTGTCTATGCCATGACCTTTCTGATCGGCTTGAAACTGATCAGCGATGTCGTGCGCCATTGGATGTGATGGTTGGTTTTGATCGAGTCTAGCCTATTGAATGAGAGATTTATCCCCATTTCGCCATTGAAGCGCGGGCGCGGCGCGGTTAGCCTGCGGCCAATGGTTTAAAGGATACGGATCAACGGAGGGCGGAGATGTCAGCACAATCGATCTATGACAGGGATCTTGATAAAAATCCCGCCAATTACCAGCCTTTGACCCCTCTGTCTTTTCTGGAGCGTGCGGCGCAGGTCTATCCCGATCATTTGGCCATCATTCACGGGGATTTGCGGCGCACTTATCGCGATTTTTATGCGCGCAGCCGCAAGCTGGCCTCGGCGCTGGCGCAGCACGGCATCAAGCGCGGGGATACGGTGGCCGTGTTGCTTGCCAATACGCCTGCGATGCTTGAATGCCATTACGGCGTGCCGATGACGGGGGGTGTTTTGAACACGCTCAATACGCGGCTTGATCCGGCCATCATTGCTTTCTCGCTTGATCACGGCGAGGCCAAGGTTGTCATTACCGATCGTGAATTTTCCAAAATCATGAAACAGGCTTTGGCAGAGGCCAAGGTCAAGCCGCTGGTGATCGATTATGACGATCCCGAATATCACGGCGAGGGCGAGCGCATCGGCTCTGTCGAATATGAGGATTTCGTTGCCTTGGGCCATGAGGATTATAGCCGCACCGCCCCCGGTGATGAATGGGATGCGATTGCGCTCAATTACACGTCCGGCACCACCGGCAATCCGAAAGGCGTGGTCTATCACCATCGCGGTGCCTATCTGTTAGGGCAGGGCAATATCGTCACCTGCGGCATGGGCAAGCATCCGGTTTATTTATGGACGCTGCCGATGTTTCATTGCAACGGCTGGTGCTTCCCGTGGTCGATTTCGGTGGTGGCGGGCACGCATGTCTGTCTGCGCTATGTGCGCGCCAAAGCCATGTTTGATGCCATTGCCGATCACAAAGTGACGCATTTATGCGGTGCGCCCATTGTCATGTCGACGCTCGTCAATGCGCCGGAGTCTGAGAAGCGGCCGCTGCCGCATGTCGTGGAATTTTTTACCGCCGCCGCCCCGCCGCCCGAAGTGGTGCTGGCCAATATGCGGCAGGCCGGTTTCAACGTCACCCATATTTACGGCCTCACCGAAACCTATGGCCCCTCGGTCGTCAATGATTGGCAGCAGGCGTGGGACTTGCTCGATCCCGCCGCCCAAGCCACCAAAAAAGCCCGTCAGGGCGTGCGCTATCTGGCGCTTGAGGCACTGGATGTCAAAGATCCCCTGACCATGGAAAGCGTGCCGGCGGATGGCGAAACGCTGGGCGAGGTGATGATGCGCGGCAATGTCGTCATGCGCGGCTATCTGAAAAATCCGGAGGCCAGCCAAGAGGCCTTTGCGGGCGGATGGTTCCATTCAGGCGATCTCGGCGTGATCTATCCCGACGGCTATATCCAGCTCAAGGACCGCTCCAAGGACATCATCATTTCAGGGGGCGAAAACATCTCCTCCATCGAGGTCGAGGATGCCTTGTTCAAGCACCCCAGCGTCCAGACGGCGGCGGTGGTGGCGCGTCCCGACGAGAAATGGGGCGAGACCCCTTGCGCCTTCATCGAGCTGAAACCCGGGGCTACGGCCACGGAAGCGGAGATCATCGCGTGGTGCCGTGAGCACCTCGCCTCGTATAAAATCCCGCGCACGGTGGTGTTTACCGATATTCCGAAAACCTCGACCGGTAAAATCCAGAAATACCGTCTGCGCGAAACCGCCAAAGCACTGTAAAGCGCGCGAACGTCAGACCTTGGCGAAATAGGCTTGGCAATAACCCTGCGCGTAAAGAAGCGCCGTCAGATCGGCATGATCCAGCCGCGCATCGGCGGCTTCGGCCACAGCGGGCTTGGCGCGATAGGCGATGCCAAGCCCGGCCTCGCCCAACATGTCGAGATCATTGGCGCCGTCCCCGACCGCAAGCGTTGCATGGTCGTCTAATTGAAACTCAGCGCGCAAGGCCATCAGCCGCTCGCGCTTGGCCTCCCGCCCCAAAATCGGATCATCGACAAGCCCTGCCAGTGTCGCGCCTTCAACCAGCAAATGGTTCGAGCGGTGCTCGTCAAATCCCAGATGCGCTGAAACGGGGCCGGTAAAAACCGTAAAGCCGCCCGATACCAGTGCCGTATAACCGCCCATCTTCCGCATGGTTTTCACCAAAATTTCGCCGCCCGCATTATAGGTGATGCGCTCTTTCAAAATCTGGTCGACCACCGCCAGCGGCAGATCTTTCAACAGCACCACGCGCTCGCGCAGGGCGGATTCAAATTCCAGCTCGCCGCGCATGGCCCGTTCGGTGATTGCCGAGACCTGCGCCCGCAACCCGACAAAATCCGCGAGCTCGTCGATGCATTCCTGCCCGATCATGGTCGAATCCATGTCCGCCAGAAACAAGGATTTGCGGCGCGTCGCCCGCGCTTGCACAATCACATCGACCGGCTGATCACCCAAAGCCTGCTTGATCCGATGCTGGATTTGCTTGGGGGACTTGTCCGTTGGTTTTTGGAAAAACACATCGGCGGCCACACCAAAATCGAGCCATGCCGTCTCTGTGGGGCCGTCAAGGGCTTGCCTTGCCTGCGCAATCAGGGCATCGCTGAGGCAAAGATGATGCGAGGGGCCTATCAGGGTGGCAACACAATTAGACATGGGGCACTCAAGGATCGAGGAATCGGATAAGATGGCAGAGGCCCTTCTCATCGCAGGACCAACGGCCAGCGGCAAGTCCGCTTTGGCCATCCGCCTTGCCAAAGCACGAAATGGCGTCGTCATCAATGCCGATTCCATGCAGGTCTATGCGCCGTTGCGGATTTTGACCGCCCGCCCCACCATCGACGAGGAGGCAGAGGTGCCGCATGCGCTGTTTGGCCATGTCGCACCCGATGTCAATTATTCGGTCGCCGCCTGGCTTCGGGATGCGGGGGCGGTGCTTGCCCGCTGCCATGCACAGGGGCAATTGCCGATTTTTGTTGGCGGCACAGGGCTTTATTTCCGCGCTTTGCTGGATGGCCTGTCCGATATCCCCGCCATTCCCGATGACATCCGCGCCCGTGTGCGGGCCTTGGCGCAAGAGATCAGCCCGCAAGCGCTGCATCAGCGCTTGGCTGCCTGCGATCCCGAGGCGGCCAGCAGTTTGAGGCCCTCAGATCCGCAACGCATTTGCCGCGCTTTGGAAGTGTTTGAGGCCACGGGCCGCTCGATCCGCTCCTTCCAAGGGCCGCGACACGGCGCCTTATTGGCGCGTTCGCGGGCCGTGCCGGTTTTTCTGGCGCCCGATCGCGCGGTTTTGCGCGCGCGCATTGATACCCGTTTTGACGCGATGATGGCCGAAGGCGCGCTTGCCGAGGTCGAGGCCTTGCAGGCGCTCGATCTCGATCCCGCTTTGCCGGTGATGCGGGCGCATGGGGTGCCGGGCCTCATGGCCGCCTTGCGCGGCGATGTGTCTTTTGAGGAAGCGATCGTCAAAGGCAAAGCCGATACCCGCCATTATGCCCGCCGCCAGCATACGTGGTTTCGGCATCAACTCCCTGATTTTCCTTGGATTTCTCCTGAAAAAGCAGAGGCTTTTTTCCAGTCGCGACCGGCCAACAGGCCTCACGCGCTTTGACCGCGACCGGCCAACAGGCCTCACGCGCTTTAACCGCGACCGGCCAACAGGCCTCGCGCACCCCCCTTGACGGCCCTTTGGGCAAGGGCTAGTCTTTGCACCTTAATCAAGAAAGCAGTGGGCCATGAAACAGGCACTTATTGTAGTAGGCTGGCGTCAGGAGCAGGACGGTCAATAAGACCGGTGGCCTGAGACTGACGCTGAACCAAGCCCCTCCAAGGGGCTTTTTTATTGGCCGCGCAACGGTTGGAAAAACCAAGGCGTGATGGGGTTAAAAGCGGACAAAGGTCCGACAGGATGGAGACGAGAGCGATGAGCAAGGAATTGACCGGCGCGGAAATGGTGATCCAGACATTGCAGGATCAAGGCGTCGAAAAGATTTTTGGTTATCCGGGTGGCGCGGTTCTGCCGATTTATGACGCTCTGTTTCTGCAGGACAAAGTCAGCCATGTTCTGGTCCGGCATGAACAGGCCGCCGTCCATGCAGCCGAGGGCTATGCGCGTTCCTCCGGCAAAGTGGGCTGTGTCTTGGTCACTTCGGGCCCCGGGGCTACCAATGCGGTCACAGGCCTCACCGATGCCATGATGGATTCCATTCCCTTGGTCTGCATCACCGGTCAGGTGCCCACCCATCTCATCGGGTCGGATGCGTTTCAGGAATGTGATACGGTCGGCATTACCCGCCATTGCACCAAGCATAACTATCTTGTGCGTTCGATTGAGGATTTGCCGCGCATTTTGCACGAGGCCTTTTATGTGGCCGCCAATGGCCGTCCGGGTCCGGTCGTCATCGACATCCCCAAAGACGTGCAATTTGCCAAAGGCCGCTATGCCCGCCCCATCGACAACCAGCACAAGACCTATCGTCCGCGCGTGCAAGGCGATGCCGACAAGATCGCCGCCGCCGTAGAATTGATGGGCAAGGCCAAGCGCCCTGTGTTCTATACGGGCGGCGGTGTCATCAATGCAGGTCCGGAAGCGGCAGGCTTGCTGCGTGAATTGGTGCGGCTGACAGGCTTCCCCATCACCTCGACCTTGATGGGGCTTGGCGCTTTTCCGGCGAGTGATCAGCAATGGCTGGGCATGTTGGGCATGCACGGCACCTATGAAGCCAATCTCACAATGCATGATTGCGATGTGATGATTTGCGTGGGGGCGCGGTTTGATGACCGCATCACCGGTCGTCTGGATGCCTTTTCGCCCAAGTCCAAAAAAATCCATATCGATATTGATCCCTCCTCGATCAATAAAAATGTCAAAGCCGATATCGGCATTATCGGCGATTGCGCCAATGTCTTGTCGGACATGCTGGCGCAATGGAAAAAAACCAATCCGAAAGTGGACAGCAAGGCGCTCGGGTCTTGGTGGCAGCAAATCAAGGAGTGGCGGGCCCGCAATTGCCTTGGCTACAACCAGTCCGGCAAAACCATCAAGCCGCAATATGCGGTGGAACGGCTTTACGAGCTCACCAAAGACCGCGATGTCTATGTCACAACGGAAGTCGGCCAGCACCAGATGTGGGCTGCGCAATATTTCCGCTTTGATGACCCCAATCGCTGGATGACCTCGGGTGGTCTGGGCACTATGGGTTATGGTTTTCCAGCCGCCATCGGCGTGCAATTGGCCCATCCCAAAGCCTTGGTGATCGATATTGCCGGTGAGGCCTCGATCCAGATGAATATTCAGGAATTGTCGACCGCGATGCAATATCGCCTGCCGGTCAAAATTTTCATTCTTAACAATGAATATATGGGCATGGTGCGTCAGTGGCAGGAGTTGCTGCATGGCTCGCGCTATTCGGAAAGCTATTCCGAAAGCCTGCCTGATTTCGTGAAGCTTGCGGAAGCCTATGGGGCCAAGGGCATCCGCTGCTCTGATCCCGATCAGCTTGATGCCGCGATCATGGAAATGATCGACAGCCCCTTGCCGGTGGTGTTTGATTGTCTTGTCGATAAGAAAGAAAACTGCTTCCCCATGATCCCGTCGGGCAAGGCCCATAATGAAATGATCCTTGCCGATGTGGAACAAGACATCGGTCAGGTCATCGACAGCAAGGGCAAAGCTTTGGTGTGATGCGATGAAGACCATCGGGCTGATTGGCGGGTTGAGTTGGGAATCCACCGCAACCTATTATGCAGAGATCAATCGGGGTGTGCGCGATGCCTTGGGCGGGCTGCACTCTGCCTCGCTTGTGCTGCATAGTTTTGATTTTGCCGACATTCAGGCTTTGCAAAATCCGCAAGGCTGGCCCGAGGCGGGACAGCGTTTGGCCGAGGCCGGTCTGAATTTGCAAAAGGGCGGTGCGGATTGCTTGTTGATCTGTTCCAATCTCATGCATCGTGTCGCCCCTGTCGTAGAAGCGCATTGTTCCGTCCCTCTTCTGCACATCGCCGATGCTTTGGGGGCGGCTCTGCAAAAGGGTGGGTCGAAAAAGCCCCTGTTGCTCGCCACAAAACCTGTCATGGAAGAGCGCTTTTATGCGGAGCGTTTGCAAAGCGGCTTCGGTATCGAGGCCATGGTGCCGGACGCGTCTGATCGTCAAGAACTTGATCGCATTATTTTTGCGGAACTGGTGCGCGGCATCATCAATCCCGCATCAAAAAACATCTATCTGGACATCGTGAAAAAAGGCCGTGCGGCTGGGGCTGACAGTGTGGCCTTTGCCTGTACGGAAATTGGCCTTTTGCTTGCGCCCGAAGACTGTCTGTGCCCTGTCTATGACACAGCCAAGCTGCATGCCCGCGCAGCGATTGATTTTTCATTGGGGGCAAAGGCCCATATGGAGAAAACGTCATGAAACTGGTGATTGCCAACAAGGCCTATTCGTCTTGGTCGCTGCGGCCGTGGATTTTGATGAAGATGCTGGATATTCCTTTTACCGAGGATCTCATTCCGCTTGATACGCCGGAGTTCCGCCCGCGCCTTGATGCCTATCAGGCGGGCTCCACCGTTCCTGTGCTGGTCGATGGGGATGTGACGGTGTGGGAATCGGTCGCGATCATGGATTATCTGGCCGAGCGTTTCCCCGACAAGGCCATCTGGCCGAAAGACCAGAAGGCGCGGGCTTTTGCGCGCACCATCGCCCATGAAATGCATGCGGGTTTCCGTGCCTTGCGGCAGGCCTGCCCGATGAATGTGCGGAAAGTTCATCCGGCCAAAGAGCGGGGCGAGGCGGTTGATAAAGACGTGGCCCGCATCACGCATTTATGGAACAAGGCGCTTTCGACCTATGGCAAGCCGTCTGGGCAGGGGCCGTTTTTGTTTGGCAGTTTTACCGCAGCCGATGCCATGTTTGCACCGGTGGTGACGCGGCTTGCTACCTTTTCGATCACGGTGGATGCCGCAAGCCAAGCCTATTGCACGGCTGTTTTGGGCTCGTCTGCTTTCAGACAATGGCATCACGACGCCATGGCCGAACCGTGGATCGTTGGGTATGACGAGGCGGATGAGCCTGTGCGTGGCCCCTTCGTATTGCCGCATTGAAATCCTGTTGAAGAAGAGAAAGTAAACGCCATGAAATCGCATTATTCCGATCCGCCCAAACATCAGGTGTCGCGCCGTCATACCTTGTCGGTTCTGGTTGATAACGAGCCGGGCGTATTGGCGCGCATCGCCGGTCTGTTTTCCGGTCGTGGATATAATATCGAGAGCCTGACCGTTTCTGAAACCGAACATCAGAAACATGTCTCGCGCATCACGGTGGTCACCACCGGAACAGCGCAGGTCATCGAGCAGATCATCCATCAGCTGGAGCGTCTGGTGCCGGTGCATCGGGTGCGCGATCTGACCACCCATGGCGCTTTTGTGGAGCGTGAATTGGCGCTTGTGAAAGTGGTCGGCACGGGGGACGCGCGGCGCGAGGCCTTGCGGCTCGCCGAAGCCTTTGGGGCCCGCACCATGGATGCGACCCTGACCTCCTTCATGTTCGAGCTGACCGGCACCTCGGAAGAGGTCGAGCGCTTTTTGGGCACGCTGACCGAAGTGGGCTTGGTGGAAGTCTCGCGTACCGGTGTCGCCGCCATGGCACGCGGGGCTGAAGCGTTTTGAGGTGAGACTTGGAGGCTGTCGAAAGCCTCCGCTTCCGTCCCAAACAAACGGGCATTGTTCAGGATAGAAGGGGCTTGGGATAGTCTGGTTCGGGCCGGAAAATTGCCCCTTTTCGTGTAAACAACCCAGAAAGAAGTCTCGCTTTGATGGTTAGTGTGGCCTATCCGGCTTGGTTCAACATGGAGGCGGAGCTCTTTTGGGCTCTGTGCGTGTTTGCGACCGTCAGCTCCGTGACCCCCGGTCCCAATAATATGATGCTGCTGGCGTCCGGTGTGAATTTCGGATTTCGGGCCACGCTCGCCCATATGATGGGCATTTCCATCGGCTTTACGGTCATGCTGGTGGCGGTGGGGGCGGGGCTTGGGGTGGCTTTGCTGGCTGTGCCGCTGCTGCATGATGTTTTGCGGGGTCTGTGTGCCCTTTATATGCTGTATTTGGCTTATTCTTTGGCCCGTTCGGGCGGTTTGGGGGGTGAAAAGGCCCGTGCCCGTCCCATGCGCTTCATCGAGGCCGCCTTGTTTCAATGGGTCAATCCCAAAGCCTGGGCCATGGGCCTCACCGCCATGACCGCCTATACGGTGCCCGACCCGTTTTGGTTCTCGATTTTTGTCGTAGCCGTGGTTTTCGGGGTCATAAATCTGCCTTGCATCGCCCTTTGGGCGGGTTTTGGGGTCGGTTTGCGCGGATTTTTGTCCGATCCGCTGCGTTTGCGGCTGTTTAACGGGGCCATGGCGGTCTTGCTGCTTTTGTCCACTCTACCCCTGTTATGGGACGGAAAATGAGATGCATTGCGGCTTTGCACCCCCTTTCAGCAATTAACACTTGATTTGAAAGGCTTTGACGCTTAATCGCTCTGGCACAGAAAATGATACCAAATCCAGTTCAAGGAGAGCCTCCATGCGCGTTTATTACGACCGTGACGCTGATATCAACCTGATCAAGACCAAAAAGGTCGCCATTATCGGCTACGGCTCGCAAGGCCATGCCCATGCGCTCAACCTGCGCGATTCCGGCGTGAAAGAAATCGCCATTGGTCTGCGTCCCGGTTCCGCCTCTGCCAAAAAGGCAGAAGCTGAAGGCCTCAAGGTCATGGACGTGACCTCGGCTGCCAAATGGGCCGATGTGGTCATGATGCTGACCCCCGATGAATTGCAAGCCGAGATCTATCACGACCATCTCGTTGAAAACATGAAGAAAGGTGCGGCTTTGATGTTCGCACACGGCCTGAATGTGCATTTCAACCTGATCGAGCCCCGTGCCGATCTCGACGTGTTGATGGTCGCTCCCAAGGGCCCCGGCCACACCGTGCGTTCCGAATATCAGCGTGGCGGCGGCGTGCCGTCCTTGCTCGCCATCCATCAGGATGCCTCGGGTAATGCCCATGATATCGGTCTGTCCTATGCCTCCGCCAATGGCGGCGGTCGCGCCGGTGTGATCGAAACCACCTTCAAGGAAGAGTGTGAAACCGATCTGTTCGGCGAGCAGGTCGTGTTGTGCGGCGGCTTGGTGGAATTGATCCGTGCGGGCTTTGAAACCCTCGTGGAAGCCGGTTATGCCCCTGAAATGGCTTATTTCGAGTGCTTGCACGAAGTGAAGCTGATTGTGGATCTGATTTTCGAAGGCGGCATTGCCACCATGAATTATTCGATCTCCAACACCGCTGAATATGGCGAATATGTCACCGGCCCCCGCATCATCACGGCAGAAACCAAAGCCGAAATGAAGCGCGTGTTGTTTGACATCCAGAGCGGTAAATTCACCCGTGATTGGATGCTTGAAAACAAGGTCAGCCAGACCTCGTTCAAGGCCACTCGCGCCCGCCATGCAGCCCACCAGATCGAGGAAGTCGGCGCGCGTCTGCGTGACATGATGCCTTGGATCAAGGAAAAGGCTCTGGTCGACAAGTCCAAGAACTAATTTCTTCTGAAATAATCGGGCATTTCCCTTTTATTTCTGGATGTTAGAGATTAAAGACCCCGCCGCTGCGGGGTCTTTTTTTTGAATCACCCTTGACCTGACACAAGCCGCCAAGTCGGTTAGACTGGGGTAACAGGGTGGAAATCGGATCTAGATCATGGCCAAAGCGGTCTCTTTGCAATCGATTGATATTGTCTATGGCGGTTCGGGCGGTTATCGCGCTGTGGCGCAAGCCAGCCTTGATGTGGCTGAGGGCGAATTTGTCTCGATTGTCGGACCAACGGGCTGCGGCAAGTCAACGCTTCTCAATGCCGCCGCCGGATTGTTAACGCCCGCCATGGGGCAGGTCGCAATTTTTGGCCATGTTTTGAACGGTTTGAATGAGAAAGCCGGTTATCTCTTCCAGCAAGATGCGCTGATGCCTTGGAAAACGGCCCGCGACAATATCGCCATCGGGCTTGAAGTGCGCGGTGTGGCGCAAGCAGAGGCCCATCGGCAGGCGGATGACTGGTTGGCCCAAGTTGGCTTGCAGGGTTTTGGCGGGCGCTATCCGCATCAGCTCTCGGGCGGGCAACGCAAACGGGTTGGTTTGGCGCAGATGCTGATCCGCAATCCCACCATTTTGCTGATGGACGAGCCCTTCGGCCCATTGGATGCGCAAACACGGCAAATTATGGGGAATTTGCTGTTGGATTTGTGGTCGCGCGAGAAAAAAGCCGTTTTATTTGTCACGCATGATCTTGAAGAGGCGATTGCGCTGTCTGATCGGGTGGTGATCATGAGTTCCGGCCCGTCAGCCACCATCATCGGGGATCACCCGATCCATCTGGCACGCCCGCGCGATGCCATGGATGTGCGGCTTGATCCGGCCTTCCACGCCCTTCACAAACGCATTTGGGAGCAATTGCGCGGCGAAGTCATGAAAGCCTATCAGGGAGGGGTTGTGTGATGTCCCAAGCGCGCCTTCTGACCTATCAAATCCTTGTGGCCGTGGTTTTCTTGTTAATCTGGCATATCGGATCCTCGGTTGAGATTTTTGGGGTCTATTTCCTGCCAAAATTCTTTTTTTCGACGCCTTCGGATGTGTTTTTCCGCATTATCAAGCTTTTTTCGGGCCCTTTGATCTGGAAACATCTGTCGATCACACTGACCGAAACCATTCTGGCTTTTCTGATCGGTGCGGGCGGGGGCATTTTGATCGGGTTCTGGTTCGCGCGCCGGCCGATGGTGAACGCGATCTTTGATCCATATGTGAAAATGGCCAATGCCTTGCCGCGCGTTGTGCTGGCCCCCATTTTTATGTTGTGGCTGGGGCTCGGGATCTGGTCAAAAGTGGCGCTCGGGGTCACGCTGGTGTTTTTCATTGTCTTTTTCAACGTCTATCAGGGCGTGAAGGAAGTCTCCCCTGTGGTGCTGGCCAATGCCCGCATGCTGGGCATGGATGAAAAACAGTTATTTCGTCATGTCTACTGGCCTGCGGCCTTGTCTTGGATGTTTTCCTCTTTGCACACTTCGGTCGGCTTTGCGCTGGTGGGGGCGGTAGTGGGAGAATATCTTGGTTCGGCCGCGGGTCTTGGTTATATGATCCACGAGGCGGAAGGCGTGTTTGATACCACGGGTGTGTTTGCCGGTATGGTGATCCTCGCGGCTTTTGTGCTGGTTGTGGATGCTGTGGTCACGCGCATCGAAAACAAATTACTGGTCTGGCGGCCCGAACAGGCCGGACGCAATGAGGCGTAACCGCCCGCGAGGATAAAGGGAGTTGAGGCAATGAAAATTTCAAAACTGGCTGTGCTGGCAGGCCTTGCGGCTTTGGTGGCGTTGGGTGTTTCGGTCGGATCGGCTCCTGCACAGGGGATCGAGAAGCCCAAACTGGTGATCGGTGTGGGGGGCAAGGCCTTGCTCTACTACCTGCCTTTGACCATTGCCGAACGGAAGGGCTTTTTCAAAGAGGCAGGCCTTGATGTCGAAATCAATGATTTTGCAGGCGGTGCCAAAAGCTTGCAGGCCTTGGTCGGCGGTTCGGTTGATCTGGTCACCGGTGCCTATGAGCATACCATCCGGATGCAAGCCAAGGGACAGGATATTCGGGCGGTGCTTGAATTGGGTCGTTTCCCCGGCATTGCCATCGGTGTCAGCAAGGCGAAGGCTGCAACTTATAAAGGGCCCGCTGATTTGAAGGGCATGAAGATCGGGGTCACCGCCCCCGGCTCCTCGACCAATATGATGGCGAATTTTGTGCTCGCACAGGCCGGATTGACGCCGCAGGACGCCTCCTTCATCGGCGTGGGCTCTGCGGCTTCGGCCTTGGCGGCGATCCGCAATGGCCAAATCGATGCGATTTCGCATCTTGAGCCGGTCTTGTCGATGCTTGAAAAAGACGGCGATATCAAAATTGTGGTGGATACCCGCACTGAGGAGGGAACGCGGTCCTTGTTCGGCGGTTCCAATCCCGCAGCGGTTCTTTACATCAAGAAAGAGTTTATCGACAAAAATCCGAACACCGTCCAAGCCGCCACCAATGCGCTTTACAAGGCGCTGCAATGGATTGCCAAGGCAACGCCCGAGGATATTGCCGCCGCAGTGCCCGAAGAATATTTGTTGGGCGACAAGGCCCTTTACATGCTGGCTGTGAAAAACTCCAAGCCGACTTACTCGCTGACCGGCCTGATTCCGGAGGCTGGGATGAAAAGCGCCAATGACATGCTCGTGAAATATGACGAGGAGCTCAAGGGCACCAATGTCGATCTGAGCAAGACCTTTGATGGTCGGTTTGCCAAAAAAGCGGCAGAAACCATCAAATAACAAAAGCGTCATCAAGCCATGCTATGTGGGGATTGCGTGTGAGTCCCCCCGTTTGGGTTGATGGCGATTTGAAGGATTCATCGATGTCCATTCTGTCGATCCAGTCCCATGTTGTTTATGGCCATGTCGGGAATGCTGCCGTGTCGTTTGTTTTGCAAAGAATGGGCATGGACGTCTGGCCGTTGAATACGGTGCAGTTTTCCAATCACACAGGCTATGCGGATTGGGAGGGGCGCGTCACGCCGCCAGACGAGGTGCAGGCTTTGCTGCAAGGCCTGTCGCGCCGCGCTATTTTTCCGCAATGCAAGGCGGTACTGACCGGCTATCTGGGCTCACCCGCCTTGGGCGATGCGGTGCTGGATGCGGTTTCTATGGTCAAGGCGGCCAATAAAGAGGTGATCTGGTGTTGTGATCCGGTGATGGGGGATCAGGGGCGCGGCTTTTTTGTCGCGCCTGCCATTGCGGATTTTTTTAAAAAGCGTGCTTTGCCTCTGGCTGATATTTTAACGCCCAATCTGTTTGAATTGGAACAAATCAGTGATGTGCGCGTGTCCGATCTCGACAGTCTGCGCCTTGCTTTACGGCTTTTGCACAGCAAGGGGCCGCGATTGATTTGTCTGACATCGGCCAGACTGGCGGACACGCCGGAGCAGGCGATTGATATGGTTTTGTCGACCCCTACGGAAATCTGGCGATTGCGGTTGCCCAAATTGCCGCTCTCGCCCAATGGCGCGGGGGATGTGACAGCCAGTCTTGTGCTGTTTCATTTCCTGCGAACATTGCAACCACAGCATATTCTCGAGCGGACTGGATCGATGGTGTTCGCGCTGTTGATGGTGATGATGCGGCTAAAAACCGACGAGCTGCCGCTTGTTGCCGCACAAGATGAGATGATGGCCCCCGAACGCCTGTTTGTCGCGGAACGGCTTTGACATGGGCGTGTCTAGGATTTTGCCGATCCGTCGCATCGAAGCGCGTGTGGAGGATTGGCATTGGGCGTGGAGCAGTGACAATGCCCAAGCCATTGCGCAGTATTGGGATCAACTGAGTGCAGGCAATGAGCATGTCTATGATGGCACTGTGTTGTTGATGCATCACGGTGCGGTTGAGGATGATATTTATAAAAGCTGTTATTTCCAAGCCCGCTATTCGCATTTTATGGCTTTGCGGGATTGGGGGCATCCGGACAAATCCGTGCGCAACGGTTTTTCCTGCGCGGCCCTCAAGACGCTTGATGAGGCTTATCTCTTGGGTGTGATGGCTGCGCATACATCCAATGCGGGCAAGATCTATTTCCCCGCGGGCACGCCGGATTTGAGCGACTGCCGCGGGGCGTATGTGGATCTCACCGGCAGTGCGGCCCGCGAGCTATTGGAGGAGACGGGCTTTGGCCCGCCCGATATGTGTTTTGAGGATCGGATCACATTGGTGGAAGAAGACTTGCGCGTGGCCTTTTTATGCCATGCAAAGATGACATGCACGGCGCAAACGGCTTTGGATCGCTTTGCCCAATGGCAGGCCCAACAGCGCCATCCCGAATTGTCCGCTTTGCATGTCGTACGCACCAAGGCAGATCTGATCCCCGAGCGCATGCATCCTTATTTGCTCGATTGGTTCGAAACGGTTTTGCCGGTCTGATCAATCATGGCTTGGATAGCCATATTTTGATTTAAGCGCGCGGACAGCCTGTGAGGCACTGGCGTCTTGTGACGGGCAGGTGCTGGCGATTTTGTTCAACTCGCCATGAATGGCTTGGTTGACTTTGTCGGTCGTGTGGCCCGAGGCCAAGTCATTGTCGATGACAGCACGAAAGCGGGCAATGTCTCCCCCGCATCCTTTATCGGTTGGCAGGTGGAAATTTTTGGGCGTGACCCCTGCCGGCAGGCTGGCATAATCTTGCGAGGACACTGCTCCACCGCTTGCTGCAGGCTGGGTGGGGGCCGTGCTCTGGCACGCCAGCAAAACGGGGGCGAGGCAAAGTGTGAAAGCCCAGCGGAGAGCGAAAGAGGGTAGGCGCATGATTTTATTCCTTAATTGTCATGGCGGGTAATGTGGACGTTTCCGGCTGTCATCGTCAAGTCATAGCCAAATGGGGCATTGAGAGCGTGCCAAGCAGCAAGAATTCTGTGCTGCGGACAGGCGTTTTGATGAATGGTTGCTTTTCCCTTGCGGAAAAGGATTTCATTGGTATAGAATCTTAGTGATTGCATTTTTGTTTAGAGGATTGAGCACGTGGTCGCTTCAGCGCCCCAGAATAAGGCAAGTCGGACACGCGGGATGCGTGAAGGACGGCTTGTGGCCTTGTCGGTGCTTCATATCCGCAGTTTAGCTCTGCCGCTGCTGATCCTTAGCCGCCCCTGAGGGCCGGCCGGGCTTTGTGCCTGGGCGCTCAGGGGGACTGGTTTCCATGACTTTCTCAGCCATTCAGAATTTTCAGGCAGGCTAGGCACTAGTCGCCGCATATGAAGGATAAAACTTATGAGCACGACATCAGACGCCAATCGGATCATTATTTTTGATACGACCTTGCGCGATGGGGAGCAGTCCCCCGGTGCGACGATGACCCTCGAAGAAAAGCTCGAAATCGCGCAATTGCTCGATAGCATGGGCGTTGATGTCATCGAGGCCGGATTTCCCATCGCGTCCAATGGTGACTTTGAATCGGTGGCTGAAATTTCGCGCGTTGTGAAAAACGCGCAAGTGGCAGGTCTGGCTCGTGCCGGTCAAAAGGATATTGATCGGGCAGGGGAAGCGGTGCGCCATGCCAAAAACCCGCGCATTCACACCTTTTTGTCAACTTCCCCCGTGCATATGAAATATAAATTGCAGATGGAGCCGGAAAAGGTACTTGATCTGGTTGTGCAATCGGTGACGCGGGCGCGCAATCTCGTGGCCAATGTGGAATGGTCGGCTGAAGACGGCACACGCACGGAAATCGATTTTCTGTGCCGCTGTGTCGAGGCGGCTATCAAAGCCGGAGCAACCACCATCAATATTCCCGATACGGTGGGCTATACGGTGCCCGACGAATATCGCGCATTGTTTAAAACCGTTCGCGAGCGGGTGCCCAATTCCGACAAGGCGATTTTCTCAGTCCATTGTCACAATGATCTTGGCTTGGCCGTGGCCAATACGCTGGCCGGTATCGAGGGCGGTGCGCGGCAGGTGGAATGCACGATCAACGGCATTGGCGAGCGGGCGGGCAATGCAGCGCTCGAAGAAGTCGTGATGGCTTTGAAGACCCGTCAGGATGTCTTGCCCTATCTGTGTGGTGTGGATGCCACTATGTTGATGCGGGCCTCCAAGCTCGTGTCTGCGGCCTCAAGTTTCCCCGTGCAATATAACAAGGCGATTGTCGGCCGGAATGCGTTTGCGCATGAAAGCGGTATCCATCAAGACGGCATGCTGAAGAATACTCAGACCTATGAAATCATGACACCGGAATCGGTGGGTGTGTTGAAAACCTCCTTGGTGATGGGCAAGCATTCAGGCCGCCATGCCTTCCGCGAAAAGCTCAAGGAATTGGGTTATGAATTGGGTGAAAACGCCTTGGAAGATGCGTTCCGCCGCTTCAAGGATTTGGCGGACCGGAAAAAGCATGTCTATGACGAGGATCTCGAAGCCTTGGTTGATGATGAAATCGACAATGCGCAGGACCGGATCAAGCTGGTCTCGCTGACCATCGTTGCGGGCACGCAGGGACCACAGCTTGCCACGATGACATTGGATGTGGATGGCAAACACCAAACGGTGCAAGCCAGCGGCAACGGGCCTGTCGATGCCTGCTTCAATGCCGTGCATGCCATTGTTCCGCATGAAGCTAAACTTGAGCTCTATCAGGTCCATGCCGTGACAGAAGGTACCGATGCGCAAGCCGAAGTGTCGGTCCGTTTGGCGGATGCGGAAGGGCGGATGGTCACAGCGCGTGCCGCGGATCCTGATACATTGGTGGCTTCCACGCGCTCATATCTCGGCGCACTGAACAAGATCATGTCACGCGCCGCCCGTTTGGGCGGGGGTGAGCGGATCCATTCCACCGAACCCATGAGCGTCTAAAAGGCGTTTGCGGGCAGAGAAAATATAAAAAGGGGAGCCATCCCCTTTTTTTCTTGGTCAATGGCGTAAAACGGTATGATAAGGCATAGGCTCGATGGTTAAAAATTTTCCGCTTTTGCTGATTTCATATAACCGGCTAAGTTATCTGCGGCAGCAGGTGGATTATTTCCGCTCCGCAGGATTTACCCGAATTGTTATTCTGGATAATGCCTCCACCTATGAGCCACTTTTGGTTTGGTTTGATCAGATTGAAAAAGAAGGCATTGTGGTTGAGCGGCTCAAACAAAATTTTGGCCCTTACGCACTTTATCGTGAGCCATCTTTATTTTCGCGTTATGGACAAGATTATTATTTCATGAGCGATTGCGATGTCTTGCCGGATGCGCAATGCCCTGAGGATTTTGCAGATTATTTTTATGAAACACTCTGCGCGCATGAGGATGTAACCAAGGTTGGTTTTTCACTCAAGATCGACGACCTGCCGGATCACTATGCTTTGAAATCCAAAGTGTTGAAATGGGAAAGTAAATTCTGGCACGAGAAGCAAAGGCGCGGGGCCTTTTTCAATGTTGCCATTGATACAACATTTGCGCTCTATCGTCCCCATATTGTCCAGACCGAAGATCGGTGGTGGTTTTCTCTGCGCGCGGACAAACCCTATCAGGCCGCACATTTGCCATGGTATCACAATACAAAAGAGCTTGATGCCGAAACGCTGCACTATCAGCTGACGGTCAAAAAAGGAAACAGCAGCTGGGATTACAAGGAGATTGTGGAATTTTTCCGCAAGGACTATTTCGTGATCCGCAAGCCCCGCTTTTTGCGCGGAAAGTGAATTTTTCTTTGCTCGCGCGGTCTTATACGCAAGATTTATTGGCCTGCGCGGGCTTCCCAAGGCTTTGCGCTTGCCTCTGCGTCTGTGGGGTCTAGTGTGAGTGTATGAGCGAGAATCGCTTCAGGAACGGGAGCGGAACTCTTTGACGCAGGATCACACGAGGCAGGATCACACGAGGCAGGACAGTCCGGCAATGCAAACCGCGCCTTCACAAGAAAATCTTATCCTTGCTGGCCTGAAAGCGCCGGTGGAGATCATCATTGATCGCTGGGGGATTCCGCATATCCGCGCGGAAAGCATGGATGATTTGTTTTTTGCGCAAGGCTTTAATGCAGCCCGTGATCGGCTGTGGCAGCTTGATCTGTGGCGCAAGCGGGGCCTTGGTCTGCTGGCTGCCGATTTTGGCCCCGGCTATCTTGCGCAAGATTATGCGTCCCGCTTGTTTTTGTACCGCGGCGATATGGCATCGGAATGGGCCGCTTACGGGCCGGATGCAGAATCAATCTGCCGCCATTTTGTGGCGGGCATCAATGCCTATATTGATTTGACCAAGCGCGACCAAAGCCGTCTGCCTCCTGAATTTACCTTGATGCAAACCAAGCCCTCCCTATGGGCAGCCGAAGATGTTGTCCGCATCAGAAGCCATGGTCTGACGCGCAATGCCCTCTCGGAAGTCTTGCGCGCAAATGTCTTGGCAAAAGCGGATGCCGCAACCGATGCCTTGCGGCAAATGCTTGAGCCGCCTGCGGTGGCCACACATGTGCCCGAAATTGATTTGGCAACGGTGCCGCTCGAAATTTTGACCCTGTTCAAGCTTGCGGGTGCAACGGTGACTTTTGAAGCAGCCCGCTTGCAGGCCACACCCGCAGACGCCTGGCATTGGACCAAGGTCAATGATCTCGGCGAAGTGGTGCTGGATCAGACCATGACCGGTTCCAATAATTGGGTGATCGCGTCGGAAAAAAGCGCAACAGGCCGACCCATCATGGCCAATGATCCGCATCGTGCCCATGGCTTGCCCGGGTTGCGCTATCTTGTGCATTTGACGGCGCCCGGCCTTGATGTGATTGGCGGCGGCGAACCTGTGATCCCCGGCATCTCTATCGGGCATAACGGGACATCCGCCTTTGGTCTGACCATTTTTTATGCCGATCAGGAAGACGTTTATATCTACGATACCAATCCCGACAATCCCGATCTTTATCGCTATGAACATGGTTGGGAGCCGGTTGAAATCATCGAGCACCATTTCGGCGTGCGCGGCTATGAGGCGCAGACATTGCCTTTGCGCTTTACCCGTCATGGTCCGGTTTTGCATGAAGAGCCGCAGGCTAACCGGCTTTATGCCGTGCGGTCTGTCTGGTTCGAACCCGGCACAGCGCCCTATATGCGCTCCCTTGTCTCCATGCGGTCGCATGACTTGGAAAGCTACCGCAAGGCGATGGCGGGATGGCTTGTTCCCTCCGTCAATCATGTCTATGCCGATACCGCGGGCAGCATTGCTTGGGTGCCGTCCGGCATGACACCCATCCGCAAAGGCTGGAACGGGCTTTTGCCTGTGCCCGGGGATGGCCGGTTCGAGTGGCAGGGTTTTCTTGATCCCGATCTGTTGCCGCTCAGCGTCAACCCGTCTGACGGATTTATTGCCACAGCCAATGCAATGAATCTGCCGAAAGACTATCCCCATGAGGTCGGCTATGAATGGATCGAGCCGTCACGCGCAGACCGTATCCATCAGGTTTTGAAAGCGCAGGCCAAGCACGGTCTGGACGAGGCCTGTGCCTTGCAGGTCGATACCGTTTCTTTGCCCGCGTTGCGCATGCAGGTCTTGTTGCGTGATCTGGCCAAACGGATCAGCGCCAATGGCCAAGAGGAGCAACTGGCCTTTGCCCTGATGCTCAACTGGAATGGCAATCTGGATGCCAATTCACCAGCGGCTGCGCTGTTTGAGGTCTGGTGGAGCAAGCATCTCAAGCCCATGCTGATGCGCCGTCTGGTGCCCGATGCCAAATTGCGTGCCTTGCTGGCGCCCGGACATGTGGATGCCTTGTTGCGCGCTCTGGAACATCCGGGCTCTCGCTTCGGGCCTGACCCGCGTGTGGCGCGTGATGAATTGATGCGGGTCACCTTGGTCGAGGCTTGGCGTGATTGTGTCGCCCATCTTGGCAAAGAGGCGACCCAATGGCGCTGGGGCCGTCTGCATCATGCCTATTTCGAACATCCATTGGCGGGCTTTGCGCAAGCGGAAGATCGGCCTGTGCTTGATGTGGGGCCATTCCCGCATGGCGGCAGCGCGTCCACGCCCATGCATACGGGCTATCGGATATCCGATTTTCGGACGACGCACGGGGCCTCGGTGCGCATTGTCGTTGATGTCGGTGAATGGGATAATAGTCGCTGGATCAATGCACCCGGGCAGTCGGGTGATCCGCGCTCCGCTCATTACCGCGATCTCGCACCGATTTGGGCGCAAGGGGGGTATGTGCCGATGCTCTATTCCCGCCAAGCGGTGGATGAGGCGGCAAGCCATATCATCACGTTGCAGCCTTATCAGGACAGTGAACTGCCTCTCTGAGCCAGCTGATTTTTGATGATTAGACGGGTTGAAGGCCGATCCGCTCGTCGCGCCGACGCAGCAAGGCAATCAATGGAAGGGCCAGCAGCACCATCCAGATTTTGCCGATGATTTGACCGCCGAGGAACGAGAAATTATCAAAGGCCAGCCATAAAAAGACGAGGCTATCGACCACCAGTCCGGCAAAGGAGCTCAGGAAGACAGCCAGCACCAGTCGCTTGCGTTGCAAGGGAGTGTAGACGGCAAAATCGGCCAGTTCAGACAAGATGAAGGAAATGGTCGAGGCCATGACCAGAGCCGGAGGGGCGATGGCAGCCGAGATCAAAGCGCCTGCGGCAATCGCCAGCAAGGCCCAGATTTTGCCCAAGCGGCGCTGCATCAAATCCCGCAATACCAGCGCCAGACCCACCATCAAGACACCGCTCGGCGCCATAATGCCGGGGGCCACCGGTATCAAACAAGGGCCGTCGGGCACGCAAAATGTGCCGAAATGGCCGATCATTAGATTGGCCAGCGGAATACAGGCTGTGAAAGCAATCAAAAAGGCAATGCCTTCGGCTTTGCGACGGGCGTTCAATGTCATCATGGGAGCCTCAGTAAATTATTTTTGGGTGGTGCGCCAGCGGGAAAAACCATCCGCCCGCAAGGCGCAGGCAGGACATGTTCCGCAACCATGCCCCCAGTCATGGACATCCCGTGCGCCCAGATAGCAGGAATGGGATTGATCGCGGATAATCTCGACCAGTTTTTCCCCGCCCAGTTCTTGGGTTAAGGCCCATGTTTGTGCCTTATCAATCCACATCAATGGCGTATGCAGCACAAAGCGTCGTTCCATCCCGAGGCCGAGGGCGACCTGCAGGGCTTTGATTGTGTCATCGCGGCAATCGGGGTAGCCGGAATAATCGGTTTCGCAAACGCCCGTGACAATATGGCGGATGCCGCGCCGATAGGCGATGGCTGCGGCAAAGGTCAGAAAAATCAGATTGCGGCCCGGCACAAAGGTGTTGGGCAGGCCGTCTTCCTGCATTTTGAAGGCAATATCGGTGGTGAGGCTGGTTTGAGAAATAGCACCCAATGCTTTGAGGTCCAGGCAATGGTCCTCGCCAAGCCGCTTGGCCCAAAGGGGCTTCAGCTCGGAAAAAGCAGCGCGCAGTCCTGCCCGCAAGGTCAGTTCGATGGCGTGGCGCTGGCCATAATCAAACCCAATGGTTTCAACGCGCTCAAACCGCTCAAGCGCCCAAGCGAGACAGGCGGAGGAATCCTGTCCTCCCGAAAACAGCACCAAGGCCGATTGATGATCTGAATGTGGCATGGCGCTTATATCTTACGGACGGTTGGAAAGTGCAACCGGCTTTTTTCAGTCCGCCCGTGCGCACCCTCATGCCGTGACAAGGCGTTGTGATTGTCCCTGTTTCCAGAAAAGCCAGCCGACAATCACGAGATTGATGCCGTTCCAGACCAGACCATTCATGAAAGCGAGGCCGTAATTATGGCTGAGATCATAAATATAGCCGGAGACATACCCGCCAAAGGCCATGCCGAACATGGTCGAGGAGACCACAAGGCCTATGCGGGCACCTGCCTCGCGGGGCGGTAGAAATTCGCGGCAAATCACCGCATACATCGGCACGATCCCACCTTGGAACAAGCCGAAAATACCGGAAATCACATAAAGCGATGTCAGCTCGTCAAAATAGAGATAGAGCAGCAGGGCGATCCCTTGCATGAAGGAGCCGATCAGCAAGGTCAGAGTGCCACCGATTTTGTCGGCAACAACGCCGGAGCCGACGCGCGAAATAATCCCGAGAAACAACATCAGCGACAGCATTTGCGCGCCGCGTGCGACGCCGTATCCCAAATCGCCGCAATAGGCGACGATATGGACCTGCGGCATGGACATGGCAACACAACAGGAAAATCCCGCCAGCATCAGCAAAACAATCAACGCATTCGGAGACAGGCCAAGATCGGCGCGGGCCATTTCGGTTTGGACTTCCGATTTGATGATCGCCTCGCGGGACGGGCGGCGGCGCATCAAGAGGGAGAGCGGCAGCATCGTGACGATGGTAATTAGACCGATCGCCATATAGGTGCCGCGCCAGCCGATATGCGGCATGGTGAGATTCATGAAGAGCGGCCAGATCGTGCCGCCCAACAGATTGCCGGAGGCAACGACCACCACGGCCAGTCCCCGCTTTTTTTCAAACCAATGCGAAATATCGGCCATCAGCGGTGCAAAGCCGCCCCCAGCACCAATACCCAGCAACAGCCCATGGGCCAGACTGAAAATCACGAGATTGGGGGCATAGGCCGCGATCAGATAGCCTGCACCCAGAAAGCTGCCGGACATCACAATCGGCCAGACAATGCTGAACCGATCCACCATGCGCCCGATGACAATGGTGCCGGTTGCAAAGCCCAACATCATCAACGTGTAGGGAATGGAGATGGCGGCACGGTCCACGCCGAATTCTTTTTGCGCATCGGCCAAGACAACGGTGATACACCACATGCCGCTGCCAGCGATGGTGGCCAGCAATAAAGAAAGCGCCAAACGCTGATAGGCATAAGGGCTGTCGGGCTGATAGGGGTCATTGCTGGTGGCGGTCACGGCCGCATCCTCCCTGATATGATAATTGTCTCTTATGGTCGTATCTATCCGGTAGCGCGGCGCAAAGCGCAAGGTGCTTAAAAAGGCGGGCGTGGTTTTTTGGGATCCCAGAATAAAATCAATCCGGTAAAGGCAAATCCGAGCAGTCCCAGCGCGATTAAAGCGCCGCTATAACCGATGGCGGCAATCAAATAGGTGACAGGCAGGGGCATCCAGAGCAACCCGATATGAAATATCGCATTGAAGGCGGCCTGCGGCCCTGCGCGTTCTTGCGGTGGCAGGGAGCCGCTCATCCAGTTTGACACCACCGGATAGACAACGCTGTAGCCGCTGCCAAAACCCAGTCCGCATAAAGCCACGACCCAATCCGTGCGGGTGGATGCAAGGACAAGATAGCACAAGGACATCAGGCTGAGCCCAGCCGCTACGACATATTTGGCGCTATATTTGGAAAAGGTGCCCATGGCCAGAAAGCGTGTCGATAACATCGCAAAAACGGTGGCGGCAAAAAACCACGCCTGTGCAATGCCTTTTTCTTGCATGGCGGAGGCCATGTAAGAGCTGATAAAGCCAAACAATGCGCCTGCAATCAAAACCGAAATCAATGGCAGCCAGCGGGCTCGATCAAACGCCGCCCCCAGCTGGATCAGCCCGCGCGAGGCGGTTGGTTTGGCTAAAGGACGCAGCCAAAAAGTGAGGCCCAATGCAGCCATGGCAGGCAGGCCGCCCAGAATGAAAATGATCGCGTCCGTGTTGAAGCGGAGCAGGAATTCGACCCAAGGCGGGGCGAGCGCATGGCTGATCGGCGCCATGCTGGAAAACAAACCAAACAGATAGACAAAGCGGTCTTTGGTCAGGCGGCTTTGCGCATAGGTGACAAGCGAGGAAAACATCAGGCCATAGCCGATGCCCCAGCAAAGCCGCGACACCAAGGCTGGCCAGAAACTCCATGCGGTGAGGCTTAAACTGGTAAAGCCGATCAGCATCAGACAAATACCGATGCGTGCCGTCCACAGGCTGCCGATCAGGGCGGCCGCCGTTCCGGTTGCAAAGGTGAAGATCACGACGGGCACACCATAAAGCGACAACAGCCAGCCGATTTCCTGCAGGACCAATCCGTGACGCGTGAAAATAATGGCCAGCATCGAGGCATGGGCATTCAAAAAGAAAATCAGAAAGGTCAGCAGGCAAAGGCGCAAGAATTCCTTGCGGGCCTCAGGGTCGATGAAACCGGAATGGGGGGGAGGGGATATTGCCTGCGGGCTTGAGATGCTTTCCATAGAGCTCTTTTACAGAGCTCTAGGATTGTTGCACAAGGCACAACTCTGTGCGTTTGCCATGACCTTGACGCATGCAGGCTCTGTCATGGCCGAGCGCGTGCCCGCCACCAGTTGACCTTTGTCCAGTCCCGTCTGATGCTGCGCGTGAAAAGTCTGCCATCCGTGATTCAGTGTAAAGGTTTGAGAAGATGACCCGTGTCGCCATTGCCGGTTTTTTACATGAAACCAACACATTTGTGCCCGGTCTCACGCAATGGGAGGATTTCGCGCGCGATGGAGCTTGGCCGGGTGCGGTTTACGGCGATGCTATTTTCACGCGTCTCGCCAGCCTCAATCTGGGTATTGCCGGTTTTATGGAAGAGGCAACCAAACGCAATGTGGAATTGGTGCCTTTGGTATGGGCCATGGCACAGCCTTCGGGCGTGGTGGCGCGGTCGGTGTTTGATCATATCGCCGAGACCATCCTCAAGGGGTTGAAAGCCAATACAGTGGATGCGGCCTATATCGAATTGCACGGGGCCATGGTCAGCGAAGACCATGCGGATGCCGAGGCAGAACTGTTGCGGCAAATCCGTGCGGTTGTCGGGCCGACGGTGCCCATCCTTGGCACGCTCGATCTGCATGCCAATGTGTCCGAGCCTTTGGGCCTGATCCCCGATTTGCTAACCAGCTATCGCACCTATCCGCATACCGATTGGGGGTTAAGCGGCCAGCGTGCCGCCCTTTGGCTGGACCGTGTCTTGGAATGGAAGGGAAAAGGCGGGCGCGCTTACAGGCAGGCACCGTTTCTGGTGCCGGTGACCACCGGTTGTACCTATACCGAACCGTCGGGATCTTTATATCGTTTGATTGACAAGATCGAAGCGGAGACCGGTGCGGCCTTGTCACTGAATATGGGTTTTCCACCCGCCGATATTCCCGAAGTCGGGCCATCGGTTCTGGCCTATGCCGCAACACAAGCGCAAGCCGATGCTGCGGCTGACCACTTGATGCAGGCTCTGCTGGCGGCTGAAAGCGGCTTTGCCGCCCACAGACCTCTGCCTGTCGAAGAGGCCGTGGCCAAAGCCATCACGCTTGCCGAGAACGCGCACAAGCCGATTGTGCTGGCCGATACCCAAGACAATCCGGGAGCAGGATCGCGCTCCAATACCACAGGCCTGATCAAAGCTTTGCTTGACCAAAAAGTCGCGCAGGCGCTGGTCGGCATTGTACATGATGAAAAGGCCGCCGCTGCCGCACATGCGGCAGGGCTTGGGGGGGTGGTCGCGTCATTGGGCGGGGGCTTGGACGGGCCCGGACAGGAGCCTTTGGAGGGGCCTTGGATTGTCGCTGCTTTGAGTGACGGACGCTTCAACGGCACAGCGCCGATGTTGCGAAACAAAGAAAGCAAAATGGGTCTCACCGCTGTTTTGAAAAAGGACGGGGTGGAGGTGTTGGTTGCCTCTATCCGCCAGCAGCCGATCCATCGCGAGACCTTCAGCCATATCGGGCGTGATCCGGCCAAGGTCAAAATTCTCGGCTTGAAAAGTTCCGCGCATTTTCGCGCCGGTTTCCAAGAGATTGCCGAAACGGTGATTGTCTGTTTGGCGCCCGGCGATAATCCTGAAGATCCGGCCTTGTTGCCCTATCAAAATATTCGAGACGGTGTCAGACGCCGCCCGCAGGCTTGATCATGACAATGGCGTCAGCCGAATTTGACGCCGTCCTTGATAAAAGTGCCCGAATTTAATTCTTGCACGGCGGTGCGCAGCTCCTCGCGTGTGTTCATGACGATGGGGCCATACCATGCAACGGGCTCGCGGATGGGGGCACCTGAAATCAGCAGGAAACGAACGCCGTGCTCGCCGGCCTGTACCGTGATTTCATCCCCCGTGCCAAACACCACCAGCGTGCGGTTGCCGCTCATGTCGCGCAAATGCACCTCTTCGCCATGGATCTCTTTTTCAACCAGCACACCGAAGGGCTGCGAGGCATCGCGAAAATCCGCCGAGCCTTCAAAAATATAGGCAAAGGCGGAGCGATAGGTATCAATGGCCAATGTTTTGCGTTTGAGCGGTGGCACATAAATATCGAGATATTGCGGATCGGCCGCGATGCCATCCACCGGCCCTTTTTTGCCCCAGAAGGAACCCACCACCACGCGCACGCTGGTGCCGTCATCATCGATGATATGGGGTATGTCGTTCGAGCGCACATCCTGATAGCGTGGCTTGGTCATTTTCAAATGCGAGGGCAGGTTGGCCCAAAGCTGGAAGCCATGCATCCGCCCGCGATCATCGCCTTGCGGCATTTCCTGATGCATGATGCCGGAGCCCGCGGTCATCCATTGCACATCACCCGCGCCCAGCAGGCCTTGATTGCCGAGGCTGTCTCCATGCGCGACCGTACCCGCCAACACATAGGTGATGGTTTCAATGCCGCGATGGGGGTGCCACGGAAAGCCTTTGATATAATCTTCCGGACGATCATTGCGAAAATCATCCATCATCAAAAAGGGATCGGTCAGGGTCGTATCGCCGAACCCGAAAACGCGGTGCAAATTCACACCGGCGCCTTCACGGGTCGGGGTGGTGGCGGAGGTGTGCAGGACAGGACGGATCGACATCGGGGGCTTCCGGTTGGCAGAAATATGAAGATCAGATGGGGGGCATGATGCCCGATGTCAATGCTTGACGTGATCGGTGCGTTCAAGCGCTGTGACATTGACCTTGAATAAGACCACGGCCTTCATATCCGGTACAAATTGAACCCTTTCAACCTGACCGGTAAAGCGGAACACGTCACCCACAGCGATGGGCTCTTTCAACAGCGCGGCTGGGGCGATGAGATTGAACAAGCTGCCGCGCCGTCCGTCGAGATTGAAGCAATCAAAGGATATGGGGGGGGCGTCTTTACCTTGCAAGAAAGGCTGATTGGGGACATCCAGTGTTTTGCACATCCATTGTTTCAGTATTTTTCCGGTATAGACGTCGACGGTTTTCTGAATGCTTCGGGTATAGGCTCTCTCGGCTTCCGCGATTTTTTCAGGCGAGCCCAAAACCGCATCATTGCCAATATCAGTAAAGTGCTTGTCGAGTTGATATTGCTCGTCCGGTTTGCCCTCTTTCGAGCAGGCGCTTACCAACAAGGCCATGCAGACCACCGCGCAGAGCGTGTTCATCGGTCGGTTGAAGAGGCGGGAAGACCGTGAAAAACAGGCAAACATGGGCACAACCATCAGAAGTATCAAAAGCGAGTCTCAATCGTCATCTTAATCGAGATCAGCCAGCGGAGGAAATGAATTTGTCCCTAAAAAAAGAGGGACAAAGAGGGATCGCTGTTTTCAAAAGGCTGGTTTAAGGGGGCATGCATGCGCCCCGCCCTTTGTCTTGCGTCTTGATCATTCAGCCGCGTGCTGATCGGCGTCGCTTTGTTGTTTCTGGCCCAATCCCATAGCGAGTGCCAGATTGGAACGGGCCGTCGCATAATTGGGCGCGACCATGGGGTAATCAGGCGGCAAGCCCCATTTCTGGCGGTATTCGTCAGGCGTCATATTGTAACGGGTGCGCAGATGGCGTTTCAAGGATTTGAATTTCTTGCCGTCTTCAAGACAGATCAAATAATCGGGCGTGATGGATTTTTTGATCGCGATGGCGGGCTCTTGGGCGCGATGGACATAGTCCGTCCCTCCACTGATCCCCAATAAAGCCTGATGAACAGTATTCACAAGCGATGTGATCTCATTGGGGGGGGGACATTATTATGGGAGACGTATCCCGCAACAATTTTTGACACAAGCGCAATCATGGGATCGTGCCTGTTTTCCTGATGATCGCTCATTTGAAGCCTCAACTGAATGATATAAAAACAAGATTTAGCTAGTAATT
>CAIJVU010000050.1 GCA_903824185.1 uncultured Hyphomicrobiales bacterium
ATGGTGACAATCCGCCCCCACCGCTTTTTCATCATCCCGCGGATGGCTGCACGCGACAGCCGGAACGCCGCATCCAGATTCACCCGCAAAACGAGATCCCAGTCCTCGTCTTTCATCCGCATGAACAGACCGTCACGGGTCAATCCGGCATTATTGACCAAAATATCGACAGAGCCCATGGCCGCTTCAGCAGCCGGCACCAAAGCCTCAACACTTTCAGCATTCGACAAATCAGCGGGAACCACAAAAGCCCGCTCACCCAATTCCGCCGCAAGCTGATCAAGCACCTCTTTGCGGGTTCCCGAAAGGGCAACCATCGCCCCTTGCGCATGCAGCGACCGCGCGATGGAACCGCCAATGCCGCCTGTAGCGCCGGTCACCAAGGCTGTCTTGCCTGAAAGATTAAACATGGCCGTCATCCTTTATAAAAAAATTAAAAGCCCAAACGCGATTTGAGTGACACAATGTCATCCGGCGCCCCACAAGCAACACCTTCGGCCTGATCCGCGATCCGTTTGACAAGGCCGGTCAGCACTTTTCCGGCCCCCAATTCCACAAACAGTCCAACGCCCGCTTGCGCCATGGCTGCCACGCTTTCACGCCACCGCACTGTGCCTGTCACTTGCGCCACCAAGCCGTCATAAATCACTTGGGGATCAGTGACAGGTGCCGCATGTACATTGGCAAAGAGCGGAATTTTCGGTGCATGAATCGTGATTTGCGCCAAAGCCTCGCGCATGGCCTCTGCGGCCGGCGCCATCAGGGCACAGTGGAAAGGCGCCGAGACCGTCAGCAAAACGGCCCGCCGCGCACCTTTGGCCTTGGCGATCTCAACGGCCCGATCAATAGCCGCTTTTGTTCCTGATATGACGACCTGCCCGCCCCCGTTATCATTGGCGGCCTGACAGACATCGCCTTGCGCAGCCTCATGAGCCACCGCATTGGCAGCATCAAAATCAAGCCCAAGCAAAGCAGCCATAGCGCCTTCACCAGGGGCGACGGCTTTTTGCATGGCATTGCCGCGAATACGCAGCAACCGCGCCGTATCGGCAATCGAAAAGGATCCTGCAGCCGCAAGCGCCGAATATTCACCCAAGGAATGACCAGCGACATAAGTGGCATGGCGCGCCAGATCAAAGCCTTCCTGCTCCAGAACGCGCAACAAGGCCATGGACACAGCCATCAAAGCAGGTTGGGCATTGGCGGTCAGCGTCAGCTGATCGTCGGGCCCGTTGAAAATAAGCGAGTATAATTTCTGGTCGAGCGCTTCATCGACCTCCTCAAACACCTGTCGGGCCACCGCATATTGCTGGGCCAATGCCTGACCCATGCCGACCGCCTGACTGCCTTGTCCGGGAAATGTAAATGCTACACGCATGCGCTGGCTCCACCCCTCATTGTCATCACTGCCATCATGATCTGTGCAGACACCAGCGGACAAGCCACTGTCAAGTCTGGCCGTGCATTTTTGCCCCTTTTAAACCCGCAGAAACCGCTTGAGGCGTGAACCGGCATTGCCAAGGGGGCAAATTTCGCGTTCGGTCCTCCCAGAAGCCTTAGCCCCGATTCGGACATCGCGAATCATCCCACAGCCGGATCAAGCACAGAGACGACCGCCATGCGTATTGCCACCTGGAACGTCAATTCCATTCGACAGAGACTCCCGCATCTGACGCGTTGGCTCGAAGAGAGCAAACCCGACATCGTCTGCCTTCAAGAGTTGAAATGTCAGGAAGACACATTTCCAAAACTGGAGATCGAAGCGCTCGGTTATAATTGCGCCATGCTTGGCCAAAAAACCTTCAATGGCGTTGCCATTCTCTCTCGCCTGCCTTTGGAAGATGTGCGACGTGGCCTGCCCGGGGATGATAGCGACGAGCAGGCGCGCTATATCGAAGCGGTGGTCTCAACCCCCACAGGCGTTGTGCGCATCGCCTCCATCTATCTGCCAAACGGCAATCCCGTGGGCACAGAAAAATTCCCCTACAAGCTGGCCTTCATGGATCGCCTGATCCGGCATGCGCGCGAACTTCTCGCGCTTGAAGAGTCGCTTATTCTGGCGGGCGACTACAACATCATCCCGACCGATCTTGATGCCAAACAGCCAGAACTCTGGACACAGGACGCCTTGGCCCAACCCGAAAGCCGTGCGCGCTTTCAAACGCTCAAAAATTGGGGCTTTATCGACGCGATCCGAAGCTGTGCGCCGGATACGCCGCTTTACACATTCTGGGATTATCAGGCAGGCGCTTGGCAAAAAAACAACGGTATCCGCATCGACCATCTTCTGCTGTCGCCTGAGGCTTCGGCAAAGCTTGAAAAAGCGGGTATCGACAAAGAGGTGCGCTCTTGGGAAAAGCCATCCGACCATGTCCCCTCATGGGTGGAACTGTCACTCTAACCGATTGAGAAAATCAGCGTTTCACACGCTTATATTGTTCGATATAGGACAGTGCGGCAAGACGATCCGTATCGGCTGCGACATTAAAGGCGTCATCATGCAGTGTGATGATCCAGCCGTCACTTTCGGATTTGGCGGCGTTGCGGGCAATTTGCAACCACATCAATCCGCGGGCCCGTTGCAACATGCCGCCTTCTCCTGAAAACAACATCCGTCCCAACATGGCTTGGGATTGCATATGGCCTTTTTCAGCAGAGAGATTGAACCAGCGTAAAGCCTGACGGGCATCTTGCACGCCGCCCACACCTTCAAGCGTCAGACGCCCCAGACTATATTGGGCATCGGGGTCACCAAACCAAGTGGCAGCATAGGCGAACACTTCTCGCGCGCGTTGCGGGTTCGGAGCAATGGAGGTGTTGGGGACGCCTTCCAGATAAAGTGTCGCGAGCGAGACAAAGGCATTGGCCACAAAACGCGCATTGGGCGAGTCCGGCGCTTCATCCGCATAATCATTGCAGATTTTGGAAAAATGCTCAAAAGCCTTGAGCTTGTTGGCCGCAACCCCATCGCCCTCGGCATACATGCGGCCGAGCTTCCATTCCGCCATGGCGTGACCATGGGTTGCCGCATATTCCAAGGCTTTGAGTGCTGAGCCTTTGTCACCATTATTATATTGGTTCATTCCGAGACGAAACGCTTCCGCCACATTGGGGAATGAGCCCGCGATCACCGGCTGAGCTGAGGTGACAGGCGGCGTTGCATCCAACGCCAGCGCTGACGAAAAAAGGCCCCCGCTGCCCAAAAGGCAGCAGAGGCAGATAAAAACTGATCGGGAGCGATCAGATATCGGCATAGCAGTGTTTTTCACCTTTGCCGCCCGGATGCGTCACAGCACCATCCAGCGCCGAACCCACAGTCTGGGCATATTTCCAAATCGCGCCAGACCCGTAATCGGTTTCCCGCGAAGCCCATTGCTTGTGCCGTTCGGCCAATTCGGCGTCCGACAAATCAACGGTCAGGGTTCCGGCAATCGCATCAAGCGAAATGATGTCACCATCTTTCAGCAAGGCAATCGGCCCGCCGACGGCGGCCTCAGGCCCCACATGGCCGACACAGAAACCGCGCGTCGCGCCCGAAAAACGACCATCGGTGATCAGGGCCACTTTGTCACCCATCCCCTGCCCGTAAAGGGCAGCAGTGGTTGCCAGCATTTCGCGCATGCCCGGACCGCCTTTCGGCCCCTCATAGCGGATCACCAAAACATCGCCCTCTTTGTAATGACGCTGTTTGACCGCTTCAAAGCAGTCTTCTTCATTGTCAAAGCAACGGGCTGGGCCCGAAAATTTCTGTTGGTCTACCGGCATGCCGGCAACTTTCACAATGGCTCCATCAGGCGCCAGATTGCCGCGCAGACCCACCACACCACCGGTCGGGGTGATCGGATCATTGGCAGGGCGAACCACGTCCTGATCGGGGTTCCATTTCACGGAAGCGAGGTTTTCCGCAATGGTGCGGCCAGTCACCGTCATGCAATCCCCGTGCAGATAGCCATGGTCGAGCAAAGTTTTCATGAGCAACGGAATACCGCCCACTTCAAACATGTCCTTGGCGACATAGCGACCACCCGGCTTCAAATCGGCGATATAGGGCGTCTTTTTGAAGATTTCCGCGACATCGAACAAAGTGAATTCAATGCCTGCTTCATGGGCAATGGCGGGCAGATGCAAAGCCGCATTGGTTGATCCGCCCGAAGCGGCCACAACGGTTGCGGCATTTTCGAGGGACTTCAATGTCACGATATCACGCGGACGGATTTGCTTATGGATGAGTTCAACGACCATTTCACCGGCCGTCATGCAAAATTGATCGCGCACCTCGTAGGGGGCAGGCGCACCGGCGGAATAGGGCAAAGCCAGACCGATGGCCTCGGAAATCGTCGCCATGGTATTGGCGGTGAATTGCGCACCGCAGGCACCGGCTGACGGGCAGGCCTTTTGCTCAAGCTCTTCCAGGTCTTCATCCGACATATCGCCGACGGAATGTTTGCCGACCGCTTCAAACACATCCTGCACGGTCACAGGACGCCCTTTGAATGTACCCGGCAGGATCGAGCCGCCATAGATGAAGATGGAGGGGACATTCAAACGCACCATGGCCATCATCATGCCCGGCAAGGATTTGTCACAGCCTGCAAGGCCAACCAAGGCATCATAGCAATGGCCGCGCATGGTCAGTTCGACAGAATCGGCGATCACTTCGCGCGAGACCAGCGAGGCTTTCATGCCCTGATGGCCCATCGCAATCCCGTCCGTCACAGAAATGGTGCAAAATTCACGCGGGGTGCCGCCACCGGCTGCCACGCCTTTTTTGACAGCCTGCGCCTGCCGCATCAGAGAAATATTGCACGGTGCTGCCTCGTTCCAGCATGACGCCACACCGACGAAAGGCTGGCTCATCTGGGCCCGTGTCAGACCCATTGCATAATAGTAAGAACGATGCGGGGCCCGTTGCGGACCTTCCGTCACGTGCCGGCTGGGCAGTTTTGATTTATCGATGACATTATGGCTCATGATGGATCCATCCCTCGTTATTTTGGTCAAAAGCAATGCGCGCCCATGCACAATTCCCGACAAGACGGCGCATTGACATGCCTCTCTTTTACCTACCCCTTTGCCACAGTGTCAAAAACCCCGTCCTTGAAACGCGGTTAATAATCCCTGCCTGAGCCCGCTTTGTGGCAGGATTTCGGCAAATCAGGGCATTCTGCAACACACCTATGAAGAAATGGCAGGTGTTGCAAACCTGCAACAGTTACAGGCGCGCCATGTTGCACCTCTGCGCATAAAGTCTATGATACCCTCGCATCAGGAGATCCATCAGACCCATGACCGTCAAACGTCCGACTGCCAACGGCTGGAACCGTCAAAGTCCGCGTGCCTCTTTGGGCGAGATGCATGGATCGGTGCCCATCAACCGCGCCCTCCCTCCCTACAAGCGCTTTCTGGCCTTTATCGGCCCCGGCTATCTTGTGGCCGTTGGTTATATGGATCCCGGCAATTGGGCCACCTCTTTGAATGGCGGGGCGCGGTTCGGCTATGCATTGCTGTGCATCGTCTTGTTTTCCAATCTGATGGCGGTCTTGCTGCAAAGCTTTGCCGCCCGTCTGGCCATTGCCAGCGGACGGGATCTCGCACAGGCCTGCCGCGATCAGTTTTCGGTGCCGGTCACGGCCTTTTTATGGCTCATGGCGGAGCTGGCCATTATCGCCACCGATCTGGCCGAAGTCATCGGCACAGCCATCGGCCTTAAATTGTTGTTCGGCCTGCCTTTGACGCTGGGGATCATATTGACGGCCTGTGATGTCTTTTTATTGCTGGCCTTGCAGCATTTCGGCTTTCGCCGCTTGGAAGGGCTGGTGATCAGCCTGATGGCGCTGATTGCCGCGGCCATGCTGGTTCAGATGGTGCTGGTCAAGCCCGATTGGGGCGGCGTGTTACTGGGCTTTATCCCCAGCAGCGATCTGATCAAAGACCCCGAAATGCTCTATCTATCGATGGGGATTATCGGGGCCACGGTCATGCCGCATAATCTCTTTTTGCACAGCGGCATTGTCCAGACACGCCAAGCCGGACGCACCGATGCGGAACGGGCGGAGGATTTGCGCTTCGCCAATACCGATACAGCCATTGCCCTGACCTTTGCCTTGTTCATCAATGCCGCGATTTTGATTCTGGCGGCGCAGAGTTTTCATTGGTCGGGCCATAGCGGGGTCACGGAAATCGAGGAGGCGCATGGGCTGTTATCTTCTTTGCTCGGCTCGACTGTGGCACCGATCCTGTTTGCGTTGTCCCTGATCGGCTGCGGATTGAATTCCACCATCACTGCAACCCTTGCGGGACAAATTGTCATGGAAGGGTTTTTGTCGATTTCCATGCCGCCTTGGGCGCGTCGCTTGGTGACGCGGCTGATGGCGATTGTGCCGGCGGTCATGGTCGGGATTCTGGCGGGGGATCAGGGCACCAGCCAATTGCTGGTGCTGTCGCAGGTGATTTTGGGCCTGCAATTGCCCTTTGCCATGGTTCCCTTGCTGATATTTGTCTCCGATCGCAGCAAAATGGGGGCGCTTGTCGCCCCGCGCTGGCAACAAGGGCTGGGACTTCTGGTGGCGGTGCTGATTATCGGCCTCAACCTGAAATTGAGCTTTGACCTGCTATCCGGCCTGTGACCTCAGCCTTTTTTGCGCACAGGAGGGCTAGCAAGCCGCGCGCGAAGGCGATATGGTCCGCCAAAATCGGGGATAGAGACCGGAGTTCAAGACATGTCCGACCACGCCGTTCCGCATTTCAAAAATGACAAGGGCCTGCCCTCCATTACGGTCAGCGCCAAGGAATTCATGTGTGTCGGGGCCTCTCCGCCCTTCGATCATCCGCATATTTTCATTGATATGGGCGGTGATAACGAGGCGCTTTGCCCCTATTGCTCCACGCTTTTCCGCTATGACGCCAGCCTGCACGAAGCCTGCGAACCGGCCGATTGCATCTTTGATACGGCGCAGGCGGCCTGAAAACAGGCCAGACCGATGGCCGACGCGCCTGTCATTGTTGTGGGGGCCGGAATTGCGGGCCTGACATGCGCTTTGGCGCTGGCCCGTTCGGGCCGCCCTGTCACGCTGATTGAAAAACGCACCCATCTTGAAGAAGTCGGCGCGGGCCTGCAGCTGTCCCCCAATGCCTCGCGCGTGCTCATCGATCTGGGTCTGGGCAAAGCCCTGATGCGGGCGGCCTGTGCGCCGCTGTCGCTGGATGTGGTGTTGGGGCGCAGCGGCCAACGACTGGCGCGCGCGCCTTTGGCCGATGCCATGATGGCGCGGTACAACGCCCCCTATCTCGTCATCCACCGCGCCGATTTGCAGCAAATTCTGCTCGATCATGTGCGTGGCCTTGGCGTGATCCCGATCCATGTGGGCCGCACCCCGCAGCATATCGAGCAAGACGAGCACGGCGTCACCCTGACCATGACGAACCAGCAAGGTGATCTCGAACATCTCAATGGTCAGGCCCTTGTCGGTGCCGACGGCCTGCACTCCTCGGTTGCAGGCTTGCTGGGGGATCCCTCGCAAGCGCGGCCCGCGGGCTATCAGGCATGGCGCGGCACAGTGCCGATGCGGGCAGTGCCGCAACATCTGGAAACAAACCGCACCACTTTGTGGCTGGGGCGTGAGGGCCATGCCGTGACCTATCCGCTGCAAGGCGGGCAAAGCTTCAATCTGGTGGTGGTGACGCGCGAGAAAAGCGCCGAACAGGGCTGGTCGCGCGAGGGGCAAACCGACGTGTTGCGCGCACGGCTCAGGCACTGGAGCCCGCTTTTGCCGCTGATTGAGGCCATGCAGAGTTTTAAGATCTGGACGCTTTACGACCGCCCGCCCCGCGCCCGCTGGAACAAAGGCCGTTGTGTGCTGATCGGCGATGCCGTGCATCCGGTGCTGCCGTTTCTGGCGCAAGGTGCTGCTTTGGCCATCGAGGATGCCGCAAGCCTCAGCCTGTGCCTGACCCGCTATCCCGACCAACCGGCTGAGGCCTTTGCCACGCTGTCGCGCATCCGGCATGTGCGGGCCGAACGCGTGCAGCAGCAAGCGCGCCGCAACGGGCAGATTTACCACCTGCCTTGGCCGCTCTCGCTGGCTCGGGATCGGGTGATTGCCCAAAAAGGCGCGGGCCTGATGGAGGATTATGACTGGCTTTATGGCTGGTCTCTGGCAGGCAAAACGGCGTTGACGCCCCCGGCCCTGTGAGGTTTTTCGGTTTAAAGGCCTGAAACCGTCCCCATTTACCGAAGTCTCCCCTCTTGCCAGATGCCGCAAGGGAGGTTAGCCAAGAACCCGTCGCCCCCGTGCTCGGCACCCGGGCGATGCCGATGTAACCCAATGGTAGAGGTAGACGACTTAAAATCGTTCCAGTGCGGGTTCGAGTCCCGCCATCGGCACCATTTCTTCAAACAATCAGCCCCTGCACGAAAAGCCAGCCATGCTCCGGCTTGCAATCGCCTGTCTTTCATGAAAATACAAAAAAAGCCCCCTGCCGTGAGTCGGGGCCCGCTGATCTTGAAAAAAGCCAGTCGTGCTTTTTTCGCGTTGAGACGATCAGTCGGCGGTGTGTGTTGTTGTGTTGCGTTCCCCCGTTTTGCCAAGGACGCCACAACCTATGCCCGTATTGGACTGGATCGGCAAAAAAGCCGTCATCAATCATCACTGCAGCGTGCCCTATCGCCTCATTCATTGCGACAAGGACAAATCCGTCGGCGATCCCGACAGCGGCAATCTGCTCGTGCAAGGCGACAATCTCGAAGCACTGAAAGCCCTGCTGCCTTATTATGCGGGCAAAGTGAAATGCATCTATATCGACCCGCCCTATAATACGGGCAATGAGGGATGGGTCTATAACGACAATGTCAATTCGCCGGAAATGCGCGCATGGCTCGGCAAGGCGGTGGGCAAAGAGGCGGAAGACCTGTCACGCCATGACAAATGGCTGTGCATGATGTATCCGCGCCTGCGCCTGTTGAAAGATTTTTTGCGCGAGGACGGGTCGATCTGGATGTCCATCGACGACAATGAAGCCCATAGCCTGAAATTGATCTGCGACGAAATTTTCGGAAAACAAAATTTCATTGCCAATGTCGTTTGGCAGAAAAAATATGCTCCAGCCAATGACGCCAAGTGGTTAAGTGACAATCATGATCACATTCTTGCCTATGCAAAAGATAAATCAATATGGCGTCCGAATTTATTACCCCGCACCATAAGCATGAATGAACGATATAAAAATTTTGATAATGACCCTCGCGGACCATGGAAAGCAGATAATTTTTCAGTAAAAACTTACTCGGCATCAACTGATTATGAAATTATCTCACCCAACGGAAGAAAAATTCGCCCACCTAAAAGTCGATCATGGGCAGTTAATAAAGAAAAATTTGATGAGCTGCTTTCAGATAATAGAATTTGGTTTGGAAAATCCGGCAATAATGTTCCTGCCATCAAAAGGTTTCTCGATGATGTGAAGGACGGAATTACCAGTCTCACATTATGGACTTATAGTGAAGTAGGACACAATCAAGACGCCAAAAAAGAAGTCAAAGAGTTTAACAGTATCAATGTATTTGATACCCCTAAACCTGAACGGTTGATCAATCGCATTATCCAAATCGCTACCAATGAAGGCGACATCGTTCTTGACTCATTCGCCGGTTCCGGAACCACGGGAGCCGTAGCGCATAAAATGGGGCGTCAACATATCAGCGTTGAAATGGGTGAGCATGCCCATACCCATATTGTGCCACGCTACCAAAAAGTCATTGCGGGCGAGCAAGGCGGCATTTCAAAAGATGTGTCTTGGCAAGGCGGCGGCGGCTTCCGCTATTGCACATTGGGCGAGCCGCTGTTTGATGCAGAGGGGCATATCAATCCGCGGGTGAAATTTTCAAGCCTTGCTGCCCATATTTATTTTTGCGAGACGGGCTCGCCCATTCCGCGCCGCGCCAGCACCAGTTCGCCTTTGATCGGCCTGTTTCAGGGCCGTGCCATCTATCTGTTGCATGATGCGGAGATGATGGGCGTGCCGTCCCGCCGCGCGGGCAATGTCTTGACCCTAGGCCGGATCAAAACCCTGCCGCTGCCCGACAAACAATTCAAAGGCCCGCGCATTGTCTATGCCGAAGGCTGCACGGTGCCCGATGACAGGCTGGCAAGCCTTGGGGTGACCTTCAAACATATCCCCTATCAGATCGCGGGAGTGTGACCATGGCCCCGCCGCTTTTCCGTCTCAAATCCTACCAGCAAAACACCTTGGCGGCCTTGCGCCGCTATTTGATGAAATGCGTGGAGTTCAACGATGCCGCCACGGCCTTTTATGCCCTGACCGGTCGTCCTTATATCGCGCCGCCCAGCCTGCCCGACCTGCCCTATATCTGTTTGCGGATTCCGACCGGCGGCGGCAAAACACTGCTGGCGGCGCATAGCATCCGCTTGGTGACCGATGACTATTTGCGCACAGACACGCCAACGGTTTTATGGCTGGTGCCCTCCCAGACCATCCGCAAACAGACATTGACCTCCTTGCAAGATCGCACCCATCGCAACCGGCTGGCTTTGACCGAACGCTTTGGTGAAAATCTGCGGATCATGGGCGTATCGGATGCGCTTTATGCCAAACGGGGCGATTATGACACGGGCGCCGTGGTGATTGTCGCGACGCTGCAAGCCTTCCGGATCGAGGATCAAGAGGGCCGCAAAGTCTATGAAGCCAATGGGGAATTGATGGATCACTTCACCCAGCTGCCGGAGGCCTTGCAAGACAGGCTGCAAAAAGGACCGGCTGGCACGCCCTTGCCCTCGCTGGCCAATGTCTTGCGGCTTCGTCGCCCCATCATCATTGTCGATGAAGCGCATAATGCCCGCACTGATTTATCCTTTGACACCTTGGCAGGCCTTGCTCCGTCGCTGATCGTGGAACTGACCGCCACACCCGTCACCCCCAGCGAGCACAACCCCAAACAAGGCAAATATGCGTCCAATGTTTTGCATCACGTCTCTGCGGCAGAGCTGAAAGCGGAGGAAATGATCAAGCTGCCGATTATTTTGCGCGGACGGCCTGATCCGCGCGACACCATCGGCGATGCCATGGCGTGGCTGGACGAGTTGACCGAGACCGCAAAAGCCGAACAAAAAGCCACGGGGGAATTCATCCGCCCTGTGATGCTTTTGCAAGCGGAACCACAGTCGAAAAACAACCCCTACACTCTACACGCCGAAAAATTAAAGTCTCATTTGGTTGAGGATTTCAGGGTGCCCGACGAGCATGTGGTCATTGCCACCGGCAACACGAAAGGGCTTGAAGGGGTTGATCTGTTTGATCCGCAATGCCGCATCCGCTTTATCATCACCCAACAGGCGCTCAAAGAGGGGTGGGATTGCTCCTTCGCCTATGTCCTGTGTTCTGTTGCCGAACAAAAATCGGCCCGCGCGGTTGAACAATTATTGGGGCGTGTGCTGCGCCTGCCCCGCGCATACCGAAAGCAGCATGAGGATTTAAACCGCGCTTATGCATTTGCCACCACCACCAGCTTTCAGCATGCGGCGCAAACCTTGCGTGACGGGCTCGTGGCCAACGGCTTTGAACATGTGGAGGTCAAAGAACTCGTTCATGTGCCGGATTCAGTCATGACCGGTTTGGAGGAAGGGGGATCAGCCTTTGTCTATGAAGAGGAGCTTCCCGACGATGACAGTTTTGCTGGTTTTCAAAAGGTGGTCCATGACAGCACGGGCGGGCGTGTCACACTCGACACCAGCACCAATCGCTTGCGGGCGACAGGGGCCTTGAGCGATTATGACCGCACGGCCTTGAAACTGGCTTTGCCCGCGCATTCTCATCAGGCCATCGACAGCTTGGTCCATCGCTCGCGGGGCGCGCGCTTGGCCAATCCTGAGCAAAACACCATCCTTTTTGCCGTGCCGCGATTATGCGTCATCGAGGAGGATCAGCCACAACTCTTTGACCGCACCCATTTTCTCGATATTCCATGGCCGCTGGACGACTGTGAGGCTGAGGCCATTTTGCAAGACTTCGTGCCACCGCGACAGGCTGGAGACGAGGCGCATTTGGATATTGACGCCAAGCAAGAGATCAAAATCAGCTTCATCAATGATGTGCATGCGCAACTGGCACTGGCACTGGCCGAGCAGGGTTGGACACAAGCAGCCCTGATCAACTGGATTGATCGCCGCCTTCCCCCTGCATCGCGGCAGGATATTACGCGCCACTCATCCACGCTTTATATCACCAAGGCCTTGGACTGTGTCGCACAACGATACACGATGGACATCGAGGATCTGGCACGGGCGAAATTCAATTTGGTGAGCGCACTGACCAAAACCATCAAGCGCTTGCGCGAAAGGCGGGAAACCGAAGCCTTTGAACAGGCTTTGCGTCCGCACAGCGGCCTAGATTTTCTGACAAGCTCTCAGGCTGAGCTGGTTTTCAATACGGACCGTTACAGTTACAGCGAACCTTATAAAGGCAGCACGACCTTCCAAAAGCATCTGTTTAAGGTTGTGGGGGATTTGAAAGACTCGGGCGAGGAATTTGACTGCGCCGTGCATATTGAGCGCAATCCCCATGTCCGGTGCTGGGTTCGCAACACCGTGCATATCAATTCATTCTGGCTGCAAACCGCAACGGGCAAATTCTATCCGGATTTCTTGGCTCTGCTCGATGACGGACGCATCATGGCGGTTGAATATAAAGGCGATCATCTCGACAGCGCCGATGAAGCGAAACACAAGCGGCTCATCGGCACGCTTTGGGCAGAGCGCTCGCAAGGACGTTGCTTGTTCGTATGGGTCGCAGACAGGCAATACGGGGACATTGCCGCGGCCTTGGCCTGAGCCTCCCCGCCTCCCCTCACATCAGCATCGAGCGCATGGATTTGGCGAGTTCGGTGGTGGCCACCACATCCACTTTTCCCGAGCCCAGAATGGGGATCGACTGCGTCACCAGCACCGCCCGCGGCACCCATAATTCGGGATAGCCGTTTTTCTGCGCCTGCGCCAACACAGCCATGCGGTCGGCATGGGCTACATCGGTCACCAGAATGATCTGCTCGCCTTTTTTCGGATCCGGCAAGTTCACCGCCACATGCTGGCCATCGGGCCATAATTCGGCTGCCAGCGTTTCCACCGCCCCCAGCGACACCATTTCGCCGCCGATCTTGGCAAAGCGTTTGACGCGGCCCCGGATGGTGAGATAGCCCGCCTC
This sequence comes from uncultured Hyphomicrobiales bacterium, assembly GCA_903824185.1. GTDB lineage: Bacteria > Pseudomonadota > Alphaproteobacteria > Rhizobiales > Beijerinckiaceae > CAIYZJ01. Next base: position 13,213 of record CAIJVU010000050.1, read on the forward strand.
ATCCATCGACACGATATCGCCCGTGTCATGCCAGCCGTCTTCCGGCGGCACCAGCACGCCGGGCATGGAGGCATAGATATAACCCGCCATCACATTCGGCCCACGGACATAGAGCCTGCCGCCTTCTGCAATCCCCTCGACAGGCTCGAACCGCAACTCCTGCCCCGCCAGCGCGCGGCCCACCGTCCCGGGCTTATTGTGCTCCAGCGTTTCCACCGCCACCACCGGCGAACATTCGGTGACGCCATAGCCTTCCAGCAAAACCGTGCCTGATTTGGCCCACATGCGGCGGGTCTCGTCCTTGACGCGTTCGGCACCCGCCACCACAAAGCGGACGCTGTCGAAATCGCCGTCATCGGCGGCGCGCATCCAGCCCTGTAAAAACGTATCCGTGCCCAGCAAAATCGTCGCCCCTGTCTCGCGGGTGATTTTGGCCACCTGCCGATACTGGATCGGGCTTGGATAGAGGATCACCTTGATCCCCGCATAAAGGCCCAGCAGCACCCCCGCCATCAATCCAAAGGAATGAAACACCGGCAAAGGGTTGAGCAGGATATGGGGCGGGCCCAATTCCGGCCCGAAATGCCGGATGGATTGATCGACATTGGTGATCAGATTGGCATTGGTGAGCGCAACGCCTTTGGGTTCGCCCTCCGAACCAGAGGTAAACAGGATCACCGCCGCCTCGTGCGGATCAAGCGCGTGACGCGCATGCAGCAAGCGCGCAAACGGCGCCTTCAGTACCGCTTTGGCCTTATCCAGCGAGGTAACGGATTGGCGCACATCCTCCAGATAGACAATCCGGACTCCGGCTTGCTCGACAAGCCCGTCAACCAGATCATCCAGCTTGGCCATTTCGACAAAGCGGTGGGAGGTGATGACGGTATTGATTTCAGCCGACTGAATCGCAGAGCGGATATTTTTGAGACCGGAGGTGAAATTGAGCGGCGAGATCACCCGCCCATAGGCCGACAGCGCAAACAGGCTGACCACCGAGGCATTCACGCTGGGCAGCAAGAGCCCCACCGCCTCGCCCCGTTCGGTGATATCCGCAAAGGCTTTGCCCAACACCAAAGCCCCGAGGATCAGCCGGTTATAGGTCAGGGGCGCGCGTTCAGGATCTTCCAAGGCCGGTCTTTGACCGCCGAATTGATCCCGCGCATCCAGCAAAGCACTAAAAATTGTCTTGTCAGCCCCGTATTCCGGCACAGTTCCGTCCCATTTCTTATCAATCTTAGAAATGAACGCTAACAACTTGGACGCTCAAAGCAAGGGGGGAGACCCCTCAAAAGGCAAAAAAACTACAACTAAAGACTCATATTAGGGCATGGAGGCGATCGGCTCCTGATAACTCAGGCCCATATCCCACGGAAAGTAAATCCAAGTATCTTGGGAGACTTCCGTAATAAAGGTGTCAATCACCGGTCGTCCTGCCGGTTTGGCATAGACAGTGGCAAAATGCGCCTCGGGCAGCATATCGCGGACGATCCGCACCGTTTTGCCGGTATCGACGAGATCATCAACCACCAAAACACCGGCCCCTTGCTTGTGTGTCGACAAAATTCGATCGCAAATCGGCTTGAGCACCTGCAAATCGCCTTGGGTGGCGTAATCATGATAGCTCGCGATACACACCGTTTCGATCATGCGGATTTCAAGCTCGCGCGCCACAATGGCGGCGGGCACCAAGCCGCCACGGGTGATGCAAATCAGGGCCGTAAACGGCCCCGATCCCGCCAAGCGCCATGCCAGCGCCCGGGCATCGCGGTGAAACTGGTCCCAAGAGACCGGAAAAACTTTTGGATTTGCTTTAGAAGACATGCAGCCATCCCTCAAACAGCATCATGGAGACCAAGATCACGCACGCTTTCAGGCGGGGGGAAGCGTATCAAGCATGGCCTGCACCGCCTCGGCTGCCGCCGCCAAGACATGCGGATCGCGCGCCCGCACCACAATCTGGTTCTGGAAGCGCTTGCCGTCAAAACTCGGATAAGATCCGATAATGACATCGGAAAACTGCTTTTGCACCTGCCCCAATGCCGTGGCATAGGCACCTTCGGGCCGCCCGCCGGAATCAATGGATTGGGATTGCAATTTTGCGCCGGTCTTCAACCGCGGCAGCACATTTTCAAACATCGCCTGCATGATGGACGGCACGCCCGCCATGACAATGATATTCTGGATCATAAACCCCGGCGCGCGGGAGATCGGATTATCGATCAGCTCGGCCCCGTGCGGAATACGCGCCATCCGCAACCGCGCCTCGTTGAGATCGTCTGGATTGGGAAAACGCTCGCGCAGCAAGGCCACGGCCCGCTCGTCAATATCAATCCCCACGCCTGCCGCCTTGGCAATACAATCGGCGGTAATATCGTCATGGGTCGGGCCAATCCCGCCCGTGGTGAAAAGATAGGTATAGCGGCCTGAAAGCGCCTTGGCGGCGGTGACAATTTCCTCTTCAATATCAGGCACCACCCGCACTTCCCGCAGGTCGATCCCGACCGCGGTCATATATTCGGCCATATAGCCGATATTTTTGTCTTTGGTCCGGCCTGACAAGATTTCGTCGCCAATCACCAAAATCGCAGCGGTCACAAGGTTTTGTTCCGACATTTTCACTCCGAAGACCGTTTTTCCTGCCCGATCGGCAACGGGTGGGATAAAAGCACCGCTGGTTCAAGACCACAAGCCCGCATCGGATTCATCAACCACTATCTCAAAACCCCATGAATTAAGACTTGCCTTCAGCCCCTGTTTGAACCAAATCTTCAAGAATGATCTATGTCGATGCACAACAGGTGGAACGGCGGCAGCCCGGCACCATCAAAATCCACGGGCCGGACGCATTTGCCGGCATGCGCAAGGCTGGCCGCTTGGCAGCGGAGGCTTTGGACCTTGTCTATGACGCCATCAGACCCGGCATCACCACAGAAGATCTCGACAGTCTCTGCTTTCAATTTGCCATGGATCACGGGGCCTATCCGGCGCCCCTGAATTATCGCGGTTATCGCCGAGCCATTTGCACCTCGGTCAATCATGTCGTGTGCCACGGCATCCCCAACGACAAGCCCCTGCGTGAAGGCGACATCATCAATGTCGATGTCACCTTGATTGTCGATGGGTGGCATGGTGACTGCAGCCGCATGTATGCCGTGGGTGAATTGCCCCGCCGTGCCGCCCGCCTGAATGTGGTCACCTATGAGTCGCTGATGCGCGGCATCGCCGTCGTGAAACCCGGTGCCACCACCGGCGATATCGGCCACGCCATCCAAACCTATGCCGAGGGGGAACGCTGCTCAGTGGTGCGCGATTTCTGCGGCCACGGCTTGGGACGGCTGTTCCATGACGAACCGAATATTTTGCATTACGGCAATCCGGGCGAAGGCGTCGTTTTGAAAGCCGGCATGTTCTTCACCATCGAGCCCATGATCAATCTGGGCAGGCCGCAAGTTAAAGTATTGGGCGATGGCTGGACGGCTGTCACGCGCGACCGCTCTTTGTCCTCGCAATTCGAGCACACGCTGGGTGTGACGGAGGATGGCTTCGAGGTCTTTACCTATTCACCGCGCGGGCTTGACGGCCCGCAACCCGGCCTTCCAGCCCGTTAGAGGTAGATAATGAGCGATGGTGCCCCCCGATCCGATCAAGACCGAGGGGAGGATCATCGCAGCGGGCACCGCCAGAGGTTGAGAGATCGCTTTCTACGCGCCGGACGCGAAGGCCTTCAGGACTATGAATTGCTGGAACTGGTGCTGTTCCGCTCCATCCCGCAACGGGATGTCAAACCGCTTGCCAAAGACCTGCTGCAACAATTCGGATCCTTTGCCGAAGTCATCGGCGCTTCTTTCCAGCGCCTGACCCAAATACGCGGCTTGGGCGAACAAACAGCGCTTGATCTGAAAATCATTGAGGCGGCGGGTTGTGAATTGGCCAAAGGGGCCATTCCCAAACGGGAAATCCTGTCCTCATGGACTGCAGTGATCGACTATTGCCGCGCCAGCATGGCCTATTCGGAAGTGGAGATTTTCCGCATCCTGTTTCTCGACAAACGAAACGGACTGATCACCGACGAAATCCAGCAAAGCGGCACGGTCGACCATACGCCGGTTTATCCGCGGGAGGTGGTCAGGCGCGCGCTTGAGCTCAATGCCTCGGCCTTAATCCTTGTCCACAACCACCCATCGGGAGACCCCACCCCCTCGCAAGCCGACATCAAAATGACCCGCGAAATTGCTGATATTGCCAAACCGCTGGGCGTCATCTTGCATGATCATATCATTGTCGGGCGCAACGGACATGCCAGCCTCAAAGGGCTTGGCTTGCTGTGAACCGTCATTTTCGAACAAAATTGGCGCGGACTTTATTGGCCTTGCTCTGGCTCGGGACTGATGCGGTCCAAGCCAATGAAAGCGATGTGCTGTTCATTTTGATGAAGACCAATCCATTGGTGGCCTTCTCCGCCTTTGATCCGGCCAATGTCGAAGACAAAAGGGGTGATAGACCCGTCTTTAAAAAACAATTTCTGGACCTCTCAACATTTAATCAGATCGAGGCCTCGCCGACACTTCTATATCATCAACATACATTGCATGCGGTTGCCCATAATTATAATGGACCCATCAGCCCCTTTGCCAGCATCTCCCGCGCAAGGGCCTATGAGCCGCTCTATGGAAGTGATGAGTTGCGCCTGAAAAACACCAGCCCCCTGCAGAGAACCGATCACTATGCTCTGAATTCGGGACTGGAATATAGCGAAGGTGATCGTTGGTGGTCCTTCGCCCTCGGCTATGATTATGTCCGCAAAAGGGATTTGCAATCCTTGACATGGATCGAAACCCGACAGGCCTTAACGGCACAATATATTATATTCGACCGCCGCTTTTATCCTTACATTATGGCGGGCTTTTTTGGGATCGATAGCAGTGTGGGGGGGCTCTATACGCGCTTCACGCCCTATATCGCGCTTGAGGATAACTGGCTGGTTGGCCCTGATTTCCATGTCTACAACGACACCTCAAGCCACAAGATCAAAATCGGCGGATCACTCGCGGGCTTTGGCTATGACGCCTATCAAGGCACTTTCAATGCAGGCTATCAACGCGATCATAACGGCCATGAAGGCGGCTATCTGTCACTGGGCGTATCACGCCGATTTTGATCAGCAGTTTATGATCCATCCGTATGGGCTAAAGGTTGTTGCCGCGCTTGTTGCAAAGCCTCGGGCGTATCAAGATCACACAACAAGGCTTGATCATCACAGGGCCAACACAACACATGTTCTGCATGGGCTTTCAAAACAGCCCGCGCGCCTTTATCTCCCTGCACCATCATAATCGGTGCAAACAAGCTGCGCCTGATAGCCACCGGATGCGCCCATTCCCCCTTCACTACCGGCACCAAAGCCTTGGCCGCGGGCGCCGCAGTGATAGCCTCCAAAATCGCCTTGTAATGCGCGGGCCGAATGAAGGGCATATCGCCCAAAACAATCACAGCGCCTTCACAGTTTTCTGGCAGTGCCGCAAGACCGCATGTGAGCGAAGACGCCATGCCGCTTGCATAATCGGGGTTATAGCAGGTTTCAATCGGAGCCGCTGCCGCGCGCACCTCGTCGGCGCGATAGCCGGTCACCATGAGTAGGGACGAGAAACCGGAGGCGCGCACATGATCCACCACATGCCGGATGACGCTTTTGCCATTCAGGTCTTCCAATAATTTATGCTGCGCACCCATGCGGCTCGATCGACCAGCGGCCAAAATCAATGCCGCCCAGTTGGGCTGCGATGCACAAGTCATGGATCAACCCCAATGGCTGCGCGAGGCAGGCCGCGATGCACCACGTCCATCAACAAGCCGCCATGGCCCATGCGCATAATATCGTCGCGCGTCACGGCAATATCAGCCATCAATCGCTGCAAGATCCAGTCAAATCCGTTTTCTTTCGGACTGCGTGCACAACCGGGCGCACCAATCACCGGCACTGCGCGTTTATGCTCATCGAACCACGCGCCGAGCAGCAATAAATTACCGGGATCAACCGGCATTCCGAAATGGATAATCTGCCCGCCTGCCTGTTCAAGCGCCATGGGCACGACATCACGCCGGTCGGTCATCGCGGAGGCCCCGAAGACAATCAAGAGATCAACCATTGGCCCCATCGCACAAATCGCTGAACGCACAGCCTCCTCGTCATGGCGGACAAGGCGATTGGCAACCAACGCGCTGCCACCCACAGCCAAGCGCTTTTGCAAAACCTCTGCGGTTTTACGAACCACACCGGATTTCAAGCCCGGCAATGTTGTTGCGATCAAGCCGACACGCTTGGGTTTGAACGGGGCAATATGCAAAGGGGGCTGCGCCGCAACAAGCTGGCAGCATTCTGCCAAAGGCTTTTGGGGCACTGCAAAGGGAATGATCTTGACGGTTGCAACCATCTCCCCCTCTTCCACCACACGCCAATTCGGCAAGGTCGCCACGGTGATCGCTTCGCTCACCATATTGACGGCATCGATCTGTGCGGGCTCCACGCGCAAGAGACCATGACAGGCTGCAAACAGATTGCTGCGTCCGGTTGCAGGCCCCTCGCGACGGATCCCCGCCCCCGTCAAACAGGAGGCCAATTGTTCGGCGGCCTGATCTTCCCCGACATCATCGTGTTCAAGCCGCGCGGTCATCACATGCGTCATGCCATGCTCTGCAAGCTTTTCAATATCCTGCGCCGAAATCATCTGCCCCTTTTTGATCTTGTGATCCGGCAAGCGGATGGAATGGGCCGCCACGCCGCCTTCTGCCTCCGCCAAGGACAATGATGCAAAGATCATCCGCTTTTTCCCTAACCGCCTTGCTGCGCCAGCCGCTCCGCTTTGGCTGGCAAGCGCAGAGTGGCCGTAATTTCCGCCATGATCGACAAAGCGATTTCGGCAGGACTGACGCCCCCGATATTCAGGCCGATGGGCGCATGGATCCTTGCAAGATCAGCCTCCGCGAATCCGGCCTTTTGCAAGCGCTCGATCCGGCGCGCATGGGTTTTGCGTGAGCCCAGAGCCCCGATATAAAAACACGGGCTTTTAAGCGCCAGCTCCAAGCCGGGATCATCGATTTTCGGATCATGCGTCAGGGCGACAAAAGCCGTAAAGGCATCAAGCCCCAAAGCAGGCAAGGCTTGATCCGGCCATTCTGCCACCACGCGCGTGTCGGGAAAGCGCGTTTCAGAGGCAAAGGCTGTGCGCGGATCCACCACCATCAAATCATATCCCAACAGGCGCGCCATGCCTGCCATGCTCTGGCTGACATGCACGGCACCCAGCACAATGATGCGCAACGGCGGCGCCTGAATGGTGATAAAATATTTTTCACCCTCCCGCTCAACCACCGTACTTTTATTCAACCGGAAGGCTTGTACGAGTTCCACATGCAAGGGGTCGCGGTCCATATCCGCAAGCGTCAGGAAACGCTGCGTGCCGTCCTTGAGGCGTGTGACCAGCGCGCAAGGCTGACGTTCGGCGCGGGATTGGTTGAGGCGGGCCAGATAATCGGCTTTCATGACAAGACCTTTTCGACATAGACCGCAATCTTGCCGCCGCAGGACAGGCCGACCTGCCACGCTGTTTCATCGGCCACACCAAATTCCAACAGACGCGGCTTGCCATCGGCAATCACATCCAGCGCTTCGGTGACAACCGTGCCTTCGACACAGCCGCCAGACACCGAGCCCAGAAAGTGCCCCTCCTCGTCAATCACCAGATGCGACCCCACCGGTCGCGGGGCAGAGCCCCAGGTTTCAACCACGGTCGCAATGGCCACGCCGCGGCCCGCTTGGTGCCATTTTTCGGCTTCGGATAGGATGTCATCGTCACTGGAGAGCGTCATGAACAGTCCCTTTCTTCACAAGAGAGGCGTTTATTATACCTGTTTTTCTCAGCATAGGGCTTATTTTCAGATCCCCGTCTCAGCTTTTTGCGCCGCTAGGCGACCTGCTGCAACCAATGTCGGGGATCATGGCTCTTGGAGGGAGGCTGTTCCAGCGCCTCGACCAGATCGCGCATGGCCGCCAGAGAATGGATCGGCCGGAAATCATCCACATGCGGCAACATGGCCCGCACCCCTTGCGCACGCGCCTGAAACCCGTCAAAGCGCAACAAAGGATTGACCCAGATCAGCCGTCGGCAGCTGCGATGCAGGCGCGCCATTTGCTGTTCAAGCTCCTCGACCCCTTCGCGCTCCAGCCCGTCCGAAAACAAAATCACCACGGCCCCCTGCCCCAGCACACGCCGCGCCCAGTCATGATTGAACCTGTGCAGCGCCTGCCCGATGCGTGTACCGCCCGACCAGTCCTCGACCTGTTGGCCGCAGGCCGCCAAAGCCTCGTCGGGATCGCGGCGGCGCAAAGAGCGCGTGACATTGGTCAGACGCGTTCCGAATAAAAAGGTTTCGACCCTGCGGCGCTTTTCGGTGAGCCCGTGCAAAAATTGCAAAAAGAGCGGCGTATAATCGGCCATGGAACCGGAAATATCACATAAAGCGACTATCGGCGGATGCTTTTCCATTGGGGCTCTGAAGGCCAAGGAAATGCCCGCACCGCCCGAGCGCAATGTCTGCCGAAAGCTCCGGCGCGGATCAACCAACCGCCCGCGCACGACCTGTTCAAACCGGCGGGATTTCACACGGTCATCGGGCAAGCGCATGCGCGCGATCAACAGGCGAGCTTGCGCAATTTGCTCGCTGGTCATTTGCGCAAAATCTCTATTTTGCAGAACTTCGCGTTCCGACACGGTCAAGCGTGCGGATAATTCGCGCTCTTCTTTGATCTCCTCCTCTTTTTTGGCTTTCGGCAAAAAAGCTTCTGCAACACGCAACGCCCCTGCTTCGGGTTTTTTAGGGGAAGCGTGCGGATCAGACGGTGCGCGCGGGGACAGCTGGGCAATCAGCTTGTCCATGAAAGCGCGCTTGCGCCAAAACAAAGAAAAGGCTTGCGAGAAGATCAGGGAATGTTCTTTTTTCCTGACAAAGGCAGCGTGCAATATCCAATAAAAGTCTTCTTTGGATGAGAAATTTTCCAGTTCCAAAGCGGTCACGGCATCAATCACAGCCCCCGGCCCCAAGGGAAGACCGGCCATGCGCAAGGCGCGTGCAAAGAAAGTGATATTGTCAGAAAGGCGTCCCGACACGATTTAGCGAACCTCGACTGCAAAAATTTTCTGCACAATCCACCAACGGCCCTCAAGCTTCAACAAATTGAGATAATCGATGAAAAAGCGCGGCGGGATCGCGCATTTCAATTTCACAAAAGCCGTCACCGGTGATGATTGATCAATCATCAAAATCTCGTCATGGCGAGGCAGATCAAGCGAGAGAGGTGACGGGCGATGCGCGACCGCATGGCACCAGTCTTCACGCGTGGTGATTTTGATCTGATCACCATCCGCAAAGGTTAAGGCCGATGTCGGATGAAAAGCTGCCTGCAATTTGCCGACATCCCCTTCATAAAGACCATCAAGATAAATCTGGATCACCTTTTTGATCGCATCATGATCGGTCATGGGCACACCCTGTTTTTGTTTGGGTCAAGAACGACTGACTATTTGAGACTGTCGAGAATTTTCTGAATTTCAGAGCCTTGCATTTTCTGGATGTCATCTTGGTATTTCAGCAAGACACCCAGCGTGTCATGGACCACGCGCGGATCAAGTGCCACGGCATCCATTTCAACAAGAGCCGAAGCCCAATCAAGCGCTTCCGCAACACCGGGAACCTTGAACAAATCCAAGCCCCGCAAGGCCTGCACAAAAGACACGATCTGCTTGGTCAAAGCCTCGGGCGCTTGTGGCGCGCGCGCACGCACAATCGCCAATTCACGATCCGCATCCGGATAATCAACCCAATGATACAAACACCGCCGCTTCAACGCGTCATGAATTTCGCGCGTCCGGTTGGAGGTGAGAATAACAATCGGCGGCTGCGCTGCGCGAATGGTGCCGATCTCGGGCACACTGACTTGGAAGTCAGAGAGGATTTCCAGCAAAAAGGCTTCAAAGGCATCATCGGTGCGATCAAGCTCGTCGATCAGCAACACCGGCGCACCGGCGGAGGGATCACTTTCCAAAGCCTGCAACAAAGGCCGTTTGATCAAATAGCGTTCTGAAAACAAATCATGCTCAAGACGGGCGCGGTCGGTTTGCCCTTCCGCTTCGGCCAAACGGATCGCCATCATCTGGCCGGCATAATTCCATTCATACACGGCAGAGGCCACATCGAGCCCCTCATAGCATTGCAGGCGGATCAGCTTGCGCCCCAACATGCTGGCCAATGTCTTGGCGATTTCGGTTTTACCAACCCCCGCCTCGCCCTCCAGCAATAAAGGGCGCTGCATTTTCAAAGCCAAGGAGACAACGGTTGATAGCGCACGATCGGCCACATATCCCGCGGACAATAGAGCGGCCTGCATCTCGTCAATGGTCGCGGGTATTTTGACACTCATCACGCATCCTCGCGGCAAGCGTCGACGCATTGCCTGACCAGTTGATCGGATAAAAAATCCCTGACATCGCAAGCAATGTCAGGGATCAACCAAAGAGGTGCAAAATTTATTTGCCTTGCGCCTTCAACACAGCGCGTTTGGCCATCACGGTCACGAGATTGCCGCGATAATCCGCACTGCCATGAATGTCGCTGATGAAAGAGGTGTGGTCGACCGACACACCCTCCAGCGACTTGGCATTGAATTTGGTGTGCAAGGCTGCCTCAAGGGGTGCTGCACGGAAGACGCCGTCATTGCTGGCGCCCGTCACTGCCACACGCACATCCGAGCCCTTCTTCGCGACAAACACACCCACCATCGCATAGCGCGAAGCAGGATTGGGGAATTTCGCATAAGCAGCCTTGGACGGCATCGGGAAAGAGACCTTGGTGATGATTTCACCCTCTTCCAAAGCCGTGGTGAACATGCCTTGGAAATAATCATCCGCAGCGATCTTGCGCTTATTGGTGATGATCGTGGCGCCCAAAGCCAGCGCCGCTGCCGGATAGTCAGCCGAAGGGTCATTATTGGCCAGCGATCCACCAATGGTGCCGCGATGGCGCACAGCCGGATCCCCGATATGGGCAGCAAGATCAGCCAAAGCGGGCAGATGCTCCTGCACAACCGCGGAGCTTGCGACATCGGCATGGCGTGTCATGGCGCCGATGACAATGTTGCGGCCTTTTTTCTCAATACCCGCAAGACCCGCGACATGACCCAGGTCAATCAGTGCGGAGGGGGACGCAAGGCGCTGCTTCATGGTGGGGATCAGGGTTTGACCGCCTGCCAGAAGTTTGCTGTCCTCGTGCTTGTGAAGCGCGGATTGCGCCTGCCGAACCGTGCCGGGACGATGATAGGCAAAAGCATACATGGTAATGGTCTCCTCAAGAAAAACGATCATCACTTTATAAAAAAGCAGAGGGCCTTATTCAGCCGCCAGCTTGTGAACAGATTTTTGGGCCGCACGCCACACAGCCTGAGGCGATGCCGGCATGGCAATATCCTCATGGCCGAGCGCGTCGGTGATGGCATTGATGACAGCGGGCGGCGCTGCAATCGCCCCGGCTTCCCCGCACCCTTTGATCCCCAAAGGATTGGATGGGCAGGGTGTCAATGTGGTGTCGATGACAAAGCTTGGCAGATCATCGGCCCGCGGCATGCAATAATCCATATAGCTTGCCGTCACCAATTGGCCGTTGGCGTCATAATGGGCGCCTTCATAAAGCGCCTGTCCGACCCCTTGGGCAATCCCGCCATGCACCTGTCCTTCGACAATCATCGGATTGATGATGTTGCCAAAGTCATCCACCGCGGTCCAACGCTCGATGGTGGTCACACCTGTATCGGGATCAATTTCCAATTCGCAGATATGCACGCCGGAGGGGAAGGTGAAATTGGTCGGATCGTAGAAAGCCCCTTCTTTCAAACCGGGCTCCAACTCCTGACCGGAGAATTTATGCGCGATATAGGCCTGCAAGGCGACCTCGCCGAAAGCCAGTGACTTGTCGGTTCCCGCCACCGAGAAACGGCCGTCCTTGAACTCGATGTCCCCTTCCGAGGCTTCAAGCGCATAAGCGGCCACTTTCTTGGCCTTGGCCACCACTTTGTCGAGGGCTTTCGAGATGGCGGACATGCCGACCGCACCCGAACGCGACCCATAAGTGCCCATGCCGAATTGCACCTTGTCGGTGTCGCCATGCACAATGGCGACCTGATCGATGGAAATGCCCAAGCGATCCGACACAAGCTGCGCAAAGGTTGTCTCATGGCCTTGGCCATGGCTGTGCGAACCGGTCAAAACCTCGACCGTGCCCACCGGATTGACCCGCACCTCAGCCGACTCCCACAGACCGACGCCTGCGCCCAGCGAGCCTACCGCCGCAGACGGCGCGATGCCGCAGGCCTCGATATAGGCCGAGAAGCCGATGCCGCGCAGCAGGCCGTTTTTGGCGCTCTCTTTTTTGCGCTTTTGGAAGTTTTTATAATCGGCCAGTTCCAAAGCCTTGTCGAGCGAGGCCCCGTAATCGCCGGTATCATAGGCCATGATCACCGGTGTCTGATGCGGGAAGCTCGTGACGAAATTCTTGCGGCGGAATTCAGCCGGATCTTGTCCCAGCTCACGCGCCGCAATTTCCACAATCCGTTCGATCACGAATGTGGCTTCCGGACGACCGGCGCCGCGATAGGCATCGACAGGCGCGGTGTTGGTATAGATCCCCTCAACCTCCACATAAATGGCGGGAATATTATACTGACCCGACAAAAGCGGCGCATAGAGATAGGTCGGCACACAGCTCGAAAATGTCGAGAGATAGGCCCCCAGATTGGCTTTGGTCTTGACCCGCAAACCAAGGATTTTGCCTTTTTCATCGAGCGCCATTTCGGCATGGGTCACATGGTCGCGGCCATGCGCATCCGCCAAAAAGGCCTCGGTGCGGTCGCCCGTCCATTTCACAGGCCGGCCCACTTTTTTCGCAGCCCAGACGCAGACGGTTTCCTCGGCATAGATAAAGATTTTCGAACCGAAGCCCCCACCGACATCAGGCGCGATCACGCGCAATTTATGTTCGGGCGCAATGCCAATAAAGGCGGACAGCACCAGACGCGCGACATGCGGATTTTGGCTGGTGGTGTAAAGGGTGAAGGCATCATTGCCTGAGTCATAATCACCGATGGCCGCGCGCGGCTCCATCGCATTGGGGATCAGACGATTGTTCACCAGATCGATTTTGGTGACATGGTGAGCCTTGGCAAAAGCCCCGTCGGCAGCGGCCTTGTCTCCCAAATGCCAGTCATAGACCTGATTATTGGGCGCGACATCATGAATGACCGGCGCACCGGATTTTGTGGCCTGATCCAGCGCCACAACGGGGGCCAAGACCTCGTAATCCACATGGATTTTTTCAACGGCATCGCGCGCTTGGGCCAAAGTTTCGGCCACAACCACCGCAATATGATCGCCAACATAACGCACTTTGCCTTGCGCCAGAGCCGGATGCGCGCCTGCCTTCATGGGCGATCCGTCTTTGGAATGGATCATCCAGCCGCAGATCAAACCACCCACTTTGTCGGCGGCCAGATCGTCCCCCGTCAAAATTGCCAAGACACCTTCGCTGGCGCGGGCGGCAGACAGATCGATTTTTTTGATCGTGGCATGGGCATGGGGCGAGCGCAAAAAGGCCGCATAGGTCTGACCGGGGCGATTGATGTCGTCGGTATATTGCCCCTTGCCGGTAATAAAGCGGAAGTCTTCCTTGCGCCTGACCGGCGCTCCGATTCCAGTTGCAGACATGGCCTTTGTCCTCCTGAAGGTGGCGCCGGTTCAGCCGATGCTCGTTTGATCAAAGTGAAAATGAAAAAAGAGAAGCAATCCGATCAGCGTCAAACAAACCCATGTTGATTTGCGCTGACCGGAGAATTGACTTGGCAGACCTTATTTGTGGCCCGCCATGGCTTGGGCACCGGCCGCAACCGATTTCACGATATTGTGATAGCCAGTGCAGCGGCAAATATTGCCTTCGAGCTCTTCGCGGATGGTGTGCTCGTCGAGCGTGTGACCCTTGCGATTGACGAGATCCACCGCCGTCATGATCATGCCCGGTGTGCAGAACCCGCATTGCAAACCGTGATGTTCGCGGAAGGCCTCCTGCATCGGGTGCAAAGCGCCATCATGCGCCAGCCCCTCGATGGTTGTGACGGTCGAGCCGTCGCAGGCCACCGCCAAAGTCGTGCAGCTTTTGACGGCCAGACCGTCGACATGCACCACACAGGCGCCGCATTGGCTAGTATCGCAACCCACATGGGTGCCGGTCAGCAACAGGTTTTCGCGCAAAAACTGAACAAGCAGCGTGCGCGGGTCGATTTTAGCCGACACAGCCTTGCCATTTACCGTCATGGAGACAGACACCATTTCATCACCTCCCAATTTCATTTGCCGTCATCAAAAACCATACCGGACCCGCGGTCTCTTACTCAGTCTCTGATGTGTTAAAGTCTTAAATTCAGTCGTACAATCTCAAGTCTGCATCACAATTTGAGGCCACAAACAAGCCTTCCATTACCCTGTCGTCACTAATGGAAGATCCCTGTGACCAGAGGCTCTTCGATCCAGTCCTGTCTGACCTGACCACGAACACATCACTCTTTCGTGACAGGCACAACCAGCCCCTTTAAGGAAACTCACTATATCAGGAGTGTGGAACGATTGCAGCGGTCTGGTCAAGCCGCTTGGCCATCGTTTTCCCAGAATTCGCGGCAAAACCTTGGTCTTATTCGCTTTCTCAGGCTCCACCCACCGCTTTCGCGAAATTGGCAAAAAATTCATCTGCCATTTTTTTAGCCACACCATTGATCAAGCGCCCGCCCAGCTGCGCCAGCTTACCGCCGATTTGTGCCTCGACGTCATAGGTCAGCTTGGTGCCTTCGGGGACTGTTTCGAGATGGACCGTGGCACCGCCTTTGGCAAAGCCCGCAACACCGCCCTCACCCTCGCCGCTGATCTTGTAGCCGTTGGGCGGATCGATGTCTGACAGGGTCACTTTACCTTTGAAGGTCGCGCTGACAGGCCCGAGCTTGACCTTGGCCACGGCAACAAAGCCATGGTCGCCGTCTGTCTCCAGACTTTGGCAGCCGGGAATACAGGCTTTGAGGGTTTCCGGATCATTGAGCTTGAGCCAAACATCCGCTTGGCTTGCTGGCAAAATCGCCTCGCCATTCATTGTCATTGCCATGGCTGCATCCTCCCGCCTTTCGGACGACTGAGTCCGGTCCGATCCCCATTCATACCGCGAACCGATCAGGAGTCGAGCCCGTCCGTCATGTTAAAACCACCCACCTCTTATACAAGATATGCAAAAAAAGCATAGTTGCAATGAGGTGTTGGCGGATCGTAAAAGCCCTGCTATGACAGTTTTATGATGCGTTTTTATCATGTTGTTCGTGTGTTGCTGTGTTTTGTGCGCACACAAGGAAAAACTGCTGCCGCTCTCACGTTGGCCTTTCTCAAGGTCACCCCAAATGTGAACGAGTGGTCGCAAGCATCGAGATGCCTGTAGGGGAGAGGCAAATCTATGGCAATTTTTATTCAGCAACTGATCAACGGCTTGACGCTTGGCTCGATCTACGGGTTGATCGCGATTGGCTACACGATGGTTTTCGGCATTATCGGCATGGTCAATTTCGCCCATGGTGATGTGTTCATGGTCTCGGCCTTTGTCGCCCTTCTTTTGTTCATGATTTTCACCACATTATTGCATTGGGCTCTGGTTCCGGCCTTGCTGGTGGTCTTGGTTCTCGCCATGGCCATCACCGGTCTGTGGAACTGGACCATCGAGCGAACGGCCTATCGCCCCTTGCGCGGCTCGTTCCGTCTGGCGCCGCTGATTTCAGCCATCGGCATGTCCATTTTACTTTCCAATCTCATTCAGGTCATTCAAGGCCCGCGCAACAAGCCGGTCCCGCCGATGTTTACGCAAGTGATCCCGATTTACGAGGAAAACGGCTATGTGGCCGGTATCGGCTATAAGCAGATTGTGATCATGGTGGTCACGGCTGTGTTACTGGCTTTGTTCTGGTATCTGGTGCAAAAAACCCCGCTTGGCCGCGCGCAACGCGCCTGCGAGCAAGATCAGAAAATGGCGGCACTGCTGGGCATTGATGTGGACCGCACCATTTCCCTCACCTTCGTGATGGGGGCCGCATTGGCGGCGGTCGCGGGGGTCATGTATATCATGTATTATGGCGTAGTGAATTTTGCCGATGGCTTCGTGCCGGGCGTCAAAGCCTTTACCGCCGCGGTCTTGGGCGGCATTGGCTCCTTGCCGGGGGCTGTGATCGGCGGCTTGCTGATCGGTCTGATCGAGACCATGTGGTCCGCCTATTTCTCCATCGACTATAAAGATGTGGCAGCCTTCTCGCTCTTGGCCATTACGCTGGTCTTTTTGCCGACGGGCTTGCTGGGGCGGCCGGAAGTGGAGAAAGTCTGATGAGCACCGACATGTCATCCCCCTCCTCCACTTTCCCAATGGTCAAAAGCCTGAAACAGGCCGGTTTTGTCGGCATGGTGATGTTTGGCCTCTGCGTGCCGATTGTTGCCTTCCGCGCCGAGCAGAATATGAACAACGAACTGGTCTTGCAGTCCCGCTGGTGGCTGACACTGGTCTTTTCGGTCTTGGCCATGATCGGCTCGTTCCTGCTCTCCCTTTATACCCATCAAAAATCCCATACGGCCCATTCAAGCGCACCAAGCTCTGTCACCAAGGCTTTAAGCGCTTTGGCCCCGCGTTTGACACCGCTTGGATTTGCCTGCGTCATCGCCTATCCCATGGTGATGCTGGCCATCAACGGACCGGGTGGCTCGATCAAATGGATCGATAATTTCGGTATCCAGATCCTGATTTATGTGATGCTGGGCTGGGGTCTGAATATCGTGGTCGGATTGGCGGGTCTGCTCGATCTCGGCTATGTCGCCTTTTATGCCGTGGGCGCTTATGCCTATGCGCTGATTGCCACCAAGGTCATCCCCGACACCTTCCCTGAATTGGGGTTCTGGTCCTTCTGGATCTGCCTGCCGATCAGCGGCTTGCTGGCGGCTTTGTGGGGGATTATTCTGGGCTTTCCGGTGCTGCGTTTGCGGGGCGACTATCTCGCCATCGTCACCTTGGCTTTTGGTGAAATCATCCGCCTTGTCTTGATCAACTGGGTGGATTTTTCCAATGGCTATGCGGGCCTCTCGTCCATTCCCCGCCCGAGCTTTTTCGGCATCCCCTTCAATGCGTCGGAGGAGGGATTTGCGGCCGTTTTCGATCTGGAATTCAGCCCCATCTATCGCACCATCTTCCTTTATTACGTGATTTTGGCTCTGTCCTTGCTCACCGCCTTTGTGACGATCCGCTTGCGGCGTCTGCCCATCGGTCGCGCTTGGGAAGCCTTGCGCGAGGACGAGATCGCCTGCCGTTCGCTTGGCATCAACACCACCATCACCAAACTGACCGCATTTGCGATCGGGGCGGGATTTGGTGGTTTTGCGGGCTGCTTCTTTGCCGCCCGCCAAGGCTTTATTTCGCCTGAAAGCTTCGTCTTCCTTGAAAGCGCGCAAATCCTCGCCATCGTTGTCTTGGGTGGCATGGGCAGCCTGTTCGGGGTGGTGGTCGCCTCAATTGCACTGGTGGGCGGCATCGAGATTTTGCGGGAACTCGATTTCCTCAAACAGGTTTTCGGCGAGGCCTTCGACCCCTCCCAATACCGCATGTTGATTTTCGGTTTTGCCATGGTGTTGATGATGCTGTGGAAGCCGCGCGGACTGATTGCCCATCGCGAACCCTCCATTGTGTATAAGGAGAAGAAATCAATCGGCTCGGATATGGTTCAGGAGGGTCACGGCTGATGACAACGATCTCATCCATGCCCCTTTTGCAGGTTGAACACCTGACCATGCGCTTTGGCGGCCTTGTGGCTGTCGGCGATCTGAGTTTCGATGTCGCACGCGGCCAGATCACGGCGCTGATCGGCCCGAACGGCGCTGGTAAAACCACGGTTTTCAATTGCATCACCGGCTTTTACAAACCCACCGAAGGACGGCTGACGCTCAACCACGACGCCAACCATCACTATCTACTGGAGCGCCTGCCCGACCATGACATCAACTGGAAAGCGCGCGTGGCCCGCACCTTCCAGAATATCCGGCTGTTTCAAGGCATGACCGTTTTGGAAAATCTCCTGGTCGCCCAGCACAATACTTTGATGCGTGCGTCTGGCTATTCCTTGCTCGGCCTGTTCAATGCCAAAAGCTACAGGGATCAAGCCGATCTTGCTTTGCAAAAAGCCCTGCATTGGCTGGAACGGATCCATTTGCTTGATCGGGCGGATGATGCGGCGGGGGATTTGCCCTATGGCGATCAGCGGCGGCTCGAAATTGCCCGCGCCATGTGCACGGATCCGCTCTTGCTGTGTTTGGACGAACCGGCTGCGGGCCTCAACCCGAAAGAGAGCCTTGAATTGAACACTTTGCTCACCGGTATCCGCGATGAAGGCAAAACCTCTCTGTTATTGATCGAGCATGACATGAGCGTGGTCATGACGATTTCCGACCATGTGGTGGTGCTTGATTACGGTGTCAAAATTGCTGACGGCACGCCTGATGCGGTGCGCAATGACCCGAAAGTGATCGCCGCCTATTTGGGGGTTGATGACGACGAAGTAGCCGAAGTGGAAGCGGAGGTGGGCCTATGAGTGCGAGCACCCAACAACCGCTGCTGGCGATCCGCGGCGTGAAAACCTATTACGGCAGCATTGTCGCCTTGCGCGGCGTTGATCTCGATGTGCATCGCGGCGAGATCGTCACCATGATCGGCGCGAATGGTGCGGGCAAATCAACGCTGATGATGACGATTTGCGGCAAACCGCAAGCCCGCGAAGGTCAGGTGATTTTCGAGGGTGAAGAGATCACCCGCAAACCGACCCATGAAATCGCCCGTATGCGGATTGCCCAATCACCGGAAGGACGCCGGATTTTCCCGCGTATGACGGTTCTGGAAAATCTGCAAATGGGGGCCGAGGTTGATCAGAGCCGCCATTTTGATGAAGATCTTGAGCGCATGTTCACCTTGTTCCCGCGCCTCAAAGAGCGCATCGGGCAACGCGGCGGCACTCTGTCAGGCGGCGAACAACAAATGCTGGCCATTGCGCGGGCTTTGATGGCGCGTCCCAAATTGTTGTTGCTGGATGAACCATCATTGGGTCTGGCACCGCTAATCACCAAACAAATTTTTGCGGCGATCAAAAAACTCAATGAAGAAGAAGGGCTGACCGTCTTCCTTGTTGAGCAAAACGCCTATCACGCCTTGCGCTTGGCCCATCGCGGCTATGTCATGGTCAATGGCACCATCACCATGCAAGGCACCGGCAAGGCGCTGTTGTCAGACCCGCAAGTTCAGGCTGCCTATCTCGAAGGCGGACATCATTAGGAGATCGTCACCATGGAACATCTGATGTATGACGAAGGCGGTTTGTGGGTCTATGTGGTCGTCACCGTGCTGTTGGGCGGCGGCGGCGCTTTCTCCACCGGACGGGCGCTGGCCCGCAGCTGGCATGACTGGCCCATGGTGATTGTGGCCATGTTCGGCCTCACCTTCGGGGTGCGGTTTATCCATTTTGCTTTATTTGAAGAGACCTTGTTGTCCCTGCACTTTTACTTGGCTGACTTTGTGACATTGTGTGTGATTGGCTTGCTGGGGCACCGCTATACACGGGCTGGGCAGATGACCACGCAATATCGCTGGCTCTATGAGCGGACCGGCCCCCTGAGCTGGACCGAAAAGCCGCCGGTTGCCTGATCGCGCCTTTGCTTATTTCTTGGGCGTAAAAGCTGTTTTTATCCACTTTTGATCCGTTTTTTCAGGTGACAGACGCCTCAAAAAGCGCAATCATCACGACATTGACCGGTTCCAAATTCCGGTTGAGGAGGGTCAGATGACCCATATGACAAAGGGGAGACTTGAATGAAAAAATCTATGTTGGCGGGCATTGCCGTTGCAGCTCTCATGCTGTCAGCAGGCTTGGCAAATGCTCAGATCAAGCTCGGCGTTGCAGGCCCGATCACCGGCCCGAATGCAGCGTTCGGCGCTCAGCTGAAAAATGGTGTCGAGCAGGCTGTTGAAGACATCAACGCCGCTGGCGGTATTCTCGGCCAGAAGATCACCGTTTCCATCGGCGACGACGTGTCCGATCCCAAGCAGGGCGTTTCTGTTGCCAACAAGTTCGTTGGCGATGGCGTGAAATTTGTCGTCGGCCACTTCAACTCCGGCGTGACCATTCCTGCCTCCGAAGTCTATCAGGAAAACGGCATGATCGTGGTGACACCCTCCGCGACCAACCCAAAGCTGACCGAGCGCAAAATGTGGAACGTGTTCCGCACCTGCGGTCGTGACGACCAGCAAGGCGCTGTGGCTGCTGACTACATCGTCAAGAACCTGAAGGGCAAGAAGGTTGCCGTTGTCCATGACAAGACCACCTATGGTCAGGGTCTGGCTGACGAAACCAAAAAAGCCATGAATGCCAAAGGCGTGAAAGAAGCGCTTTATGAAGGCATCAACACCGGTGAAAAAGACTTCTCCGCTCTCGTCTCCAAGATCAAGGCATCGGGTGCAGAAATCGTTTACTGGGGTGGCTTGCACACCGAAGGCGGCTTGATCGTGCGTCAGATGCGTGATCAGGGCGTGAAAGCCGTGTTCATGTCTGGCGACGGCATCACCTCCGATGAATTCGCAAGCATCGGCGGCCCAGGCGTCGAAGGCACTTTGATGACCTTCCCACCCGATCCCCGCGAGCGTCCGCAGGCGAAAGCCGTTCTGGCCAAGTTCGAAGCCAAGAAGTTCAATCCGGAAGCCTATACGCTTTACAGCTATGCAGCCGTTGAAATCTTGAAGCAGGCCGCTGAACAAGCCAAGTCACTCGACCCCAAGAAAGTGGCCGAAGTGATGCATTCCGGCAAGGCTTTCAAGACCGTGATCGGCGACATCGCTTACGACAAGAAGGGTGACATCACCCGTCCTGACTACACCATGTACACATGGAAAAAAGTCGGCGACAAAATCACCTATGTCGAAAACAAGTAAGCCTGTTATTTGACGTCGGATTTGAAACGGGCGGCTTCGGTCGCCCGTTTTTTTATTGTTCTGGATTATGAAGCAATAGACCGGATTTAATGGGAAGATAACAAACACCCCATGCCACCAATTGGCTGACCCAATAACTGTAATCGACCGTTTCGTTCCTAACCAAGAAAACTTTGTATCCTTTGAAAGGCAAAAGGGCTTTTTGTGTCAAATAGGCTGTTTTAAAAAACCGGATAAATGAATTTTTTTCGATAAATTTGGGATGGAGAGAGATAAAAAAAGTATTATTTTTCACATCAATTAAACTTTGAAGATGGGGCATCAAATTATATTCACCCCCCTCAATGTCTATTTTAGTAAAATAGTTTGAATATTCATTTTTCGTCTTATCGACAAGTTGCTGTGGAGTAACGGCTTCGACTTCCCAATAATTCGTATCACTGGAAAAAAGAGCGCTGGACATTGAATCGCCTTGGGCCGTCCGTGCGCCCATTCTTACATTGTCTTGTGTTGAAGAAATGGCCTTGTTGATTATCGTAATCTTGGAGCCAAGGCTCGGGTTAAGAGCAATATTGTCTTGAAGCTCTTGAAAGGCGACGGGGTCTGCTTCAATGCAAATGACTTTTTTAGCCGTTTGGGCCGCATAAAGGGCCGTCGGCCCCATCCAGCTCCCGATATCAAAAAAACACGTATCTGCGTTAATGAAACGATCAAAAATATCGAATGTCGACTTTTCCCACGTTTCAGCTTCGTAATGATTCCAGAAATCTTGATGCGTATTTGTGACATTGAAAAATTTATTTCTTATTTTTATTTGACGCATAAATTCTCCTGTCAATTCATCGAAATCAACATATCATCATCCAAATAGGTAGATCATTTATTTCATGTTTATCGAGAACAACTAGGATGTTCAACATTTATAAGAAGACGCATGATCGCTGATCAAATCAGCATCAAAATATTGCCCCCTCACCCGAATTTCGCCAGTGCCGGAAAGGTCTCGATCAACCAGAAAGACAAATCCGCCATGCCGCCGGTCAAAAAGGCAAGGCCGGTCAAAACAAGGGCGGCCCCTGTGACACGCTCCACCCAAGGCATGGCGCGTTTGAAATGCGCCGCCAGTTTTGTGAAGGCCTCAAGGGCGGTTGCCGCCAGCAAAAAGGGAACACCCAGTCCCGCCGAATAGACAGCCAAAAGCCCGGCCCCGCGCCAGACGGTCTCTTCATGCCCTGCCACCGCCAGCACCGCCGCCAGCACCGGACCGATGCAAGGCGTCCAACCGAAAGCAAAGGCCAAGCCCATCACATAGCCGCCCCACACACCCAACGGCTTGTGGATCTGGAAGCGCTTTTCCCGATATAACAGGCCAATGCGA
This sequence comes from uncultured Hyphomicrobiales bacterium, assembly GCA_903824185.1. Taxonomy (GTDB): domain Bacteria; phylum Pseudomonadota; class Alphaproteobacteria; order Rhizobiales; family Beijerinckiaceae; genus CAIYZJ01. The sequence continues at coordinate 35,717 of CAIJVU010000050.1, forward strand.
AACAGGCCGAGAAAATGCAGGCCCATCACCATAATGGCCACGCCTGCGGCATAAGTCAGCCACATCAGATTGGCGCGCAAAACCTGCCCGAACGCCGAGGCCGTCGCCCCCAAGCCGATAAAGATCGTGGCAAAGCCCAGAACAAACAACAAAGCCGCCCAGAGCAAATCTTTTTGGGCGGCCCCGACGCTGTCGATCTCCAGCTCTTCGGCGGTCTGCCCTGCAAGATAGGTCAGATAAGGCGGCACAAGCGGCAGCACACAAGGGCTGAGAAAACTCAGCACACCGGCGAGAAAAATGGCAGGCAGGGACAAATCGGACATGGCAACGGGTGTAATCGACTTTTGCCCGTTTGAGAAGGGACGCTAAGCCCTCTGTTATGCCGGCCCGAAGCCTGATAAAAGAAAAGGATGAATACGCTTCTCACCGATATAGCCGGTATCCGCGTCGGATCAGCGCAAGATCCAAGCCTCGCCTCGGGCGTCAGCGTGGTTGTTTTTGATCAACCGGCCACGGCCTCGATTGCCATTTTGGGCGGCGCGCCCGGCACGCGTGACACGGCCTTGCTGGAACCGGAGATGACGGTTGAACACATCGATGCCATTGTCCTGTCGGGTGGTTCGGCATTCGGGCTCGATGCGGCGGGCGGTGTCATGGCGGGTCTGGCTGCCATGGGACGGGGATTTCCGGTGCGGGATGTGCGGGTGCCGATTGTGCCCCAAGCCATTGTATTTGATCTCTTGAATGGCGGCGACAAAAGCCCCCTCAAAGACCCCGAAGCGCGTCCCTATCACCGCCTCGGCCTTCAAGCCCTGAAATCGGCGGATCGGCCTTTTAAACTGGGCAGTCACGGCGCGGGCTATGGTGCCACGCTGCCTGATCTCAAAGGCGGGCTTGGTTCGGCCTCAACGCGTTTTCAAGATGGCACGGGCATCGCCGCCCTTGTTGTGGTCAATGCCGTGGGACAGGTGACCATCGGTGAAGGGCCGCATTTCTGGGCAGCACCTTACGAGCAGGGTCAGGAGTTCGGCGGTTTGGGCTTCCCTCACCCCATGCCCCAAGACGCCCTCATGCCGCGCTTCAAAGGGGCAACGGGAGAAAACACCACCATCGCGGTGATTGCCACGGATGCACCGCTCACAAAAGCCCAATGCAAGCGCTTGGCCTTGGCAGCCCATGACGGTCTGGCGCGCGCCATCCGTCCCGTGCATACGCCGATGGATGGCGACATTGTCTTTGCCGCCTCGACCGCAGCCAAAACGAAAGCCCCTGTTTCACCAGAGGTCTTGGCGCGCTTATGCCATGCGGCATCCGATGTCTTGGCGCGGGCTGTGGCACGCGGGGTTTACGAGGCAGAGGCCCTGCCCTTCCAAGGGGCGTTGCCCGCCTATCAAACACGATTTCCGAGGGTGAAGCCTTAGAAGCGTTCGATCCGATAAGGCGTCGGATCACAAAAAGTCTTTTCGCCGCTCATCATTTCCGCAACCAGCCGCCCTGTGACGGCTGCATGCGTCAGACCATGATGGGAATGCCCGAAGGCAAACCACAGACCCTTATGTTTGGACCCGCGCCCGATCACCGGCAACATATCGGGCGTGCAGGGCCGCGACCCCATCCACGGATCCGCCTCGACCGCCTCGCCCAAGGGGAAGGTGGACCGCGCCAAAGGCTCGATCTCGTTCATCTGGTCAGGCGTGGGGGGACCGTCCCTGAACGCGAATTCAGCCCCCGTTGTAATGCGCACGCCTTTCAGCATGGGCGCTGCGCAATAGGAATAATCGGCATCATAAAGCGTATGGTTCAAAACGGCATTGCCCACGGGGCGGTAATGGCGGTGATAGCCGCGCTTGATCCCCAAAGGCACATGATAGCCCAGCGTCCCCGCGATTTCGGCACTCCATGGCCCCAAAGCCAAGACAATCTCGCGTCCGGTCACAGCACCTTGCACCGTATCAACCCGCCAGCCATCCCCGGATGGGTCCATGGACCGCGCATCGCCTTTGACAAACACGCCGCCGCGCTGCTCGAAAAGGCGCAGATAGGCGCGCGACAATTCCTGCGGATCGGTCACATTGGCCGGATCGGTGTAATGAACAGCGCCGACAACAGGGGCGGTGATATGCGGCTCTTTCAGCGCAAAGCCTTTGGCATCGACCACCTCGGCCTTCACCCCATAGGGTTTGACCGTTTCCAGATCCTTCAGATATTTTTCCATCTTTTCAGGATTGCGGGTAAATTTCAGCCAGCCGGTTTGCCGGATCAAATGCTGGGCACCTGCCGCCTCGACCAACAGCATATGTTCGGCCATGCAATTTTCAATCAGGGGCAAAGCGGCCTTGGCGGTTTCCAGATGCCGCTCCGGCGAGGAGGCGCGCCAATAGCGATAGAGAAACGGCGCGGCTGACATCAGCGCATTCCAGTGAAAGCGCACATCCAGCCTTTTATTGCCGATGACCGAGAGAATTTCTCCTAATTGCTGCGGAAAGGCGTGCGGAAAAATGGAACTGCGCTCGATAATCCCCGCATTGCCATAACTGGTGGCGGCACCCGCCTCCCCTTTATCGACCAACAGGACAGAGCGCCCGCGCTCCTGAATTTTCAGCGCTGTGGCCAAACCGACAATACCGGCCCCTAAAACAAGACAATCATAGTTTTTTTGCATCACACGACTCCGCTTGCCCCTATTGTGACGATTGTGTTGCAGGTGACAAGTCATAACAGGGGGCAAAGTGGAAAAGAGCCGCCTTGGCTGGCGAGATCGGGGGGCAACGGCTCAGGCCTTATGCCTGAAATGTCAAGAAAACCCTTGATTTTCTTGGGGAATGACCCCGCTTCGGCTTGTATCCATCCACAGGCAATGTTAGGGCCAAAGATATGAAA
>CAIJVU010000051.1 GCA_903824185.1 uncultured Hyphomicrobiales bacterium
CGCGCGGTCGTGCCCGCAACAAAATGTTCAATCAATCGGTCTTGTTTATAAACGCTCAGACGGCTCTTGCGCATAGCACCCATAATAACCCCTTTTCAGAGTTATCTGGGACAGCCCCTAAAAATATTAATTGAAAGAGTAAATAATCAAATAAATGACAGGAACATGCTTGTAACCAATTCTCAAAATGAAAAAAATATTTTAATAAATGATATGTGGTGTTTTTTTCTGAATGAAAATAAAGAAAAAATCAACGAGTATATAAAAACAATTGATCAATTAAAAATTGATACTGATCGTATTAAGACTCAAATAACTACAAAAAAAGAGGAGCTCAATCAAATAATAACTAAAATTAATACATTTGAAAACAAAATTACAAACTCTATAAATGCTTTAAATGGAATAAATAAACTTCTTGAAAATTTTGGATTTACTAATTTCAAATTAGTAGAAGGTTCTGTAAAAGATACTTATAAAATTATTCGTGATGATAATACAAATGTGAATAACACACTTAGTGAAGGCGAAAAAACATTTATTACATTTTTGTATTTTTATTACTTACTGAAGGGGGATTTTTCTACTTCAAATATTTCAAATGAAAGAATTATAGTTTTTGATGATCCTGTATCAAGCTTGGATAGTAATATTATATTTATTGTAAGTTGTTTGATTCGAGATTTAATTAAACAACTCAAAAGCAAGAACCAACAAACCCCTATCAAACAAATTTTTATTTTAACGCATAACGTTTTTTTTCATAAAGAGGTCTCAACGGATATTAAATCAAATGATAGTGATGTTAAATTTTGGGTAGTCCAAAAGGATAAAAATATTTCGAATATTGAATGCAAAGACAAAATGAACCCTATTAAAACATCCTATAATTTATTGTGGGATGAAATTAAAAATCCCAACTCAAACTGTGCTACTCTTCAAAACTCTATGCGCAGAATTTTAGAATATTATTTTACATTTTTAGGAGACGAAGCACTATACGATACAATTAATAAACTTCCTTTGCATTATCAACAAGTTGCTAGATCGCTGATCCAATGGACTCATTCTGGATCTCATGGTTTATTAGATGATGTAACTTATCAAGTATCTAATGACCGCGATCATTATTTGAGAATTTTTAAAAAAATCTTTATATTAGCTGGGCACAGCAGCCATTATGAAATGATGTATGGTGAAAAAATTGAAACTGCTCTTGAATAAAGGAATACATGCCTTTTAGGACTAATTTTATTATTTTTCTCAATATTTAATATTATACATTTCAATTTCTTCGGAGCGTCGCGGGAAGCAATCCAGAAAAAACAGCGCTCTTTGATGATGCGGCACAAAGGCATGGATGGCCGCGCGGCTTATCGCCGCTCGCCATGACGCAAATGAAATTGAACGGATAAGACCAACTCTTCATGCCACACTCCCCCCCGCGTCATTGCGACCGCATGCGAAGCGGGCGGGAAGCAATCCAGAAAAAACAAACGCAGATGATGTTTTTTTCTGAACCGCAAAGCGATCAAAAACAGCCCTTTTGAAGGCCGTAAGAATGCTTCAAAACTGCCGCAGAATGCGTGATCAGGCAGTGATTTAGCCCCAAAAAGTATTGGTTTTGCAAATAAATCCGGTTTTTCTTGGTTTCACAGCCTTTGAACGCCCGATTTTCCTTTAATCCCCTTGTATTTTGGTCACAATCTCCACATATTCTCCCTAAGACCGCCGATGGGGCGGGGAGGACTCATAAGGGAAAATGTCTATGACAGATTTCAATCAAAACGGTTCATCACCTTGGGGTGCGGCCAGCATGCCCCTGTCGCAGGCTGACTATGACCAAGGTCTGCGCACTTATATGCTGGGCATTTACAATCATATGACACTCGCACTCGGCATTTCGGGCCTGGTCGCTTGGGGTGTGAATATGGCCACCGCTGAAATGGTCAATGGCAAATTGGTGGGCCTGACTCCCTTGGGTCAGATGCTCTATATGAGCCCGATCAAATGGCTCGTGATGCTGGCGCCGCTGGCCTTTGTCATGGTGTTGTCATTCCGCTTCGAGCGCATGAGCTATACAAGCCTGCTTGGAACATTCTGGGCCTTTGCGGCCACCATGGGCCTGTCGCTGTCATCCATTCTGATCGTCTACACCCATTCAAGCGTGTTGCATGTGTTTGCCATCACCTCTTTGATGTTTGCCGGCACCTCGCTTTATGGCTACACGACCAAGCGCTCGCTCTCGGCCTTTGGCGGTTTTCTGGTGATGGGTCTGATCGGCCTGATGATCGCCAGCATCGTCAATATCTTCATGCAAAGCTCGGCCTTCCAATTCGCCATCAGCGTTTTGGGCGTGCTGATTTTTGCGGGCCTGACCGCTTGGGATACACAGCGCCTGAAAGAGGATTATGACTCGATCGCTTACGAGCAGTCGCTGGTCGCCAAATATTCGGTGATGGGCGCTTTGACCCTCTATCTCGACTTCATCAACATGTTCCAGTTTTTGCTGTCTCTGCTGGGACAACGCAACAACGACTAACAAGATGAACCAGAGACCCCTCGGATAAGACCAAAAGCCCCGCCTGTGCGGGGCTTTTTTTGTCTATCCTGACGGTGTTAACCTCTATCCCAAGGGTTTGTTACGCCCTATCCGGATTGGTCCATTCAGGTCACAAGCCGCACGGGCTTATCGAAAAACCGCAAGACCCGCTCTAGATCATGCCCGCGTTTGAGCGCCTGCCCCATGCTGCCGCGAAGCGTATATTGGCCTTGCATCCGCGCATATTTGGGCATTTTTTCAAGCCGGAAAACCGGCACTTCATTGGCCCGCTTAAACACGGAAAACACAGCCAAATCAGGCAGAAAATCCATGGCATAATCCCGCCATTCGCCCGATGCGACCTGCCGGCCATACAGCTGCATCAAGGCACGCAATTCATGCCGGTCAAAGGCTGTCACCCCTGTTGCGGGGACTGAGGAATTGTTTTGATGTGTCAAGGGTTTGCTTGAAAAACCGGTCTCAGAAACCAGTGTCAGAAAGGCGTTGGTTTTTTGCATTTCCGTCATCAAGCGACCCGTCATTTTTGGTTGATCTTGAGGAGAATGATGCCCTGAGACGTGGCATCCGACAAGTGGGGTCAAATGATCATGATTTTGCCTTGATCTGGCCCTGACATCGCCCCACTGCCCTGCATAATCCACCCTGTTGCCGTGGACCCGACTCTCGCTGACCGGTCCAGTCCCCCCAACGCCGGGGCTGAGGGTCGGGTCTCATCTGCTTCCGAGGGGTCGAAAGGCTCCAATCCCCCCCTTGGCCGGTCGTTTTGATCGGCCATTTTTTTGTTGAAACAGAAGCGCTTAGGCGGGATCGCGGGCTTGAAAATGGTAAGCCAGATTGGGCCGCATATCGACCGCCGACGCCATCCGGTTTGACATATTGTAAAAGGACGCCACGGCCGCCAGATCCCAGATATCGGCATCCGAAAACCCCGCTGCCCGCAAGGCCTGCCTGTCAGCCTCGATAATCTCGGCGGAGGCGCGGGTCATTTTCACCGCAAAAGCCAGCATGGCCTGATGGCGCTCGGACAGATCCGCCGCCCGCCAATTCATCACCAATAAGTCGCCCAAAACAGGGTCGCCAGACAGTTGCCGCACCGCCGCGCCATGGGCGGTCAGGCAATAAAAACACTTGTTTTCAGACGACACCACCACCGCGATCATCTCGCGTTCCAATTTGCTCAAGCCCGAAGGGGCAAGCATGAGGTCGTTATAGAGCGTTGAAAAAGCTGCCAATTTTGCATCATGATGCGCATAGGATGAGAGCACATTCGGGATAAAGCCGATTTTCTCCTCGCATTTATCAAACAGGCCCTGCATGTCCTGCGACAATTCCGCCCGCGGCAAATCGAGCGCCATGACACGCTGATCATGATCCTGACGGTGCGGGGTCTCCCCCACGGGCTTTTTCATTTTTTGTGACATGGACAGAGCGCTCCCTTCAATCCGTGCTCCAAACTGGGCCGCGCCTGCTCCGCGGTCAAGCCTCTTTCAGACCGGCTTTGACAAGCGCCCCCTGTTGGCGCCCGGCAACAGCCTCCAGTGAAAATCCGGCCATGGCTTCTTCAAACAGCCTGTGGAAATTCATTTCGGCCTGTAAATGCAGGAAGACGCCCCCCAGACCAATCGCTGCGCGGTCCATAAAAACAAATTCCTGCGGAACCCTGACAGGGCCTTTTTCTTTCAAGGCTTTATGGACCGTAAACGCCTCTTTGCGGCCATAGGCCGCAGGGCTCACGCCATCGGCAACCGTGCGCACCCGATCATCCAACAACGGTGCGTAAATAAAGCGGGCCCAGATATTCAAGACATCGATCAAGTCCCGTGTCAGGCCCTTAAAGCCCCAGACTTCATAGGCATGCACCACCTGTTCGGGCCGATTCTCCAATAAACCGCGATAAAGATCCACAACGCCGCCCACAAAAGAGGGCGGGAAAATGCGGATACACCCGTAATCGAGCAAATTGATGCCCGCAGGCTGATCGCCGTCCAGAAAAACGGTATAATTGCCCAGATGCGGATCCCCATGGATCACACCATACTGGCTAAAGGGCCACCACCAGGCCCGAAACATGGCTTCGGCAATCGTATTGCGTGCGGACAATGAATGGTCTTTAAAGGTCAAAAGTTTTTGCCCTTCAAGCCATGACAGGCTGAGCAAGCGGTCCGTGGATAAATCCTCGTGAACGGCAGGGACGCGAACCAAGGGCTGATCGTGAAGAATGGCGCCATAAAGCCGCGCATGCGCCGCTTCCCGCCGGTAATCAAGCTCCTCGCGGACACGATCGGCGATTTCTTTGAAAATTTCACTCGTATCGACAGCCCGATCCATCGTGCGATGCAGGGCAAATAAAAGCTGCAACTGTTTGAGATCCGCTTCCACCGCCGACTGCATATCCGGATATTGCAGCTTGCACGCCAGAGCCTGCCCCGCAAAGGTTTGCGCTTGATGCACCTGCCCCAATGAGGCGGCCGCTGAGGGTTTCAAATCAAAGGCCGCAAAGCGTGACTGCCAGTCAGGCCCCAATTCGGCTTGCATCCGCCGCTTCACAAAAGCCGCCCCCATGGGCGGCGCATCGCTTTGCAGTTTTTGCAATTCTTCCGCATATTCGGGCGGCAAAAGATCAGGAATGGTAGCGACCAACTGCGCCACCTTCATCAATGGGCCCTTCAACCCGCCCAAAGCCTGTGTCAGGGCCACGGCATTGGAACGATCGCCCAAGGCAACACCGAACAGTTTGGCCCCCGTCATGCGGGCGGCCACACCACCAACCTGCGCCCCCACACGCGCATAGCGGCTGGCGCGGGCTGAAAATCGATTGCTTTCTTGATCGTCGGCCATACGGGTCCTGACTTTTGTTGTAAGAGGATGGGGGTCTATCAATCCATGGTTTCAAGTTCGGCAATCATGCCCTCGATGACGCCAAGACCGATTTGCCAGAAGGCGGGATCGCGCGCATCAAGACCAAATGGAGCCAGCAATTCGGAATGATGTTTCGTGCCCCCTGCCGACAGCATGGCAAAATAGCGGTCCACAAAACCATCCGATGCCTTTTCATAGACACCGTAAAGCGAATTCACCAGACAATCGCCAAAGGCATAGGCATAGACATAAAATGGCGAGTGGATGAAATGCGGAATATAGGTCCAGAAAGTTTCATAGCCTTCCCCAATGCGGATTGCTGGCCCAAGGCTTTCTTTTTGAACATCAAGCCAGATCGCACCAATATCATCCGAGGTCAGCTCCCCCTCCTGACGCTTCAAATGCAATTGGCGTTCAAAGGTATAAAAAGCGATTTGCCGGACAACCGTATTGATCATGTCCTCCACCTTGCCCGCCAGCATGGCTTTGCGCGCCAGCGGATCATGGGTTTGTGACAGCAAAGAACGGAAGGTCAGCATTTCACCAAAGACCGAAGCCGTTTCCGCCAAAGTCAAAGGAGTGGGGGCCATCAAGGCCCCATTGGGTGCCGCCAGCAATTGATGCACGCCATGCCCCAATTCATGCGCCAAGGTCATGACATCGCGCGGTTTGCCCTGATAATTCACCAAGACATAGGGATGGGCGGAGGGAACGGTTGGATGAGCGAAGGCTCCGGGTGCCTTGCCCGCACGCACGGGGGCATCAATCCAGCGCTCATCGAAAAAGCGGGCGGCGAGACGCGACATTTCGGGTGAAAAGGTCTCATAGGCTGACAAGACGGTTTTGCGCGCTTCATCCCATGGGATGGTGCGCTGCTCGACCTTGGGCAAAGGCGCATTCCGGTCCCAGTGATTGAGTTGGTCCACACCGAACCAGCGCGCCTTCAACGTGTAATAGCGGTGTGACAAACGCGGATAGGCGGCCCTGACCGCTTCAACCATGGCATCCACCACGTCGCGCTCGACACGGTTGGACAAATGCCGCGCATCGGCAACATCTTTAAAGCCGCGCCATGTATCCGAAATTTCCTTGTCTTTGGCCAAGGTATTGCTGATCAAGGTGAAAATTCGCAGATTTTCCTTGAATGTTTTTGCCAAAGCATCGGAGGCCTGTTTGCGGACATGTCCGTCACTGTCCTGCAATTTGTTCAGCACAGCCTCGATGGTCAGCTGCTCGTCGCCAAATGAAAACCGTAAGGATGATATGGTCTCGTCAAACAATCGGTTCCAGGCAGAGCGGCCTGTGGCCGCTTTTTCATGGAATAATTTTTCCAGCGCATCATCAAGCTGATAGGGTTTTTCCAGCCGAATATCTTCGAGCCATGGACGGTAGTGGTTCAAAGGTGCTTTGAGGGCGAGTGCATCTAGTTTTTGATCATCAAGCCGGTTCAATTCCAATGAAAAGAACAACAAGTCCGTGGAGATCCGCGTCAGGGCGTCTTGAGTATCACCGTAAAATTTGGCTTTGACGGGATCGGTTGTGTCGCCCGAATAGACCAGACCTGCATAAGAAATGATGCGGCCTAACACGTCATCAATGGCCTCGTAGCGCGCAATGGCCCGATGCAATTCCTGATTGGCATCCGGCCTGTCCAACAAGGCAACGAGCTTCCCCTGATAATCAGCGGCAAAATCCTTGGCCGCATGGGTTGCCTTTTCAAGGTCGGCTTTAAACTCCGGCGCCTCAAGGCCTTGATAAAGATCAGCCAAATTCCATTCCGGCAGAAGACCCAAATCAGCCTGTTGTTTGGACGAAGCCTGTGCCAGATCCGACATCCGCAAAATGGCAGCCGAAAAATCAGAAGGTGAGGCTAGCTGAGAATAAATCATGCGCTTCATATTGTTTCGCGTCCTTGAACAGGAAAAACAGTCTGTTTTCGTGGATAGACCCATGTGATGGCTTTGTTATGGACGAGGCGCAAGCGCGGATCAACTTTTCAAAAAAATTATTCGTTATTCCGCTTTTCAACCCAAAAAAGCAGCCCTCGTTAAAGCCCCGTTTACGTTCCTGCATCAAGGTGGCCTGCGATTCTCTCCAACCGGACCGGATCTCACTCATCCGTTCAGGAAGCAAAAACCGTATGCCGCAGATAGTCTTAATCATTGAAGATGACACCGCCGAAAGCCAGAGGTTACAAGGCCTTTTGCAGTCCTTTGGGATGCAAAGCCTGACTGCGGCGACCGGCGACGAGGCGCTTTTGCTGCTGCAAAATCCACAAACGCCCGTCTTTGATGCGATTCTCCTCGATCTTGTCCTGCCCGGTCTGGACGGTTTCGGCCTTTTGGCCAGCCGCAGCCAGTGGAGCCAGCAGCCGCCCGTCATTATCCACGCCAATGACAGCGATATGGACCAAATCGGTGCGGCGATCCGAGCCGGTGCCTGCGATTTCGTGATGCGGCCTGCCGGAATCGAGCGCTTGAAACTGGCTTTGGCCAATACCACCCGCCGGGACGCCCTCGAAAAAGCCCTGCGCGACCGCCCTGTGGAGGAAACCTCCCCACGTCTTGCGGATCTGGCCGGCCTTTCCGATGCCATGGCGCGTCTGCGGGCTTCCGCCCAGCGGGCAGCGCGCACAGCCCTGCCTATTTTGATCAGCGGCCCTGCCGGTTGCGGTAAAAGGCGTCTGGCCCGCGCCCTGCACCGCGAATCAGATTGGCAAAATCGTCCTCTGATCACGCTCGATGCCGGACACAGCCAAACAGCCGATCTCGAACAAGCCATTGCCAGCGCCCACGAACTCGGCGGTGTTTTGCTGATTGGCCATATCGACCAGCTCAACGAAGCCGGACAAAACCATCTCGCCACTGCCTTTCAAAAAAATCAGTTCGCCTTTGCGACCCATTCCCAGCGCAGCCATCGCCGTGCCCGCCTGATGGCCACCACCCGTCAGGATTTAACCGAATTGGGACAAAAGGGGATGTTCCGCAGTGATCTGGCCATGCGCCTCGTGGTGCATCCCGTCAGAATGCCGGGGCTTGAGGAGCGCCGTGAGGATCTGCCTGCTTTGGCGCATGACATGCTGATCAGACTTTCCACCCAACAGCAAAAAACGCTGACCGGCTTTTCAACGGATGCCCTTGAGATCTTGTCGCGGCATGACTTTCCGGAAAATGCCCGCAGCCTGTATGCAATTGTCAAACAGGCGGTGACAAAGAGCGAGGGGCCGCTTGTGGAGGCCACAGCGCTTGATTTGATCAATGCACGCCTGCCGCTTGATGTGCCTGTAGAGCCACGACCCGTGCCGCAAACGCAAAGCCGCCCCATGCTGGCTTTGACCGGCCAAGACCAGCGCCTGCGCAGTTTCAGTGATCTTGAAGCCGATATTTTGCGTCAAGCACTCGATCATTGCGACCAACATATCGGCCGTGCCGCCGCGGAATTGGGAATCGGCCGCTCGACGTTTTATCGCAAGGCCCGCGATTTCGGCTTGCTTCCCGCTCTCAGCGACACAAGCCCTGACGAGACAGACACACTGAACGACAAGACAGGAGAAGCAGCGTGACCGGAAATGCGGTACGGCCAACATATTGGCTGGCAGGTTTGGGACTAGTATGGCTTGCGGCGGGTTTGACCATCGCACAAGCCGATGAGCAGACAATGCCTGTTTCGGTCCCTCCTGTTGCGCTGCAGAGTCCGTCACCGGACATCAATGGACTGGTGGAAGCGGTCTATCCCGCACCGCTGCCGGATATCACAGGCCTCACTGTTGTTGCCTCGCAAACGCCCGGACATGATCAAAATCTGGCGGATGCCTTGCGGCTTTTGCTGCAGACCAATGCCAACACACCCGGACAATCGCGCGCAGAGATCGCCGAAACAAATGGGCTTGAGCGCTTTTATGCCAGCCGCGCCTATGCGCCCTTGTTCATCCATAGCCAAGGCCTGACACCAGCAGGACAAGGCGTGGTCAAACGTCTGGGCCTTGCGGTTGAAGACGGACTCACCGTGCCCCACAGCCTCTTGTCCGTTGTCAAATCGGTAACAAAGCCCGAAGCCGGACTGGAACTCGCCGTTGCACGAGCGGCCATTCTCTATGCCCGCGAGGCAAGAGGCTCGCGCATCGACCCCACGCGCTTGTCCAAATCCCTGACCCCCAAGCTTGATATTCCCGATGCCGACACGGTCTTGCGCCTGTTGGTCGCAAGCAATGACAGCAACAGCGCCTTGCAAGGATTTAATCCGCAGCACAAAGGCTATATTGCACTGCGTAACAAGCTGAGCGAATGGCGCGACTCCACAGCCTCGCTCGCCGAAACCCATACAAGCCGCAAGGGTGAAACAGCCACAGCCTATCCGCTGGATACGGCTGAATTTCTCTCCAATATGGAACGTTGGCGCTGGCTGCCGGTTGATGCCGGACAAAGCCGCATCGAAGTCAATATTCCCGAATATACATTGCGCCTTTACGAGCAGGGCAGCTTGAAACATACCGGCCGTGTTGTTGTCGGAAAAACCAACACCCAAACTCCCATTTTTTCATCCGTGATGGATCATCTGGTGATCAACCCCTCTTGGGGCGTGCCTGCATCGATTTTGAAGAACGAGTTTTTACCCAAACTTGCCACGGATCCCGATTATGCCGAACGGCATGGCTATCAGGTGATCCGCAATAAAGACGAGCGGATTGTGGGCATCAGACAGCCGCCCGGTGAACGCAATGCTTTGGGTTTCATCAAATTCATGTTCCCGAACGAGCACGCCGTTTATCTGCATGATACGCCCCAGCGTAATCTGTTTGCGCGCGAAGAGCGTGCCTTCAGCCATGGTTGCGTCAGGGTTGACCAGCCCTTCGCTCTGGCCAATGTGCTGTTGAGCGCGATGGGCTATGACGAGGCCAAGTTGAAGGCTTTGATCGGCAAAGGCGAAAAGACCATCCAGTTGCACAACCGCCTCCCCGTGCATCTGACCTATTTCACATTGCGGGTCGATGATGAGGGCCATATCCAGCGCTTCGCCGACATCTACGGCCATGACCAGAAATTACGCACCGCGCTGATGGCCAGCAGCAATAAAATGGCGAGCCTGCGCTAAAAACCCGATCATGGGGCCCCGGCTTTTGTGGCCAGCCCAGCGATTTGGAAAGAGTGCGTTAATCATTTTGCGCGATGGTCGCGAGAACACTTTCAAGGGACCGCAGGGCCTAGCTTCAGGCCCACAACCGGCAGTTTGACATGACCTTTTCTTTATACCCCTTGCGGGGCACAGGCCATTTTGTTCGTCACGGTCTTTTGGGACTGACGATCTTGGCTTCCTCAAGCCTGATGACCATCAATCATGTCGGCAATGCGATCGCCAATGGAGACACGCGCTCCCTGAGCATCCAGCATATGCATACGCAGGAAACAGCCACGATTACCTACAAGGTCAATGGCCAGTTCAACCGTGCGGGTCTTGATAAATTGAACTGGATGTTGCGGGATTGGCGCAGAGACGAGCCGATCAACATGGATCCGCGTTTGTTCGATGTGGTGTGGGAAGCCGTGCAAAGTTCCGGAACCAGCGATCCCATCCATGTCGTGTCGGGTTATCGCTCACCCACCACCAATGCCATGTTGCGCCGCCGCTCCAATCTGGTTGCCAAAAATTCACAGCATATGCTGGGCAAAGCCATGGATTTCTATTTGACCGATGTCGGCATGGACCGTGTCCGCGATGTCGGTATGCGGATGCAGCGTGGCGGCGTCGGCTATTACCCCACCAGCTATACGCCATTTGTGCATCTGGATGTCGGCAATGTCCGCCATTGGCCGCGCATGTCGCATGATCAGCTGGCACGCTTGTTTCCAGACGGCAAAACCGTTCATATCGGCACCGATGGCAAGCAGTTTCCGCGCTATGACGAGGCTTATGCCGAAGTGATCGCCGCGGGCGGTTCGGTGGGCGGTTATGCCGGTGACGGTGAAGAAAGTGCCGCCGTTGCCGAGAGCGGTTCAACCGGCGGCTTCTTCGCCTGGCTCTTTGGCAAATCCAATGAGGATGACGCACCCGCAAAGCCAGCCCGCGGGGCAACGGCACGGCGCGGCGGCAGCCCATCACAAACACAAACCGCCTCGCTGCAATCGGATGACACATCGCCTGTGGGCGCTTTGTTGCAATATGAGCAGATGCAGAAAAACGGCGGCGTTTCGCCACGCTATCGCGGCCAGACCGTGTCTGCCCCGCCTGCCAATACGGCAAGCGAAGAGGAGGCACCGGCGCCGCGTTTGCCTGCAGTGGCCCAGGCGGAACTGCGCCCCGTTACCCAGCCGCTCAATCGCACGGCACAACCAAGCCCGACCCAGCCTGTTCAACAACTGGCCTGGATCACCGGACCGGCCCCTTTGCCGCCGCAAGCGCGTGGCAATGCCAATCCGATTATCATTGCAACCGCCTTTTCGTCCTTGGCCAATTACAAGCGGGTGAATGTTCCGCTGCCGCCGGAGGGACGCGCGAGCGTCATGGCCAAAAGCGGCACACAGCCTGAAGTGGCAGCACCGGTGCAGGTTGCAAGCTTATCCGCAACGAAATTATCGACCCTGTCCAACTATCCCTTGGCCAATGTGCCGGTGCCCCAACCCCGTCTCGATGCGAAAGCACGTCTGGCGGATGCCGATCCTGTGGCAACGGGATCCTTGCGCACACGTTATCCGGAAGCGATTACAGGCCGCAAAACAGCCTATGACGGTCCCGCACAGGCCTATATGCCTGCAGAGACAACCTCAGCGGCCAAAGCCAAGCCTGTGCAGACGGCGCGTGCCGATGAGGGGCAAAATAACGGCTTTCGAAGCCAGCAGGCAGGCTCTCCGAACGGGTTCAGCCTGCGCTAAATCCTGATCAGGCCATCCCGAGTGCGGTGAGGTAAAGATCGAGAATGGCCTCTTCTTCCTGCCGTTCCGCGTGATCTTTTTTGCGGATCCCAACGATCTTGCGCAAGATTTTGGTGTCAAACCCCTTGGCCTTGGCTTCGGAATACACATCGCGAATATCAGAGGCGAGAGCCGCTTTCTCTTCTTCCAGACGCTCGATCCGTTCAATCAGAGCCTTCAGATCATCGGCGGCAACGGAATTTTGCATAAAATCTCTCCTCGGTACGGCTTCACATGCTCCGCAAGTGGCTTTCCTCTAACAGACAGGCCCGCGGGTCAAGCCAAAGCAGGCTTGGTACAAATCTGACCTGTGGACGAGTGCGGCCCAAGCCGCAAAAAGCCGCAGGGGGGTGACCTTTGCCTGCCGATCCCGTAAAGATCAGCCACGCGTCCCTGCCCTCCTGACCATGATCAAGCCCTTGCCGCACCCAAAGCCCCCAAACGCGCTGCCCGCCCCGCTCTACGCCTATTTTTCGCTTGTGATCGGCGCTTTCGGCATGGGCATGTCACCACTTTTTGTGCGCTTTGCCGCGGATGCATCGGTTGGGCCTTATGCCTCGGCGTTTTGGCGTGTCTTTCTGGCTTTGCCGTTTTTGGCGATCTGGGCGAAAATCGAAGAACGCGGCGGGGAAAGCCGTCCGACATTCAAAACGCCGATGCTATGGGCCGGCGTGCTGTTTGCCGGTGATTTGTTTTTCTGGCATTTATCGATTTTGAAAACATCCGTTGCCAACGCAACCTTTCTTTCCACCACCGCCCCTGTCTGGGTGATGCTGGTATCCGCCGTTTTTCTGAAAGAGAAAATCAGTCGGGCGGCTCTCATAGGGCTGGTCTTATGCCTGATCGGCGGCTCAACGCTGATTGGTGATACCTTGAGCTTTAATCCGCAGCATTGGCTGGGCGATGTCTTCGGGTTGATCACGGCTTTCTTTTTCGGTCTATATTTTTTCGGCATCAAAGGAGCGCGGGCTTTGGCGGGTGCGGGACGCACGACCTTTGCCGCCAGCGCCATTTCCGCAGCCTGCTTGTTGCTTGTCACCGTGATAACAGGGGATCAGCTGATCCCGACAACACTGAATGGCGCTTTGGCTTTGATCGCCATGGCGGCCATTTCGCAAGCCATGGGACAAGGCTTGCTCAGTGTGGCCTTGGGCCAATTACCAACGGTTTTCAGCGCACTGGTTATTTTTCTGGAAGCCGTGGCCGCCGCAGCCCTTGCATGGCTTGTGCTGGACGAAGCCTTGTCGGTTCTACAAATATTAGGCGGTGGCCTGATCTTGATCGGCATTTTTATTGCACGCCCCAAAATCGAGCCCGGCACCGCAACGGACCGTGCTGCACCATCACAGGGATGAAAAGCGTATGAGCGCAGAAAAAGACACCCTCAATGCCCTTTATCTGGCAGCGGTGAATGCCGCCCATCCTTCAACATGTCTGCCGCCTTTTTTACCGCACCCCCATGCCGAGGGGCGTATGATCATTCTCGCAGGGGGCAAAGCAGCGGGCAGCATGGCGCATGTCGCCGAAGAAATTTATAAAAACCATTATGGGCTTGGGGCTGATCGTTTGACCGGCATTGCCATTACCCGCATCGGCTATGCACAAGCCACTGACTTGATCACGATGATCGAAGCCGGTCACCCCCTCCCCAATGAAGCGGGGTTGAAAGCCACGCAGGATATTTTGGACTTGGCCCGCTCAGCGACCAAAAAAGATCAAGTCTTGGTCTTGCTGTCGGGAGGCGCCTCCGCCAATTGGATTGCACCGGTGAAAGGCCTGACATTGGCTGACAAGCAAATGATCACACGCGCTTTGTTGCGATCAGGCGCACCGATTGATGCAATGAACACCGTGCGCAAGCGGCTGTCCGCAATCAAGGGCGGACGCCTGTGTGTCGCAGCCTATCCGGCAGCAGTGACAACACTTGCCATTTCAGACATTCCCGGTGATGACCCCACCCATCTCGGCTCCGGCCCGACGGTGCCAGACACCACAACACAGGCTGAAGCCCTGTCGATTTTGAAGCGTTACGCGATCGAGCTCCCCGCGCATCTGCGTGCTGTGTTGGAAGATCCGGCCAATGATACGCCCCGTGCCGATCATCCGGCTTTTGCAGCGAGTCACTTCGCGCTCATTGCCCGTCCTGCTTATGGCGTGAAAGCCGCAGCGACTCTGGTGCAGGGATTGGGTTATGAGGTCATGGATCTGGGGGCTGATCTGGAAGGGGAAGCGCGGGACGTGGCACAAGCCCATGCCGTGCTTGCTTTGCAGGCCGCGAAGGAAGGGCGCAAGCTGGCTATTCTGTCAGGCGGCGAGCTGACCGTTACCATGCGCGGCGAAGGGCGCGGCGGCCCCGGACAAGAATATGCTTTGGCGCTGGCTGTGGCTTTGAAAGGGCATCCCGGTATTATTGCTGTTGCAGGCGATACCGATGGCACGGATGGTGGTTCGGGCAAACCCGATGACCCCGCAGGGGCTTTTGTTTTTCCCGATACGCTCAAACGGGCGCACGCCTTGGGCATTGATGCCCAAGCGCGATTGGACGACAATGATTCCACAGGTTTTTTTGAGGCTCTTGGTGATTTGCTCCTGCCCGGACCGACGGGTACCAATATCAACGACATCCGTGTTATCTTGGTCGGATAAAGAGGAACAATGATCGCGATGCCTGTTTGTAACCATCCCATGCTGACACGCCTGATCCTGTTGATCGGGCTTTTTGCTGTGTCGGATGTTTTGATGCCCTCTGATGCCCATGCGGATTTACGCGTCTGCAACCAGACCGCCAGCCGCGTCGGTCTTGCCGTCGGATATCGCGACCAACAAGGCTGGGTCAGCGAAGGCTGGTACCTGCTCAAAGGCAATAGTTGCGAAGTACTGCTCAAGGAAGATCTGACCGCCCGCTATTATTATATTTATGCGCAAGATTATGATCGGGGTGGTGAATGGGCCGGACGCACGCCTTTGTGCACGCGCGATAAAGAGTTTCAAATTCGCGGCGTCGAAGACTGTCTGGCGCGCGGCTATGACCGGACCCGTTTTTTTGAAATTGATACCGGTGAACAAAAAAACTGGACCATTCAACTCGGTGAACCGGAACGTCTGCCGATCGCGCCTAAAAATTAAGGCCGACGCCGCACACCCCTTCAACGCTCGTCAATGCTGAACGCAATAGCGCATGAGCGCTTTTACTTCACGTTTGATGTGCGCAATGTCTGGACATAGGCCAGCAAGCCCGCAGTCGACGGCGCGAGCTTTTGTACATCGGCTTGGCCTTCAACAAAGGGCTGCAACGAGGTGGCCAATTCTTTGCCCAGTTCAACGCCCCATTGATCAAAAGCATTAATCCCCCAGATCGCGGCCTCGACAAAAACCCGATGCTCGTAAAGCGCAATGATGCGCCCCAATGTGTAAGGATCAAGGGTCCGATAGGCGATTGTGACAGAGGGGCGATTGCCCGGAAACTGCTTGAACGGGGCAAGTTTTTGGGCATCCCCATCAGCCATACCCGCCTGCCGCAACTGGTCATAGGCCTGTTGCGCACTGCGGCCGCGCATCAAGGCTTCGGACTGCGCCAGTACATTGGCCAAAAGCAAAGCATGATGGGCATGAAGATGCGGCTCATGCGAAACCGCTGCAATCAAAAATTCAACCGGAATGACATCCGTGCCCTGATGCAACAATTGGAAAAACGCATGTTGGGCATTGGTGCCCGGTTCGCCCCAAACCAGAGGGCCCGTGGGGCGCGAAACAGGCTGGCCCTGCCAATCAACCGACTTGCCGTTTGATTCCATATCCAGCTGTTGCAAATAGGCTGGCAACCGCGCCAGACGCTGGTCATAAGGGATCACGGCACGCGCCGGATACTCACAGACCGAACGATGCCAGAGACCGATCAATCCCAACATGACCGGCAGATTGTCTTGCAAGGGCGCGGTTTTGAAATGCATGTCCATGGCATGGCCGCCTGCAAGAAAGGCCCTGAAATGATCCGGACCAATCGCCAGCATCAACGGCAAGCCAATGGCCGACCATAGGGAATAACGCCCCCCGACCCAATCCCAGAAACCAAAAACACGATCTGAGGAAATACCGAAAGCCGCCACCTTCTCAAGGGCTGTGGAGACGGCAGCAAAATGCGCCCCGACAGCCGCCTCTCCCAGAGCCGATACGAGCCATGCCCGCGCCGAGCGGGCATTGGTCATGGTTTCAATCGTCGTAAATGTTTTCGAGGCAACGATAAACAATGTTGTTGCCGGATCGAGGTCTTTCAGACAATCGGTGAGATGGGCGCCGTCAATATTGGATACAAAATGCAGGCGCGGCCCATCATGATAAGGGGCCAAAGCCGGAACCGCCATTGCAGGCCCCAAATCAGACCCGCCAATGCCGATATTGACCACATCGGTGATGGTCTGGCCTGTATGGCCGGCGGTTGTGCCCGAACGGACCCCTTGGGCAAAAGCAGACAGCCGCGCCAATTCATGGTTTACATCATGGGCCACGTCTTGTTGCCCCACTTGGATCGTATGAGGGCGCGGATCCCGCAAGGCTGTGTGCAGCACAGCCCGCTTTTCGCTGACATTGATCCGTGCGCCGGAAAACATCGCATCACGCCATTGCGTGACGCCCGCAGCCTCGGCCAAGGCCAGCAATAAATTCCGCGCTTCGCCTGTCAGGGATGTTTTGGAATAATCAAGCAGCAGATCATCCTGCGCGACAGAAAACCCTGAAAATCGCTGCGGATCAGCCGCAAACAAGTCCGCGATGGTGACGGAGGCGTGGCTGTGTCGATAGGCCTGCAAATCCGCAAAACGCGTTTCAACCTGTGAACGATCCGGCGTTTTCATGATGGTTTCCTTAGATGTCTTTTTTGCAGAAGCTATCAGTCCGAAACACGCATCCGAAACGGGGCCTGAGTGGCGCTTGAATAGGGGCTATTAAGAAAAGTCTGCCTCAACTTTTCAGGCAATAATCCCCACTTTGATAAAAACCGGAGGGGCAGGAGCCATTTTTAATCATGGCCGGCTTGGCATTGGAGCTACTGCCGAGGCAGTAATCCCCGCTTTGATAATAGCCCGAAGGGCAAGACCCAACTTTGGGCAGAGCAGGCGCGGCATTGCCAGAGGAGGGCGTGCAATAATTGCCGCTTTGATAATAGCCGGAGGGACAGGAGCCATGTTTTTCAAGAGGCATTTGCGCCTGCGCGGCCAGAGTCACAACACCAAAGGCAACCGTTAATCCCCAACGCAAAAGCATGTTCAAATCCCTCATGCATCCAGTTTGACACAATAGCGGCGCAGCCATTGCCCCGCTTTTTCAAATGCCTCGCGGGCCGCTGGCAACTCGTCTCCCATTTGCTGGAAGCCGTGAACGACACCCGGGAATAAATCAAACCGCGATGACACGCCCACATGCGCCAGCCGTGTGGTCAGCAACAAAGTATCATCAAGCAAAGGATCAAGACCTGCCGCATTGAGATAAAGCGGCGGCAAACCCGCCAGCGCATCATCAGACGCATAAAGCGGCGCGGCCAGTCCCGGATCTTCAAGCGGTTCGACGCCCAAGAAATTGCTCCAGAACCATTTCATCCGTTCCGTGCTCAACAAATAGCTGCCATCACCAAACCGTCTATGGCTGGCCGTTTCATGATCAGGCGCGTAACAGCCGTAAAACAAAGCTGCCGTCGCCAGCTGCGGCAAACCGCGCACATAGCGGCCCAGCAAGGCCCCCAAAGCCAGATTGGCACCGGCGGAGTCGCCCGCCAAGGCAATGGATGAGGCGGGCACAGCCTGCCCCAATCCGCCATTTTCGATGAAGGCGATTGTTTCCATGAGATCGATATGGGCGGCCGGAAAGGCATGTTCGGGCGCCAAACGGTAATCAACACTCAGCACACGAAATCCGCAGGCCAGTGAAAGCCTGCGCACCGCGCTGTCATGGCTCTCGACAGCCCCGAAGGTCCAGCCGCCGCCATGGGCATAAATCAACACCGCATCGCTGACACAGGTTTCAAAGGGCTGATAGAGCCTTGCGGGCAAGGCACAAGCGGGCGTCTGGATCAGAATATCCTCAGTATGAAACACAGGCTGGGGCTTCTGGTTCCAATAGGCCGTCAGCTTCAGAAAGGTCGCCCGCGCCTCATTGATGGGCATATGGGGGTAATCAGGCGCTGGATTGGCCCTTGCCCGATCCAAAATAATCCGCATTGCTTCGCTGACATACATCAGAAGGACCCTGTGACTTTCAAAACTGCTCTATGGTTATCGATCTTGCGACATGGACGCAAGCAGGGGCGCTCAAAATGACAAAAGCGGCCTTTACGACGCCCAATTTTGCTTGAAATCACCGTAAAGCGTCAGGCCGCCACAGGCATAAAGAGTTTGTCCGGTGATATAAAGCGCGTCATCGGAGGCCAAAAAGGCATAGACAGGGGCAATCTGGGACGCATCCGCGGCAAATCCCATGGGGATATGACGTTCCACTTGAGAACGGGCGTGCGGATCATCAATCCATGCCGCGTTGAGATCGGTTGTCACAGCACCGGGGGCAACGGCATTCACCCTGATACCCTGTTCGGCATATTCAAGCGCCAAAGTCCGTACCAGTTGCGACAGCGCCCCTTTGCTCGCCGCATAGGCGATATAGGCAGGCTTGGGGATGATCTGATGCACGCTGGATGTGACAATCACAGAGCCCGCACCCTTGCGCGCAAGAAAATGGGCTATGGCACTGCGGGCGCACAAAGCCACCCCTGTCAGATTGACCGCCATGATCCGTTCAAAGGTTTGAAGATCAAAATTATGCCCGTCTGTGACAGCCTGAATACCGGCATTACACACCATGACATCGAGCCGCCCCCATTGCGCAAGCGCGTCATCGAGCATGGACACCACATCGGCCTCAGAGGAGACATCTGCTTTGAGAATGAGATGGGGACGCACGGGGCGACCCTCTTGCTGATCAATCGCTCGCAATGCGGCATGCGTTGCGACAGCGGCCTCATGGTCATCGGCATGATTGATGCCGACCACCGCCCCTTCACGGACAAACTGTTCGGCGACCGCGCGGCCTATGCCGCGCGATGCGCCTGTGATGATCACAAATCGTTGATGCAATCGTGGAGACGCCAAATCAAAGGCCCTTCGTCACACAGATCAGGACGCGCGGGCATGCCCGCCCAGATAGGCTGCGCGCACATCTTCATTGTTCCACAATTCGCTCGGATTGCCGCTGACAACCAACTTGCCAGTTTCCAGCACATAGCCCCGATCCGCCACCGAAAGACCCATACGGGCATTTTGCTCCACCAGCAAAACCGTTGTGCCCATGCGCCGGATTTCTTTGATGATGTCGAACACTTTGGACACAATCACCGGTGCAAGGCCCAATGAGGGCTCATCGAGCAAAAGCAGCTTGGGCTTGGCCATCAAGCCGCGGGCAACGGCCACCATTTGCTGCTGCCCGCCTGACAGGGTCCAGCCAAGCGCATCGGCGAAAGGACGAATGTCCGAGAACAAATCAAACATGGCATCCGCTTCACGTGCGATGTCGGATTTGCTGACACCGCTTCTGTTGGAGGCCCCGAGCATGATATTTTCGCGTGAGGTTAGGCCCGGAAAAACCCGACGCCCTTCCGGCACATGGGCAATGCCCAAGCGTACGATTTGTTCGGGGCCCAACCCTGCAAGCGACCGCCCCTCGAACAAGATGTCACCCGATGCGGGCTTGGTGAGCCCTGATATGGCACGCAAAGTAGTTGATTTCCCCGCACCATTGGCACCGAGCAGCGTCACAACCTCGCCTGCCTCAACAGACAGCGAAATGCCGCGCAAGGCCTCGATCTCGCCATAACGAACCGACAAATCTTTTAATTCAATGAGCGGCATTTGCATCACTCCCTAAATAGGCTGTGACCACATCCGGATGATTGAGCACCGAGACGGGATCACCATCCGCAATACGCCGCCCGAAATTCAGCACCGTAATGTGTTCGGCCACGGCGCCCACCAAGGTCATATCATGATCGATGATCAAAATAGTGAGACCCTTGGCTGCAATCCGTTTCAGAAGATCGCGCAATTCCATCTTTTCGGTGGAATTGAGACCGGCGGCAGGTTCGTCCAACAACAGAACGGTCGGATTGCCCGCCAAGGCGCGGGCAATTTCGATCAGCCGTTGATGGCCATAGGAGAAGGACGTCACCAGCTCCTCGGCACGGTCGCCAAGACCCACGAAATTAAGAGCCGCCCGCGCGCGCTCTTCGCGCGCCAGAGCCCCGCTTTCAACAGGATTGCCGGACCGCTCGCCGCCGATGATGACGTTTTCAAGCGCGGTCATCGAACGGAACAACCGGATATTCTGGAATGTTCTGCCCAAGCCAACCGCTGTGCGCATATGCGGTGCGGCATGGGTAATATCATGCCCATCCAAACTCACCGAACCGCCTGTCGGCGTATAGAGCCCCGACAAGACATTCAGCGTTGTGGTTTTGCCGGATCCATTCGGGCCGATCAAAGCATGCACGCTGCCGCGCTTGACTGTGAACGAGATTTCATCAACCGCTTTCAAGCCACCGAAATGCTTCGACAAAGATGTGACGACAAGTACATCATCCGCATGGGCTTGGGTCTGTACCAATTCGAGTTCCGGCACATCGGCGGAAAGATGCAACACTTTACGAAAACGCTTCAGCTTTTGTGAAACGAAACCCCATATCCCGTCCGGCATGAACAAGACGATGAGAATCACCGCCAAGCCATAAATCGCCAGATAGAGGCCGGGAATGGATTTGAGGAACCGCAACCATTCGGGGATGAGGATCAACAAGCCGGTGCCAATGACAGCGCCGACCGGTGATGACACGCCACCCAACAGCACCATGGTCAGAAAGACAATTGATTCAGCAAAGGAAAACTGATCGGGTGACACATAGGCAAAACCACCCGCAAACAAACAGCCGCCCAAGCCGCCCAAAAGAGCGCAGATTGCAAAGGCAATCACCTTGGTCCGTTGAACGTCAATGCCTGTTACCCCTGCGGCCAATTCATTGTCGCGCACGGCGCGCATCGCCCGGCCCAATTTGGTTTCCGGCAAGTGCCAGACCAGATAGCCCACCACAGCCAGCACCACGACACAAAAACCGAGATAGCTTTGCGGCGTCGGGAACAAAGAGGGCTTGAGGATTTTCGACACACCGTCCGGACCATGGGTGACCGGTATCCAGTTGATCATGACAAGGGTCAAAATCTGCTGGAAACTGATTGTCACCATGGCCAGATAATGGCCGCCCAGACGCAGGGTCGAGGTGCCCAAAAAGGCCCCGAAGAACAAGACAATCCCGATCCCGATGACAATACAGCCCCAGAACGAAATGCCGTAATCCACGGTTCCCAGACCGACCGCATAAGCGCCCAAGCCAAAAAACGCGGCCTGCGCCAGATTGATCTGGCCACACAGCCCCAACACAACCGTGAGACCCATCACCGCGACGGAATAGGTCACAGCCTGCATCAAAATATTGGTGATATAGGCATCAAACTGCTTGGTTGTTGCCACATAGACCAACAGACCGATCAAGATGATATAAGCGATCAGACCACGCTTATGGCTCTGCGCATGCGCGCGATGAATATCGACCATGCTTGTCATGCTTTTTCTGCCACTCGTTCGCCAAAAATACCTTGGGGTCTAAAGACAAGAAACATCACCAAAACCAAGAAGGCAAAACCATCTTTGTAAGGCACCGACACATAGGCCGCACCAAAGGTCTCGATGACGCCCAAAGCAAGACCACCGATAATCGCGCCCGCCACATCACCGAAGCCGCCGATAATGGTCGCGGCAAAGGCTTTGAGGGCGATGGTCCCGCCCATATGGATCGACACGAATAAAATGGGTGCCACCAAAATGCCTGCCAGACCGCCGATCATCGCGCTGTAGACGAAGGTGATCATAATCATGGCTGCGACAGGAATGCCGAGCAATGAGGCCATTTCCTTGTCCTGCGAGGTCGCCTGCAGTTTTTTGCCCAAGAGCGTGTGTTCAAAAAACCAATATTGGAAGGCCACAAGCACAATCGTGACCCCGATAATCAACAAATACTGACTATCGAAAAATACGGTGCCGAGATTGATGCCCTGGAAATCAAGCAGATTGGACAAAACCTGCGGTTGCGGCCCGTAAAGGGCCAAAGTGGAATTGGTCACCAGAATGGAGGCGCCGATTGTAGAAATGATCACCGGCAAATAAGTGCGATGGCGCAGGGGATAATAAACGCCGAGATTGAACAAGGCGCCATAAATGGCCATGCCCCCCAGTGATAAAATCAAAGACAGCCAATAAGGCCATTCCAGATCCACTGCGAAAATCACCATCAAAAATGCCGCCACCATGGAGAATTCGCCTTGCGCAAAATTCACCACATTGGTGGCACGGAAAATCAGCACAAAGCCCAATGCGACAAGCGCATAGACAGAGCCGATTCCGATCCCCGTAAACAGGAGTTGATACACCAAATCCATCAGGTCACCGCTATGTTAGAGATGTGCCGAGCGTACTCCCGGCAGAAAATGTCGCCAGATATTTTTGATCATCACCTGTGAGCGGGGATTTGACACGTCATAGCGCTCACCCCAACCCTGCAAGCGAGGACAGGGGGCCGGACGCGGAATGCGACCTGCCCCCTATCAAAGTCCTGACCGTTAGGAAGGGAACTCGATATGTTTGGCGAATTCGATCGAGCCCTTGACGTTTTTCACGACATTATAGCCGTGCAAACCGTCGCCGTTTTTATCAAAATTATATTCGCCTTCCGCGCCTTTATAGCCCTTGATCGAGAGCATGGCTTCGCGAACGGCTGCAGGGTCGGTTTTGCCTGCCTTGTTGATGGCAGCTGCCAACAAATTCATGGCATCAAATGTCCATGACGACTGGTTATCGGGTGCCACTTTCATCAAAGCACGATAATTATTGGCAAATGCCTTGGCTTCGGGTGACGAGTCTTCGGCGTAATCGGCCACGCCATAGGTGTCATTCAAAGCAGGGCCGGCCAGTTTGATCGCGCTGGTATTGACGATGGATGGGGAACCAACCCACGGGGCGGTTACGCCCAATTGGCGTAGCTGACGGGCAAAAATACCGAGATCGCCTTCGAAGGTGAAATAAGAGGACAAAATATCAATGCCAGCCTGTTTGAGAGCCAGAACGACCGGCGTGAAATCCTGCGACTGGTTAGCATAGCCCTGAATCACGACAGGCGTAATCCCCAAAGCCTTCAACGACTCATCAAGCGCCTTCATGCCATTGGTGCCGAACGCATCGGTGGAGTGAACGATACCCCATTTTTTCAGACCCAATTCCTTCACACCAAATTCCGCAATCACTTTGCCGGAATAGGTGTCATTGGGGCGGCAACGGAACAACCATGGATTATCCAGCTTGGTCAATGTCGGATCGGTTCCGCCGAACATCGTGGGCTTGCCGGTTTTCAAAATATCGGGCGCCATTGCATGCATCTGGGTCGAGCGAATGGAGGCAATGAACCCAACAATGTCTGCATTGGTTGCAAGCTTCGAAAACGCCAAGACGGCACCCGGATTGGTGGTTTGATCGTCTTCTGTGATGATTTCGACTTGCTTGCCAAGAATACCGCCATTTTTATTGATGGCTTCAAGTGCGATTTTGGCACCGGCCATGGCATATTTGCCCGCTTCCGCCGCAGGGCCTGTGATCGGAACAACCTGACCAATTTTGAGGGTTGCGGATTGAGCGGATGCACTGCGAATAATCGCAGGGGCTGCAACACCGAGCATCAGACCGGCCGCAATTTGACGTCTTGTAAAATGACTCATTGTCTTCCTCCGAAAATACGCCCCGAATTCGGGATCTTGATATTTGGTAACCCTATATAAGGGCACAAAGTCGGGTTTTGTCTATGCCCCTTGTTAAAAAAGATTTGTTACCCGCTGAAATTGCACAGGTCTGCGCCTCATTTTTGAACAAAGCGTGTAAAGTCTTTCCCGCAAATCAAACAAGGACTTGCCTTCTCCCCCCTTCTACCCCTTAAGGTTTTGGCTAGACCTCATTTTTTTGGAGAAAAGACCATGAACCCTGTTTCGGTTGTGATTATTGGCGCGGGACCATCGGGTCTGCTGCTCGGCCAACTCCTTCACAAAGCAGGGATCGAGACAATGATTCTCGAGCAACGCACGCCCGATTATGTGTTGAGCCGGATCAGGGCCGGAGTTTTGGAACAAGGGACCGTCAATCTCATGCGTGAAGCCGGATGCGGAGCCCGCATGGACAAAGAGGGCATCGTGCATCACGGAACAGGAATTATGGCCAATGGGGTGCTGCACCGCATTGATTTTCAAACGCTGGTCGGAAAATCGGTCATGGTCTATGGCCAGACCGAAGTCACACGCGATCTGATGGAGGCCCGTCAGGCATCCGGCGCACCCACCCTTTACGAAGCCGAACATGTCGAATTGCTTGATCTGGAGCAAGATCAACCGCGCGTGCGGTTTCACCATCAAGGGCAGGTCAAAGAAATCAGCTGTGATTTCATTGCAGGCTGCGATGGATTTCACGGCGTGTCCCGCCGCTCAATTCCCGAAACAATTTTGAAAACCTATGAACGCGTTTACCCCTTTGGATGGCTGGGCATATTGGCCGATACGCCCCCCGTCGATGAGGAGCTGATCTATATCAATGATGACCGCGGTTTTGCTTTATGCTCCATGCGCTCGCCCACCCGTTCGCGCTATTACCTGCAATGCGGATTGGATGAAAATATTGACGCATGGTCCGATGACAAGTTCTGGGAACATCTCAAAGCGCGCCTGCCGGACGAGCACCAAAATCGCCTAGTAACCGGGCCTTCTATTGAAAAAAGCATCGCGCCCTTGCGCAGTTTTGTCGCCGAACCCATGCGCTATGGACGGCTGTTTCTGGCCGGTGATGCAGCCCATATCGTGCCGCCGACAGGAGCGAAGGGGCTGAATTTGGCAGCCAGCGACGTCTATTACCTCTGGCAAGCCCTGTCTGAGTTTTACCAGCGCGGGTCATCGCATGGCATCGAACATTATGCGGACCGCGCCTTGGCGCGCGTCTGGAAAGCAGAGCGATTTTCTTGGTGGATGACCATGCTTTTGCACAACTTTCCGGATATGTCGCCGTTTGAAACCAAAATGCTTCGTGCCGAACGGGACTATCTTTTCAGCTCGCAAGCCGCCATGACAGCTTTGGCGGAAAATTATGTAGGCCTTCCTTATTAAAGGGTTTGAAACCGCGTTTTCGTCCATTTTGAAGGATTTGCATGTCATGACACAAACCGGTCCGGCAGAGACGCACAAGCCATCTGCCGAAGCGCAGATGATTTCGCCAACCTATCGTTTGCCCGCGCTCGATCAAGACTATCTCTTGGCCGATCAGCAGCGCGGCTTACGCTTCATGCTCGAATATCAAAAGGCCGAGGATATTTTGCGGGCGTGGAAGATCGAATCTACCATTGTGGTTTTTGGCAGCGCCCGCATTCGGGAAGACGGGCCGGGCCGTCAGCCGTTCTGGTATGAGGAAGCACGGCGCTTTGCCCGTATCTGTTCACGCCACGGGGCCATTCCGGAAACGCCCGATGGCAAACGTCACAATGTGATTTGTACGGGCGGCGGACCGGGGATCATGGAAGCGGCCAATCGCGGAGCGCATGATGTCGGCGCGCCTTCGATCGGCCTCAATATCAGCCTGCCGCATGAGCAATTTCCCAATCCCTATATGACACCGGGTCTGGCGTTGCGGTTTCATTATTTTGCGATGCGGAAAATGCATTTTGCGATGCGCGCCAAAGCCATTATTGCTTTTCCGGGCGGCTATGGGACACTGGATGAGGTGTTTGAAGTTTTGACGCTCAGTCAAACCGGTAAATCCACCAAAAGCCGCATCATTTTATTCGACAGCCAATATTGGAACGGCGTGATTAATTTTGATGCGCTTGTTGAAAGCGGCATGATCACCGAACAAGACCGCGATCTCGTCGTCTGTGTGGAAACAGCCGAAGAGGCTTGGGCTCTGGTTGGTTAATAAACAGGATTTCGAGAAAAGAGCGATTTGCTTGACGCTATATGGCACTGCACACTAAACTCAAGTTAAGACAACCAATAGTTCGTAGAGCGAACATACCACAGGGAGTATATCCAATGAAGTCCGTCCGTTCACTGTCGCGCCGTCTGTTCGGCTCGCTCGCGCTGTCAACAACTCTTGGTTTGACAACCGCTTTGGGGTTGATCGGCGCATCCGCCGCACAAGACACCATCAAGATCGGTCTGATTGTGCCGATGACCGGCCCTTCAGCCTCCACCGGCCGTCAACAAGAAGCCGCCGCCAAACTCTTCATCCAGCAAAACGGAACAACTGTGGCTGGCAAAAAAATCGAATTGATTGTCAAAGACGATACGGGCGCACCCGATACAACCAAACGCCTCGCCCAAGAATTAATCGTCAATGACAAAGCAAGCGTGCTGCTGGGCTTTGGATTAACCCCGCTGGCTTTGGCGGTTGCGCCTTTGTCCACGCAAGCCAAAGTGCCGCAGATTGTGACCGCCGCCGCAACGGCAATGATTACCGAGCAATCGCCGTTCATTTTCCGCACCAGTTTCACACTGCCGCAAGCCTCCGTGCCGATGGCGGAATGGGGCTTGAAAAACGGCATTAAAAAGGTTGTCACACTGGTTTCTGATTACGGCCCCGGTCTTGATGCTGAAAAATGGTTCAGCGACACCATCACCAAAGGCGGTGGAACCGTTGTCGAAAATCTGCGCGTCCCCCTGCGTAACCCCGATTTCGCGCCCTTCTTGCAACGCGTGAAAGACGCATCTCCTGATGCCGTATTTGTTTTTGTGCCCTCGGGCTTCGGTGCGACCTTCATGAAGCAATTCAGCGAGCGCGGACTTGATAAATCGGGCATCAAACTGATTGCGACCGGCGATGTGACCGATGATGATTTGCTGCAGGAAATCGGCGATGTGTCACTGGGCGTTGTCAACACCCATCATTATTCAGCCTCGCATAATTCGCCTGAAAACAAAGCCTTTGTTGAAGCCTTTAAAAAGGCCAATAACGGCATGCGTCCCAATTTCATGGCAGTTGGTGCCTATGACGGTATGGCTCTTGTATACAAAGCCCTTGAAAAAACCAAAGGCAACGCAGACGGCGAGACACTGGTTGCGGCCATGAAAGGCATGAGCTGGACCAGCGTTCGCGGACCTGTCAGCATTGATCCAGAAACACGCGACATCATCCAGAACATCTATGTCCGCAAAGTCGAAAAAGTGAATGGCGAACTCTACAACCAAGAATTTGCCACCATTGAAGCGGTCAAGGATCCATTCAAAGCCGCAAAGAAATAAACGCTTTTGAGCTTTGCTTGCTTTGTGTCAAACATCTCAAGGGGACGGCCTTTTATGGGAACGCCCCCTTTCTTTTGACTGGAAGGCCTAGGATATGGTGACAATCCTGTTTGATGGCATTGCTTATGGCATGTTGCTTTTTGTGCTCGCCTGCGGATTGACCGTCACGATGGGGTTGATGAATTTCATCAATCTCTCGCATGGGGCCTTTGCTCTGGCGGGCGGCTATGTGACAGCAGCGCTCACGCAAAAAGCGGGTCTGCCTTTTTTACTCTGCTTGCCTCTGGCCTTTCTCTTTTCTGCCGTGTTGGGCATGTTGGCCGAAAAACTGCTTTATCGCAGGCTCTATCAGCGCAGCCATCTGGATCAGGTGCTGTTTACCATCGGCATTGTCTTTATGACCGTGGCAGCTGTTGATTATCTGATCGGCTCGCAACAGCAATCCATTCATCTGCCCGCGTGGCTGCGTGTCCGCCTTGATTTGCTGGGCGGCAGTATTGGTGTCTATCGCTTGTTCATTATTGTTCTATGCGGCATTTTGGCTTTGGCCATTCAATGGCTTTTGTCCCATACCCGTTTTGGCAGCCAGTTGCGGGCCTCGGTCGATGATCCCCGTGTTGCCCGCGGGCTCGGCATTCCCGTCAATCAAGTTTTTGCCGTGACCTTTGCATTGGGTTGTGGCCTTGCAGGACTTGGAGGCGCGCTTGGTGCGGACCTCTTGGGCATGGACCCGACATTTCCCATTAAATTCATGATCTATTTTCTGATTGTCGTCACAGTCGGCGGAACCAGCGGCATTATGGGCACTTTTTTTGCTGCATTGCTGTTGGGTATTGCAGATGTGGCGGGCAAATATTACGTGCCGCAAATCGGCGCCTTTGTTATCTATGCTTTGATGGTGGCTGTGCTGATTTTGCGGCCCCAAGGCCTTTTCACACGCGGGGGAAGTCGATGACCCATTCTGTTGAAAATGCCATGGCCATGATGACCCGCACGACGCGCTGGTCTCATTGGGAGACGCTTTTCTGGCTGGCAAGCCTTGCTCTTCTACCGCTCTTCCCAAACAAAGCGCTGTTATTTTCACAAATTGCGATCATGGGACTTTTTGCACTCTCGCTTGATCTCATTCTGGGCTATGCCGGTATCGTCTCTCTCGGGCATGCCGCCTTTTTCGGTGTCGGTGCCTATGTCGCAGGCCTTATGGCCAAGCATGGATGGGGCGACCCCACTTTGGGACTTCTGGCCGCTGCATCGGGTGCGGCGTTGATTGGATTTGTAACCTCCTTTCTTCTGTTGCGCGGCAGTGATCTTACCCGCCTGATGGTGACCTTGGGCATTGCTTTGATGCTGTTTGAAGCAGCCAACCGCTTTGCCTCGATCACCGGTGGCGCCGATGGCCTGCAAGGCATGATGGTCAAACCCGTCTTGGGTCTGTTTTCCTTCGATCTCTTTGGGAAGACCGCCTACCTATATAGCCTCACTATTTTGTTTTTGCTGTTGATCCTCGCCCGCCGGATTGTTTACTCCCCGTTCGGGCTCTCATTGCGCGCGGTCAAAGCCAATAGTTTGCGGGCGGGCGCTATCGGGATTTCGTCCGCCACACGCCTTGTGGCCATCTATACCATCTCTGCCGCTTATGCAGGCGTTGCAGGGGCACTCTCGGCCCAAACCACGCAATTGGTTTCGCTTGACGTGCTTGATTTTCATCGCTCGGCGGATGTCATGCTGGTCTTGGTGATTGGCGGTGTGGGCTGGCTTTATGGCGGCATCATCGGCGCTATTATTTTCAGTCTCATGCAAGACTGGCTGGCCGGTATTACACCGCAATATTGGGAATTCTGGATCGGGCTTGTGCTTGTTGTGCTTGTGCTGGTTGGGCACGGGCGCTTGCAATCTTATGCCCGCATGCTTATCCACGCCATCACGCATAAAGGACGCGTGGCCCATCCTGATCAAAGAGGCACATCATGACGGCAGCTTTGACCACCCATGATCTTGTCAAAAACTTTGGCGGTCTTGTGGCAACCGACCATGTGTCCTTGAGCATTGCCAAAGGGGCGCGCCATGCCTTGATCGGCCCGAACGGCGCGGGAAAAACCACACTCATCAATTTACTGACCGGCGTCTTGCAGCCGACCTCGGGCCGCATCCAGTTGATGGGTGAAGATGTCACGGCCATTTCCCAACATAGCCGCGTCAAACGGGGCCTTGTCCGGACCTTTCAAATCAATCAAATCTTTGCCGATTTGACGCCCTTGCAATCGCTAGGCCTTGCCATTTCCGAACGGCATGGACATGGCAGTGACTGGTGGCGGGTGGCAGGCACCGATCAGGGCGTAGTGGCAGAGGCGGTTGAAACCCTCACGCAATTTGGCTTGGGGGATGTCTTGCATATCCCGACCCATCATTTGCCCTATGGCAAGCAAAGACTTCTTGAAATCGCCCTTGCCTTTGCCTGCAAACCGCAGGTTTTGCTGTTGGACGAGCCGGCAGCCGGTGTCCCCGAAGAGGAGCGGCACGACATTATCCGGATCCTGAAATCTCTTCCGGCCGATGTGACCATTGTGTTAATCGAGCATGATATGGAATTGGTGTTCAGCTATGCGGACCGCATCACCGTGCTGGTCAATGGCGGCATCTTAACCGAAGGCAGCGTCGACGAGATTGCCAAAGACCAGCGCGTGCGTACGGTCTATCTGGGAGAAGACGCCCATGACTGAATTGCTAGAGCTTCATCAGTTGAGTGCAGGCTATGGCGAGGCCCGTGTGCTGTCAGGCGTATCTTTTACCCTGTCAGACGGACAATCGCTTGCTTTGCTCGGACGCAATGGCACCGGCAAAACGACATTGATCAATACATTGATCGGCCTCACAACCCATCAAGGCGGAACGATCCATTTAAACGGGCGCGACATCACACGCCTGCCCGCCGAACAACGCGCCCATTCCGGAATTGGTTGGGTGCCGCAAGAGCGCAATATCTTCCGCTCGCTGACGGTGGAAGAAAACATGACCGCCATCAGCCGTCCGGGGCCTTGGACGCTGGAACGCGTCTACAAACTTTTTCCACGCCTTGAAGAAAGGCGCAGCAATCTCGGCAATCAGCTGTCTGGCGGCGAACAGCAAATGCTGGCGATCGGGCGGGCCTTGGTGCTCAATCCACGCTTGGTTTTACTGGACGAGCCGACAGAGGGATTAGCCCCCATCATTGTTGATGAAGTCTTGCGGGCATTGCGTAGCATCGCCCGCGAGGAAGGGCTTTCGATGATTATTGTCGAACAAAAGGCCCAGAAAATCCTGTCTTTTACCGATCACGCCATCATTCTTGATCGTGGCCAGATCGTCCATCAATCAGACAGCGTAAGTTTACGCAAAGATACGCACAGTCTCGATCTGCACCTGGGTGCAGTAGGTAAAAATCCAGCATCCTAAATCACCGTCATTCAAGGAGACATCATCCATGCAACGCAAAAAGGCGCCCTTTCGGGCTGACCATGTCGGCAGCTTGCTGCGCAGCGAAACCTTAAAGCAGGCCCGCGCGGATCGCAGCGCTGGCAAAATGGATCAGGGGGCTCTGGCCCAAATCGAAGATCAAGAGATCAAGGCACTTGTTGCCAAACAAGAATCCATTGGCTTGCAGTCCATCACCGATGGTGAGTTTCGGCGCGCCTTCTGGCATTTTGACTTTTTGGGCGGATTGGGTGGCGTTGAATTGTTTGAATCGGATTCCGGTATCCAGTTCAAAGGCGTTCAAACCAAGGCAACCGGTGTCCGCGTCATCGACAAGCTACATTACAAACCCCATGTGATGGTGGACCATTTCCGCTATTTAAAAAGCATCACCCATCAAACACCCAAAATGACCATTCCCTCCCCGTCCATGCTGCATTACCGCGGCGGCCGGAAAATGATCAATATGGGCGTCTATCCCGCTATGGAAGATTTCTACCAGGATCTGGGTGAAACCTATCATGGCGCTGTGCAAGATTTTGCCAATGCGGGTTGCCGCTATCTGCAACTTGATGATGTCAGCTTCGCCTATCTGTGCGATCCAGAACAACGCAAGATGCTGAGCGAGCGCGGCGATGACCCCGAGAAACAGCCCCATATCTATGCAGGCATGATCAATCACGCGATCAAGAACCGCCCCGACGATATGGTGATTTCCATGCATTTGTGCCGTGGCAATTTCCGCTCCACCTTTATTGCATCGGGTGGCTATGAGCCTATTGCCGACTTGTTGTTCAACGAGGTCAATGTGGATGCCTATTTCATGGAGTGGGATAGCGATCGGGCCGGCGGCTTCGAACCCTTGCGCTTCCTGCCCAAAGGCAAAAGCGTTGTGCTGGGTCTTGTGACCTCCAAAACAGGCGTCTTGGAAACGCGCGATGATTTGTTGCGTCGTATCGAAGAAGCGGCCAAACATGCGCCCCTTGACCAGCTATGCCTGTCGCCGCAATGCGGCTTTGCCTCAACCGAAGAAGGCAATGTCTTGGCGCTTGACGAGCAATGGGCCAAGCTGGAAATGATCGTCTCTGTTGCCAAGGAAGTCTGGGGCTGAGTTCAGCACGCAAGCCTTAACCGCGCAATCAAATGGCTTCCATGAACAATGGAAGCCATTTTTGTTTAGCCCACCGGTCTCTCATCCACGATGACTTTGCCATCATTGGGGAGGCTGTGGGGCGCTTTGAAAACAATCTGAGCGGAGAGCTGCGTCACCATTTTCACGCTGTGTTTGAGCGCATCCGCTAGCGCATCGCCGTAATGATGCGCTTCCGCTTCCACTGTTAAAGTGTCTTGCTCGTTTTCACGACCGATTACCAAGCGCGTGCGTAAAATCTCCGGATGGCGTGCAGCGATGGAAGCGACTTGCTCAGGTCTGACAAACAGCCCCCGTATTTTCGCTGTTTGATCGGCCCGCCCCATCCAGCCACGGATACGTCCATTGGTGCGCCCACAGGGCGACGGCGTGTCCATATAGGCGCTCAAATCACCCAGTGCCAGACGAAGGATCGGATGATGCGCATTGGGCACGGTGACAACGATTTCACCCACCTCACCCATCGCCACAGGAATGCCGGTCCCCGGGCGTACAATTTCCACAATCACATCTTCGTTGATCACCAAGCCGTCACGGGCTTTTGTTTCATAGGCAATCACACCGATATCAGCCGTTGCAAAGGCCTGAAAGGCATTGACGCCGCGCGCCTGCAAATAGTCCCGCAAGGTCGCCGGAAAGGCTGCACCTGACACCAGCGCTTTTTTGATGCTGAGGGCATTGCGTCCAAGCTCATGCGCTTTATCGATTAAAATTTTGATGAAATCAGGCGTGCCGGCATAGGCCACCGGCTTGAAGTGATCGATCATCTCCAATTGCTGATCCGTTTGTCCCGGACCAGCGGGGATCACTTTACAACCCAAGGCACGCGCACCGGAATCCATAATAAAACCGCCGGGCACCATGTGATAGCTAAAGGTATTCAATACAATATCACCTGAGCGAAATCCGGCGGCAAACATCGCGCGCGCCGCCAGCCACACATCGTGACCATGCGCCTCAGGCTCAAAAATAGGGCCGGGCGAGGTGAACAACCGATCAAACCCACGCAAAGACGGATCGATCAATCCTGCAAAAGGCGGCGATGCTTTTTGCAAGGCGGGCAAATCGCTTTTGCGCAAAACCGGCAACTGCGCCAAAGCCTCCATGGTGTTGATTTGCGAAGGGTCGATCGCGCCCAGATGCTGGCGCCATCCGTTTTGTTTCAAGGCAGAGGCAACCGCTTGCGGCAAAGCAAGCATCAAAGCCTGATTGCGCTCATCCGGTGAGCGTGTTTCCAATTTATCGAAAAATTCAACCATGACTTCAACCTTGCGGACATGCGCTCTTTTTTAAGAAAGCCAGCGTTTGCGGCGCTTGTAACTTTTGACATCTTTAAAACTTTTACGATCGGCCCCGCTGACGCCCAGATAAAATTCTTTGACATCTTCATTTTCGCGCAAGGACTTCGCTTCGCCATCCATCACAACACGGCCCGTTTCAAGAATATAACCGTAGGTGGCATATTTCAGCGCGATATTGGTGTTTTGCTCGGCCAGCAAAAACGAAACCCCTTCTTTGTGATTCAGATCCCGCACGATATCGAAAATCTCTTCCGTGACTTGCGGCGCCAAACCCATGGAGGGCTCATCCAGTAAAATCATGCGCGGGCGCGACATCATGGCGCGACCGATGGCACACATCTGCTGTTCACCGCCCGATGTATACCCCGCCATGGAATTTTTACGCTGTCTGAGACGCGGGAAATAATTGTAAATCATCTCCATGTCCTGCTTGATCGCAGCATGGCCATCTTTGCGTGTAAAGGCACCGGTGAGCAGGTTTTCCTCAATACTCAAATGCCCGAAACAATGGCGGCCTTCCATGACCTGAATACAGCCACGCGTCACCAATTCTGCCGGTGAAAGACGATCAACACGCTCGCCCGCAAAATGAATAGAGCCTTTGGTGACCTCGCCCCGCTCGGCATGCAATAAATTGGAGATGGCTTTCAAAGTGGTTGTTTTGCCTGCTCCATTGGCACCCAGCAAAGCCACAACGCCCCCTTTGGGCACGGTCAATGACACGCCCTTCAACACCAAGACAACATGGTCATAAATGACCTCGATATTATTCACCGACAAGATGGTGTCAGGCTGCGCTAAGGGAGCCGTTTCCGCCGTGGCAAGCATAAGCCAAGCCCTTCATTAATTGGTCACGCCTTGAAAAATGAGGGGGCCATCCCCGCAAGGACGGCCCCCTTATGATCAGGATGGCTTGTCGCACGCTTCTGTGCGCTTGGGCCAACCAGCATTTTTTTCCGCATAATCTTGTGCTGCGGCATCCAGTGCTGGCTTCACTTTATCGGGCATGGGTTCGATCAAATCGGAAATCTTAACCCATTTAGCGCCGTCCCATTGCTGCACGAAGGAAGGACGGTGGCCGTTATGATTGTTGCACGTCAATTGCAGCGTACCGGTGAAACCAGCAAGGCCAATGGCCTTCAAGCGGGCCTCGTCAATGTTGAGGCTTTCGAGACCCCGACGCACATCCGCGCCATCAACCACTTTCTTGCCCGTCAGCTTTTGGGCCGTGGCAATGCCTTCGGCAATCAAGAGTGAATTATAGACACCGCGATTGTAAAGCAATTCACCCACTTTATCCTTGGGTGCCTTGCTCAATCCTTTATCAACCACGAATTTTTGAATGTCTTTCAAAGCCTGATAGTCCGTGCCGATGCCGTGCCAGTTCAGCGTTTTAAAGCCTTTGGCCCCTTCGGTTCCGCGCACATCGTCTTCACCCGGCCACCAGATGGAAATAAATTTATCCATCGGATAAGACACCTTGGCAGCTTCTTTGACAGCCGTTGTGTTCATCGCACCCCAGCCATACATGACCATGTAATCAGGGCGATCGCGCCGCACAGCCAGCCATTGCGAGGACTGGTTTTGCATTTCACCCGGAGGCACAGGATAAAGCTTCAGCTCAAAGCCAAAATCCTTGGCCAATTGTTCAAACAACGGAATAGGCTCTTTGCCAAAACCGCCATCGAAATAAATATAGCCGATCTTTTTACCCTTGATCTTTTCAAGGCCGCCTTCTTGCGAACCGATATAACGCAAGATCATGCCCAAGCCATCCCAATAAGTATCGGGCGGATTGAAAACCCATGGGAAAATATCACCGCGTGCCGAGGCGGACAGACCATAGGCCATCGACAAAACAGGGATTTTATCCACCGAGGCTTTCGGGATCAGCGGTAATGTAATGCCGGTTGACCAGGGATTGATGATGACAGGGTTTTTAGGTTTCACCGCGTCATAACATTCAAGACCTTTTTTGGTATCATAGCCGGTCTCGCATTCATCAATGGCGATTTTCACACCGCCAATGCCGCCATCCCGCTCATTCAACATGGTGAGATAGTCATGCATCCCGTCCGCAATGGGAATGCCAGATCCGGCAAACGGTCCGGTCCGATAGGTAAACAACGGAACAAAAATTGAATCATCCGCCTTTGCGGTCTCGACCCCCATCATCAGCGTTCCTGCTATGACAGCGGTTGCAAGACCTAGCGTCGTTTTACGCATTTTCATTTCAACCTCCCTGATAGTGCCCTCAAAAGACTGTTTAAAGACCTTTGCTTTTCTGACCTCTACCTCAATAAGGAAAAGGCCACATTCTTAATTTTTGTTTGCCGATTTGCCACAAGCGTGCGAGGCCGTGCGGTTCAACAATCAAAAAGAACAGGATCAACCCGCCCACCAGAATATAGGTCAGGTGTTCAGCCGTCGCGCCCGCCAAAGGAATACCAATGGCTGGCAATCCGAATTTCAAAATCGTCGGCAAAGACGAAATAAAAGCGGCGCCCAAAAAGGCTCCCAGCAAACTGCCCAAGCCGCCGATAATCACCATGAACAAGATGAGAAAGCTTTGATTGATATTGAAGGAGTCATTCGCCTCCCCGCCGCCGACCCAAATAAACATCATGGCTGCGCCCGCAACGCCCGCATAAAAAGAGGAGAAGGCAAAAGCCAACAACTTTGTTTTGAGCAAATCAATGCCCATCAATTCGGCGGCAATGTCCATATCGCGCACAGCCATAAATGCACGGCCGATCCGTCCGCTCAGCACATTGGCCGCAACCCATGTCATCAGCGTCACCAGAACCAGCATGACGATATAACGACTTTCAGGCGTGGCTTTCGCACCCGTGACAATCACGCCAAAAATACTGCGTTGGGAAACCTCAATCGCCCCTGACACATTGTAATTATAAAGCCAGGGAATACGGACAAAGCACCATTGCAAAAAGAATTGAGCGGCCAATGTGGCCACGGCCAGATAAAAGCCTTTGATGCGCAAGCTAGGCAATCCAAACAGCACGCCGACCAAGGCCGAGAATACGCCCGAAAAGACAATGCAGAATAAAATGTTCAAATCTGGAAAGGTGCTCGACACTTTATAACAGGCATAGGCACCTACCCCCATAAAGGCTCCGGTGCCCAATGAAATCAGTCCTGTAAACCCTGTGAGGATATTCAGACCAATAGCGGCAAGCGAAAAGACAAGAAACGGAATCATCACGGTGGACAGTAAAAAATCATTGCCAAAAAAAGGAATGATCACATAAGCAACAAACAAAATGATCCCAAGGCCGATGCGATCCTGCAAAATCGGCAATAAAGCCATGTCATCCGCGTAATTGGTTTTGAACTGACCGGTCTCACGATAAAACATTAGATATCCCCGATCTCAAATGCGTTCGATGATTTTGTCGCCAAACAAACCTTGCGGTCTGAACAGCAAAAAGAACAGCGCGATACAGTAAGCAAGCCAGCTTTCAATACCGCCCCCCACCAGCGGCCCCCAATAAAATTCACCAAGCTTTTCGCCAATGCCGATAATCAGCCCGCCAATGATCGCGCCGGGCACCGAGGTGAACCCACCTAAAATCAAAACAGGCAACGCTTTTAAAGCAATCACTTGCAAGCCGAAGGACACATCCGACCGCGCTCCCCACATGATGCCGGTGACCAGCGCCACAATCCCTGCGGCAAACCAAACGATGACCCAGATCTGATTGAGCGAAATGCCGACCGAAAGCGCTGCTTTATGACTATCGGCAACAGCCCGCAACGCGCGTCCGATGCGTGTATATTGAAAAAACAAAGCCAAAGCGATGATCATGATCATCGCAATCACTGCGGCGGCGATATCAATTTTTTGCAGCTGGACAAACCCACCCAGCATTTTGAATTCCAAAGATCCTTTCGGCAAATAAAGCTGTTCTGAAATCATCTGTTTCGGATTGCCACCAAAAATAAACTCGCCCAAACCGATCAGAAAATAGGTAATGCCGAAGGTCGCCATAAACAAAATAATATCAGGCTGATTAACAAGGGGCCGCAGCACCACCCGTTCGATTGTCACAGCCAACACATACATAACAAGCAACGTGACGATCAGCGCGATGGGCGCCGGAAGGCCCATTTCATAAAGGCCCACCAAAGTCAGGCCTGCAAAGACCACCATAATGCCTTGGGCAAAATTGAACACGCCGGAGGCTTTGAAAATCAGCACGAAACCCAGTGCGATGAGTGCATACAAAACACCCGTGACAAATCCTTCCCAGATTGTCTGCACCAACAAATCCGGCGCTGAGCCCATTTGCAAAAAGGGATCAATCAGGATTTTAAATAAAATATCCATGGCCTGATCCTTTAATGCGCCACGCCGAGATAGGCTTTGATGACATCCTCATTCGCCTTCACGTCGTCTGGCGTCCCATCGGCCAGCTTGTGACCATATTCAAGCACCACCACGCGATCGGATAAATCCATCACCACGCCCATATCATGTTCGATCAACGCAATGGTGGTTCCGTATTGCTGGTTCACATCAACAATAAAGCGCGACATGTCTTCTTTTTCTTCGAGATTCATACCGGCCATCGGCTCATCCAACAGCAACAGATCCGGCTCCATGGCCAAGGCGCGGCCCAATTCAACGCGCTTTTGCAAACCATAAGGTAATTTGCCGACCGGCACTTTGCGGATGGCCTGAATTTCCAGAAAATCAATAATATCTTCCACAAATTCGCGGTGTTTGATCTCCTCATCCATGGCTGGACCATGGCGCAGACATTGCCAGAAAAAATTGCGATGCATTTTCAGCGTACGACCGGCCATAATATTATCAAGCGTCGACATGCCCTTGAACAAAGCCACATTTTGAAAGGTGCGGGCAATACCTTGGCTGGCGGCAACCGAGGGACGCATGCGTGAACGCGTCAATCCTTTAAAGGTAATCTGTCCCTTTTGCGGATGATAAAAACCATTGATGACATTCAGCATGGAGGTTTTGCCCGCCCCATTCGGGCCGATAATGGCTCTGATTTCCCCTTTGCGAATATCAAAGGACACATCGGTGATGGCTTTCACGCCACCGAAAGATAAAGAGACATGATCAACCGCCAGCAACGTGTCCCCGCGTGCGATTTGGTGATAGGTCTGCATCATGCCGCCTTCTCCTTTGTTGCCAAAGGAAAGATCTCGCATTCCACGATTTTGACGCGCGCTGAAATGGCACCCTTGCGGCCGTCCTCAAAAATCACTTCGGTCGTGATATCGGCTTCTTGCGTGCCGTCATAAAGCGCCGTGATCAACGGCGCATAGCGTTCGGCAATAAAGCCGCGCCTGACTTTTTGCGTCCGCGTCAATTCGCCGTCATCGGCATCCAGCTCTTTGTGGAGAATCAAAAAGCGTTTGATTTGTGCACCCGCCATCATCGGCTCGTGCGACAAGATCCGGTTGGTGTCCTCGACATGGTCGGCGATCATCGCATAGACATCCGGATGTCCTGCCAATTCCTGATAGGAGGCATAAGACACATTGTTGCGTTCCGCCCAATTACCGACAGCCGTTAAATCAATATTGATGAAGCAAGTGACATAATCATGCCCGTCCCCAAACAGCACGGCCTCTTTGATGTTGGGGAAAAATTTCAATTTGTTTTCGACATATTTGGGCGGGAACAAAGCACCGGAGGTCAATTTGCCGACATCTTTCGCCCGATCAATAATTTTCAAATGGCCGGACTCAGGCTCAAAGAAACCGGCATCGCCTGTGCGAACAAAACCGTCCTCGGTCATGGTTTCATGGGTTTTTTCCGCATCACGGAAATAGCCCACAAACATGCCCGGCGATTTGAACAAGACCTCACCGCTCTCTGTCAGTTTCACCTCGACATGCGGCGCCAAAGGCCCAACTGTGTCAGCTCTGATTTCACCATCGGGTTGCACCGTGACATATAAGAAGGCTTCGGTTTGGCCATAAAGTTGTTTGAGATTGATCCCCAAGGACCGATAAAACGAAAACAATTCCGGCCCGATAGCTTCACCCGCCGTATATCCCACACGCACCCGCGTAAAACCCAAAACATTTTTCAAGGGGCCGTAGATTAAAATCTCCCCCAAAGCATAGAGAAGAGACCCTGAGAACGGCACGGATTGTCCATTGAGAATTTTTTCACCATAGCGGCGGGCAATCTCAATGAATGTATGAAACAACCAGCGCTTGGGTCCGCTGGCATCTTCCATACGGATCATGACCCGCGTCAAAAGATTTTCAAAAACCCTGGGCGGCGCAAAATAAAAGGTCGGACCAATTTCCCGCAAATCCTGTTCAACCGTGTCGGCACTTTCGGGACAGGCCATACAAAAGCCCG
Organism: uncultured Hyphomicrobiales bacterium; assembly: GCA_903824185.1. Classification (GTDB taxonomy): domain Bacteria; phylum Pseudomonadota; class Alphaproteobacteria; order Rhizobiales; family Beijerinckiaceae; genus CAIYZJ01. Next base: position 39,997 of record CAIJVU010000051.1, read on the forward strand.
CGACAAGCCCTTGCGCATAATTCATATAATGATCGCCAACCCATGCCAGCGGCAAATAAGCCAGCACCTGATCATTTTCATTGAGCTTATCAAAAGCCACACTGTCACGGGCGGCGGCAATGCAACGTTCCGCTGACAGCATCACGCCTTTCGAGCGCCCAGTTGTGCCGGACGTGTATAAAATAACGGAAATTTCCGTTCCGCGTCCTGACAATATCATGTCGTCAAGCTGTTTGATCGTTTGCGGATCGCGGTCGAGATGTTCACGCCCGCCATCAATCAATTGGTCAATCGATAACAGGCGCGGCTCGTCATAATCCCGCAGGCCCCGTCCCCAATCATAAAGAACCCATTGCAAATCCGGCAAACGATCCATGATTGAAAAGACTTTATCGACTTGTTCCTGATCTTGTACCGCAGCCATTTTGACACCGGCATTTTCAAGAACAAAAATCATTTCCTCCGCAACTGAATCTGCATAGACAGGGACAGGTATGGCGCCCAGACATTGGGCGGCCATCATGGTCCAATATAATTTGGGACGATTGGCGCCGATCACCGCAATGGTGTCACCATGACGTAAACCACGATCATATAAGCCTTGCGCATAAGAACGCACGATCTCGGCCACATCCGACCATGTCCATGTCTGCCAAATGCCCAGATATTTATGGCGCAAAGCGGGGCGATCCCCGCGCAAAGCAGCATTACGCATCAGAAGTTGCGGAAATGTCTTCTCTTGCGACTGCAACGCGGCCACCCTCTCCCCGCAATCTCTGACGAGATCGGCGTGCTCCCAACCCTTACCAACCTTATAGAGGTTGCTGACCTTCAACAGGTTCTTGTGCCGATCAGCACTACGCCCGATCCAGCAGGTTCATTTAAGGGAGAAGCGCGTTTGAAAACAACCAACACCTTTGGCGTAGAGAAGGCGCGATCCGTCGCTTAGACGTGGCGCGTTTTACTGCATTGCACAATATTTATTCCGCAGCCACAGCCTGTGCCACATCATCGGTCTTGATCGAATGATAGGCTGCAAGCAGGTCATCACGCTGTTTTGTCATCTTTTCCACATTCCGCATTTTGACATGGCCATAGCCGCGCACCTGCATCGGCAGGGTTGCAATCTCCACGGCCAGAACATGATGCGCTGCATCAAGCTTGGTGATGATGGTGTCCATCATGGCGCAATAATCGCGGATCAGCTGCCGCTCCATACGCCGCTCTTGCGTATAGCCGAAAATATCCAAGGGCGTCGCCCGCAAAAAGCGCAACGCGGCAAGCCCTTGAAAGGCCCATAACATGCGTGGGCCATAAACCGATTTCACGGGATGGCCTTGGGCATCCACTTTCCCCATCAGCGGAGGCGCCAGATGGAATTCAATTTTTTGCGGATTTTCAAATTGCTGGGCGAGCTGCTTTTTAAACCGCCCATCGGTATAAAGGCGCGCCACCTCATATTCATCTTTAATCGCCATCAATTTGAACAAGGCACGGGCCACAGCCTCGGTTAACGCCGTTTGTCCGGGCACCGCTTTTTCTTCTGCGGCGCGTATTTTCTCCACAAAGCGCCTATAGCGCTTGGCATAAGAATGCGACTGATAGCGGACCAATTCCTTATGTCGGTGATCCACCAGATCCTGCAACGTGGCAGGGCCGGACAGATCCACAGTCTTTTGGTGCGGTTCAATGAGCGATGCAATTTTTTCGGGATCATGTACGGCGATACGACCCCATGCAAAGGCCGCAAGATTCATCTGCACCGCTTCCCCGTTCAATGTGATGGCCTGTTCGATGGACGCGGCAGAGAGCGGTATCTTGCCGAGCTGGAAGGCATAGCCAAGCATGAACATATTAGCGGCAATCGCATTGCCCAATAAACGGGTGGCTATTTTGCTGGCATCGATAAAGGCGACACCATCTGAGCCCGCAGCTTCCCGCAATGCTTTTTTAATCCGTTCCGACCCCAGATTGTAATCGGGCTGACGGGTGAAATCACCGGGCATCACCTCCTGAATATTGGCCACAATAAAACTGCCCCCCGGCTTCACACCGGCCAGAACTTTCCGGCTTCCGGTGACCACAAGATCACAGCCCAGCACCAAATCGGCTTCCCCAGCCGATACACGAATGGCATGAATATCCTCGGGCTTGGGCGCAAGACGCACATGGCTGAAAACAGCCCCGCCTTTTTGCGCAAGGCCAGCCATGTCGATCATGCCGCAGCCTTTGCCTTCGAGATAGGCGGCCATGCCCAAAATGGCCCCGATGGTCACAACGCCCGTGCCGCCCACACCCGTGACAATGATGCCGTAATTACGATCCAATGCAGGCCAGTGCGGATCAGGGATCGTTTGCACAAGCGCTTGATCGCGCACCGGTGCCGCTTTACGGATTTGCGCGCCATGCACCGTGACGAAAGATGGACAAAATCCGTCAAGGCATGAAAAATCCTTGTTGCAATTGGATTGATCAATCACCCGCTTGCGGCCAAATTCCGTTTCCTGCGGCTGGATCGATACGCAATTGGATTTGACCCCGCAATCGCCACAGCCCTCGCAAACAAGCGTATTGATGAAAACGCGTTTGTCGGGTTCGGGCATCAAGCCTCTTTTGCGGCGACGCCGTTTTTCCGCAGCACAGGTTTGATCATAAATCAGCACGCTCACGCCAGGCTTTTGCGCCAGCGTTCTTTGCACATGATCAAGCTCGGAGCGGTGATGGCGGGTCAAGCCTTTCGGCCAGTCGATCGAGGCTGCATATTTGTCAGGCTCATCCGACACCAGCATGATATGTTCGACGCCTTCCGCTGCCACCTGCCGTGCGATCATATCAACCGTCAAACCGCCCTCATGATGCTGGCCGCCTGTCATCGCCACCGCATCATTGAACAAGATTTTATAGGTCATATGCGCTTTGGCTGCGACCGCATAACGAATGGCCAAAACACCGGAATGGTTATAGGTGCCATCGCCCAAATTCTGGAAGATGTGGTCACGGGTCGAAAACGGCGCTTCCCCTACCCAATTGGCGCCCTCGCCCCCCATTTGGGTAAAGCCCTCTGTGGCACGGTCCATCCATTGCGACATGTAATGGCACCCGATACCCGCATAAGCCCGCATGCCCTCAGGCACTTTGGTCGAGGAATTATGCGGACAGCCCGAGCAAAAATGCGGCACACGGCCACCAACCTCTTCAATCTGCAGCAAATGGGCTTGCAATTGTTTGAGGCGGGCCAAACGGCCATGCAAGTCATCACTGTCGTGATAGCGCAAGACCCGTTCACCAATGGCAATGGCGATATCATTGGGATCAAGTGCGCCTTTCACCGGAAACAGCCAACGACCTTGCTCGTCTTTTTTTCCGATACAAACCGGTTGGTTGGCACTGCCGTAAAGCTCTTCGCGCAATTGCACTTCCACCAAGGACCGCTTTTCCTCGACGACGATCACCAGCTCCAGACCTTTGACAAAGGCTTTCAGGCCTTCGGGTTCAAGGGGCCACGGACAGCCAATTTTATAAAGCCTGATGCCGATCTCATTGGCGCGCTGTTCATCAATGCCGAGATCATTTAGCGCCTGTCTGACATCCAGATAGCTTTTGCCCAAAGTGATGATGCCGATCCGCGGCTGCTGGCCACCGGAAAAAATGATCCTGTTGAGCGGATTGGCGCGCAAAAAAGCCAAGACCGCATCGCGTTTGTAATCTTGCAAACGCTCTTCCATCGCAAGAATGCCATCCCGCGGGCGGATATTCAAACCACCTTCCGGCATGATAAAATCATCAGGCAGGGTAATCCGTACCCGATCAAGCGAACCATCCACAACGGCTGTTGATTCAACCGTGTCCTTCACCCCTTTGAGCGCGGTCCATGTGCCGGTAAATCGGCTCATGGCATAGCCATATAATCCATAATCCAATATTTCCTGCACACCGGCCGGATTGAGGATCGGCATCATGACATCGACAAAGGTGAATTCGGATTGATGGGCGGTTGTCGAGCTTTCCGCGGTATGATCATCCCCCATCAAAGCGAGAACACCACCCCAAGGCGATGTCCCCGCCATATTGGCATGGCGAAACACATCGCCGGAGCGATCCACACCCGGGCCCTTGCCGTACCACAGCGCAAACACACCGTCATAGCGACCCTCGCCGCGCATTTCGGCTTGCTGGCTACCCCAACACGCCGTGGCCGCCAGTTCTTCGTTGATACCGGGGGTGAAATGAATGGGCGCTGCGGCCAAGGCCTTTTTGTTTTTTTCCAATTGCTGATCAAGCGCCCCGAGCGGAGAGCCCCGATAGCCGGAAATAAAGCCAGCCGTTTTTTTCCCCGCGCGTTGATCGCGGGCATGCTGCATCAACAACATTCGGATGACCGCCTGCGTGCCGGTCATAAAAACATGGTCTTTGCGCAGATCATATTTGTCGGACAAAGAGACGCTGCGGGCAAAATCGGATTGGCGTAGATCGTCCATCGTCAGACCTCCCGAGGATCATGGCCAGAACAGGCCAAGCTGGCTTTGCGCCTTGGTTTATTATGACACGGCAAAACGACATCCACAAAAGCGAAAAGGTATCAGGAATCCGGCCCGTCAATTATGTCAGCAATGCTGACATAACAATTCCATGCCGTCAACACCATGCTTCAGCCATAATTTTTAGCGTATATAGAAGACACAGTCTCAACACCCCCTGATTCGTCGATGGCCGATAGCGAGCATGGCATGCCGTGGAACTTTCAAAAATTGTGTTTTATCTGGCTGATCATGGCCGCTTTATTCGGATCGGTCACAGATGTTCAGGCCCATCCGCATGTCTGGGTCAAAGCCCAAAGCGAGGTTCTCTTTAACAGCGAGGGTGCCGTCAGCGGCCTGCGCCATCACTGGCAGTTTGACGAGGCCTATTCCTCTTATGCCGTGCAGGGCCTGCCAACGGACAAACAGGGGCGCATTTCCAGCGAAACGCTGGCACCTCTTGCTGAAGAAAACACCACATCACTGGTGGAGTTCGACTATTTCAGTCGCGTCCGCATTGACGGAAAAGTGCAGGCTTTTGGCAAGCCCTTTGATTATACGATGCGTTATGAAAACGGGGTTCTCTCCCTTCATTTCACCCTCCCCCTCAAAAACCCCGTCAAATTGCATCGTTCGACAGTGTTCGAATTATATGACCCCACCTATTTCGTGGCCTTTGTTTTTGTGGAGGGCGACAAAGCCGTTCAGGTTTCAGGCGGGCCGAATGGCTGTCTTGTCAACCTCACACGCCCGAAAACAGACATTCCTGCCGGACAAAGCCTGAGTGAAACCGTCTTCCAAACTCTTTCCGCGCAATCCGATTTCAACGCCCAATTGACCAATCGCGCCTTGATTGCCTGCCCCTGAAATAGGGCCTCTATCTGCCTCTGATCGAAATGAAAGTCTTGTGAATGCTTATCTCCCCTCTTTCCAAAACACATGTCTTGTTGCAACGCCTGCTGGTGATGGTCCTGGCGCTGCTGGTCATCGGCGCCCTGCTTTATGGAGCCATCACTTTACTGGGCGCAGACAGCACCCCTCAACCCGCAGGCCGGCATCCCTTTGGCACCGGAATTACGGAATCGGGTGGTGCCTCCCATGGTGTGTTGGGCCTGATCAGCGATTGGCAGAGCCTCTTTTCCTATCAGATCACCGCAACGCTGAAAGAGGTTGCCCATAACCCACAAGCCACGGTCTGGCTGCTGGTTTTAAGCTTTATCTATGGGGTTGTGCATGCCGCCGGACCCGGCCATGGCAAAGCCGTGATTGCGGCTTATATTCTCGCCAGCGAGCGCGCCCTCCAACGCGGTCTCGTTATGGCGATTGCCGCGGCCCTGCTGCAAGCATTGGTAGCCATTTTGCTTGTGACAATTCTGGCCGTTGTCTTGCGCGTCACCTCTTCCAGCATGACCTTGATGGCCAATCACATCGAGCGGTTAAGCTTTTTCGCGGTTGCCGCCGTTGGGCTCGCATTGCTTTGGAAAAAAAGCGGGCATTTCCTTGCCCTGCTCCCTGCTCAAAAAAATGACACGGCGCATGGAATGACCCCAAGCCACAGTCATAGCCACAGCCACGCCCATGCTGGCGACGAGGCCTGCTGCCACAATCATGCCCCGATGGCCGATGACAGTGCCTCGATGCGGGATATGGGCATGGCGGTTTTTGCAGCCGGTATCAGGCCCTGCTCTGGCGCCATTCTGGTTTTGGTGTTTGCCTTGTCGCAAAAAATGCTACCGCTCGGCATCATCGCCGCTCTGGTCATGGCGGCAGGCACAGCACTAACAACCGGTGGTCTGGCGATCATGGCCGTGCTGGCAAAAAACATGGCCATGAAATGGGGCGGGGGCATTGATACGCCCCAGAGCGCCCTTTTGTTGCGCGGCATTGAAATTCTTGCCGCAGCCCTTGTCAGCCTCTTGGGCCTGACGCTCCTGATCAACGCCCCTTAAAGACCGGGATCATTCTCCAGCACAATGGGTTGACCATGGGGCGTGGCATGCGCGGCGCGTTGCCATGCCTCTTGCAATTCGTGCAAGCCTTGTTCTGTGATGGCCCCTTTGCCGATCACAAGTTGTTCAAGCGCATTGAGCCAATGCGTATAATAGGTCTCGCCCGTATCCGGATCGCCTTGGGCCTGCGCTAATTTGATTTCATGCGACAAAGCCGCAGCCCATTCCGGCCAGGTGAACAGGCCCTGTTGATGGGCCGCCACCGCCATGGCAAAGGCTTGCGCCTCCCAAGGCTCGCGAAAGACCGGCCCTTCGACATCGCAAGGCAAATCCGGCACGTGCTGCAATACATCCTGATGGATCGTCATGCGTTGATGCTCCGCAAATAGGGTTCCCAACAATCCACGCAGACCTCGACTGTGGGGTCTGCATCCTCGCCCCATAATTCAGTCCCTTGAAAGCGCACGGTGTAGCACCAATGAGGATCCTCCCCCAATCCATGGGCATTGGTGTCTGGATAAACAAACACGCCATGCACGGTCTCAATGACACCCTTTTTGCCGCGCGCGTAACGGGGCAGGCGCGTGTGGGTCTGGGGGTGCATCACTTTGGTGATAACGTGATCGCCTACCGCAAACAGCGCGGGCGCTTTTGCAGGCCGCACATAGGGCGTGCCGGATGCCAAGGCCTGTGCAACCTGTGCAACCGTTGCCTTGGGCTTTTTGGTGGCAACCGGCGGATGAATGGCATGGCCCAGCTGCAACTCCTCGGCGCTCACCATATGACGCTCGGCCAGCATATGGGCCAGCGCGCGTGTCCAGATCTCGTAATAAGAGGCATTGTAATAAATGGCCGGTGGCAGACTTTCGCGGGCATGGCGTCCCATGTCCAAATTCCATTCCCCCAGCGCTGCCGCACCCAATGTGATGGCCAAGGCCCGCTTTTCCCATGCGGCGTGAAAAATGGGTTCATGGGGTTCGGGTTTAACCGGACCGAAACCCATCATACCCCCGAGATCCTGCGGGCCGTTCATGGGGTCTGCTCCTCGGCAAGCTGTGCGGGCGTCAAGGCAAGGCCTGTTCCGATCATGCTGTCGCGGGTGACAAGCTGTGCCAGCCTGTCTTCACTCCAGCCCTCTGTCCCTGCCGGGCGTTGCGGCAAAACGAGATAGCGCAGCTCTGCGGTCGAATCCCACACCCTGATCTTAGTATCTTCTGGCAGCACCAAACCAAAGTCGGCCAGTACGGCACGGGGCTCTATCACAACGCGTGAGCGATAGGGGGCTGATTTATACCACACCGGCGGCAGGCCCAAGACCGGCCATGGATAGCATGAACACAAAGTGCAAACGACCACATGATGCAGTCCGTCTTGATTTTCAACGACCTTGATATGTTCGCCCTGTCGGCCCGAAAAAGACAATTCGGCAATGGCAGCCGTGCCGTTCTGCAAAAGGCGGGCGCGATAATCGGCATCAACCCAGGCACGGGCCACCACCTGCGCGCCATTGCGCGGACCTATTTTTGTTTCATAGGTCTCGACAATCAAATCCAAGGCGGCCTGATCCACATATCCCTTTTCGGTCAATATGGTTTCGAGAGCCCGCACACGAATGGCTGCTTGCGATAAATCCGAGCCATGATCATGATCGTGATCATGGTGATGATGGTGATGATCATGATCGTGGGAATGGTCATGGTCGTGATCATGCGAATGGGGATGGGGATCGTGTGACATGGCGCCTATCATGAGCTTTTACAAATTCAATGCCTTTATCTCATGATTAAAAAGCATTTGTAAACGCCCGCCCCGCTTTTCCTGTCTCTGCCGCAGACGAACCGGCCTTGCGCATTGCACACTTGGCGAAATCCTTTAAACAGGCCATCATAGAGCAAAGCCAAAATTCATTCTGGACGGACGGGAAACGAGCGCATGACGGCACAGCATCCTTTGGTAAAAGCTGAGACACTTTTTGACCTGAAAGACAGAGTTGCGATTGTCACCGGCGCCTCATCGGGTCTGGGGACGCGCTTTGCAAAACTGTTGGCAGCCCATGGCGCCCATACGGTTTTGGTGGCCCGCCGTCCCGAATTGCTGGCCCAACATGTCGAAAACATCAAAAAAACGGGGGGCTCAGCTCTGGCGGTCAAAGCGGATGTGACCAAAGCGGAGGATATCGAGGCCCTGCTCGCGCACACGAAAGCCGCATTCGGCACGCCCACCATTCTTGTCAATAATGCGGGCCTTGCGACATCCTCGCGCTTCATTGAAACAAGCCGCCAAGACTGGGCCGAGACCATGGCTCTTAATCTTGATGCGGTCATGTTCACGGCCCAAGCCGTGGCCCAACAGATGATGGCCGCCAAAACAGGCGGCAGCATTATCAATATCGCCTCCATCCTTGGCTTGAACGTCAAAAAAGCCGTGGCCGCTTATTGCACATCGAAAGCCGGCGTGATCCAGCTTACCCGCGCCATGGCGCTGGAACTGGGCAATCGCGGCATCCGCGTCAATGCCATCGCGCCGGGCTATGCGATCACCGACATCAATCGCGCCTTCTTGCTGTCAGAGACAGGGCAGGCTTTGCTTAAAGATATTCCGTTGGGCCGGTTTGCCGAAGACGGGGATTTTGACGGCGCGCTCTTGCTGCTGGCATCCGATGCGGGCCGCTATATGACAGGCAGTGTCCTGACCGCTGACGGCGGTCATCTTATTGGTTTTTAAGCGTTAAGGAACAAACGTCATGGACTTCACCCTTCCGCCAGAATTGGATGCCCTGCGTCTGAAAACACGCCAATTCGTGCAAGACCACATTCTGCCCATCGAGCACGACCGCTCCAACTGGGATGCCCATGACAATATCCGGCTCGATGTTTTGGAGACGCTGCGCAGCAAAGCCAAAGCTGCGGGCCTCTGGGCACCGCAAGCTCCCAAAGAATGGGGCGGCATGGGCCTGCCGATGATCGGATGGGCGAGCCTTTATGAAGAGGCCAATGCATCCATCTTCGGCCCCTGTGTTTTTAACTGCGCCGCTCCCGATGACGGCAATATGAATGTGCTGGCCAAGCGCGGCACCGAAGAACAGAAAAAACGCTGGCTCACCCCCATTGTCGAGGGCAAGGTCCGCTCGGCCTTTGTCATGACCGAACCCCATCCGGGCGGCGGATCAGACCCCGGCATGATCCAAACGCGGGCTGAAAAAACCAGCACGGGATGGCGGATCCATGGCCATAAATGGTTTATTACGGGCGCTGAAGAAGCAAGCCACTTCATCTTGATGGCGCGGACTTCCGATGATCCGCGCAAAGGCCTGACCGCGTTCTTGTATCACAAAGATCAGCCCGGCTGGTCCATTGAACGGCGCATAGACATCATGGGGCCGGAGGAGCATGGCGGACATTGCGAAATCCGCTATGACGGCCTTGAAGTGGATGACGCCAATATTTTAGGTGAAGTCGGCGATGGTTTGAAAATCACGCAAGTCCGTTTGGGCCCTGCACGGCTCACCCATTGTATGCGCTGGCTTGGCCTATCCAAGCGCTGCATGGAAATTGCGCAAGACTATGCCAATCAGCGCACAGGCTTCGGGATCCGCTTGGCAGACCGCGAATCGACGCGCATGAAATTGGGCAGCCTTGCCATGGATATTGAAATAGGCCGTCTCTTGGTGATGCGGGCCGCTTGGTTGCTGGATCAAGGCGACTTTGCCCGCAAAGCCATTTCCATGGCCAAAGTCCATGTTGCCGATACTTTGCACAAAGCCGCCGATATTGGCATTCAGATCAACGGTGCCCGCGGCTATTCCCGCGATACGGTGCTGGAATGGATTTACCGCTATGCCCGTCAGGCCCGCCTTGTCGATGGCGCAACGGAAGTGCATCAGATGGTTTTGTCAGACGCTTATGCGCGCGAAGGCAATGAATTCTGGAAATGGGGCGTTTAAAAAAACAGGGTGGCCTTGGCCACCCTGTTGATCTGTCATAGTGATCAAATAATCACGCGTGCTGTTCACGCATGCGGGCATAAATATCCGCTGCAAGATGGCACAAAGATTGATCCGAGCCGCGCGGACCCAGCAATGAAATCCCCATCGGCGCGCCGTCTTTGACAAGCAGCGGAATGGTCACCTGCGGACAACCGCTCAAGCCCGAAGCGCATAAGAGACGCATGGATTGATTGCGTTGCACCTCAAGTTCGGCTTCGGACGCCGCCAGCAAAGACGGCACATCCGGCACGGTGGGAAGAACGATCACACCATCAGTTTTCAGCAAAGCCTCCATATGGGCGCGGAATGTGTTGCGCACCGCGTTATGGGTCGCGACCTGGGCATCCGTCACTTGGCTCGCAAATTCAAACCGCTCCATCACACCCGAACCAAGGCTCGGGCGGTGACGCTCGATAAAGGCACCATGGGATTGCCAGACTTCGCGGCCTTGCAAATAGCGGAAGGCCCAAAACAAAGTGTCAAAATCAGGCGCAATCACCGCCTGTTTTTCCATCGGCGCAATCATGCGCTCCATTTTTTCGAAAGCCGCCGCAAACACAGTACGGGCTTGCGGATCTGTCTGCTCAAGCAAATCCGTCGCCAGAATCAACCGTGGATTTTTGGGCAAAGCATGTGGATCATCTCCCAAAACCGCATCGGCCACACGGGTAAAGGTTTTGGCATCGCGCGTGAACCAGCCGGGGGTGTCAAAGCTTCCAGCCAGCGGCATTGTATGATCAAGCGGCAAACGATCATGGGTCGGACGGATGCCGAACAAACCGCAATAGCTGGCCGGTCCGCGCACAGACCCGCCCGTATCCGAACCCAACCCAATATCGCACTGCCCGCCTGCGGTTGCAGAGGCCGAACCCGAGGACGACCCGCCCGGAATACGATCAGGCGCTGCCGGATTGATCGGCGTGCCGAAATGAATGTTTTTTCCGTTGAGCGAAAAAGCCAATTCAACCGTATGGGTCTTGCCGACAAAATGTGCGCCCGCATCGAGAAACAGTTGCACGAATGACGCCGTATGCGGCTTGATCCCCGACAGAGCCAGAGCATGCGGTTGACCGCATCCGGTGGGATAGCCCTTCACATCAAAAATATCTTTCACAGCCAGCGACAGGCCGGAAAGCGGTCCTTTGGCCGCATGTGGCACATCAACGGCCGGATAAGGCAAAAAGGCGTGGTTTGGATCTTCTTTCAAATGCGACATCTGTTCATACCTTTCAACAAAAAACGATGACTGACTTCATGCAGATTACACGCCGAGCGCGCCCCCATCGGCGCGGGGATCATGATCGGCTTCGATTTCTCCGTTTTGGGGATTGCGCACCAACATACCCGCATGGCCCACAGCACTCACATAATCCCCTGCAAACCATTCAATCTCATGCCCCAATTTTTCCAAAGCATGGGCGATGGAGGGATCAATCCGGCGTTCCAATTTGACTGTGGCCTTATCGGCTTTCCATGCCCGCCCGAAGACAAGACGCGGGCGATCAAGAGCTTCCGACACCGAGCATTTCTCAACAGCCATGCGCAGAAAAGTTTGCGCTGTGATTTGCGGCTGGGGATCACCGCCCATCGTGCCATAAGACATCACGCGGCCATCGGCAAAAACAGCCAAGGGCGGATTCAGCGTATGGAAGGGACGACGACCCGGCTGCAACGGATTTTTTGCCTTCGGGTTCAATGAAAAGGCCATGCCGCGATTTTGCAGCAAAATGCCGGTGCGCGGCAGGACCACGCCTGACCCATATTCCCAGAAGATCGATTGAATATAAGAGACGGCGCATCCTTGGGTATCAATCGCCCCCATCCAAACCGTATCGCCCTCGCCAAAATCAGGCAGGGGATAGGCTGCCGCACGGTCTTTGGCAATGGTTGCAGCTTCTGCTTCAAACCGCGCCCGTGTCAGGAAGGATTGCGGATCATGCGTCATGTGATCAAAATCGGTGACCACCGCATCACGGATCCGCCAGACGCGCTTGATGGTTTCGATCAAGGCATGCAAGGATGCGGCATCATCGAGTGTTTGGATGTTGCACGCTTCGGCAATCCCCAACATCAGCAATTGCGCCAGACCTTGGCTTGACGGCGGATGATTGTACAAAGTCGCGCCAAAGGCTTGCATCTTTAACGGCTCGCGCCAATGGGTCTGATAGCCCGCCAAATCCTCACGGGTGACAAAATTGTTCAACTGCGCAAAATCGGAGGCGATTTCGCGCGCGATATCACCACGGTAATAATCATCGAGACCGGAATGGGCGAGTTGCTCAAGCGTTGCCGCCAATGCGGGCAGCTTGCGGATCACGCCTGCCTTGAAGCGGGCTCCGTCTTGCATGAAGTGATCGGCAAAGCCCGCCGCTTGATGCAGGCCTTCCTCTTCCTTGATCACATAGCCGCCCTCGCCTTTCGATACCGGCACGCCCTCGCGCGCATAGGTGATCGCCGCGTACAAGAGATCGCGCACAGGCAATTTGCCGCCCAAGGAACGGGCCAGGTCGAGCGCCGACCGCCAGCCGCCCACAGCACCGGGGACGGTGAGCGCCGCATGCGCACCGCGCACAGGGATCACCTCATGCCCCAACGCGTGATAGGCCTTGAGCGTGGCCCCCGAACCGGCATAGCCCGAGGCATCAAGCGCCCTGACTTTGCCGGATGGTTCGTGAATAAGCCAAAAACCGTCCCCCCCGATGCCCGTCATATGCGGATAGACCACAGCAATCGCCGCCCCCATCGCCACCATGGCCTCGACGGCATTGCCGCCCTGCTGCAAAACCGCACGGCCCGCTTCCGCGGCCAGATGATGCGGGGCTGCGACGGCAGCACGACCAAAACGGGGGGACTCTTTCATGACCATTTCCTCACATTTCAATACTTATTCTGCCTTTTGGCAGGGGGCGCGGCCATAAAGCCGCTTGCGTCGCATCTCGACCCGATATAGTGCAAAGGTCAAGTCTCTGAAGGAGCATGACTGGTGAGCGGAAAAAACCACATCAATTGGCGCAACCTCGGAACCATCATTTCTTTGATGATTCTGGTGGGTGCAGAGATCTTTGGCGTCGCTTTGGCCTCCGGTTGGGCGATTGCGGGCTGGTTCCAGCTTGGAACAACCATTGAACACGCCCTGATGGCCCTTTTTTCTCTGATCGGCGCTTATGCGCTCTCGCTTTTTCTGCGCAAGGCGATCAGCGTGGAACCGCTGAGCCGGTAAGGACACTCTTCCATGGCGCTCAACCGCCGGCATTTTACAAAACTGGCCTTGGCCTTTGCCGCAGCGTCCCGTCTTGATCCGGCGCAGGCTGCAAGTGAACAGACCCCCCGCCTCGACTTTGGCCCGCCGGAACCGTTTTCCCCCGAGGACTTGATTGTCCGGGCCCGCGCTTTGGCCAAGAGCCCCTATCAAGCCCCGCCAAGGCCCGATCCTGCCATTGTCCAGCAGATCGATTACGATGCGCATGGCAAATTACGCTATCACAAAGAGGCAGCCCTCTGGGCGCAAGGGCCGAGCCCTTACCCCATCACCTTCCAGCATGTCGGACGCTATTTTCCCAAAACAGTCAAAATGCACAGTGTTTCCGGCGGAAAAGCCCGGGAAATTCTCTATAATCCCGCTTATTTCATGGGCGGGCCCGACCATATCGCTGCCAAATTACCGGCCCAACCCTCAGCTTTTGCCGGTTTCTGGGTGCAGGAAGACCGCGCCAAAACGCTCTTTGATCGATCAAGCGGCACACGCAAAGACTGGAAACAACGCGAGCCATGGGCAACCTTTTTGGGCGCGTCTTATTTTCGGGCTGTGGGGGAATTGGGACAAGTCGGCCTGTCCGCCCGCGGCATCGCGCTCGGACCGGGCACGGCCCAACCAGAAGAGTTTCCGGATTTTACCGCTTTCTGGTTTGAACCAGCAAAAACGCCGCATGATCCCGTCATTGTCCACGCCTTGCTGGATGGACCAAGCCTCACAGGCGCCTATCGCTTTGCCCTGTCGCGCAATCAAGGCGTGGTCATGGAAATCCGTGCCTATTTAACGCTGCGCCAACCGGTCGAGCGTCTGGGACTGGCGCCTCTGACCTCCATGTTCTGGTATGGCGAGGCCCGCAAGCCCGAAGGGATTGATTGGCGTCCGGAAGTCCATGATTCAGACGGCCTGGCTTTGTGGACAGGCAAAGGGGAGCGCATCTGGCGGCCCTTGAACAATCCCAAAAGCACCAAGGTTTCCAGCTTTATCGATGACAATCCGCGCGGTTTCGGGTTGATGCAACGCGACCGCAATGTCGATCACTACCTCGACGGCGTGCTCTATCACAAGCGCCCCTCTGCATGGGTCGAACCCATCGGGGCTTGGGGCGCGGGATCGGTGCAGCTTACCGAACTGCCCACCGATGATGAAATCCACGACAATATCGTGGCCATGTGGGTGCCCGCCGAACCCACCCATGCGGGCAAAACCTACACGCTGGCTTACCGCCTGCATTGGCTGGCTGATGAACCTTTTCCATCCCCCCTGGCCCGCTGCGTGGCAACACGGATCGGACGGGGCGGACAGCCCGGCCATCCGCGCCCTGCCGGTGTGCGGAAATTTGCGGTTGAATTTTCAGGCCCCCCGCTTGCCAAGCTGCCCTTTGGCACCTTGCCCGAAGCGGTCATCACCTCTTCGCGCGGTCAGCTTTCCAAAGCGATGATGGAAGCCTTGCCCAATGATATTGCCGGACATTGGCGGGCCGTGTTTGATCTGACGGTGGATGGAACCGAGCCTGTCGAGATGCGCTGCTACCTGAAAAGCGGCGAAAAAATCTTGAGCGAGACCTGGCTTTATCAATATCATCCCTTTTAGAATAGTATTGAAAAACATAGGCTATTTTAAATTTTGTAACATTGTTACATTTTTGCTTTGTCCGCCTCTCAGGCTCTGGTAAAATGAGCCCATGCAAAAAATCTCGCACAGCCACACGCATTCTCATGCCCATGCGCATCACCCCGCACAGCACAGGCCTTTGGCCTCTTTTTCATTGCTGCGGCTTTCGGTTGTGCAGCGGCTGACGCTCTCGCTGATCCCGATCGCGGTGATCTGGGCTCTTTTGCTTTGGGCTGTTGCAGAATGACCCAAGCATCGCCTTTGCCACCCGCCATCCACTTTGACAATGTCACATTGGGATATGACCGCCACCCTGCCGTTCATCATCTTGAGGGCACGATCAGGCAAGGATCCCTGCTGGCCGTGCTGGGTCCGAATGGCGGCGGTAAATCCACTTTGCTCAAAGGCATCAGCGGGGCCATCAAACCCTTGGATGGACAGATCCATCTGACGCAGCCTGTGGCCTATTTGCCGCAAAGTGCCGAAATTGACCGGAGCTTTCCGATCAATGTGTTTGATCTCGTTGCGATGGGTCTTATTCCGTCCCGCGGCTTGATGGGGCGTGTCAGCCGCAAGGACAATGAACGGGTCACACAGGCTCTGGCCAAAGTCGGACTGGTGGGTTTCGAGGAGCGGGCCATCGGCACCTTGTCAGGTGGTCAGATGCAAAGGGCTTTGTTTGCCCGTTTGATTTTACAGGATGCGCCGATTTTTCTGCTTGATGAACCCCTGACGGCTGTGGATGAAAAAACCGCCGCGGATTTGATCGGCCTGTTGCGCGACTGGCATCAGCAAGGCCGCACCATCATCACGGTGTTGCATGACCTCGCCCTGATCCGTCGGGAATTTCCGGAAAGCCTTTTGCTGGCGCGTGATGTCATTGCTTGGGGTGCCAGTGACGCGGTGCTGACAGAGACCAATCTTCAACGCGCCCGCCATATGGCGGAGGCGCATGATCCCTTTGCCGCAGCCTGTGAGCGAGCAGCCTGATGAGCGCTTATGACATACTCATCACACCCTTTGCCGATTACGGATTCATGCGCCGCGCTTTGGTCGGCATTGTGGCTCTGGCCTTCGGGGCCGGACCCATCGGGGTGTTTCTGACGTTACGGCGGATGAGCTTGGTCGGTGATGCCATGGCGCATGCGATCTTGCCCGGTGCGGCGCTTGGCTATCTGGTGGGTGGGCTGTCATTGGGTTTCATGACAGCGGGCGGGCTCTTGGCAGGCTTTATTGTTGCCCTTCTGGCGGGCGCCTTGTCACGCATCAGCGTTTTGCGGGAAGACGCCAGTCTGGCCAGTTTTTATCTCATCTCACTGGCCGGTGGTGTGGTGATGCTCTCGGTCAAAGGATCCAATCTGGATCTCCTGCATGTCTTGTTCGGCTCGGTCTTGGGTCTCGACAATGCAACCTTGTTTTTATTGGTGACGGCGTCGAGTGTGAGCTTACTCACGCTTGCGCTTATTTTCCGGCCGCTGGTGCTTGAATGTGTTGATCCCGAATTTCTGCGCAGTGTGCATGGGCATGGCGGACGGGTGCATTTGATTTTCTTGGCTCTGTTGACCCTCAATCTGGTGAGTGGTTTTCAGGCGCTTGGCACATTGCTGGCGGTGGGTTTGATGATGTTGCCAGCCGTCGCCGCACGGTTTTTCAGTCGGCAAATCGGACCGATGATGACGATTGCCACCGTGATCGGTTTGTTGTCCGGTGTCATCGGCCTGTTGATTTCGTACCATGTCGGTTTACCAACGGGTCCGGCCATCATTTTAACCGCAGGCCTGATCTTGCTGGGGTCTGTCTTGTTCGGCCCGCAAGACGGCATTTTGACCAGTCGCTTGCCCCGCCCCCATCTCGAAAGCTGAGGCCTTCGTCGTGCACAGGTTTTTGATCCCGCTTGTCTTATTGCTGATGTCTTTCACACCGGCGCGAGCGGAACCGCTCACGATCGTTGCCAGCTTTTCGATCATTGCCGATATGGCTGAAAAAATCGGTGGCCCCCGCGTCACCGTTGCCTCCCTCATCCCGCGCGCCACAGACCCGCATGTCTTTCAACCCAGCCCCAATGATGCCCGCCTGCTGCAATCGGCCCAGATCATTTTCATCAATGGCTTGGGTCTGGAAGGCTCCGTCGAACGCCTGATCGCCAGCACCGGCCAGAGCAAAAAGCAGGTGGTTTTAAGCAAAAAAATCACCC
Organism: uncultured Hyphomicrobiales bacterium; assembly: GCA_903824185.1. Classification (GTDB taxonomy): domain Bacteria; phylum Pseudomonadota; class Alphaproteobacteria; order Rhizobiales; family Beijerinckiaceae; genus CAIYZJ01. The sequence goes on from CAIJVU010000051.1 coordinate 57,506, forward strand.
CGCTTCATCTTGTTGAAAACGGACAGGATCATGGCGAGGATCCGCATGCATGGCATGATGTGCGCAATGCCAAGCTCTATAGTGAGGCCATCCGCGACGCCTTGATCCTTGCCGATCCGCAAGGCCGCGAGGACTATAACCAGCGCGCGCAGGACTATCTGCAAGCCCTCGACGCGCTTGACGCCGAGATCAGACGCGATCTGGCCAGCATCCCGCCCGAACGGCGGGTGATTGTTACCAATCATGATGCCTTTCACTATTTTGCCCGCGCCTATCAGATCACCATGCTCGCTCCGCAGGGAGTTTCAACGGAAACCGAACCTTCGGCCCGTGACATAGCCCGCGTCATCAAACAAATCCGCGCCCAGAAAATTCCGGCCGTTTTTCTTGAAAATGTGGCTGATCCACGCCTGATGGCTCAAATCTCGCGCGAAACAGGTGCAAAAATCGGCAATCCGCTTTTTACCGACTCACTTTCGGTTGAAAATGGCCCCGCGCCCACCTACATCGACATGATGCGTGCCAATCTGGCAAGCTTCACCAAGGCTCTGCGTCCCTGACGCTGAAACCAGCGCTCTATCCGCAATGGAACACACATATGTCCGCTGAAGACAAAATCCCCGTCACGGTGCTGACCGGCTATCTCGGTGCCGGAAAAACCACCCTTCTCAACCGCATCCTGACCGAACCGCATGGCAAAAAATTTGCCGTCGTCGTCAACGAATTCGGCGAGGTGGGTATCGACAATGATCTGGTGGTGGGTGCGGATGAAGAAGTGTTCGAAATGAACAATGGCTGCATCTGTTGCACGGTGCGCGGTGATTTGATCCGCATCATCGAAAGCCTGATGAAACGCAAAGGCCGCTTTGATGCAATCATTGTGGAGACAACCGGCCTTGCCGATCCCGCTCCCGTTGCCCAGACATTTTTTGTTGATCAGGACGTTGCGGAAAAAACCCGCCTGGATGCCGTGGTCACGGTGGTTGATGCCAAATGGCTGAGCGAGCGTCTGAAAGACGCACCCGAGGCGCGCAACCAGATTGCCTTTGCCGATGTCCTTATTCTCAACAAAACGGATCTCGTGACCGAGGCAGAACTTGCAGCCGTGGAGGCTTTGATCCGTGGCATCAACCCCTATGCCAAGCTGCATAAAACCCAACGCTCTGCCGTTCCATTAGACGCGGTACTTGGGCGCAACGCCTTTGATTTGGACCGTATTCTGGATATCGAGCCGGATTTTCTGGAGCCCGGACACCATCACCACCATTCCGATGAGATCGGTTCGATTGCCATTACAGTCGAAGGCGACATCAACCCCGAAAAATTCATGCCGTGGATCAATGAATTCACGCAAGTGCGCGGCCCCGATCTTTTGCGCTGCAAAGGCATTCTGGCCTTCAAAAACGAACCCCGCCGCTTTGTCTTCCAAGGCGTGCACATGATTCTGGACGGGGATTTGCAGCGCGATTGGCGCGAGGATGAAACACGTCAATCCAAAATGGTCTTTATCGGCCGCAAGCTCAACCGCCAAGAGATTGAAGCTGCCGTGGAGGCCTGCCGCGCGTGACGACACAAGCTCAGACCAGCCTCACACAAAATGTCACGGCTCTGGATGGCGGGGACCATGTCATTACCGCAGCCTTTATCGGCGCCCATCCTGTTTTGGCGCTGGCGGATGGCTGCGTCAAAATCATCACAGACGGACAGACAAAAAGCCTCGCCCCGCATACCGGCGCGCCTGTGCTGTTGGGCTGTGTGGCAGGTGACACGCTGTTAACAGGTGGCGAAGACGGCAAGATCATCGCAACAAGCGCCGATGGCAGCCTGACAGAACTCGCCGACAATAAAGGTCGCTGGGTGGATGCCCTCGTCGCAGGCCCTGCCCAGAGCATCGCGTGGTCATGCGGCAAATCGGTTTTTTGTCGGGACGGCAAAGGACAGATCCGCACATGGGACGCCCCCTCCAGTGTCCGTGGTTTGGGCTTTTTGCCGAAAGGCTATCGTCTGGCCATTGCCCATTACAATGGCGCAAGCCTTTGGTTTCCCAATAGCGAAGCCAAGCCCGAAAGTCTGGACTGGAAAGGCTCGCATCTGGATTTAACGGTCTCTCCGGACGGGCGCTTTATCGTGACATCCATGCAGGAAAACACTTTGCACGGCTGGCGGCTGGCGGACAAAAAAGACATGCGCATGTCAGGCTATCCCAGCAAAGTGCGCTCCTTGAGCTGGTCGCATGACGGCCAATGGCTGGCAACATCGGGCGCGGAAGCCGCTGTCATCTGGCCCTTCAAGGACAAAGACGGGCCGATGGGCAAACCCCCGCGCGAATGCGGTGTGCGTCCCGCCAAAATCACACAGGTGGCCTTCCATCCGAAATCCTTGGTTCTGGCCATCGGCTATGAGGATAATTGTATTTTATTGTGCCGCCTCACCGATGCCGCCGAACTGCTTGTCCGCCGTCCCGTTGACGGCGCAGGATCCATCACCAGCATGGCATGGGATGGCGCAGGCAAGCGGTTGATTTTTGGCACCAGCGAAGGGCAGGCCGGTCTGTTGACCTTGCCGTAAGCGCGTGAAAAAAGGCTGCGGAATGAACCGCAGCCTTGATCAGACGTCAGGCCATGCGCCTGGGTATCAGCGCACCAAGACGTTGCGGAACTGCCAGGGATCGGTGGTGTCGATGTCTTCGGGAAACAGACCCGGACGATGGCTGAGTGGCGTCCAGTCGGTATAGACACCAACGACCGGCCCCAGATAGGGCATTTGCACTTCGAGGCAACGGCGGAAATCCACATCATCGGCTTCGACAATCCCGGCATTCGGATTTTCCAGAGCCCAGACCATGCCTGCCAAAACCGCCGAGGTCACTTGCAGACCGGTTGCGTTTTGATGGGGCGCAATCCGGCGTGTCTCCTCGATGGAGAGTTGCGAACCGTACCAATAGGCATTCTTGCCATGGCCATAGAGCAACACACCCAATTCATCGATACCGTCGACAATTTCGTTTTCATCGAGAATGTGCCAGTCAGGCTGGCGCTCGCCGGACTGACCAAACATTTCATGCAGCGACAGCACCGCATCATCGCAGGGATGATAGGCATAATGGCAGGTCGGACGATAAAGGGCATGACCCTTCTCGTCTTTCACGGTCAGATAATCGGCGATGGAGATCGATTCATTATGCGTGACCAAAAAGCCGTATTGGGCCTGCGCGGTCGGGGTCCATGAGCGCACGCGCGTATTGGCGCCGGGCTGCAAGAGATAGATGGCCGCGCCACAGCCTGCGGCATGGGTGCGCGCATTGTCGGGCATCCATGTTTCATGGGTTCCCCAGCCAAGCTCGGCGGGCTGCAGCCCTTCCGAAACAAAGCCTTCCACAGACCATGTATTCACAAACACCTGACGCGGCTTGGGTGATTTGGCGCGTTGCGTATCGCGTTCGGCGATATGAATGCCCTTGACGCCGAGCGCCTGTGCGAGGCGGGCCCAGTCTTCACGCGATTGCGGCTCGGCCCCTGCCAGTTTCAAATCGGCTTTGAGATTGAGCAAAGCCTGTTTGACAAACCATGACACCATGCCCGGATTGGCGCCGCAGCAGGAAACGGCTGTCGTGCCACCGGGATTGGCGCGGCGTTCTGCCAAAACGGTTTCGCGCAAAGCGTAGTTGGAGCGGCTTTCCGGCCCCTTTGTGCTGTCGAAATAAAAGCCGACCCATGGTTCAACCACGGTATCAATATAAAGCGTGTTGATTTCGCGGCAGTAGCGCATCAGATCAAGCGAAGATGTATCCACCGACAGATTGACACAAAAGCCCTGTCCGCCGCCTGCCGTCAGCAAAGGCCCGAGCAGGGTCTTGTAATTGTCACGGGTCACCGCCTGTTGAATGAACCGCACACCGGCTTCATCCAATAACGCCTTATCCGCATCGGAGGGATCAATCACCACGAGGCGTGACCGGTCGAATTTGAAATGGCGCTCGATCAACGGCAAGGTACCGCGACCGATAGACCCGAAGCCGATCATCACAATCGGTCCTTCAATGGTGGCGTAGACAGGATAGGTGCTCATCGGACAAACCTCGTTAAACTTGAGAATAAAACTGGGGTAGCGGGTTAACGTAAAATTTCTGCGACATAGGGATTGGTCATTTTCTCATGACCGATGGTGCTGGTGGGTCCATGGCCGCAAATGAAGGAAAAATCATCCCCGAGCGGCAGCAGCTTGTCGCGGATGGAGGCCATTAAGGTCTCATGGCTTCCCCCTTCGAGATCACTGCGCCCCACCGAACCGCGGAACAACACATCCCCCACGAGACCAAAGCCCTCATCCTTGTTGATAAAAGCCACCGATCCCGGTGAATGGCCGGGGCAATGCAAAACATCAAAATGCAACTGGCCGACCTCGACCCGATCGCCTTCTTCAAGCCAGCGCTGTGGCTCGAAAGCGCGCGCGCCCATTATCCCATATTTCAATCCGGCGACCGGCAAAGAGTCCAACAGGAATTGATCCGCGCGGTGCGGGCCCTCGATGGGCACCCCAAGCTCTTCGGCCAGGCTCAGCGCCTCCGCCGCATGATCGATATGACCATGCGTGATCAGGATCTTGGTGACAGTCACCCCTGTTTTGGCAATGGCGTCACGGATGAGTTGCAAATCCCCACCCGGATCCACCACCGCAGCGTGCAGGGTCTCGGCACACCACAGCAAGGTGCAGTTTTGCGAAAACATCGTCACAGGAATCAGCACGGCACGGGCTTTCGGCTCGGTCGCAGCGGCGGTCTCGGGCGCGGTCATCGGCCCCTCCTCATCTCATGAATACTGCAAGCGGCTTAGCGGAATGAGACGGGGAAGGAAAGACCAGCCGATGATTTTCCGGACGCCACAGCCGACAATGACGCCATGGGATCGGAAAACCGGCCCGTTGCCTCGACCAATCCCTGCGCATCCGCCAAAGCACCCGCCACCAATTCCAGCCCGAGAAAGCGCGCGCGCTCCACGGGCCCGGGAAGGGTCAAGCCTTGCGTCAAGCCGCTGGAAAACCCGAAACGGGCATAATAATCCGCATCCCCGACCAACAAAACGGAGTGATGGCCCAAGGTCGCGGCGCGGTTGAGCGCACGCCGCATCAAACGGCTGCCGATACCAAGACCGTGCAGGGAGGCATCAACCGCCAAAGGCCCGAGCACCAGCGTATCACGCTGGCCGCCGATCATGGCAGACCAGAGCCTGACTGTGCCAACCAGCTGGCCATCTTTTTCGACAACAAAAGCGAGGCCTTCGGCGGGCAGACGCCCTTCCCGCAAGCGCTCGCAGGTCTTTTCAAAGCGGCTTTCGCCGAACACACGGTCAAGCAGGCATTCGCGCGTTTGATGGTCGCCCACACGTTCATCGCGTATATGGATCATTTTCATACTCCTTCCTGCAGCGCACGGCGTCAGCCGTAGCCACAAGGGAGCCTGATCAACACAGGCTTCTTGTAAAACTGGATTGGTGAGGGGTGTGAAGAAGGCGGCGCAAAGCATGCGCCCCCTCCGTCTTTGCCTGTCGTGCTTAGATCACGTAGGACCGAAGCGGCGGGAAGCCGTTAAAGGCCACCGCGGAATAAGTGGTTGTATAAGCGCCCGTGCCTTCGATCAGCAGCTTGTCGCCGATCTCAATGCTGAAGGGGAGCAAATACGGCTCTTTTTCATAGAGCACATCCACGGAATCGCAGGTCGGGCCAGCCAAGACACACGGCACTTTTTCATCGTGATCGCGGTCCGAACGGATCGGATAACGGATGGCCTCATCCATGGTTTCAGCCAGACCATTGAACTTGCCGATATCGAGATAAACCCAACGCACATCGTCGTTTTCGGCCTTCTTCGACACCAAGACAACTTCGGTTTCGATCACGCCAGCATTGCCGACCATGCCACGACCGGGCTCAATGATGGTTTCGGGCATACGGTTCCCGAAGTGGCGGGACAAAGAGCGGAAAATCGCATCGCCATAGGTGCCCACTTCCGGAATGTCCTTCAGATAGCGCGTTGGAAAGCCCCCGCCCAAATTCACCATCGAGAGATTGATGCCGCGCTCGGCACATTGACGGAAAATATTGGCGGCAGAGCCGAGTGCCTGATCCCAAGCCATCACATCCGCTTGCTGCGAACCGACATGGAAAGACACGCCATAAGCCTCAAGGCCCAAACGATGCGCATGTTCCAAAACATCCGGCGCCATTTCAGGCACGCAACCGAATTTGCGGGACAAAGGCCATTCTGCACCCGCGCCATCGCACAGGATGCGGCAGAAGACTTTTGAACCGGGCGCGACGCGCGCGATTTTTTCGACTTCGGCGACGCAATCCACCGCGAACAACCGCACACCCAGCTCGAAAGCACGGGCCACGTCACGTTCTTTCTTAATGGTGTTGCCATAAGAAATACGGTCAGCGGTTGCCCCCGCAGCCAGAACCATTTCCATTTCTTGAACGGAGGCTGCGTCGAAGCATGACCCCATCAAGGTCAGCAGGCGCAGGATTTCCGGTGCCGGATTGGCCTTCACCGCATAGAAAACACGGGTATCGGGCAAGGCACGCGAAAAACGACGATAGTTATCGCGAACGACTTCGAGATCGACAACAACGCAGGGGCCGTCTTCGCGACGGTTGCGCAAGAATTCACGGATACGTGCGGTCATGGCACGGACCTCCCTCAAAAAATCCAAGACATGGTCAAGCCATGTCTGGACAAGCCCCGGCTGACGGTCCCGCGACAACGGCGCGTTGGAAACGCCGAGATCGGGTCAGGTCACCCGTGTGTGCTGCCGTGGATTGGATGGGAGGGATCCCGTCCGCACGCCTGGCAAGATGGACAAGCCTCTTCGGTGAATCCGCCTTTGGAGGGCAGATCGAGACCAAAAAAGCCCGCTCCGTCGTTGCTTTAAGCCGCGTCCCCCGCGGAAAACGGGGTGCGCCGGTTTTCGCCTCCGGCTGCCAGTTGATTATCGCTTCACCCCAGACTTGCGGGTGATGCGGGCGGCTGTCCGGCCTCTTGTCCGGATGCCCACCAACTGACACGCGACCACAGGCACGTGCGAAATTGGGCAAGGCGACCCTTAGAACCAATCGGGGGGGGGATCAAGAAGTTTTTATCATTTCGTGTGATTTTTTTTGGAAAAAAATCAGACCCGCCCCCATTGAATTTTCACCGGAAAAGAGTGATTTTAAAGAACGGGATTGTGACACAGGGTTCAATCTCCTGAAGCGGGCGCCTTCCCACGGGTCGGCAAGGCTTCAGCTGGGTTCCGACCCAGCCTTCTGGATGGGATGTCACGCAGCCTTTTCTGGTTGAAATCTCTTGGCTTTGGCGTGTGCTGCCGGTTTTTTTGACGCTTTTATTTAGAGACATTATGAGACTCACACGCCGCACATTGATTGAGAACCTCGGCAGTCTGGCTGCCTTGTCATGGGCTTTTCCAGCGGCTGCCCAGCCGACGGCGGGTCCGGATCAGAGCCCGCCCAAATTCGGCTATGCGGATGTGGTTCGTCGTGCCCGTGATCTCGGCGCCGCCTCCTATGACACGGCCAGCCCCGCTTTGCCGGACCTGCTGAGCAAATTGGATTATGATGCGTGGCGCGATATCCGCTTCCGCTCGGACAAGGCTTTGTTGGGAGCAGGCGGCGGCCCGTTCCGGATGCACATGCATCATTTGGGCTTTCTGTTCAAACAGGCCGTGACCGTCAACATCATCCGTGACGGGGTTCCCACACCCATTCCTTATTCGGGCAGTCTGTTTGACTATGGCAAAAACAAATTTGACCGCCCGCTGCCTGTCAATTTGGGTTTTGCCGGTTTTCGCGTCTCCTACCCGCTCAATGATCCGCGCCAGCAAGATGAATTGATTTCCTTTCTGGGCGCGAGCTATTTCCGCTTTTTGGGGCGCAGCCAACGCTACGGCCTGTCCGCGCGCGGCTTGGCCCTCGCCACAGCCGCCAATAGCGGCCAGCCGGAAGAGTTCCCGAGTTTCCGTGAATTCTGGATCGAGCAACCGGCTTCGGCAGCCGAACGGGTTGTGATCCATGCTCTGCTCGACAGTCCGTCGGTGACAGGCGCCTATCAATTCATTGTCTACCCGTCGCAGGAGACCGTGGTTGATGTCACCGTCACCTTGTTTCCACGCCGCACCCTCAACCGCGTGGGCATCGCGCCGCTGACATCCATGTTCTTTGTGGGCGAGAATGACCGCCGCTTTACAGCGGACTTCCGGCCCGAAATGCATGACTCCGATGGCTTGCTGATGCAGACCGGCGCGGGGGAATGGATCTGGCGTCCGCTGCGCAACCCGACACAACCCGCAACTTCCAGCTTCCTCGACAGCAATCCCCGCGGCTTTGGCCTGATGCAGCGCGATCGGATCTTCGAACATTATCAAGATCTCGATCTCGGTTACGAGAACAGGCCGAGCTATTGGATCGAACCCCGCGGCGATTGGGGCGATGGACGCATCGAGCTTGTCGAATTGCCGACCTCTGACGAAACCAACGACAATATTGTGGCCTTTTGGAGCCCGCGCAATCCGCTCGAGCCCGGTCAGGCCCAGACTTGGGGCTATCGCATCAAGGCCTTGATGCAGGAAAACAAATTGCATACGGGCGGACGGGCCATCAACACCTATCAAACCGTCGCCAAGGCCTTGGGGTCGAATGAGACGCCTGCTCAGGGCACCAAGCGTTTCATCATTGATTTCGCAGGCGGGGATCTGCCTTATTATCAGAGCGCGCCCGACACTGTGCAGATTGTCCCCACCACCACGGCGGGGAAAATCACCCGTACATTCTTGGTACCAAACCAGCGGATTGATGGCTTCAGAGCAGCCATCGATGTCACTTTGGAACCCGGACAAACCGCTGATTTGCGGGCTTTCCTGAAATCGGGAAGTCGGGCGCTCACCGAAACATGGACCTATCCGTGGAAGGCAGACTGATCCCCTCGAAGGCTTTCACCCTCAAAGACCACGGCGATGGATTATCGCCAGCCCCTTTCAACACTTTCGGAACATCCCGATCATGAGCACCGCCCCCCATCATCCCGCCCTGACCGCTGAAGCCTTGATGCGCAAAGCGCCGGTGATTCCGGTTCTGACCATCGACAAGGTCGAGGATGCCGTCCCCTTGGCCAAGGCTCTTGTGGCCGGTGGCCTGCCGGTTCTCGAAGTGACCTTGCGCACGCAGACAGCGCTGGAAGCCATTGCCGCCATCGCCGCCTCCGTGCCCGATGCCATCATCGGCGCGGGAACCATCCGTTCCGCCGCGCAAGCCCAGCAGGCGCGGCAGGCGGGCGCTCGTTTCTTGGTCAGCCCCGGCACGACCCCCCTCTTGGTCACATGTTTCAAAGCCCTCGACATTCCGGTTTTGCCCGGATGCTCGACCGCCAGCGAAGCCATGTATCTGGCCGAGGAAGGCTTCCATTGCCTGAAATTTTTTCCGGCTGAGGCGGCAGGCGGCATACCCTTCCTGAAATCTCTGTCGGCACCTTTGCCGGATCTCAAATTCTGCCCGACAGGCGGCATTGATTTACAAAAGGCCCCAAGCTGGCTCGCACTGGCCAATGTCCTGTGTGTCGGCGGTTCATGGGTGACCCCTGCAGACGCCCTCAAGGATAAAAATTGGGCCAAAATCGAACAGCTTGCCGCTGACGCCTCCAGACTCGGACGTTAAGTATCGCGCTGAGCAACGGATCCCATCCATGACCAAACCCAAGCCCCGTCGTCATTTTGACTGGAGCTTTTGGGTGGTTGCCAGCCTGTCGGTGGGATGCGGCCTGACGGTCTTTTTGCAAGAGGGTGCAGGGGTCTTTTTTGGCATCCTTGAAGACGACACGCTGATCTTTTTATCCATCACGCCGAAAGTCATTGCGGGCACTCTGATCGGTGCGCTGGTGCGTTTGCTGGTGGCGCGCGAAACCATCGCCCATTGGCTGGGCTCAGGGTCCGGTTTCAAAGGCTTATTGATCGCCTGTCTGGCGGGCGTCTTGATTCCGGCCGGTCCCTTCACGGTGTTTCCGCTGGCGGGGGCCATGATGGTCGCGGGCGCCGATGCAGGCGCGGCCATTGCCTTTGTGACGGGCTGGCTGGTCTTGGGCCTCAATCGGGCCATTGTATGGGAATCTCCCTTTTTTGGTTTGGCCTTTGTGGGCCTGCGGATGCTGGTGTCCTTCTGGGTACCGCTGGCTTGCGGTTACGCGGCCCGCTTGCTGCAAGCGCGCTTCAAACCGAAGGATGAGACCGCATGATCATTCTGATCCTGACCCTCAGCCTTTATGTGATTGTCGGCTGGCTGTTGTTGATTGCCCACAGGCGTCGGGACGGCAGCGCGCAAAAAGCGCTGGTGATGACGAGCGAGGAATTTTTGCATCTTTTGCCGCGGCTGGCCTTCGGCGTCATTGGCTCGGGCTTCATCGCCCGCTTGATGCCCCAAGATCTGGTGATTGCTTGGCTCGGGCCGCAATCGGGCGTGGCGGGGCTTGCCATTGCCTCGCTGGCCGGTGCCCTGACCCCCGGCGGACCGGTGGTGGGTTTTGCACTGGGGTCTGCGGCCATCAAAGCCGGTGCCGGTGCGCCGCAAGTCATCGCCTATGTGACCGGCTGGTCCTTGTTTACGCTCAACCGCGTCTTGATCTGGGAAATTCCCTTCATGCCCGCATGGTTTGTGCGTTTGCGGGTTTTGGTGTCGCTGCCGATCCCGTTTTTTGTCGCTTGGCTGGTGATGCTGATCAGCTGAACCCATGCAAAATCAGCGGGTGAAGCCGTCGATCTGCATATCGGCTGCGCTGGTGTTGTGACGGGACGGCAGAAGCCGTCCGAGCCACAAGGCCGAGGCCTCGCTTCCCCGATATTGCATGACGGTATCCGTATGCCAGTCTCGACCCTTAATCGTTTTAAAAGCAACAACGGACGAATCGGCATTATCCGGCCGCACAAACATCGAGCGCATGGCCATGAACGGCCGTTTTCCGTCCGGTGTCTTTGTCAAACTTACATCCAGCGCGACCTGCGCCTGTGACAGATCAGCCAGCTTGATCACCGCCCCGCCGCCTTTGGCAAAGGACACAGAAAAGCTTTGTCCCGCAGGGTCAAACCGCACCGATTTCAAAGCCACAAAAGGACGGGTGGCCTGCTCGACCGGCCCGATCAAAAAGGATGTGCCATAGGCGGTCGCGGTCAAAGGATCAGGTGGCAGCAAGCGCAAGCGCCAATAGCCGTCCGACGGATAGAGCACCAGAAATTCGTAGAACTGGCCTTGCCGCTTGATATGCCATTGCAGCAATTCCAGATGATTGACATGGGTCTCGCCAACGCTGACATCCACATCCGATTTGCGCCAGAAACCGCCGGTCTTGCGAAAACCGACCAGCTGATAGGTCGCATCCTCATACAAGACCACTTTATTGACGACCGCCCCTTCATCGGGCGGCGCATCCTTGATCACGCAATCGGTAAAATCCGGCGCTGTCTGATCGCGCACAATCAAGCCCATGAAGGCCGGCGGCTTGGCCGTGATACGCCATTGCCGCGCAGGGCCATAAAAGCGCAGATCCACATTGTCATCCTCAGCGCAGAGCGTCGGCTGGGATTTATTGACCACCTGGACATTCAGCGCTTGAGCGCAAAGCCTCTCTGCAGACAAGCAAAAGGCTACAAGCAAAGCGGTGGCATAAAGCCACCGCCCCCACCCAGCACGGGCATAAAAGCACCCATTCATTTTGGCTGATGCGTGGTCAGGAAGTCGCGCATCCGCTCCAGAGCCCGACGGATATTCTCAGCCGAATTGGCATAAGAAAGGCGAATATAGCCTTCCCCAAACACACCGAAATCCGGTCCGCCGATGGTCGCGACACCCGCTTCTTCGAGCAAGGCAGACGCCAAGGGCTTGGCCTTCCAGCCTGTCTCCGCAATATTCGGGAAGGCATAAAAGGCCCCCTTCGGCGTCGCCGCACGCACACCCGGCAAGGCATTCAAGCCTTCGACGACGATTTTGCGCCGACGATCGAACTCTTCCACCATGGATGTGACGGCGTCTTGCGGGCCTGTCAGCGCGGCAAGACCCGCAAATTGGGCAGAGGCATTCACGCAGGAATAGGAATTCACAGCCAGTTTACGCGCGGCCTCGTACAAAGCCTTGGGCCATATCGAATAGCCCATGCGCCAGCCGGTCATGGCATAGGTCTTTGACCAGCCATCCAGCAAAATCAGGCGATCCCTGATCTCCGGATAGGCCAGCAAGGTTTGATGGGCGAGCCCGTCATAGGTCATCTGGGCATAAATCTCGTCCGACATAATGGCCACATCGGGGAATTGGGCGAGCCCTTTGACCAATTTGTCGATTTCAGCCTTGGGTGTCACCCCGCCGGTCGGATTGGCAGGCGAGTTGATGATCAACAATTTGGTTTTCGGCGTGATCAAGGACAAAGTTTCTTCGGCGGAGAAGGCAAAGCCGTTTTCTTCGCGAATCGGCACCGGAATCGGATTGGCGCCTGTGAATTCAATCATGGAGCGATAGATCGGGAATCCCGGATCGGGATATAAAATATCGACGCCCGGTTCGCCGAACATCAAAATCGCCATATGCATGGTCACTTTGCCGCCCGGAACAATCAAAACGAGATCGGGATTCACCTCGACCCCGAAGCGTTTGTGCAAATCCGCTGCGACCGCCTCGCGTAAGGGCAAAATGCCGGTGGCAGGCGTATAACCGTGATGGCCGTCCCGCAAAGCCTTGATGGCCGCCTCGACAATATGGTCGGGTGTGGAAAAATCCGGCTGGCCAATCCCCAGATTAATGATGTCTTTGCCCTGACGCTGCAACTCGGTCGCGCGCGCAAGAACCGCAAAGGCATTTTCCTCACCGATGCGACCAAAAGAATCAACGATGTGCAGCATAAGCAACTCTCCCTTGCCCGAAAATTTCACTCTTCGGATTGATTTAACGTGCCATATCGCGCAAAGCTATAGACCAAAGACGCCTGTCTCGCCTAGAGGCAGGGGTCAGGTTTAGTGCGAAAGCTTAAAACATCGGGAGGATCAAATGGCCGTTACAACACGGGGACCGCGCAAATCAAAAAAGGCACTTCTGCGCTCGCAATTATGGTTTGATAACCCCGACAACCCCGGAATGACGGCCCTTTATATCGAGCGCTACCTGAATTTCGGCCTGACCCGCGAAGAATTGATGAGCGGCAAGCCCATTATCGGCATTGCACAAACAGGCTCCGACCTCTCACCTTGCAACCGCCACCATCTTGAATTGGCCAAGCGCGTGCGTGACGGCATTACAGCCGCAGGCGGCGTGGCCTTTGAATTTCCGGTTCATCCCATTCAGGAAACCGGCAAGCGCCCCACCGCGGCCCTTGACCGCAATCTGGCCTATCTGGGCCTTGTGGAAATCTTATACGGCTATCCGCTGGACGGCGTTGTGCTGACAACCGGCTGCGATAAGACCACCCCCGCCTGCATCATGGCCGCCGCCACCGTCAACATTCCCGCGATTGTTTTGTCGGGCGGACCCATGCTGAATGGCTGGCACAATGGCGAGCGCACCGGCTCGGGCACCATTGTCTGGAAAGGACGCGAGCAACTCGCCTCCGGCGAGATCAATTACGACAGCTTCATGGATCTCGTGACCTCCTCGGCCCCGTCTGTCGGCCATTGCAACACGATGGGCACGGCCTCCACCATGAACTCACTGGCCGAAGCGCTGGGCATGACCCTGCCCGGCGGCGCGGCCATTCCGGCTCCCTATCGCGAACGCGGCCAAAATGCGTATGAAACCGGCAAGCGTATCGTTGATATGGTGTGGGAAGACCTCAAGCCGTCCGATATTCTGACCCGCGAAGCCTTTGAAAACTGCATCGTGATCAATTCGGCCATTGGCGGCTCGACCAATGCCCCGATCCACGTCAATGCCATTGCGCGCCATATCGGTGTGAATCTCAGTGTCGATGACTGGCAGACCTACGGACATCACATCCCCTTGCTGGTCAATCTGCAACCGGCGGGCGAATATCTCGGTGAGGAATATCATCGGGCTGGCGGCGTCCCCGCCGTTGTCAATGAATTGATGAAAAAGAAGCTCATTCACGAGAAAGTTTTGACCGTTAACGGCAAAACAATGGGCGAAAACTGCAGAAAAACCAAAGTTCTCGACAAAAGAGTGATCTATCCCGTGAACAAACCTTTGCGGGAGGCCGCAGGCTTCCTCGTTCTCAAAGGCAATTTGTTCAACAATGCGATCATGAAAACCAGTGTGATTTCGGAAGAATTCCGCAATCGCTACCTCTCCAACCCCCATGATCCCGATGCGTTTGAAGGCCGCGCCATCGTCTTTGACGGGCCTGAGGATTATCACAACCGCATTGATGACCCGAAACTGAAAATCACCGAACATTGCATGCTGTTCATGCGCGGCACCGGCCCGATCGGCTATCCCGGCGGGGCTGAAGTCGTGAATATGCAGCCCCCCGCAGCGCTTTTGAAAAAAGGCATCACCTCGCTGCCGTGCATCGGTGATGGTCGGCAGTCGGGCACGTCGGGCTCGCCCTCGATCCTCAACGCCTCTCCGGAAGCGGCAGCCAATGGCGGTCTGGCGATTTTGAAAACCGGTGACAAGGTCAGGATCGATCTGCGCAAAGGGTCGGCCAATATTCTGATTAGCAAAGAAGACTATAACAAGCGCATGGCCGCTTTGCTGAAGAAGGGCGGCTATGCCTATCCGGCTGACCAGACCCCTTGGCAGGAGATCCAACGCTCCATGGTGGACCAGTTCGACGGCGGCATGGTTTTGAAACCGGCAGTGAAATATCAGCGGGTTGCCCAGACCAAAGGCACACCGCGCGATAACCACTAAAACGGACGGAATAGACGCATGTCCATTTTGCCTCCGCATGCTGCGGAACCGCCCCAAAAGACCCAGCTTGAGGGCCGGTTTATCACGATTGAACCGCTTGATCCCGAACGGCATGGCCGCCATCTCTGGCAAGAGATGGCGGGGCATGACCCGCTCTGGACCTATATGGCCTATGGGCCTTTCACCGATCAGGCCAGCTTCCAGAGCTGGCTTGAAAGCCGTGCCAAGCTTGATGATCCCCTCTCTTTTGCCATCATCGAAAAAAGCTCGGGCCGTGCCTTGGGCATTGCCACTTTGATGGAAATCCGCCCGTCGATGGGCGTCATCGAGATCGGCCATATCCTGTTTTCACCGGCCATGCAGCGGACACCCTGCTCCACGGAGGCCGTGTTTTTGCTGATGCACTATTCCTTTGAAACCTTGGGCTACAGGCGTTTTGAATGGAAATGCAAAAATGACAATGCGCCCTCGCGCAGTGCCGCCGCCCGTTTCGGCTTCACCTTCGAGGGTGTTTTCCGCCAGCACATGATTGTCAAAGGGCGCAATCGCGACACCGCCTGGTTTTCCATCATCGACAGCGAATGGCCCGAACGCAAAAAAGCGTTCGAAACATGGCTGTCCCCCGACAATTTCGATGAGAATGGCCGGCAATTGACCAGCCTTTCGGCATTGAACGCATCTTAAAACGCAAAAATTATCTGGAGAGAGACATGGTCAAGAGACTGCAGGGCAAAGTTGCTGTTGTGACAGCGGCAGGGCAAGGAATCGGACGCGCAATTGCCGAAGCCTTTGTGCGCGAAGGGGCCACCGTTTGGGCCACCGATCGGGATACCGACAAGCTGGACGGCATTGCCAAAGCCAAACGGCGCAAACTCGATGTGTTGAGCGACAAGGCCGTTGCCAATTTCGCCGAAAAAGTCGGCCCCATCGATATTCTGGTGAATGCGGCGGGCTTTGTGCATCACGGCACGGTCATGGAATGTGACAACAGCGCTTGGGATTTTTCCTTTGATATCAATGTGAAATCCATGCATCGCATGCTGCGGGCCTTCATTCCCGGCATGTTGGCGCGCGGGTCGGGCTCGATTGTTAATATTGCATCCGGCGCTGGCTCGGTGCGCGGCATCCCCAACCGCTATGTCTATGGGGCAACCAAAGCAGCCGTCATCGGCCTGACCAAAGCCGTGGCGGCCGATTACATCAAAAAAGGCATTCGCGCCAATGCGATCTGCCCCGGCACGATCCAGTCGCCCTCCTTGGATGAGCGCATTGAAGCGCTGGCGAAATCCACCCATGTCTCACTGGACGCCGCCCGTCAGGCCTTTATTGACCGCCAGCCCATGGGCCGTCTCGGGACAGCCGAGGAAATTGCCATGCTGGCAGTGTATCTCGCCTCCGACGAAGCCAGCTATACAACCGGCCAGATCCATTTGGCCGATGGTGGTTTCGCGCTTTAAATTTTCTTGAAAAACGCTCTAGGAGCCTGATTTTATGCATATTCTCATCCTCGGCGCGGCTGGCATGGTTGGCCGCAAACTCACCGAACGACTGGCCCACGAAGGCACGCTCAGAGGCCAAACCATCACCAAGGCCACCTTGCATGATGTTGTGGAACCCAAAGCCCCCGCCCATGCGCCTTTCGCCTGCACAACGGTTGCGTCCGACTATTCTCTGCCGGGCGAGGCTGAAAAATTGCTCGCCGACAAACCCGATGTGATCTTCCATCTGGCCGCCATTGTGTCGGGGCAGGCGGAACAGGATTTTGATCTCGGCTACCGCATCAATTGCGATGGCGTGTGGCAATTGTTCGAAGCGATCCGCGCGATTCATACAGCAACATCAGGTGCTTATCATCCGCGCGTGGTCTTCACCTCCTCGATTGCGGTTTTTGGCGCCCCCTTCCCGCCCGCCATTGGCGACGAGTTTTTCACCACCCCGCTGACCTCCTACGGGACGCAAAAAGCCATCGGGGAATTGCTGCTGGCCGATTATACCCGCAAGGGCTTTTTCGACGGCATCGGCATCCGCCTGCCGACGATTTGCGTGCGTCCGGGCACACCCAATGCGGCGGCATCGGGCTTTTTCTCCAATATCATCCGCGAGCCGCTGAACGGTCTGGAAGCGGTTTTGCCCGTGGCCGAAACGGTCCGCCATTGGCACGCCTCGCCACGCTCTGCGGTTGGCTTCCTTGTCCATGCTGCTGAAATTGCAGGGGAAATTGTCGGCCCCCGCCGCAATCTCTCGATGCCCGGCCTGAGCTGCACGGTGGGCGAGCAGATCGAGGCGCTGCGCAAAGTGGCGGGTGAAAACGTGGTGGCGCGGATCAAACGGGTGCCCGATCCCGCCATTATCAAAATCGTCTCCGGCTGGGCGGAACGCTGCGATCCCAAACGGGCGATCGAGCTCGGCTTCAAAGCCGAAAGCACTTTCGAGGAGATCATCCGCGTCCATATCGAGGACGAGCTGGGTGGCGTCATCCGCTAAAAACCACGCGGATAGGACAAAATAAGGGGCCCAAAAGGCCCCTTATCCCACAAAATTTGCCAAAAAAACGACCCGAACCAGACTATCCGGCCCCTATCTCAGGCTCGTTTGGTTCAGCTGGGAATCGCGACCCAAAAAGATCTTTCCGGCCGCAGGGCCGGAAAAAATCCGGCCCCGTCCGGCTCACTTTTTCCAGGGCGTTTCGGCGACCGGCGTGATCGGTCCTTTGCCCGCAAACCAGCTGGTCAGTTTGTCGACCACCAGCTGCCCCATCAAATTGCGGGTGTGATGGGTGCCCGACCCGATATGCGGCAGCAAGACCGTATTGTCGAGGGCGATCAACTCAGCCGGCACATGCGGCTCGTGCTCGAACACGTCAAGACCCGCCGACCAGATGACTTTGTTTTTGAGCGCTGCAATCATGGCCTGCTCATCGACGGCGGAGCCACGACCGATATTGATGAAGATCCCCTTGGGACCGAGCGCCTTGAACACATCGGCATTGATGATGTGGTGGGTTTCGGGACCGCCGGGTGCCACCGAGATCAGCATGGTCACAGCCGCCGCCAATTCCTGCAAGGAATTGTAATAGGGATAGCTGACATCGGCGACCTTGCGGCGGTTGTGATAGGCGATCTCGACGCCAAAGGCCTCAAGCCGCTTGGCAATGGCCTTGCCGATCCGGCCAAGCCCGAAAATCCCGACCTTTTGGCCGCGCAAAGTGGTGTGGGTCAGAGGATAAGGGCTTTTATTGGCCCAATGGCCTGCCCGCAACCACTGTTCGGACTGCGGCATTTCCTTCACGGTCATCAAAACAAGACCCAGACAGGTGTCGGCCACCTCCTCGGTCAGAACATCGGGCGTATTGGTGACGATGATCTTGTGCTGGCCCGCATATTTCGCATCCACCGAATCATAACCGACCCCGAAATTCGACACCATTTCGAGTTTCGGGAAATGGCTGATGAAAGCCTGATCGACTTTGACATGCCCGCCGACGGCAAGACCTCGCACGTCTGGCGCTACGGATTTCAGATAGGCGTCCTTGTCCTGCTGTTCCCACAAGCGATGCAGGGTGAATTTTTCGCCGAGCTGATCGAGCACCATCGGCATCAAGGGGCCGGGCGCCAAAATATGAATGTCTTTCACGCTGTTCCTCCCGCAGGCTAAGCCGTGAAAAGCCCCCCGCCTGCATAAAATTTAAGCTCTCTTGGGTGAAAACCCTCTTTTCCCCAATGGGCCGCTATGATGGCGAAGGATCGCCACGGCTTCAAGCGTTAAAATGAAAGCGAGTTGTCATTGGGGCCAGACATGTTTAAATGGTATGGCAGGGGTTAGAAATAAGCCTATGTCGAAGGAATAACTTCGGGAGTGAAACCGCTGGTCAACACGTGCAAGAGCCGTGACCAGAAGAATAAGGAGCGATCATGGCGTCGGTAGAAATCCGCGACGTAAAAAAGGCCTATGGGGCGACGCAAGTCATCCATGGCGTCAACGTCCATATCAATGACGGTGAATTTGTGATTCTGGTGGGCCCGTCGGGCTGTGGCAAATCAACACTGCTGCGCATGATTGCCGGACTGGAAAACATCACAGGCGGCGAGATTGCCATCGGCAATCGTGTGGTCAATGATGTGCCGCCCAAAGAGCGCGACATCGCCATGGTGTTCCAGAACTATGCGCTCTATCCGCATATGACGGTTTCCGACAATATGGCCTTTTCGATGAAGCTGCGCAAAGCGCCGCAATCGGAAATCGACGAGCGTGTGAAAAAGGCCGCCGGTATTCTCGGCCTCGAAAAATTGCTCGACCGCTATCCCCGCCAATTGTCGGGCGGCCAGCGCCAGCGCGTTGCCATGGGCCGTGCGATTGTGCGTGATCCGCAGGTGTTTTTGTTTGACGAGCCTTTGTCAAACCTTGACGCCAAATTGCGCGTGCAAATGCGCACCGAAATCAAGGAATTGCACCAACGCCTGAAAACCACCACGGTTTATGTGACCCATGACCAGATCGAAGCCATGACCATGGCCGACAAAATCGTGGTGATGCATGACGGCATCGTGGAACAGATGGGTTCGCCGCTTGATCTTTACGATCATCCCGACAATCTGTTTGTAGCAGGCTTTATCGGCTCGCCCGCCATGAATTTCATTCAGGCAACGGTTGATCCCTCGGGTCACGGTGTGACCAGCAAAGGCGGCGCGAAACTGCCTTTGGCACAAGGGCGCTCCTTGCCAGCGGGCAAGGCCGTGGTCTATGGCATTCGCCCCGAACATATCCACCTCGATGCCAATGGTGTTGCGGTTGAAGTGGTGGTGGTGGAACCCACAGGATCGGAAACACAAGTGGTTGTGCGCTTGAAGGGCGAAGAGCTGATCTGCGTCTTCCGCGAACGCATCACCGCCAAGCCCGGCGAAACCATCACGATTTTGCCGACCACCCAACTCGTGCATCTGTTTGATGCCGAAACGGGCAAACGAATCGACTGAATATCCGCCCGCTGCGGCGAATATTTCGCGAGAGAACAAGACGGGTAAACCCGTCTTGTCAAATCAAGACCTCTATCGATCAAGACAAACTGAAAGGGAGTTAACCATCCATGACCATCATGAATCGTCGTACGCTGATGAAAGGCGCGGCAACCGTGGGCGCATTGAGCGCAACCGGCCTGCTCAATCATGCCAAGGCTTGGGCCCAGTCCTCGCCATGGAAGCCTGAAGCCAATGCTACCCTCAACATTCTGCGCTGGAAGCGCTTTGTGCCTGCCGAAGACGAACAGTTTATGAAACTGGTTGACGCCTTCTCACAGGCAACCGGTGTGAAGATCAGCGTGTCCAATGAATCCTTCGACGACATGCAGCCCAAAGCCTCTGTGGCAGCCAATACCGGACAGGGTCCAGACATTGCATGGGGCCTGCATTCTTTGCCGCATTTGTTCCCCGACAAATGCCTTGAAGTCGGCGATGTCGCTGATTACCTCGGCAAAAAATACGGTGGCTGGTTTGCAGCACCCGAAGCCACTTGCAAAGTGAACGGCAAATGGATTGCCATTCCGGCAGCGGTGAACGGCGGCTATATCAATTACCGCATTTCCTCGATGAAAAAAGCTGGCTTCTCGACCTTCCCCGACAAGACAGACGCATTCCTCGAGCTCTGCAAAGCCTTGAAGGCCAATAATACACCCGCCGGTTTTGCCTTGGGCCATGCCACGGGTGATGCGAATGCATGGGTGCATTGGCTGTTGTGGTCACACGGCTCTTACCTCATCGACAAAGACGAGAAGATCATCATCAACTCACCCGAAACGATGAAGGCGCTGGAATATGTCAAGAAGCTGTCGGAAACCTTCATTCCCGGCACGCCGTCTTGGAACGATTCATCCAATAACAAGGCCTTCTTGGCGGGTGAATTGCATCTGACGTCAAACGGTATTTCGATCTATGTCGCAGCCAAGGCTGACAAGGCGCTCAATGCAATTGCCGAAGACATGGACCATGCCGTGTTCCCCGTCGGCCCTGTCGGCAAGCCGCAGGAATTGCAGTTGACCTTCCCGATGCTGGCTTTCAAATATACCAAGGTGCCGAATGCAGCCAAAGCCTTCATGGCCTACCTGCTCGAAGCAGAAAACTACAATCCTTGGCTGGAAGCCGCCGCAGGCTATCTGACCCATCCTTTGCAGGCTTACGATGCCAATCCGGTCTGGACAAAGGATCCGAAGAACGCCGTGTTCAAAAACGCAGCGCGCAACACCCTGCCTGCCAGCGGTATCGGTCCTGTGAACGAGAAAGCCGCCGCAGCGATTGCCGACTTCATCCTCGTGGATATGGTCGCCAATTATTGCACCGGCGCGATGGATGCGAAAACAGCCATTGCCACCGCTGAACGTCAGGCCAAGCGCATTTACCGCTAAGACCTGCTCTTTTGACCGCGCGGGAAACACGGACGTCTCCCGCGCGGTTTTTTCAATAGGATAATTTGCGCTCTTACAAGAGACCGGAGACACCTTATGTCCCAAACTGCCTCCTCATCGGCACCGACCGCATTGGTTCGCCAGGAACGCTCGCTGTTGCAGCGCCTGAGCCAGAACCGCAACTGGCTGGGCTTTTTGTTCATGTTGCCCGCTGCCGTCATTTTGATTTTGTTTCTGGCCTATCCTTTGGGCAAAGGGGTCTGGCTGTCATTCACCGATGCCAAAATCGGACGGGACGGTGTTTTTATCGGCCTTGAAAATTACGAGTGGCTGCTCGATGACAGCATTTTCTGGAAGTCGGTTTTCAACACGATTGTCTATACGGTTTTTGCCTCGATCGTGAAATTTGCCGTGGGGCTTTATCTCGCCCTTTTGCTGAACGAGAAACTGCCCTTCAAGGCGCTGATCCGCTCAGTGGTGCTGATCCCCTTTGTGGTGCCCACCGTGTTGTCGGCGATTGCCTTTTGGTGGATTTACGACAGCCAGTTCTCGATCATTTCCTGGTCATTGCGCCATATGGGCCTGATCACCGAAAACATCAATTTCCTCGGTGATCCCAATAATGCCCGCATGTCGCTGATCTTCGCCAATATCTGGCGCGGTGTGCCCTTTATCGCCATTACTTTGCTGGCGGGCTTGCAGACGGTGTCGCCCTCGCTTTATGAGGCAGCCACCCTTGATGGGGCCACACGCTGGCAGAATTTCCGCTATGTCACCTTCCCGCTTTTGACGCCGATCATTGCGGTTGTCATGACCTTTTCGGTGCTGTTTACCTTCACCGATTTCCAGCTGGTCTGGGCGATGACCCGCGGCGGGCCGGTGAACTCCACGCATCTGATGGCCACCTTGGGTTATCAGCGCGCGATTTTGGCCGGTAATCTGGGCGAGGGTGCGGCGATTGCGACCGCGATGATCCCCTTCCTTCTTTTTTCCATCATGGTCTCATGGTTTGGCCTGCAACGCCGCAAATGGCAGCAAGGGGGCAGCGATGAGTGAGCAGCAATCAGTGAGCAAGGCCAATTCCATGAACACAAACGCGCAAAATGACGATTCAGAAGGCATGTCCTATCTGGACGGCGGCTTGAGAAAAATCATCTATGTCTATCTACCGCTGGCGATCATCATGGTGGTGTTGATCTTTCCGTTTTACTGGATGGTGCTGACCTCCGTGAAACCGGACGAGCAACTGATCGACATGGAGAAATTCAATCCCTTCTTCGTGGTCGGGCCGACACTCAAACACATCAACAAATTGCTGTTTGAGAGCAATTATCCGACCTGGTTGTGGAACACGATGTATGTGTCGGTTGTCTCGACCTTTATCTCTTTGTTTGCCTCGGTCTTTGCCGCCTATGCGCTGGTGCGGATCAGGTTCAAAGGGGCTGAAGTGGTGGGGGCCTCGATTTTTCTGGCCTATCTGGTGCCGCCCTCGATCCTGTTCATTCCGCTGGCCACCATCATTCAGGCCTATGGCCTGTTCGACAGTCCGATTGCGCTCATTTTGGTCTACCCGACCATTTTGATTCCGTTCTCGACATGGTTGCTGATGGGCTATTTCAAAACCATTCCTTACGAGCTTGAGGAATGCGCTTTGATCGACGGTGCGACCCGTTTGCAGATCCTGATCAAGATCGTTTTGCCGCTGGCGGTGCCCGGATTGATTTCAGCCGGTATTTTCTCCCTCACTTTGTGCTGGAACGAATTTATCTATGCGCTGACCTTCCTGTCCTCGACGCAAAACAAGACCGTGCCGGTGGCGGTTGTGTCGGAATTTGTGGACGGGGACATCTATCGCTGGGGCTCACTGATGGCAGGCGCCTTGCTGGGATCCTTGCCGCTGGTGATCTTGTATTCGTTCTTTGTCGAGCATTATGTCTCGGCGATGACGGGTGCGGTGAAAGAGTAAAAATCTCGCTTGAAAAGGACACGCGTGATGCGTCACATCGGTTTTGTCGGCCTTGGCGCCATGGGCCTGCCCATGGCAGAAAATCTGGTGCGCAAGCAGTTTCATGTCACCGGCTTCGACATGAAACAAGAAGCGCTGACGGCCTTGGCCAAGGCTGGTGGACAGATTGCCGCCAATGCCGCAGAAGTGGCGCACAAGGCCGATGCGCTGGTGCTGATGGTCGTGAATATGGCGCAGGCTGAAAGCGTGTTGTTTGAGGCTGGGGCACTGGCCGCTTTGCCCAAAGGCGGCACGGTGGTTTTGATGGCCACCTGCCCGCCCAAAGAAGTCGCACTGCTGGCGGACCGCGTCGAGCAATCAGGGCATCATTTCATCGATGCGCCGGTCTCGGGCGGCGTGGTGGGCGCGCAAGCCGGCACGCTGACCATTATGGCTGCGGCCCCTTCCGCCGTGTTCGAACCCGCTAAAGCATTGCTCACCGCCATGGGTGAAAAACTGTTCCATGTCGGTGACAAAGCCGGTCAGGGTGCCATGATCAAAACCGTCAACCAGCTGTTATGCGGCGTGCATATCGCGGCACTGGCGGAAGGCATGGCGCTGGCTGAAAAGGCCGGCATCGACGGACAGGTGGTGCTTGATATTTGCGGCGGTTCGGCGGCGTCGAGCTGGATGCTGCATAATCGCGGGCCGCGCATGGTGCAGGCCAATCCCGAAGTGACGAGCGCGGTCGATATTTTTGTCAAAGACCTCAGCATTGTCATGGATGCGGGCCGCGCCGCCAAGGCCGCGCTGCCGGTGGCCGCTGCCGCCCATCAGATGTTTTTATCCGCCTCCGCCCAAGGCCATGGCCTGAAAGACGACAGTCAGGTTGTGCTCACCTATCGCGGCCTTGCAGGGCTTGATAAAGGCCACGCGTGAGGGCTCGCGCGTGAGGGTGGCGCGTAAGGGCTGTTGCCCGTTCGCGCAATAAAAAAGCGTGAGGGCTCGCGCGTGAGGGCCGCGCGTAAGGGCTGTTGCCCGTTCGCGCAATAAAAAAAATCCCGGTCGCGCAATAAAAAATCCGGTCGCGCAAATAGTTTTCCAGCGTCATTGCGAGCGGAGGTAGCCGCGCGGCAATCCATCTTTTGCGCGCAATGAATCAAACG
>CAIJVU010000052.1 GCA_903824185.1 uncultured Hyphomicrobiales bacterium
AACGCAACTTTTGCTTTAAATGCAGGGCTATGGTTCCGGCGGGGACGTCTGCTCATGGGTCTCTCCTGTCTTGGACATTATGCCAAAGTCAGGCAGAAATTCCACTTATCAAACCTGTGCAGAAATCCCGAGCCAGCTCTGAGAGCGTTTCATGCCGTCATTGCGGCTGGAACCAGACCTTATTTCAGATAATTAAACAGACTGGTATTGGCAATTTTGGCAAAGGTCTGTTGCGACGCATTCAGGTTCAGACTTTTTTGCTGAAACTGCGTAGCGGCCACTTCAAGATTTGTATCCTGCAAACTGGACAATGTTGTATTCAGCGTCAAAGCTGAATTGTCATTAACACCTTTTTGTGCATCAAGACGGGCCAATTGACTGCCTGCCAATGTCTGCACATTGGAGAAGTGATCAACCATCGCTTGCATTTCATTCACAGAACCCGATGTCGATTTTCCGGCATTGAGCAAGGCAATCGCATCTTGAATAATATCGAAAGCAGAACGGGGATTGCTTTCACCCGGTGTCCGAACAGACATAAATGTATTGGTACCATCCACGCCCGCTTGCACGATTACACCATCGCCCACTTGCAATTCATGCACGCCATTATCGCCTGAATAATGCACGCGCCCATTGGCATCAGGCGTAAACACGGGAGCCTTGGCACGGAAGCCTCCAAAAATGGCCTCGCCGTTTTGATCTGTTGTGTTGCCGAGATCAACGAGCTGGCCTGAGAGATTTTGCATTTCAATCGCAATTGACTGGCGGTCCGTCGCGGACATCGTGTCATTAGCACCTTGCAAAACAAGTTCTTGCAAACGGGTTGCGATATTGGCGGCCTGCCCGACGGTTGAACTTTGCTGGTTCACACGCGCGGAGGCAAGCGTGATATTGCGCCCATATTGATCAATATTATCGATTTGCAATTGTAGACGTGACGTCTGTGAAAAAACAATCGGATCATCCGATGGCTTGGTGAGTTGCTTGCCGGATGAAATCTGCTGTTGAAGCTTGCTGACATCAGCCTGCAAGTCCTGCATGCTTTTGAGCTGAGTATCATAAAATTGTTTGCTGCTTACCTGCATCACTCAAACCCCCGTCATCACATAATCTTATAGATCGCATCAAACAGCGCCTTAGCCGTATTGATGACTTCAGCAGAGGCTTGATAGGCCTGCTGGAATCTCAGCAAATTTGCCGCCTCTGTATCCAAGCTAACACCCGTCTTGCCATCATAAGATGCCTGCAAGCTCGCAACCGCTGCCTGCGATGATGTAGACGTATCATTTGCAGCCTGCGCGGTCGAGCTTAACTGCGTGGACATAGCGGCATAAATATCCTGGAATGTGCCCGAATTGGCTCCGAAAGCATCCTTGCTTTGCAAAGCCCCAAGCAAGACGGCATTTCGATTGTCACCCGTGCGTGTCGGGTCGGTGACAATCGAATAGCTATCCCCCACCGACGCATCGCCATTAATGGTAAATGACATCCCCAAATATTCAACGGGCGAACCCACTGTATAATCGCGTGTTGCAAGGCTTGCGCCTGAAGACTTATCGAATAGTTCGATCTTACCAGGGGCAATCACCTTCACACTAAAATCTGGCGTGACAGGATTGGTGCGCGCAATATCGGTGGGATAGCTGGCAATCAAGGAGCGCTTGACCGAAGAAATATCATTGGTTTGTGCGACACTGACGGGGGGCACATCGCCCACATCCCGCCATTTTACTGTAATGACACCATTGACATTGGAAGCCCAGACCGGCCATTCAGCCGTAGGTGTGGCAGGCAAACCCCCACTCACATTGATACCGGCCTTCAAAGCAATTTGCCTATTCAGATTGTTCACGAAATCTTGCGTGGTCGGAAGAGTCCCCACTTTTACATCAAAGCTTTGCAAGCCTGTATCATTGGGTGAAAGCTTCATGGTGACATTGAATGTGTCACCGACTGAAATCGGTAATGTGCTCTGCAATGTCTGGACTTCAGCAAGTCCAGACCCTGGCTTGACACCATCATTTTCAGAATGAACCGTCACAGCAACCGGCTGCTGGTTGCCACGGATAATGGTTGAAACAACTAAGGGCTTATAGCCGTTATCTGCAAAGGTCACGACCAATTGGTTTTTAACCGAATCATAGGAAACGGTCGGCTTCAAGGTCACACCAGAATTATTGATCTTGTTTTGCAAGATCGAAGACAGATCAACAACCGACTGAGCACCCGTCACATAAAGCGGTCCGGTGAAATTCATACCGGGAATATTGAAACTGACCGTATCCGACATTTGCAAATTCGTCGGTATGTCAATGGTCTGGATCGCAGGAACCGGATCGCCCGCAATCCCTTCAATGGAGGTGCTTGTTTTCACATTGCTGGACTGAACGGCAACGATCAGATCTTCAGGAATGGGACCCGTCAGAGTCAGTGAATCGGCAACCCGCGAAATGGATTTACTGGTATCAACAACCGGCGCAATCACGCCATACGAGTCCGCAACCGTTGTTGCAAAAGTCAGGGTATCATTGACACGCGCAAGCGATACCCCCGCCGCCATAAAGCCAAGTGATTGAGCATTGCTTTGATCAGCGGCTGAATTTGCTGCCACCTGCAAATCATTGTAGGACGATTGCAGCGTAACATGCCCGAATTGATCCACAGACCAATCAATTCCGGTTGTATCGGACGGATAAAGCTTGTTGGGATCAGACGCGTCAAAACCCGCCGGATTGCCAATGGTTACCTGATGATTGGCACCATTAAAATAGACATTGATCGCCGCACTTGTTTGCGAACCAAGATCAAGGCTGGAGGCCGCAGATCCTGTCACCCGATAGGCCAGAGACTTCGGTGACGTTGACGTATTGAACCCAAGCGCTGCGCTAGGGGCTGACAGCGAGAAATCAGTCGTTTTGGAGGTCAGGCGCAACTTGCCATCACTGCCTGTATACCAACTCAGATCGGTACCGTTCTGGTTATCGGTGCCGGATGTGGAATTGATGGTGAGCGTATAGGGTTTACCAAGATACACGACATTCAGCGTGCTTGGAATTGTTGTGACAGCGGCGTCTGCGGCAATGGTCGGCTGTAATCCCAAAGCAGACAATTGGGTGGCTGACGCGGACTGTGTTCCCGACAGATTGAGGGTCTGCGGATTGACACCCAAAGATTGCGGCAATGTAAAATTGAGGTAATCCTGCCCACCTTCATGCATGATGGTGACGTTGAGCGGCGGCAAACCGTCTGACGTAAACTTGGCATCATTACTGATGGTGGCACCGGGGTTCAGCCCCAAAGTGGCAGCATCTGTTCCGCTAATCGAAATATTGCTGGTGCCGCTGCCTACTTCGGGCGGCAGATCGACCGACAATTTGCCATCAGGATTAACAAAGAACTGCATGTCCTGCGACCATGACGATGAGAGTTTCCCCCATTGGTCATTATAGGGAACAGGCTCAGCTTTGACTGACGAGGACGGATTACCATTGGCATCGACGCCGCGTGTCAATTGGAAGGTTTGGGTCACAGCACCCAAATCCTTGTTGTTGACGGTGATATTGACGGAATAGGTGGCACTGCCCATGGTTTGGCTGGCTGTGACAACACTGTTTCTGATCATGGAAACAGTCTGATCCGAACCATTCACATTAACGGCAAATTTTAACGCACCCTCGCCGAGTGCTCCCCAATCTATCGCCTGCCCTTTAACCGACTGGACGGACGCTTGTTGCGTGAGTTTGGCTTCCATCGCCTGCGCAATTTCAGACGCACTCTTGCCCAAAATATCTGTGCCACTCAACCGCACCGAATTCATGCTGTCGGGCACTTTGAGATCATAAACCGCACCGGCGATTACCGAACCACTATTGTCGGTGGCTTGGGCACCATCTGTTTGCGGATAGGCTGCGACTTTTACAGAAGTGCTACGGTCTTTGTTGATGATGACCGTCATCGGAGCGCTGGTTTGCTGCAAACCGATATTGCGATAGCCTGCGGTGTCGATCGGCGGCATGTAAACCGCGTCCGGTAAAAATCCGTTGGCAACCGTCAGTAATTTCTTAGCTTGGTCAGGCGACAGCACAGGGCCTGTCAACTGTCGGCCTTCCCGCGTGAAGACTTGCAAATTGGTGCCACCGAAGCCACTTTCAACCGTTGCGTCGAGTGCCAGCGTGTGGCTTGGAACAGCAGATGGGTCGACAACAAAATCCGACGCAACCGAGGCTTTGACGAGCTGGTTCGAACCCAGGGCGTTAATGGTCAACACACCATTGACCGCACTGGCTGTCAGCTGTTCGGAATAGCCTTGGAATTTGAGATCGGCATTGATGGCATCGGCAAGACCTTCAATCGATCCTGAATTCACACCATCAAACACATGCAAATCTTTGCTGGAACCGGTAAACGGTACAAGACCGGTCACACCCGCATTGGCCGTAAGTGTCAAGGCAGAGCCTGTCGCCGCCCCCAGCGACCAGTCGGTCACCTGACCACCAAAGACTCCGATAGCCGGGCCTGTCGGATTGGTGGGATCAACATAATCGCCCAAAGCACCGGCATTGAAACCCGCAAAGGCTGTTGCAACATCATGAGCCTTCATATCCTGCAAAGCTGTGAAGGTGACACCCGCAACCGTGACCGATTGGCCAGCCTGCAAATCCGTCAATGTCACAGTATTGGTCGGCGGTGTAGCCCCATCGGTTGTGGGGGGCGACAAAACAGGCGCAGGCACTGTCGATTCTGGATAAGTCGAGGACGAGGCCGTGCCCAAATATTTTTGTAAATCCGTATTGAAATTAAGCGCAATGGATTTCAGGCTGGTGCCGTCATTGATCGCAAGATTAACGGTCGGATTATAACCCTGCTTCATCGCCAGCATCAGCTTGGCCGGATCAAGCGATTTGCCAAACATGTCCTTGCCAAAACTTGCGGAAGGCAAGGTCCGCAAGGACGACAAGGTCACATTGGTCGCACCCGACGGAATGAGCGAGACAACCCCATCCGCTTTCACACCGATCGCCCCGCCGGGGGTTTGCGACTGGCTGAACACATTCTGGATTTGCAACAAGGGCGGCGCTGCAACAGTCTGCTGGGATTTATTGATCGCAATGGAGGCTGTGCCGGCATTGCTGGCATTGGTGTCCGCATAAAGCGGCATCGACATCGCCCATTGCGTCGGATCGGTGATCAACAACCGCATACCGGCCGCTGCATCCTGCAACGGGCTGATTGTGAAATTGTCACCCGACTTGGCCGTGCCTTCGAAATGGAATTTCAAGCCGTCCAATGTCAGGTCACCCGAACCACTGACGGATTTTTTCGAGGTCTGCGCTGTGATCGTCCATTTTTGCGAGGGGCCGTCATAAGTTGCAACATAGGTGTCAGACGATGTAGTCCCCATGCTTGAGGGGTCAATGGTCAACTTGGAAGAACCCTGATTGGATTGCGAGGGGGTTCCACTCAAGGTGTCTGTTGAGAAAAGCGCGAGACCCTGATTACCCGCAAGATCCACCCCTTGCACATGCTGGGTGTTCATGTTGTTGGCAAAGGCCAGCGCCAACCGATTGAAACTGTCGCGCGTATAAAGACATTGGCTGCGATAAAGCTGTAAACCCGCCAAGGTACCGGACGTCACCTGATTGGTGACGGCATTCGTGCCACCGGGATCAAATACAAAATCAAGGCGCTGGCCAGTAATCTGCGACCCCAATTTATGGGCGGTAATCCCGTCCACCAATTTCGCACCACCGGTCGAGTCACCCAAATAAACCGTAATCTTGCCCGATGGCTCTTCGGCCACTTTGATCGACACCAGTTG
Organism: uncultured Hyphomicrobiales bacterium; assembly: GCA_903824185.1. Classification (GTDB taxonomy): domain Bacteria; phylum Pseudomonadota; class Alphaproteobacteria; order Rhizobiales; family Beijerinckiaceae; genus CAIYZJ01. Next base: position 5,822 of record CAIJVU010000052.1, read on the forward strand.
TGACAATTGATTGACCAATTTATCGCGCTGGTCGAGTAGATCATTGGGCTGTTGTGCACTGCCGGTCGAGGCCGCAATGCTTGCATTCAGTTTGGCGAGTTGATCGATATAGCCATTGGCAGAAGACAACACCGTATTGATATTGGTTTCCGCAAAACTCGCTTCCTGATTGATCGAGCTGATCTGTGTATGAAATTGATCAACGATTTGCTGAGCGCCTGTCAGCGCGGCAGTACGGGCCGACATCGAAGACGGGCTATTGGCCACATCTTGCAAATTGGAAAAGAATTTTTGCATGGCCGTGCTGACAGTGGACGTCGGCATCAAAACACGCCGTTCCAATTGTCCCATGCTGGTGGCGAGTGCCTGCGCTTGGGCACTTGCGGCATTGGCCGACCAAACAGCATCACGCAAAAACGTATCGGAGGCGCGCTTGATAACATCGACGGAAACGCCTGTACCGCTTTGGGTCGTCAACGTCAAAGGCGAGCTCGGACCCACGCCTGCTGTTGAGAGCGTCGCATCCCGATGCACATAGCCGTCCGTATTCGCATTGGCGATGTTATTGCCCGTGACTTCAAGAGATTTCCGGTAAGCTGAAATCCCCGAAGCGCCAATGCTTAAAATGTCACTCATCGTGTGTCCTTATGCCTCTGATGAGTTATTTTACTGTCGAAAGCTTTACGCTTGCAGCAGTCACAACATTCTGCTCGCCAGCCAAACGGTTTTGATACGCTTCAGCAGCCTGCCCATAAGAACGTTTGATAGCATCCCGCAAACCCGTATTCATCGAATTGGTCACCAATTGCGAATAGGCATGATCAAGCATGCCCTCAAAAGGTTGCTGGCCTTCATTATCAAACAAGCCGTTTTCCAACTTGGTCGAGCGCATGGTTTGCAAAACCGTTTGCACAAACAGCGATTCAAAATTCTTGGCCGTGTCATCCATAGATGGACGCACACCTGCAGCCTTGGCCTGCTCAAGCGTCACACCATTGGGCAATGATGAGGACTTATGCGGGGTTAGAATTTTGTCGAGCGGCGAGATTGTCATGATCCACCCTCTCTTTAAATGACGATCAGTTCGGCGTGCAGAGAACCGGCCTGTTTCAACGCTTCCAAGATCGCGACAAGATCGGCCGGCGATGCACCAACCGCATTCATTGCATCAACAATGCTCGACAATTCAGCACCTGGCGCAAACAAGAATGTATGGGCTGGCTGCTGATCCACTGTGATCTGTGAATCCTGGGTCGTAACCGGCTGACCACCGGGTGCAACAACGCCCCCTTGCGCGATGATCGCACCATTGGGCTGTGTCACTTTCTGCATTTCCTTGATATTGACCGTCAAGCTGCCATGCGAGACCGCAGCCGGTGTTACATGCACACCTTCACCAATCACAATGGTGCCGGTGCGTGAATTGACAATCACACGGGCCGGAGGTGGCGCTTGCGAGACTTTGATGTCTTCAATGGCTGACATAAAGGCAACGCGCTGATCCGTATTACTTGGTGCCATCACGCGGACAGTCGCCGCATCCATCGCCGAGGCTGTGCCCTCGCCCATCACCTTATTAATTGCCTGTGTCAGACGAGTGGCGGTCGAAAAATCAGCGGTGTTGAGATTGATCATCATGGCGGGCATGGTATCAAACGGATTGGCAACAATGCGCTCAACCGAAGCCCCACCAGGGATACGACCAACGGTCGGAATATTCACAGAGACTTTGGAACCGTCTTTGGCTTCGACACCGAGACCGCCCACCGACAGGTTGCCTTGCGCCATGGCATAGGTTTCATTATCGGCCCCAACAAGCTGCGTCATCAGCAAGACGCCGCCTTTCAGGCTTGTTGCCTTGCCAAGCGCCGAAACCGTGACATCAATCCGCTGGCCGGGTTTAGAGAAAGCGGGCAAATCGGCCGTCACCATCACAGCTGCGGAATTGGCCGCATTCAAACTGTTGATGTCGGTTATGGTCTGACCAAAACGCTGCACCATGCTTTGCAGGCTTTGCAAAGTGGCAGCGACGTTCCCGTCACCGGTCTTATTGAGACCCACAACAATGCCGTAACCCACCAACTGGTTAGAGCGCACACCCGCGAATGTCGCCAGATCCTTCACGCGATCCAACCGTTCGGGAGCGCGTGGTGCGGATGACGGCACTGCCGCGCTCGCAAGAACTTGCGGCGCAGAGGATGCATTTGCAGGGACTGCTGGAGGTTGCACTTGAGCCATCGCAGACTGCGAGATCAGGGCAACAGTCACCAGAAGGGAACGCAGCGAAATCATACGCATATTCCAACCCTTTTCAATTACAGAGGTGACAACACATCCAAGGCTTGGCCGTACCAGCCTTGCTTGGTTGCATTGGCTATATCGCCTGCGCCGGTATAGGTAACATTGGCTTGAGCAATACGATTTGAATTTACAGAATTGCCGGGGCCGATATCGTCGGGACGCACAAGACCCGAGACCCGCACATATTCTTCACCTTGGCTCACACTCAACAACTTCTGGCCTTCAATCCACATATTGCCATTGGCATAGACGCGGGTCACCATGACAGTCATCGTCCCCGTGATTGTGTTGGATTGGTTGGCCGCACCTGAGCCCGCATAAGATTGGTCAACCGTTGCACCTAAAGCCGTTGAGCCGCCCTTAGACCCGCCAAAAATACCACTGACAACACCAACAGGCCCGAACAAGGCACTTGGTAAACCGATGCTGGCCGAGCCTTTTCGGGTCACTGTGCCATCATTGGATTTGGTCGCCGAAATCGTTTCCGTGATATTGACGGTCAAGACATCACCGACATTCCGCGCTCGACGGTCGCCAGAGAAAAAGCCGGTTTGGGCGGCAGAATAAATCGCTCCATCCGCAGCCTTTTCCTTCACAGCCACAACATTGTCGTAGCTAGCCTGAAATGACTCGGACACACGCGCTTCCTGCATTGTGTTGCAACCAGAAAGGGCGAGAGCCGTCAAAGTCGCGAGAACGTGAAGCTTACGCATCAGAGCCTCCCTTAAACATTCTGCGTGAGATATTTCAGCATGCCGTCAACCGACGAGATCGCTTTCGAATTCACTTCATAAGCACGCTGTGTTTCGATCATGCTGACAAGCTCTTCCACAACATTGACGTTGGACGCTTCAAGCGCACCCTGCAAAATCGTGCCGCGTGGCGGCGAACCGGGCGCACCCACATTCGGCGCACCGGACGATTGCGTTTCAAGCGCCAAAGTACCGCCCAATTGCTTCAGGCCGGCATTGTTCGGGAAGGTTGCGATTTCGACGGTGCCCACTTGCTGCAATTTGGTCTGGCCAGCCAGCGCAACCGAAACGATGCCATCCGAAGAGACGGTGATGGAGGTGGCTTCGGGGGGAATGGTAATCGCAGGCTCAAGCGGATAACCGTTTGAGTTCACAACGCGGCCCTGTGAATCCTTGGTGAAGTTACCGGAACGGGTATAGGCGATCTGGCCGGTGGGCATCAGGATCTGGAAGAAGCCAGCCCCTTCCACTGTCATATCCAGTGAATTATCGGTGCTGATGATGTTGCCCTGACTGTAGAGCTTTTCAGAAGCCGCCACACGCACACCGGTACCAATGGCAAGACCTGTTGGGGACTGTGTGTTCTGGGAGGTCTGCGAGCCGACTTCACGCTCAGTTTGGTAAAGCAGCGATTCAAAGCTTGCACGATCGCGCTTGAAGCCAACGGTATTAACGTTCGCCAGATTGTTCGAGATCACGCTCATGCGTGTCTGTTGGGCATTAAGACCCGTTTTGGCGATATGAAGAGCATCAGACATGGGCAGACCTTTCCTGTGTCACGCCCAATAAATAGCAACTTTCATGCCAGTTGACTGGCATGGTCACAAAAGCCTGAAAAAACTAGGAAAACCCTCAGAAAATAGAGGAAAACCGTGCCTATTTCCGTTGAAAAAACCCTGCTTTAGCGGTCATTACGCATCAACCGCGCAGTTTCCGTATCAATTTCTTTGGCCGTCGAAATCAGTTTAACCTTCATGTCATAAGAGCGGGAATGTTCAACCAAATTGACCAAAGTCTCGACCGAATTGACGTTACTCGCCTCCAAAACTTTGGAATTGAGCTTCATATTGGGATCCAAAGCCGGAATTTGTCCGTTTTTGGGTCGTAAAAAGCTATCAAAGCCACGGGTCAGGTTTTGCGCGGGTGTCGACACCAGCGAAATCCGGCCAATAGGCGTCATATTGGGATTATCATCCCCTGCCGGTTGGATCGAAATTGTACCGTCAGCCGCCACTTCAATGCGTTTATAAGGGGGAACCGCAATTGGACCACCCGCACCGATGATCAGATTGCCGTCGCCATTGCGCAAAAACGTGTCGGTTCCAACCTTCATATCGCCACGGCGGGTCAGAACCTGATCCCCTTTCGGCGTTTGGGCGACAATATAGCCATCCCCATCAACGGCCACATCCAGCGTGCTGTCGGTTGGCATCATATTACCGCGCGCGGTACTGATGCCGTTTTCGCCACGGGTGCCGAACACACGATCTTCAACGCTGTTATCGGATTTCAGATAAACCGAGCCAAGATTGTCCGACAAATCGGCCTGAAAACCGATTGAATTCGACTGTGCCAGATTTGACGTGGTTATCTTCTGGTTTTCAGCCATCAACCGCATCGAATTCAATGCGACCTGTGTCAAACGATCCATCGGATTACCCTACTCTCTTCTCACTGCGCTCAGCGATCACCGGACCCGTTATGCGCGGATCTGAATGATGGTTTGCGTCAAACTTGTTTCCGTTTCGATCGCTTTGGAGTTCGCTTGGAAGTTCCGTTGCGCTGTAATCAGTTTAACAAGTTCTTCGGTAATGTCGACGTTCGATTGTTCAAGCGCGCCCGCCTGAATGGAGCCCAAGCCGTCAGATCCCGCCTGACCCAAAGTGGCCTGACCGGAGACCGATGTCGCGACATAGTCGGCGTTACCAATCTGCTTCAACCCGTTGGGGTTGGCGAAGTTGGCGATAATCACCTTGCCCAGCGCATTGGTCTGGCCGTTGGTGTAGTTGGCGATTACCGTCCCCGAACTATCAATCGTCAAACCGTTAAGCGAACCGGAGGGATAACCATCCTGCGTCAAGGATTGCACCGAGAATGGCTGGGTATACTGGGTCGAGAACTTGCCGTAATCGATGGTCAGGTTCAATGGATTGGAACCGTTGCCGGGATCGAAGGGCGAGTAAACCACACCCTGCTTTGGCGAGATCAATTTACCGGCGGTATCGAAGGTCAATTCACCGGGGGTCAGATAAAGCGGTGACCAGCTCTGCAGCTTTGTGGACGGGGCAACGGTCGAAATATTACCGCTGCCATCGACGTAAAGCTTGTTGCCGTTGGTGTCTGTTGCCTGCACCAGATTGGTGATGGACGGCACACTACCGGCCGTCTGCGACACGGAATTCAAACCGAAGTTAGCCGACCCCACCACGTTGATCTGAGATGTTGAACCCGTGGTCCCAGATGTGAAGACCAGACGGTTGTTATTGGCATCAAATTTAACAGACACACCCGAGACCACACGGCCTGTGACAGGATCCTGGATCTGGTTGACGCGTTGCTGAATAGCGGAGGCGAAAGTATCCCCCGTATAAGCACGGATCGGCAAAATGATGGTGCCGGTGATACCATCGACGGTGAAGGTGAGTTTGTTTTCACCGAGGCTTTCATTGAGTAGGAAGGTCTGGCTCATCGGCGTAATAGCAGAGGAACCGTAAGCCGTTGCAGCGGTCGAGGCAAGACCCGTGCCTGCCACGGTTTGTTGGGCTTTCACCGCACCAATACCAAGCAAGTCATTGTTGCCGGCATAAATGGTCGCCGAATTGCTGGTGGTGGCCAATGACTGACCAATTTGCACGCCCGATTGGGATTTTGATCCCGTTGCACCTACCGCTTCGACAGGCGACACGACACCGCCGGTTTGCACATTAAGATGATAGGGTTCACCATTCGGATTGCCCTGCACCGTCATGCGATGATTGCCATCAAGCGCGATCGAGAACGGGCCGATGCTGTCAGGGCGAACCTTCGTGACCGCAGGTGTTGCAATGTCTGTTGACCAGACCTGGTCTTGGGAGATTGACACCTTGCCGGAAACGACAGCGGGTTGGTTGAATGTAAATTCGATCGTGTTTTTGTTGGTGTCTTTGCTGTTAAGCGAAAACGCCCCGATATTAGAACTAATCGTTGCATCCGCATTGATGGACGTGACCAGATCGGCCGATGTCAATGCGTCCCCCGCAGTCGCACCGTCTTTATGTATGGTAATTTTCTTTGTTAGGACAGATCCATCCGCTTTCGGAACATTGACCACAAAAACATCGCCTTCATGGATCGCGTAATCCGTGCCATTGGTCGGCTTCAACACAAAGGACTGGATTTCCTTGGTCTTGGCGTTACCGGCTTGGGTCACAACCGTTGGTGAGGTATAGACGGTCTGATTGGTAAAATTCAGATCCGTCAAAGCCTCATTGCCATCCGTGCCACGCACGGTCTGTGCCATAGTCAAAAGCGTAGGCACAATCCCCGAGCTTTGATAATCAAACATCAACTGGTTGGTTTGCCCAGGAACCAATTTGCACAACAGGCTTGTGGATGGGCTATAAGTGCCGCCAATGGCTGTGCTTACAGCTGTATTGATGGATGAAATCAACGCATTCACACGATCCGATGATGTTGCAGGAGCAACAAAATTCGCATTTTGGGTCGTGGTCGCATCAAACACCAAAGGTCCCACAGACACAGGTGTCGGCTGTTTGTCGCCGGGCTTCAAGATTACATTCAGATTGTAGGTATCACCAGCCATCAGATTGCCAAAGACCGGCAACATTTGCTGCTCGGCCTGCGATGTCGCGGTACCAGCCTGCACCTGCATTGCCGCATTGAAAGTTACCGGCATGGCCTGCTGCAATTTGGCAACCAAAGCATCGGCCGTTGCAGGCGTCACCGCCGCATCCGTAAAATAGGTGAAGCTCTTACCATCCGATTCAAGGGTGATCGGCGCGTTGATTGGCAAAGCAAGCGAGCTGAAATCATAGCTGTTGATTTGTGGCTTGACATCCTGAGCTTGCGCAAGCGTTGCACGCCCCACTTTAATGGTCGAGGTTTCACCCGTTGTCCCGGAGGAAAACACGAATTGACGTGAATCCTTGTTATAGGAAATGGTGATGCCGGTGCGCTGATCACCCACAGCTGTCAAGGGTGGACCCGATGGCAACACGGCACTGCCCGACCAATAGGTATTAGTTCCAATCACACCAGCCTGACTTGCCGTAACAGATGGGATACCCAAATCATTGGTAACAGAATTGGGATTGAAAACCTGAAGGGTTTGGTAACGGTTTTGCGGCAAAGCGGCATCGGTGCCGAGCTGCAAGGGATCCGCTTTGAAGGTCAAGGCGCGGGTGGCCACATCAAATCCGACAATGACTGGAGGATTGTTTGTATCAGGCCAATCAGAATTTTTACCAAATTCCGCATGACGAGAATTGAGAGCCTCGTTCACCTTTTTCTGAGCCAAAGCGATCAAATCGTCGCGGGTCAAATCGAGATAGTTAAGCTGCTGGACGCTACCGACTCCCGATCCATCGACAACGGCCGGCGTACCATCCGCACCGGCTGTGCCGAGCAAATCAATTTCAAGCGGGGGATTAAGAGTTGTGGTTGAACCATCACTTTCAGTGCGTGAGAGACTGACGTTAAACACATCATTGCCGGAAATCACGCTATTGCTGGTATCGCGATAAGTATCGTTGATACGGAAATAATTGGCATTGCTGAATTTGGCATTCACTGCGCGGGTCATCTCGGCAGCCAATTGGCTCCCGGTGTAAGAACCCGCATTGATCGAGATGGATTGCGGTGCCGAACCGTCCACACTGATGGTGAACATATCCGTGCCCCAGAACGGCGAGGTCAGCGAGGAGACTTTGCCCGATTCACGGGTTGTATCATATTTTGACGGATCGTCGACAATTGTGACCTTATTGGCATCCGTATCACCAAAATCAAAACCAACTAAATTCTGGATCGACCCAACAACCTGTGCCGGTGTGGACTGACTCTTTTTGATCTGGTCATCTTGATAATAAAGCGGCGATGGCTGATTGGCGACAAAGCTCGAGTCAAAGCTTGTCGGATCGGTGGTCGTCTGCCCGTATTTATTGATGTAAATGGTCTTGCTCTGGTCATCCTTGGAGGTGATCAGCGATGGATCGACTTCCTTGTCACCCACAAACACATGCGTCTGCCAACGGTTGTTGGGGATCGCACTGGTGGCGTTCAAGGTCTTGACATAATAAATGGTCGCAATCGTCGGATTGCCCAATGAGTCATAGATGGTGATCGATGTTGACTGGTTGTAGGTGGCCGAGTTTGTTCGATCAAATTTGTAAGGATTGCTGTCGGTATAAACCGCATTGCTCGGAATGATTGTCGCATCAGCTGGCAAGTTCAGACCCAACTGAATGGACGATGTGGCATTCGGCAAGCCGGAGGTTGAAGGCAGCTGCAAATTCTTGGCGGATTGAATACCCGTCGCGATCACCGATCCGTCCGAGTTGACCGGGAACACTTGCAGATACTGACCCTGTGAATCCACAACATACCGGTTGTTATTGACGCTGAACGATCCGTTGCGGGTATAGACCGTTTGGGTAGAAGTCAGACTTGGTTTCAATGCAAAAAAGCCCTGACCAGAAATCGCCATGTCGAGTGAATTCTGGGAGGCCGAAATATTGCCTTGCGTGAACTGCTGCTGAACCGTTTTCAAAATGGTACCAGACCCGATCGCCCCGCTCGCATTTTGCAACGGTGAGGTTGCGAAAATGTCACCAAACTGCGCGCGCGATAATTTGAACCCCGTCGTGCCAACGTTGGCGACGTTGTTCGAAATCGCCGCAATGTCAGCCTGAGAGCCGTTAAGGCCGGTAAGTGAGGTGTAAAATGACATGGTCTTTACTCTCTAATTCTGCTTAGGGGTATGCAAATAATTCAGGCTTAATTTCAGTATTTAATGCTCTTGATATCGGACATTTTCACTGTCCCGACACCACCAACCACAAAGTTCTGGGTCTGGCCTGCCGCCGGGATCGGCACTTCCGTAATCGGTGCATAAACGTCGGTGTTTTGCGCTGTAGACTTTCCGCCCGCCATCGCTGTTGCTGAGACGTTATAAGAGGAATTGCCGACTGGATTACCACTGGCATCTTTGCCATCCCACGAGAAGCCGACAAGGCCAGCCGGATTGGCACCAAGGCTGAGGCTTTTCACAACCGTTCCGCTCTGGTCGGTAATCTGCACATTCAAGGAGGTCACAGAATTAGGCAGGTCTATCGCGCCGCTGATCGCACCCGTTGAGTCTGCCAAAGCCGTTGTGCCAGGCACCAGAACCGTCTTACCGGCGAAGCTCGCAACGGTTGCAATCTGGTTATCGGAAATCTGAGTGGCCATGGTGCTCATTGTGGTATTGAGCTGCTGGATACCGGTCACCGTCGAGAACTGCGCCATCTGCGCAATCATCTGCGTATTATCTTGCGGCTGGAAGGGATCCTGATTGGCCATCTGCGTCGTCATCAGCTTCAAGAAGTCGGTTTGATCAAGCGACGTCTTATTTGGCGTAGCCGTCGAGGTCGCACCAGACGCGGTTGTCGTGCCAGACTTCGTGACTCCGAGCTTGTTAAGAAGCTGGTCAAGCGTCTGTTGTGCTGATGTCGAGCCGGTTGAGCTTGTGGTCGTCATCTCTTCTATCCTTGCTTAATTGACGCGGGATTACTTGCCGACGTTGAGTGTCTTGAGAATGAGGGATTTCGCGGTCGATAAGACCTCGATGTTATTTTGGTACTGACGGGACGCTTCGAGCATATCGATCATTTCTTCCTGCGGATCGACGGCAGCCGAATAGATATAGCCCTGCTCATCCGCCTTGGGATGCTGTGGGGAATACTTCTTTTCAGGCGGAAGCGTAGACCGATAAATGCCATCGGTATCAACGGTTGCAACGCCCTGCCCCATCTGCTGGGAGGGAAAATTAGCCTTGAAGATCGGGCGCATGGACTTGTAGGCCTCCTCGGGAGTGCCTGCCACAGTCTGGGCGTTGGCCAAGTTGCTGGCAACCGCGTTCAAGCGCACTTGCTGCGCCGACATGGCCCGTCCGGAAATGTCAAAGATTGTAAGGGCTTTCATCACTCACCCCGCAATGCGCTGCGCAGATTACGAATCCGCTCACTTAAAAACTGAAGATCGGCTTCATAAGCCGTCGTATTTTGAGCAAATTGCAGCTGTTCGACATGCAATTCGACCGTATTGCCGTCAAGTGAAGGCGAAATGGGCACGCGATACCGCGCTTGCCCGGGAGGAGAGGTCTGCAGCATAGAAATATGCTGCACATTGGTGGTTGAAAGCTCACCTTGGCCAACTGCACTCTTGAATTCAGACGCAAAATCAAGATCGCGCGCCTTGTAATTCGGCGTGCCGGCATTGGCGATGTTCGAGCCCAATATTTCCATCCGCTTGTTGCGCAAGGACAAAGCCTCGGCTTGCGGTTTCAGGTACTGGTCCAAAGCATTCATAATGGGCCTCAATCAAAACGGGTGAAACAATCATCCGTCAGATATATAGCAATTGTCATGCCAGTTTTATGATGAGGTTTTTATATTAGAAATCAATACTATAGACCGTAACGTTGCCCTGAGGAGGCAGACAGGTCAGTTCGCGATATAGCGGGTCAGCAGTACTTCATCGACGATGATATTGACGGGAAGCTGGGCACGGAATTTTTCGTTCAAATGCGCTTTGATCCGCAAAGACAGCTCATCCTTGAAGGTACCTTTGCTGGCGGCCGCAAAATTATATTCCGAGATAATCGCCATAATATCGGTGCGGATCGACATGGTATTGGTCTTGATCAGCTCTTCGGCGCGTGCACCAAAACGGGTACCAATTGTGACTTCAACCAGCACAAAATGGGTGCTGCGCCCCAAATTGATGGTCATTTCCTCGCCAAGAGGAATATAGGCCATCTTCAAGGGATCGTTTTCAATATTGGGTTTAAAAAGCTGTTTTTGCGGGCCGGATTTCGCTGCAAGCGCCTTGGCCTCTTCTTCGGCCTTTTTAGCAAGCTCTTGTTTTTCAATCCTTTTTTGATCCATGATCTTGTAGCCGATCATCCCGCCGACCACACCGATGCCCACCAGCATAACAAGGCCTAAGGCAATCGTGAAAGGATTGGTCAGAACAGCCCGGACGACTGGAGGCATCAGACGACCCACCCGCCGCCGCGTGGCTTCTTACCGGTGGGGTCCATCACGCCACGAAAAGCCGACGCAAACGCAGCGCCACGGGCTTCAGCATCGGCTTTATCAGCTACGCGTCGCAACAAAACATCACCACCAGGCTTGGGCTGAGTTACAGAAAAATGCGGATAATATCGCGCAATCAGGTCTTCGAGCGCGGCGACAAATTCCATATCGTTTTTTAGAATGGGTTCCTTTTTCATGTCCGAACCTTCATCAATAAAAACATATCAGAGAGCCGGTTCAGGCCATGATATCGATTTGTTGACGCCGCTCCGCAAGGGTAACCGGCATTTTTGAAACAAACGCATAAAGCGTCATAGAAAATTGGTGCACATAAAACGGCTCGAAGGAAACCCGCGCATCAAACCACTGGGTTGTCAGCAGCGGAGCCGACGGCGCACCCTTTGGGTTATAAAGCTTTGTAACAGCAGGGAAAAGCGGCTGGCCGCGATCACTGACACCGTCCAAGCCAATCTGGCCCGCCTGACCATAGCGACGGCGCATTTCCGCACCAGACCGCTCGACATAATTGGGCTCGAAAGGCAGAACGACAGACGTTGGCTCCTCCGTCGCTTCAATCGGCGGCACCGGACGCTGGATGTCGGAAGTCCCTGTGGGCAATGGGAAGCTTGAAACCAAAGGAAAGCGATCCGGAAACGGTTCCAGAAACGGCTGCCTCATCATGCCAACTGCAGAAATGGCCATAAGCTTAAGATGTCCTTTTGCGTATCATAAAAGAGTGTAACAAAAACCAGCCTTTATTCAATGGCTGAACGGGCAGTTCAAGGCTTATTTAATCAGAGTTTCTGCGGCCGAGCGCAACATTTCCGACTCCGTCTGCAACGCACGGGAATTGCCGTTATAGGCCTGCTGCGCACTGATCATGTGCAGCAATTCCTGTGTGATATCAACATTGGAGGCTTCGAGAACCCCCTGATTGATGGAGCCGTATCCGGCCTTGCCGGGCCCGCCATAAGTCGGGGCACCCGAAACGGAGGTCTCTTTCAAGATGACGCCTGACTGCTCTTTCAAGCCGCCTTCATTGGGAAAACGGGCCAGAGCCAGCGTACCGGCAGTTGCAATCGTGCCATCGGTTTTGGCAACGGTCACAGTGCCGCTGCCGTCAATGCTGACCGATTTGATGTTGCGCAGATTACCGCCAGCGGCAGCCATCAGATCAAGTTTGGTGGGTGCTGCCGTGGTTGCCCCCAAAGGGGCCGTCTTGTAGCCCATGACCGGAAGACCATCGGCGCTGGTCAAAATGCCGTCATTGCTGATGGTAAAATTACCGGCGCGGGAATAGTTGAAGGTCTGGTCGCCATTGGCGGTGCCTGCCCCGAGGGTAAAATAGCCCCCACCGGCAATGGCCACATCAAGACCCGAATTGGTCGCCTCAAACGTGCCCTGTTGCAATTGACGCTGCACATCCAATGTCATCACACCCTGACCGATTTCAATGGCCGGACGGGTTCCCTGATCCGCACTCCGCAGATCACCAAACTGGGCCACGGAGCGTTTGAAAGCGGTCGTTTGGCCGTTGGCGAGGTTGTTCGAGGTCACATTCAAATCTTTGGAAGCGGCCTGCAAACCACTCAGCGAGGTTCTCATCATGACTATTTTTACTCCTCAAACCAAATTTTGGCGGTAGAACCCCCAGCAAATATGAGGGTACCACACACATTCTGTGAATTTACTGCAAGGCATGTGCCAGATAGAGTGCGGACCAAGAATAAGCACGCCCCTGCCCGTTTTCCCGATGTGCTCCCTTGACGGGATCGCTGCGTGATAAACCATTATGCAAAATAGAGCTTATCAGCGGGTTGGGTTCATGCTATGCGCCTAGTCCGTTGTTCGCACGTCCTTTTCTGGTCCCTTTTGCCCATGCTTAGTTCCAAACTTCTTTCGCAGCTCAATGCCAAAGGCCGACAGGTGGCCCCTGTTCCGCGCCCGATTATTGAAATTCGCCAACAGCTGATTGGCTTGATCGACGAATATTGGCGCTATTACTGCAATCCGACCGAATATTCCTTCAAAGAAAAAATGATCAATCCTGAAACGGGAAAGATCGAAGAAATCTTCAATGTGGGCCGTTGGCGGGACCACCATCACATTGTCCAGCACGAAGAAGGACAAACCATCATTTCGGTGATGTGGAACGGGCGCTTGCTGCCTTTGACCAAAAAGGGCGATCAGGAGCTGGTCATCGGTGTGGCGACCCGCGCCATGGTTGAAGAATTGCTGGCCGAAATCAAACATGCGGTGAAAACCGGCGCGATGGACCCCTATATCATCGAGTCGTAAACCGGACTTTTGTGGGATTTGATCAATCACCGTGCAGACCTGCATCAGGCTGATTCAATCATATTTTTGCGCAAATGACTCAAAGCGGATTTTTTGATCTGCGAAACACGGCCTACTGTCACCGACATGACTTCGCCGATCTCTTCCAGATTAAGCTCTTCGACATAATAGAGCTGCAAGACAAGCGCTTCACGCTCATTGAGCTTTTTTAAATTCTCGACCAATTTCTGGCGTGTCTCATCATCGATCAGAGCAGATTCGGGCGTCGGGCCATCATCGGCAAACCACACCGAATGATCATCATAAATTTCATCCAGCGAGCGCCCCGTTACCGGAACAATCTGATCCCGCCAAGCCCGATATTCAACGAGACTGATCCCGAGCTCTTTCATCATGATATTGACGTCGGTGGGATCTTCGCCGCGCTGGCGGACCGCAAGCTCCGCACTTTCAATACGGTTGCGGCGTTGCACAGCCGTGCGGGTCATCGCCAAATGACTGCGCAAATGATCAACCAAGGCGCCGCGCACACGCACCGACGCATAGGTGCCGAAACTGGCTTCACCGGTGTCTTGAAACCGTTGGGCTGCCTCAACCAAAGTGGTCATGCCGATTTGAATGAGATCTTCGATTTCAAACAGATCGCGGACACGACCATGCATTTGCCATGCGATTTTGCGCGCAAGCGGCATGTGCAAGCGCACGCGCTCGGCAATATCATGCTCGCTAATCTTGTCCTGTCTATAGGTCAGACGTGTCACGCGATTATCGCACGGCCTCCCTGATCATACGGGATTTAAAAAAAGCCACGATGAACCCCCGTTGGCTCGGGTGGTTGTGAGGTCATGATGGCGGAGGCAATGCGCTCAATCGCTTTCGCTGCGGGTGCATCGGGAAAACATTTGACAATCGGCTGGCAGCGACTGACCGCCTGCAACAAAAATTCATCATGCGGCACAGTGCCGATATGGTTTAATTTGACATCAAGAAATTCGGACGAGATGGATTTGAAGCGGTTGAAAATTTCGCGGCCATGCGCCTCGTCGCGTGCCATATTGACCACAACGTCAAATTCGTCACGACCCGATTCCTGGCTGAGAATTTTAATCGAGGCATAGGCATCGACAAAGGCTGCGGGTTCACCCACCACAACCACAATGATGCGGTCCGCAGCCTCCACAAAGTCGAGAACATTTTCTTCAATGCCGGCCGCCGTATCGACAATCAAAAAATCGAAATAAGGCGACAGATCCGAAAACATCGAAACAATATGGCGGCGCAAATCAGGCGACAGGCCCAATAATTCCGAAAGGCCAGATCCGCCTGCAATCAATTTCATACCGTCCGGACCTTCGGTCAAAACGTCACGCATCGACATATGATCGGACAAGGCATCGAGAATGGTGTGATGCACCTGCGAGCCCAGAAAGATATGCGCATTGGCCAAAGCCAAATCACTATCAAACAACAAGACGCGTTGGTTCAATCGCTGAATCGCCACAGCGAGGTTAATCGACAAATAGGTTTTGCCGACTCCGCCTTTACCGCTGGTGATTGCGATTGACTGTGGTTGCATCAGGCAGCCCTACCACCAAAACCCATCATATTGGCTTCGGTTGCAGGCAGACTGCCTGAAATCAACTTTTCCAACATATCGATATCGGGCTCATGCAATCCACGCACTAAATTCGCATTGGTTGACATGAAGGCAACACCGGGACCATGCATGCTCAGATCACACAAGACTGGCAAGGTCACACGGGCCTCATCCAATTTTGTCAATGCGATGGCATCCAATTTGGGGAAGCGTTCGCGCATGCTTTCAAGGCTTTCCAGCGACAGGTTTGAAGACACGACACCGCAACGGAACAAGGGTGCCAGTTCATGGGTGTTTTCGAGAACACGCAACAATTCAGCGCATTCTGCCGGATAAGACGGCATATCGACAAACATCGACAAACGGCGACCGGCACTTTCGGCAAGGCTTGCAAGCTCGGCTGTGCGCTCGATATCAATGACCGGCACATCGAGAATACGGCCATGTGCGCGCAATTGTTCGGATGCGCCCAAACGGCTGGTATCGGCATTCACGAAGGTGATTTTCTCGTCAGGCATCGCCATGCGCATACGGGCCGCGATTTGCGACAACAAGGTGGTTTTGCCCGAACCCGATGGGCCCAATGTCACAACCACACGCGGACCTTCAGCAAAATTAGGTGCCTCTTTATGCATCAAGCGCTTTGCCAGAAAACGGGAGAACCGCTTATCGGCATGCTGCTCGTCGATCGCACCGGCTTGAGCCAGATAGACAGAGATCAAAGCAGGCGATGCACCCGCGGCTTTCAGGCCACCCATCATCATCTGCGAATGCAACAAGGATTTAATTTCATTCACCGACTCTTCCAGAGACTTCAGACGGTTGGCATCCGCATCCGACAAATGCGCGACGCTGCTGGCTGGTGCTGCAGGAGCTTGGCGTGATTGCGGGGTGGTTGACAATGTGGGTGGGCGAGCGCCACCGGCCACACGACGATCGAATTGACGTGCGGTTTCATTCAACAAGCGATCAAATTCAGCCGCCTTTTGTGACTTTTCAGCCGGAAACTGGAAGGTCGGCTCGACCGGTGTTTTGTAAGATGGTTTTGCAGGCTTGGCCGCAACCATAGGCTCATCGCCGATTTCGAGATCAACTGAGGGTTTTTCTGCCTTGACCCGTGCTTCGACAAAAGCTTGAGCCTGCGCCTTGGCCTGAGCAAAAGCACGCATTTTGGAGTCCATCGGAAACTCTTGTGGATCGCGGCTATTTTCACGCTTGGGGTGCGCCACAACGATCTCAATGCCACCATGCACTTTCTTGGTCGACAAGATCACGGCATCGTCACCGATCTCGCGGCTGATCTTATTCATCGCCTCGCGACTGTCTTCGGCAAACACTTTTGTGCGCATCATGGTCATGGGTCTGCACTCCTTACTTATTCAGTTCCACCGATCACAGCGATCACATTGATGCGCTTTGTCTCGGGAATTTCTTTATAGGATAGGACCAAGGCATCGGGGATGGCTTGGCGGATGATGGAAGACAATTCGCGGCGCAAAATCGGTGCTGTCACCAGAACCAAGGCTTTGCCGGATTGGCTGAGAATACGATATTGCTCTTGCAAGGATTCAACGAGTTTACGGGCAAGGCCGGGCTCGATCAGGCTTGCATCACGACCCGGCTGACGGGCGCTTTGCACGATGAGTTGCTCAAGACCCGGATCCAGCGTGATCACGGACAAAGCTTCTTTCGGACCGCTGGCGCGTTGCACGATGATCGGTGCCAAGGCGATACGAGCTGTTTCAAGCAAATCATCGGGCTCGCGCGATTTGGCACCTGCGAGTGCTTCGAGAATGCGGCGCATATCGCTGATGGAAATTTGCTCGACAACCAGACCTTTGAGAACTTGCGTAAGCTGGGCAAGCGTAATGATTTTCGGCACCAAACCGGACACAAGACTTGGCGCGGATTTTGACACATGGTCAAGCAAGGTCTGGACATCATCTTGTCCGAGCAGATCCGCCGCACGCTGCATCAAGATCTGATGCAAATGCGTCGCAACCACTGTGGAAGGTTCAATCACCGTATAGCCCGCCGCAATCGCGCGTTGCTTATCCATCGGATCAATCCAAACCGCGTCAAAGCCGAAGGTTGGATCTTTCACTTGTTCGCCCGGAAGCGTGACATTGCCGCTACCGCCCTCAATCGCCAGCAAGCGTCCGGGATAGACAGCATCTTCAGCCACAATCGCACCACCGATGGTGATGCGATAAGCCGAAGGCGTCAGTGTCAAATTATCGCGGATCCGCACCGCAGGGAACACAAAGCCCAGATCACGCGAAACGTGTTTGCGGATACCGGTAATACGCGCCACCAAAGCGCTCTTATCAACATCCTCAATCAGCGGGATCAAGCCATAGCCCACCTCAAGCAGCAAAGCGGATGACACGGATACGTCTTCAATGGTGAGCTGTTCTTCTTTGTTATCACTGCCCGCCGCACTGCCTGCAGGGCCAGAAATGGCACCCCCACCGGATGCGGCTTCGGCTGCGGTTGTTGCCTCCTCGCCGTCAGACAAGATATCGGTCGAGAAGTAGGCCACCGCCGCTGCACCCGCTGCAGCCAGCAAGAAAATGGTGTTGGGCATACCGGGCACAAGACCCAACAAAGCCAACATGCCCGAGACCGGCCACCAAGCGCGACGCATACCCACTTGCTGGCGCAACTGATCCGAAAGATCCTGACCGCCGGAACTGCGGGTCACGATCACAGCGGTTGCGATGGACAGCAACAGCGAAGGAACCTGCGCGACAAGACCGTCACCGATTGTCAGGGTGATATAGGTCTGGGCAGCAACATCGAAGCTCAAACCATGTTGAGCCATGCCGATAATCAAGCCGCCGAAAATATTGATGGCCAAAATCAAAAGGCCCGCAATCGCGTCGCCTTTCACGAATTTGGTCGCACCGTCCATGGATCCGTAGAAATCCGCTTCTTGGCCGACTTCCGCGCGGCGCTTGCGCGCTTGTTCGGGGGTCAAGAGACCCGCATTCAAATCCGCGTCGATGGCCATCTGCTTGCCGGGCATCGCGTCCAAGGTAAAGCGAGCCGTCACTTCCGAAACGCGGCCCGTACCTTTGGTGATCACGACCAAGTTGATGACGATCAAAATGCCGAACACCAACAGGCCCACCACGTAATTGCCGCCGATGACGAATTCACCGAAGGCCTGAATGACCTTACCGGCTGAATCGGTGCCGTGATGTCCATTCACCAAAACCACACGCGTGGAGGCGACGTTCAGAGACAGACGCAAAATCGTGGCAAACAGCAAAACGGTGGGGAATGAGGAGAATTCAAGCGGGCGGAATGTATTGACGCTCACCATCAAGATCGACAATGACAGCAGAATGTTGGCCGTGAAAAACACATCGAGCAGAACGGCGGGGATCGGAACCACCATCATCAAGATGAAGGCGATCAGAGCCATTGGCAGCATGGACGTCTGGGCAAGCCGCCCAAGGCCCATCTGTTGATTTTCTGACACTGCTTCCGACACTCACTCTACTCCAACCGTCAGGATTCCGTCACAGTTGTGGCGGAAAACCGACAAATTTCACGTCAAACACGCGCTAAAACATGCTTGTCACTCCCAAAGCAAAGGACGTGCCAGCGGCTTTTGCCGGTTTTTCAACTGTCGGCACGGTATTTGCTTCCCCGATTGCAAGTGAAGTTTTGTTGAAGGTTTTGTTCCGTGAAAAAAGCGTGCGCAATCGTTTTGGCGTCTTTGTTGCTCTCGGGTTGTGCAGCAACAATGGACTCAGCTGGTCTCTCTTCGTCCTCGTCAGCGCCGGTCCGCGGGATTGGCTACGCCACGGTCTCTAATCAACCGGGCAGAACGCCCGCCCAGAAACAGCTGATGGCTATTCGCGCCTCGCGCCTCATGGCCATGCGGGATCTGGCCGAAAAAATCCATGGCATGAATATCGATGCCTATTCCTCTTTAGCTGAAACAACCATGCTCGCCGACAGCACCCGTGCCACCGTGCAGGGTCTTGTGCGCGGTGCCCGAGTGGTCAGCATTACCCCCACCCGCTCCAATGTCTATGAAACTGTGCTGGAAGTGGACCCCTCCGAAGTCTCCTCCATGCGCAGCAGCTTTGGTCGTTCGCAACCCTACCGCTAAGGTCTTCATATAATGCGGTCTCGTCTTTACCTGCTTTCATCGCTGCTACCGGCCTGTTTAGGCTGCTTGCTTCCCATGCAAGACAGCGAGGCTGCGACGCGGATTGTGCATGCCCGTGGTGCAGCGGCGATTGTCGGCAATGACATTGCCTCGGCGCGCAAAGCCGCCCTTGCCGAAGCGCTGTATGATGCGGCGGGTCAGGGACAATCCTCGGTGCGGGGCGCCAGCCATATGTCGACCTTGGGCGTTGCCAATGAGGAAAGCTCGATTTTGGTGCAAGGCCGTATCCGCGATTATCAGGTGGTCGAGGAAAAGCGCGAAGGGGGACGCTATGTCGTCACCATCGATGCTTTGGCTGACAACAAAGATGATTTGTGCAAGACGGGGCGCAAATTCGACCTCGAATTGCGCTCCATGTCGGTGAATGTGGCACCGGGCCTGTCCGGCCATGTGCAAAAACAAGCCGAAGACAGTGTCGAGCGCGCACTTTATAAAATGGTTGATAGCGAAGGCTTCCGCGTCGAAGACCGGCGCAATCTCTACCAGTCCTCCCGCCAATCCAGCCCCAATCAATATCAAAGCATTATCACTGGACAGGTGCCGATCAATATGGTGGGCGGCTATTCGGTCAACGGGACTATGGTTGTCGAGCGCACCCGCCGCGACACGCTGGCCTTGAATATCACCGCCCTGAAAGCAACGGTGACCCTGCGGCTGACCGATACGCTGACCGGCCAAATGGCACCAACAGTGCAAAAAACCATGGAAATGCCTATTAAAAACAGGGTTTGGGGCAGCAATTACGACACACTCCTGATCGAAGCCGCCGATTTTGAAGGCTTGTGGGACAAAGTCGCGGATGGTTTGCAGGACATGCTGGAATGCCAGCCCTTGCGGGCCCGTGTGATTGAGGTGTCGGGATCCAATGCCCGCTTGTCCGTTGGAAATCGCAACGGAATCAAGGCTGGCGACTATTTCCTTGTCGAATTCCCCGGTCAAAAGGGTCAGGGATGGCAGTTGATGGTCATTGAAAGCACCGGACCGACCACCTCTGTGGCGCGGATGATGAAGCCAACCCCTGTTGTGACACGCAACGCAACCGCGGTTTTGATGCAATGATCCAAAAGCGCCAGTCTTTTCATCCCCTCTTGGTGCCTGTTTTTGCAGGGATGATGGCGCTTGTTCACCCTTACGGCCATGCCGCTGAGGCCAATGACAAGCCAATCGGGGCTGAAGACATTCGTGTTTTGGTGCGCGAATTCATGGCCAATCGGGGTCTGGCCTCCCCCCAAGATCGGGATATCTGGCCGCTGGATGACCGGATCAGCCTGTCCCCGTGCGAGCACAAACCGGAAATTCTGGCCCGCAGCGCCCGTTCAAACAGCTATATTATTCATTGCAACGGTCCGGTGGCGTGGGATTATACCATCCGGATCGAACATAGCGGCTTGGCCAATGCGCCGGTGGCACAACCGAATGCAGCCCAGCCCGCCAAACTGGCATCGGGCAGCGATCGCGCTGGTTTGGCCAATGCTGCAGACTTGAAACTGGCGGCGGTTGCCGCAGAGCCGGAAAAAATCGAAAAAGCCAATTTGCCTCAACAGTTTAACGTTGTTGTGCCCCGCGTGGATCTCTCTGCGGGAACCATTTTGACAGCCGATATGCTGGAAGTCAGGCCCATGCCGCAATCGGCAGGCATGACCGCCTTCCGCACTGTCAAAGAAGCGGTTGGCTTGCGCCTGACAGCCAATGTCGGCCCCTCCTCTATCCTCAATACCCGCAATGTCGCCAAAGCCCCTCAGGTTTTGAAGGGCGAAAATGTTACGATTATTGCCGGCGGATCGGGTTTTGAGATCATCGCGCCCGGAAAAGCGGAAACAGACGGCTATGAGGGAGACCTCATAACTGTGAAAAACGCAAAAACGGGCGTTAAATTAACAGGAAAGCTTGGACCTGGAGCTATTGTTCTGGTAAAGTGAAAATTGAGGGAACTAGGGGTTTGATTCGGCTGAAATTTATGCAAAGAATTTGCTAAAGTTTTGTCCGCAATGACCGTTATCACTTCGTAAGTGAGGTTTTATCATGATTGACGGTCTTCGCGCCAAATTGACACAGGTTGACGTTGCTTCGCAAAAAACCGCGAAAGCAGCAGCAGCTGGGACGTCTGCCGCATCCACCGGCCCGCTGGAACAGCTTTTTGCTGAATCAGCCACGGTTGAGGTGTCGTCTGCACGTTACAGCGGCCAAAAAGCCGACGCTCCGATTGACCGTTCCAAGGTTGACCGGATCCGTGAAGCGATCCGCAACAACTCTTATCCGATTGATTTCCAGAAATTGGCTGATCGGATGATTGAAGTGGATTTTGCCTCCGCTCATTAAGTCCATCAAGCTTTTGTTTGATGACAGAAGTAAGCGCCTTACGGCGCTTTTTTTGTGCCGTTAACCATTATTTCATAATCATGAACAGAACGAGCAGCTGCCTTCCCCCTGTTGTGTGAGGCAGGATATCGGTCTGACATGACCCGAATGATCAGGTTTTTATTAACCACGCTTCTGAATTTTTGCGGATTTGCCCTTAGGGATGGTAATCATTTTGCCCGCTTGTGATTACACGGCTATGATAGACAAGCGCCCAAGTTTGACGACAGGAGACCTTTAACGATGTCACTCGAGATCATTTTCCCGACGTTGATTGTCATGATCGCATTGGCGGCCCTGTTGTTTACCACATGGCGCGTGATCCAGATTGGCCGGGCGATCAATACGGTTGATGCCAATTTGAAAACCCTGACCGACAAATTTATCGATCTTGACCGGAAATTTTTGCATGCCCGCGTCGCCCAAGAGGCCTCAATGGCCGATACATTGCGGATGATGCAAGCCGAGGTCAAATCGCTGGAAATGCAATTGCGTGACCATGGCCTGACCAATCGTGAAAATCCGGAAACGGTCGAGGCGGCCATTCGTCTGGTTCACAAGGGACTGCCGGCTGATCAGATCGTCAATCGCACGGGGTTGCCGCTTGAGGTTGTGGAATCCATCATCTTGTTCCACGGAAACCGTTAAAAACAACGGTTTTACCGGCATTTGAAGGCAAAAGCCGGACCTTTACATCATTTCGGCTTCAAGATTGCTTTGTTCTTTCATTGCATCGGAATAGCGTGTGGCCATCAATTCGATGCGATCCACATCGGCATCATTGAGCACACCTATTTTGCCGAAATAGATATAGCCTTGTTTGTAGGCCGCATCCCGCAACAAGGCGATCCCACCAAACGCGCAAAGAATAACCGTGGTCAAATAGGTGAGCGCGAGCACAAACGGCCCCAGAACAAAGCCCAATATATAGAGCATGATCACGGCCACGAATAAATTCCACAGTCGGTAGCGGGCAAATAACAGCAAGGGCATCAAGGCCCAAGCCGGATTGACAAGATGCGGCAGGATAAAAATGCCGCAATTGGCATCGAGATTATATTCGTATTGGATCCAGGCATTTTCATCCGGCAAGACTTTGATATCCTCGGGAACACTGGCGGGCACGCAATGGCACCCTTCCATATTGCCGCCGGTGATGAGCTTCATCAAAATTCCGCGTCTATAGACCAGAAGCCAATCCTCGCGGCCCACTTCGCGCAACAGATAAGGCATAGAGAGGATCTCTCCGGCCGAATATTTACCGAATTGGAAAATCAAATCGCCCGGAATCAAACCGATTTTGCCAGCCGGCGTGAACCGGTCTGTGCTTTCAACCCGCGCCGCTGGTCCTTTTTCCGGATCAAAGATCGCCATCGCTTGATGTCCTGTCTCAATCCTGCCTTCGCCGCATCTCAAACAGGGTCCGAGTTACGGGGCGAGGCCCTCACTGTCACTTTTGCAATCATCCCGTCTTATGGATAACGGATCGCATTATCCATTTCACGGTTTTTGGAGCGGGCCCTTGCCGAGGCTGCGGCCTGCGCATCAGGCTTGGGCACTTTGGCATTGATGAGCTTTTGCTGCTCGATCATAGCATCGACCTTTTTGGCCAATTCGCCATTGCTTAAGCCGTTGATTTGGGTTTTCACGCCTTCGATCAACTGATTATTGGCATTGAGAGAGGCTTTTGCCCCCTCATCAAGCGCCTGTTTGACCTGAGACGGGATTTTTTCATTGGACATGGTCAGGCCATCAATCTTGGTAGTCAGGGTTACTTGCGCATCACTGACAATTTTGATGGTCTTTTTGAGCTCTTCCTCACGTCCGGCAACAGCAATCAGGGTCTGGCCGGTCGCAGCGGTGGCCTCTTCCAGATTATGCGCCACTTCACCCATGAGCTTGATTTGGGCGGCAATGGCCTGCAAAGCCTCACGATTGACGTTGGTGATCGTTTCAAAGCGGGCCAGCGAGCGCTGATAAAACAAGATGGATCCGACCAGAATAATGCCCGCGATCACCAGAACAATGATCCCGCTATAGAGCAGAACCATGCCGGACCGCTTGGACCCTTCGATCAGGGTGGTGACTTGCAAGCGCAAGCGTTGCAGTTCTTGGGCAGCGTCCGTTGCGGTGCCTGCAGCCGAAAGCGCGATCTGAATCGACTCATCCACTGCGGCAAGGGTCTTTTCCGCATCCTTAGCCGGATCGTTCGTGCTCATCGTGTCCCTCCTGGCGCGTCCTGCCTCCGAAGTGGCTGGGCTTCACGGCGATTACAGGCTTGCCCTGAACTCGCCGAGACTTCGAGCGCCGGTAATCTACGTGATCGAAAACCGAACGCCTGACAAGTATATGGATGTCTCATATCATGATTAATAACAAAATAGCGACACCCAAAACAAGAAACTGGACGCTGATTAGACATTGCGTCCCTCCAACTTCCGTCCAGATGTATCGAATTGCATGGATTCGGGCACTTCAATTTCTGGTTGTGGGGCCTCTGTGCCCGCCTGAAACACATAACTGAGGACTGTCGCGACCGCGCGATACAGTTCGGTGTGGATTTCCTGCCCGATGGCACTGGTAAAATAGATGGCACGCGCCAAGAGCGGATAGGACAAAACCGGCAAATCAAGCTCTCGGGCTTTCTCGCGGATTTGTTCCGCGACCATATCTGAGCCCTTGGCGACCACTTTGGGGGCGGTTCCGTCCTCGAAATCATAGCGCAAGGCCACGGCAAAATGGGTTGGGTTTGTTACCACCACCTGGGCGTCAGACAAATTGACCACCGAACCGCGCTCCGCCGATTCGCGTTGCATCTGGCGGATCTTGGCACGCACTTCGGGCGAACCTTCGGCTTGCTTGTATTCGTCCTTGGCCTCTTGCCGCGTCATCATCATTTTATCGCGGAACGTCCGCCATTGATAAAACGCATCCACAAAGGCCACCACAGCCGCACCGGCAACCAAAACCATGAAGGTTTTGACAATCAAGGCACCCGTGGCAATCAGCGATTTTTCAAACGAAATCACGTTCATTTGAACGATTATGGGGATTTGATCAACCACATACCAAACACCCGCCGCGCCGATCAAGCCAATCTTCAAGAGCGATTTCAAGGCCTCCATGACGGAGTTCATGCCGAAAATGCGGCCCAAACCGCTCATAGGGTCGAGCTTTTCGAATTTCGGTGCCGCATTGCCGATGACAAAATGCAAGCCGCCAAAGAAATATTGCGTGGCAATCAGCATGATTGAAATCGGGACGGCAAACATCAAGAAAGGAATCATGACGCCACTAAACGCATTGCTCAAAGCGGTTTGCAGAGGCAGATCCCGCATAATGGGCTCTGAAAAGAGCAAATCCTGTCGAAAGACGCCGACCAATTCATCAAAATAATATTTGCCATTCATCATGAGCTGAATGCCGCCTGTCGCCAAAACGACCAGCACCATCAAATCACGTGAGGTGAGAACCTGACCTTGCTCAATCGCCTCTTCCTGACGTTTGGCACTCGGTTCTTGGGTCTTTTCTTCGCCTTCGTCATCATCGGCCATGCTCAGCCCTCCTGTGATAAGAGGATCAGGTCATGCATACGCAGGCCAATCTGATTAATAAAATCGGACATCAAATGCCCAATGGTCGGCATCATGACCATCATCAGAGCGAGGCCCGACAAAATCGTGATGGGAAACCCAACCGAAAAAATATTCATTTGCGGCGCGACACGCGTCATGACGCCGGTGACGATATTGACGAGCATCATGGCAACCACAACGGGCAACGAGATCAGCAATGCCATGCCAAACATCAAAGAGCCTGCTTCAAATGTCCGCAAAAACATTTTGGCGGTCATTTTGAATTCACCCATCGGGATCAATTTATAACTAGAGCCCACTTCGCGGATCAGCAAATGGTGGCCATTCATGGTCAGAAAAATCAAAATCAAAATCACCGACAGAAATTGGGCAACCACAGGCGAGGAAGCACCTGTTTGCGGATCAACCATCGCCGCATAGCTCAGGCCCATCGCCGACGACATCTGCTCGCCGGAAAAGGTAACGGCCGCAAAGGCAAATTGCATGAAAAAGCCGATCGTCGCACCGACCATGATTTCTTGTGCCACCACCACGAGGCCCTGAACCGAAATAAAATCGATTTTGGGAACATCAATGGTTCCATAAAGGGCAATCGTCACACCCAAAGTGAGCGCGATGCGTTGCGGCAATGTAATCACGGCCGCAGAAAACAACGGTCCTGCAAGAAACATGGAGCCCAGACGGATCGAGATCAGCAAAAAGGCGATCAAACCATCAAACAGGGTCGGAGCGTCAAGCACGATCATCGCCCGACCCTCCCGATTTCAGTGAAAATGGTTTGGAAAAAGCCGGTGACCGTTGAAAACATAAAAGGGCCGGCCAGCATGAAAATACCGATCACCACCAGCAATTTAGGCACGAAAGCCAAAGTCTGTTCGTTGATGGATGTGGCGGCCTGAATAATGCCCATAAAGACACCGACTGCCAGCGCTGCGACCAATAAGGGGCCAATAGTCAAAACAACGACATAGATAGTTTCACGGCCAACAATAATAAATTGGTCAAGACCCATGTCACGGTACCCTTGCGAAGCTCTCGACCAAAGATGTAACCGTGAGCGCCCAGCCGTTCACCAACACAAACAGCATGAGTTTGAAAGGCAAGGAAATCAGCATCGGCGACAGCATCATCATCCCCAAGGCCATCAAGACGCTGGAGACCACGATATCAATGACCAGAAAGGGCAGAAACAACAAAAAGCCGATGGTGAAAGCAGTCCGCAATTCCGAAATGATAAAGGCCGGCACAGCCACAACAAAGGGCACATTGTCCATGCCGTCATAGGCCCGATCGCCCCGCAATTCCGCAATGGCCAAAATATCCGTTTGACGGGTCTGGCGCAGCATGAATGTTTTCAGCTGACCGGCCGAGCGGATACCCGCCTCCTGAATGGAAATTTGTCCCTGCGTATAGGGAATAAAAGCCACATCATTGATTTGATTGAACGTCGGCGTCATGATGAAAAAAGTCAGAAACAAAGCAAGACCAACCAGCACCTGGTTCGGCGGTGTTTGCTGCGTTCCCAAAGCCTGACGCAAAATCGACAAGGTGATGATAATCCTCGTAAAGCTGGTTGTGACGAGCAACAAAGACGGCAAAACCGTCAGCAAGGTCATCAGCACCAAAGCTTGCAGCGTCAGAGACATGTTCTGACCGCCACCACCGGGGATGTTTTCAAGCTTGAGGATGGGCATGTCAAAAGCGGATGACTGGGCAAGCGCGCTGGTCACAGATCCAAACAAGACCAAGGAGACTAAAGATAATAAAAAGAAATGATGGCGCTTCATGATTGCGCCTCATGCGCCTGTGGGACAAAGCCGTGCACAGGCATGAGCTGCATCGCGATATGACCGGTGCGGCTCACAGCACACAGAACGGTGATATCGCCGACATCAACGACACATAATTTCGCACCATCCACCAAATGGCAGATAGAGCGAACGGCCATATTGCCCTGATCGAACTTCTTCAAAAGCCGATCACGATGACGCATCATCACAACCGTCAGCGGCACCACAATGGCGACCACCAACAAGGCGACTGCTGCGTCAAAAATATTCATTCTTTAGAGGTTCCTCAAACGCTGCTCGGGCGAAATGATTTCGCTGACACGGATGCCCAAACGTTCGCCCACCAGCACGATTTCCCCACGCGCCACGAGCGTGCCATTGACTGAAATGTCCAGAAGTTCGCCCGCCAGTCGCTCAAGTTCGACCACAGACCCTTCTGTTAATTTCA
Source organism: uncultured Hyphomicrobiales bacterium (assembly GCA_903824185.1). GTDB lineage: Bacteria > Pseudomonadota > Alphaproteobacteria > Rhizobiales > Beijerinckiaceae > CAIYZJ01. Next base: position 33,442 of record CAIJVU010000052.1, read on the forward strand.
AAAGGTCACGAATAGAAATTTTGGTACCGCCAACCTCGACGATCAGCTTGACCTCGACGCTTTCCAAAAGCTTGAGATTTTGGGCTGATGCGAAAGGAGCATCACCACCATCAACATTTTGATCATTCATCGGTTAACCTCACATTGCGGTTTTTTTAATGCGAACAGCCATTTTATTATCTTGTTCGCCGATTATGCCTGTAAACAATTCCCGTCCTTCAACATAGCAATCGACTTCCTCGAAAGCGGGGATCTCGATCACCATGCCCACATGCAAACGCAGCAATTCGGGCAGGCTCACGGTCGGTTCAGCCAAACGCGGCACAAAGCTGATCGGAACGGCCATCAAAGCGGCGCGCAGACGGCGCTCCCATTCCACATCGGTGCCTTCGCCGGTGCGCTGGATCTTGGAGCGCAGCAGAGGCGCAATTTGCTTGAAGCTTTGCAGAGGATAGACCACTTCAATGGAGACAGGCTTGGAAAATGGCAGTTGCAAAACGAAACTGCACACCACCACCAGATCATGCGTTTCCACGAAGGAGGCAAAGGCCGGATTGGTTTCGTTATTGATCAGTTCGAATTCGCAGGGAAAAATTTCTTTCCATGAGTCTTCAAGCGCCCGCAAAATACCATCCGTGATAATCTGGATGATCCGCTCTTCTGTGGGTGTGAATTCATTCTGGCGGGTGGCCTGCGCATCGCCTTTGCCGCCAAAATAGCTTTGCACCAAAATGCTGATCAACCGCGAAGGCATGGTGATCAAAATCGTGGCTTTCAAGGCATCGACACGCGCGGTCGACAGGCTCAAGAAAGGATCAAGTTTCTTGAAATAAGTTTCATAGGTGATGGTCTCTGGCGGCATTGCATTGATACGAGGCTCAAAGCGGAGCATCGGCATCAAGACATTGCGCATTTGCCGACCCAAGCGCGCATTGATCAGGCGCAGAGTCGACAAATCACCCAGCAGTTCGAGATTGCTCCCCCCAAATTGGTAGGGCTCATATTTGACCTCAGAAGCCTTGCCAACATCGATCGCCCCGCTTTGCAGGCCTTCGAGAAGGGCTTTGACTTCTTCATTGCTGAGTTTGCGTGTATTAGCCATTGTCAGATTACTGCATCACAAGTGCGGTGATAAAGACGCTTTCAATACCGCCAAACCCTGCCCGTTCCGTCAGCACCTTATTGATGGTGTCTTTAAACATTTCTTGCAGCTTGCGACGGTTGGCAATCCCGACCATGTCCGCTTCTGACTGATCGGCCAGCAAAGCAAGCACTTCACCCCGGATCGCCACTTCATGCTTTTGGGCATTTTCAATGACTTGCTTGTCATATTGCGTGGACAGACCAAGGCTCAACTGCACAAAGCGCTTTGAGCCGCGCAGATTGGTTGTGAAGTTGCCCGGAAATTCAAAGTAAGTGGTGGCGAATTGTTCGGTTGAAGGCACCGCTTTGCCCGCCGGGCCCGCATCTTTCTTGTCACCGCCGCCATGCGCGTCACCGCCGCCATGCGCGTCACCGCCGCCATGCGCGTCTTTTTTCTCTTCGCCCTTCTTCTCACCGCCACCATGCGCATCCGCAGCAGCTGCTGCCGAAGCGCCCTTGTCGATGACAATGGCCAAAGGATTTTCTTCAACCGGCGGAGCGGTCATTTTAACATAGAAAAACCCAGCGCCCGCACCGAGACCGACAAGCGCAAGACCACCGACGACAAAGAGTATAATCTTGACGACCGAGGTTTTTTTCTTTGGTTCTTCTTCAGCTGCTGCTTCCTGACCTGCCATATTATCCTCGCATCACGCTATGAGGTCGAATGAAAATGGATCATCGCTTTTCTGCTCAGGTCCGTTGGACTGATCAGTTTCAGACCGTTGCGACTTACGCCGCTCGTCCTGATGCGATACATCAAATTTGTCGAGTTGATAACCATTTGCAGCCAGTGAAGTACGAAGTCCCTCTTCACCCGCCGACAAGGCATCATCTGACAACTGACTTTCTGTCCGAGCACTGATGGAAAGTTTCTGCCCCTCGACCTGAAGCTTCAACACCACATTGCCCAATTGTGCAGGATTGAGCCGCAACTCAATTTCCTGACTATTCTGCTTCAAAGCAGCCATCACTTGCTGCCCCAAAGACATGAAACGCATTTCAGCGGCAAGCGCTGATCCAGATCCGTTTGATGAACGGCCCGTCATTGCATAGGTCACGGCCATCAAGCTCTCACGGGCGCCCAATGTTGCACCCGCAGGCGCCACACCTGATGCAGCCGATGCCATGGAGGCCGTTGAAAATGAGGAGGCCTCACTGCCGGTCCCGTCCGATAAAACAGCGGTTTGATGCGCCTCAGAGCCTGACAGCAAATCATCTGCTTGAGCCGCAGTGTGTAACACAGGGGCCCTATCATCGGTTGCTGGCGCATTGGCGTTCAACCGCGCATCAGCGCCTTGCAAGGCCGATTGTTGATTGGCTGATTGACCATCTTGGCGCGCATGGTTCTGGCCGCCTGCTTGGTCTTGTCCACCCGCTGCCGCATCCCGCAACAAAAGACTTCCGCCGATATCGGCTGAGGACGCATGCGCGTTGGGCTGAGCCTGGCCCTCTTGCGCAGAGGGAGCCCAAAAGGCCATGGCCGCATGATCAGCCGACACAATCCCTGCATGTTCTTCAAGCGCATGGGCCGAGGTTGTGAGGGTCAGACCTTCTTCAGAGACGAGCTCGAGAATCTGTTTGCTGTTAAAGAGTTGCGACGCCAAGCTACCGGTGGGCTGTGGTGTTTTCAATGCGCCCAGCGACTTCAGCAAACCCGAGCGGATACTGTCGCCTTCACCGTCACTGACCGGCATTGCAAATGGTGAGGGTTCAGACTCACCAAATGTCGGCACGGCAAAAAGATGTGCATCGGTCGCTAAGGGATTGAGGCCCAAAGCGGCAAAATCTTGAGCTGAAAAACCATTACTAGATGTAGAGCCCGATGGCGCATCGCCCGTCACACTTGGGGTGATCGAGGGCGCGTCGATGCCATGCTTGGCAAAGATGGATGAGAATAATGAGGCCGTTGATGAGGCCAGATTTGGTGCCGATCCGACACCGCTTGATTCAGTCAATTCTGGAAGAGCGGCATTGATGCCAGCTGCCACAGGTTCTGACACACCAGTCCCCGTTTGCGTCAATGCGGCAATTTTGGATGCAAGTGTTTCACCCAATGACACATCAGCCGTAGCTGTCATACCACTGAGGAGTGAGGAGGCCGACGTCTTTTCAAGACCGGCCAAACCAGCCAGCACCGATTGAACAGAGCCCTCATCCGCCGTCAGAGCAGAAGCGGGCAAATCAAGACTATCTGCTTGATCAACAATCACAGGCCCCAACAAAGAGCCAGCGGAACCAAGCCCTGCCTTATCGGAATTGGGCATGATAAACCGGACAAAGCGCTGATCCGGCATCACGGGTGTTTGATACTGCCCCCAAGGTCCGGAGGTAATTTCAGGAGGCAGAACCGCTTGATCCGCCTCGACATGATTCAATAAGCCAGCCTCATTGCCGGTCGGTACCACAGGAGGCTGAACAGGCGTCACTTGTGGCGCAAGCATTGCCTGCAAAGCCATGATCTGCTGGGCGGCCAATGCTGCAGGATTGGTTTGTGTGGGCGCGGCAGCAACGGCCTCTGGGCCATCGGGGGCGTGATCAGCCTGAGCGGCCGCAACATCACCCTGCCCTGCAATGGTTGGCGCATCGGTCGGCGCAGCAGAGGCAATAAAGCCCGTAAGCTGTTGCAGATCCTGACCCGCAACGCTCATTTGATTGGAATTGATCAAGCCGGACGCCTGCATGGCTGCTGCAATGGTTTGCGGATCATGGATCAGCGACAAAACCATTTCTTTTTCAGCCGAGGCTGGCATCAAGGACACGGCATGTTGAAGATCAGCCGCCGTGATCATCGGCAAATCGCGGATCGTATCAACGGTTGCACCGTCCGGCGTGGGGAACAGATGGATTTTAACACCATTATCGCCAGCAACAGCATCGGCGAAGGGGGAGGTTTTCAACCCTTTTTCGGCAAGCTGGCCGATATTCATCAGCGCCGCGAGGGGATCAAGGGGCTTTGATGCGTCCTGCCCCGCAACAGCTGAGGCATCCGCAGATGCAGTGGCCGATTGCGCGGCAGATGCGGCCTGCACGAACCCGATCAGGTCAAAGGTTGACTCTGTCCGAGCAACTGTCTGGTCAGGACTTGCGACATCCGCGACCTTAGCTGACGCTTGTACCGTTACGCTCTGCAAGACTGCCCCCAAAACACGACAAAATAACGAAAATCAATGTAATTCAGCAATTTTCATGCCACTCCCGTCAATGCCCCCGCGGACGCGGTGCGGGCATCGATTTCATGGCCTTTTCCTCCTTTTCTTCGATTTCCTGAATGCGTAAAACCTTGACTTTGTCATCGAGTTTCTCGATTTCGCGCTTTTTTTGCACCATAATCCCCGTCAAACGGGCCCGTTCTGCGTCTAAAACCTCGAAACGGGATTCATCGAAGCGGCGGCGTTCCGACAAGCGATGATAGATGTCGAGAATGGTCATATATTCCGTTCCCGTCATTTCCGGCATCGCCATTTGCTGGTGATAACCATCAAGCAATTGGCGCACCTGCTCGATGCGTTGGGACAGGCGATCCAATTCGGTCCGCAGCTGCAAAGCTTCCCTTTGATACCCCATCAATTCGATATTTTTCTTGGTGGCGTAGAGTTTGACGCGCCGTGATTGCATGGTCAGACCTCAATCATGACGGAAAAAGCGATTGCAAACGGGCTTCGCTTTCCACCAATCCGCTCGATTCATGCATCGACTGTGTAATAAAACTCAACAGCTGCGGATAAATCGAAAAGGCGTGATCCAGTTCTTCATCCTGCCCGCTTTGATAGCCGCCCAGCAAAACAAGGTCTCTGTTTTGTTCCCATAAGCTCAGATAACGGCGGAATTTGCGCGCACGCGACATATGGCCGGGCGTCACACAATCCGTCATCGTCCGGCTGATCGACGCGCCCAGATCAATCGCGGGATAAATGCCCTGCTCGGCCTGTTTACGCGCCAAAACACTATGGCCATCCAAAATAGCGCGGGAGGTATCGACCACGGGATCATTGGTTGTATCGTCACCATCGGCCAACACGGTATAGATGGCAGTGATGCTTCCACCGGTATCGCCATCAAGCCCCGCGCGTTCCAGCAAAGAGCCGATCAGCGAGATAACAGAAGGCGGATAACCCTTGGCGGTCGGATGCTCGCCCAAGGCCAGACCCAATTCACGCTGGGCATGGGCAACACGCGTCAGACTGTCGATCATCAGCAATGTGCTTTTGCCGCGCGAACGGAAATATTCCGCATAGGCTGTGGCGCGATGCACGCCGCGAATACGCAAAACCGGTGACTGGTCAGCGGGAACAGCAACCAAAATCGTATGGGCGAATGAGGGTGAGGCTTGCAGCTCTTCCACAAAGCCCGACACTTCGCGGCCACGCTCGCCGATCAAACCGATGATCACCACTTCGGCGGTTGTGTAACGCGCGATGGTGGAGAGCAGCGAAGATTTGCCCACGCCGCTGCCTGCGATGATGCCGATGCGTTGCCCGATCCCAAGCGTCAACAACGCATTGATGGCCCGCACACCGGTATCAAGCGCCTGCTTGACCGGACGGCGGCGCAAAGGATTGACCCGCTCGCCACGCAACGGCCATTTTTCCTGCAAAATGGGTTGCGGCATGCCATCAAGCGCATTGCCCGCGCCGTCAAAAACACGGCCCAATAATCCATCGCCGCAAGGAACAAGATCGACGCGTTTGACGGTTTCCACTTTGGCACCGGCCACAATGGCCCCTTTGCCGCCTGTGAGAACCAGCACCGTATATTCGTCGAGAAAGCCGATGACTTCTGCTTCGGCCCAGCTGCCATCTTCAAGATAAATACGGCATTCCTGCCCCACGGACGCTGGAAAGGCACTGGCATGAATGATCTGGCCATCAAACCGTTTCACACGCCCTACGGCATGGATCGACCGCTCGGACCGTACCGACGACAAAGATTTTTCGAGATAGGTCAGGGCTTGGGGCATCAGGTCTGATCCTCTTCCCCACCTTCGATGACCGGCGTATCCACCACTTCAAGATCACGGGACGACAAACGAAAGGCCCCGCGCATCAAATCATGATCCGCAGACACTTTGATATCGTTAAAAATTTCTTCGCCTTGCAAGGCCTTCGTCAAAGCATTCAAATCATGCGGGCTGACAAAAAGCTGAAATTCACTATTGGCGCGCACGAACAATTCTGCGGAGCGGCGAATACGCTCCAGAAAAGTCTCCGGGATTTCTGCAAAAACAGTTCCGGCCAAATCTTGGGCAATGCGGCGTACATGTTGGGCCATCATGGCTGCGGCCTGCTGACGCACTTCATCGGCCTGAACAGGCAGTTCGGCCGCCATGGAACGCAGTGCCAAGACCGCTTCGCTGAGTTCCTGACGCGAGGCGGCAATGCCTTGGGCATAACCCGTGGCGCGACCTTCCTCTCTGGCTTTTTCAATGGCGTCCAGAATTTCCTGCGCGCTTGGCGGCGGATCTTCATCGACAGGCGGTGGTGGTGGCGGCGGCGGTGGGGCCTCTGGCTGAGGTTCCGGCTCAACCACAACGTCGGTTTCAGGTTCCGCTTGCGCTTCGTTATTGTCTTGCGTGGTCTCGGGCGAAGGCGGAGGCGAAACGGGCTCGTCCGGTTTTATTTCGCGAAATTTACTGCGACCCCACGCAACAAACTCGTTTTCTTTTTCGGGCCCACCATGGCTTGTCTCAACAAAAGGCCTATCCTTGGGAACAAGGCCAGGTATTTCGTCAAGACTGACACGGCGGGTCGTCATCTTACACCATGTCCTCGCCGCGGCCGGCAAGGACCATCTGACCCGCATCCGACAGACGACGGGCAACGGCAATGATTTGCTTTTGTGCTTCCTGCACCTCTGTCACACGCATCGGACCCTTGGCTTCGATTTCGTCAACAATGGCTGCGGCAGCACGAGCAGACATCGAGCCCAGAATTTTATCACGCAGACGCTCATCCGACCCCTTCAAGGCGATAGACAGGGATTCAGGTTCGACATTCCGCATCAAAATACCAAGGTTCTTATCATCGCAGGCCATCAGATTGTCGAACACAAACATGTTGTCCTGAATAGCCGTCATCAAATTCTTGTCGAGCTTTTGCAAGCCCTTCATGATGCGTTGTTCTGTCTGGCTTTGCGTGAAGTTCATGATCTTCGCCGCTGCCTTCACGCCGCCCACTTTCGAGGCCCGCAAGGATGTCGATGCTTTAAAGCGCATCTGCATCACGCGTTCAAGCTGGTTAATGGCTTCTGGCTGCACGGAATCTAGCGTTGCCACACGTTGGATCACTTCATGCTGGATCGCTTCCGGCAGCAAGATCAAGACGTCGGCCGCAACCGCAAAATCCAAATGCGCGACAACCAAAGCAATAATCTGCGGATGTTCACCCTCGATCATTTCGGCGATGGAGCGTGCATCCATCCAGTCGAGAATTTCAATCCCCTTGGCACCACTGGAGGGGGCGATACGCGTGATGATGCTGCCTGCTTTGTCTTCACCCAAAGCCTTGGTGAGCACGCGGCGGATATAGGCATCGGCACCCAGACCAATCGAGGTCTGCGCTTTCATGATTTCGAGAAATTCATCGAGCACAAGATTGACGGTCCGCTGATCGAGATCCGCAACCGAATACATCGCACTGCCTAATTGCTGCACTTCGCGCGGCGACAGGTTTTTGAGAATTTCAGCCGCTTCGTCTTCTCCTAGAAGAAGCATAACGATCGCACACTTCTGCGTGCCGCTCAGCAGCTCGTAAGTATGGTCGGCTTCCAGATTGACATCGGCTACATTTGTCTCGGCCATAGATCAGCCCTCACCCATCACAATCAGTTCAAATCACGCTGGATCATCTGCTTCAGCACGGCAGTGACACGGCTGGAGTCGTCACCCACAAGGATGCGGATAACCGCAACCTTGTCATCGTAGGAATTCGCCGTATCCAGCATTTCAGCCGTGATGGCAGTCTTCTTGGGCTTGAGACGCGCCTTGATGTCTTCAAGAGATTCGCCTTCTTGCACCTCGATGGTTTCGCCTTCACCCATGACCGTCTCGCTCTGCAGCGCGGCATAGTCAGCAGCAGACATCAAGCGGACCAAGAGCGGACGCAAGGCACCCAGAACAACAACCACCAGCACCAGCAAGATCCCACCCTGACGGATCGCATCTTCAAGCCATGGCGCATCATACCAAGAGCGAGAAGACAAAGGCTGTTCGTCCGCATAATTGGTGGACACAAGCGACACACGATCGCCGCGCTCGCCATCAAAACCAACAGCCTGTTGCAGCAATTGCGTGAGACGTTGTGTTTCAGCTTCCGACATCACCTTTTCAACGGGTTTGCCGGTTTTAGGATCGGGTGTGGTCGAGGCCCGCAACAAAACAGCCACAGACAAACGCTTCACTTCACCCAAAGCCGCACGAGAGGAGCGGACCTCACGGCTGACTTCGAAATTTTGAACGCTATTGGCCGAATGGTTTTTGGGCGCCTCGTTCGCTTGCGCAGGGGCTGGGGTGGCATTCTGGGCCAGCTGCGGTGTTGTGGGAGGTTGGTTCGAGGTTGCCCCCGGGACACCACGCGCAATGCCATCGCTTGAATCTTGAACAGATTCCTGTTTGGAACGAATGGCGCGGGACTCCGGATCATAGATTTCGCGTGTTTGTTCCAAGCGGGTGAAGTCCATTTCGACATTCACTTCGCTGGTCACATTGCCGACACCGACAATCGGGGTCATCAAATTCACAATGCGGTCACGCAGGATTTTTTCGACGCGGGTCTTATGTTCCAATTGCTGCGCGGTCAACCCCATATCGGCATCGCGCTGCGGATTGGACAACAAATTCCCGTATTGGTCCACCAAGGTGACAGCGGACGCACTCATGTAAGGTACGCTTGAAGACACAAGATGCAAGATCGATTGCACCTGTCCGGGGCCCAACACACGGCCAGCCGACAGTTTCACAAAAACAGACGCCGACGGTGGCTGCTGGTCACGCACAAAAGCCGAGCGCTCCGGCACGGCCAGATGCACACGGGCGGCTTCGATGTCACGAATTTCCATGATCGAGCGTGCAAGCTCGTTTTCCTGCGCTTGCTTAAGTTTGACAGCTTCGACGCTGCGGCTTGTTCCCATCGGCATTTGCGTCAACAGGTCATAACCCGTTGCGCTTGATTTCGGCAAACCTTGCGACGCCAGCGCCATTTTGGCGCGATAGAAATCAGGACGCTGAACAGTGACCTGACCCGTCATATTATCAAGCTGTGCCTTGATCCCCTGATTGGTCAGGATCTGCATCACTTGGGCTTTGTCTTCTTCGGCCAGTTTGGGAAACAGCACAACCATCGGGGGTTCACGCATCATGATGATCAGCACAATGCCGATGACCATGACAAAACCAACAAGGATCATCGGCAAAGCGCGAATGACCGCCGGCTGCTTCATATATTCTTGCAGGGTCGATATAATCTGTAATGCGCGGCCGCCTGGCGATGACATGCCACCGGACTGCATATAATTCATATTACCTTCGGCCATTATGGCTCACCCTTGAATAGAAGACGTCGTCAATTTCAACAAACAAAAACCAAAGCCTTAGACAGGCATGGAAATGATATCTTTGTAAGCGCTGAGCAATTTGTTGCGGACCTGCAAAGTGGCTTCAAAAGACAGAGACGCCTTTTCACGAGCCAGCATGACTTTGGTGACATCCACTTCATCGCCAGCTTCGAAAGCCTTGGCAATGTCTGCTGCCTTGTTTTGTGCATCGGAAACCTGCGACAATGCTTTGTTCAGGTAATTTCCAAAATCAGCACCGTTTCCGTTGGGCTGTAATTTTGTAGTGGCATTTTTTAGAATTTCGGCACTTAAACCAACGGATTGAACGACAGGCATTGATACCCCCAACACTACGCAACAGAGAACGACGATTTAAGCGCCTACGGCTTGCAATCGCGGATTATGATCGACTTCGCCCTGAACAAACACATCGTTGGGATCAATCATCAGATGATCTGTTTCGATCTGTCCGTCACCGGCCAAAACCAAAGCGCGCTGAACAACGTTTTCGAGTTCGCGCACATTGCCCGGCCAATCATGCTGCTCGAGCTTTTCGATCGCAGCATTGGTCATGGACGGGATTTTGGCAAAGCCACCGCAATGCTTGGCAAGCAAGGCAATCGTGATGGGCAAAATATCACCCGTGCGGCCCGCAAGTGACTGCGTCGCAAGGGGAAACACGTTCAGACGATAATAAAGATCTTCGCGGAAACGACCGACTTTCACTTCATCCAGCATGTGCCTGTTGGAGGTCGCGATCACGCGTATATCAACCGGAACAGGCTTGGAACCACCCAACGGGGTGACTTCTTTTTCTTGCAAAACGCGCAAAAATTTGGCCTGCAGATGCAAAGCCATTTCGGACACTTCGTCGAGCAACAAAGTTCCGCCATCCGCTGCGCGGAAAATCCCTTTATTGGGGTGGTGTGCCCCTGTAAAGGCACCGCGCTCGTAACCGAACAACACAGCTTCGAGCATGGTATCCGGCACCGCAGCGCAATTGACGGCAATGAAAGGCTCTTTGCTGCGTTTGGATGAATTATGCAAGAAACGCGACAGCACTTCCTTGCCGGTTCCGGTCGGGCCTACCAACATCACAGTGACATCAGACAAGGCAACACGACGTGCAAGACGCAACAGATTGAATGTTTGCGGATCGCCCGCTGCAACACTCTGCTCGTCATCAACGAAACGCGAAACGGTTTCAGCGGCAAAGCGCCAGCCGTCTTCGGTTGGTTTGATTTTCAAAACCGCACCGTTGAATTCGCCTTTGACGGAGAATTTATTACCCGGAGGATCGATCATCACGATGCGATCGGCTTTTAATTGCCGGCATTTGGATGCAAACTGCGCATTGTCTGCAGCAAACTGCTTCACACTGGCACTGGCCATCACCAATGCACAGCGCGGCCACTGATCCCCTTTTGTGGACAAAAGTGTTTTCAAATCCACGGCCTGGGCATCATGCCCACGCATATAGAGATGAGTAACCCATGCCTCACTATCGGGAAGCCCGTCCGTCAAACATAACACAACGCTCATTTAAACAACTCCAACGCCCTTTACTGGCCGCGCTAGGTTGAAAGCAAAGACCTTGCCAACAAGGTGTCAAAAAACCTGCAGAAAAGCCGGAGATTTGGTTAACCCGTTAAAAAATATGGTGAAAAAAGTGTAAAAAAAGAAAAGAGCCTGTGATTATCAACATGAGGAAGAGGTCGCGGCTAATGAATTATTGACACTCGGACCCGGGAGCGTCAAAAGCTGGTGCAGGGAGTGTCAAAGTTTTGACATAGCCTGCGCGTCCTGGGCCCCGCCCAATGTCCTTATAGTAATGTGGTAAGAGTCACGTGAGCTGGCAACGTAGCCAAGTTGAGGTCTATCTCGACCTACCGAGCGCTCCCATGCGTCAGGTATTGGATTTGGTGCGTCGCGTTGCGCCCATGGATACATCTGTCAGTATTTTCGGACCATCCGGCAGCGGCAAAGAATTTGTTGCCCGGGCCTTGCATACCCTGTCCGGCCGTAATCATGGCCCCTTTATTCCGGTCAATTGTGGTGCCATTCCCCGCGATCTGCTCGAAAGCGAGCTTTTCGGCAGCGAACGCGGCGCCTATACCGGCTCGGTCAAAATGCGCCAAGGCTATATGGAAGCGGCGAATGGCGGCACGCTGTTTCTGGATGAAATTGGCGAAATGCCCCTCGAAATGCAGGTTAAGCTGCTGCGTGTTCTGGAAGAACGCAGTTTTACCCGCATCGGCAGCAATGATCCGATCAAAACCGATGTCCGTTTTATCTGTGCAACCCACCGAAATATAGAACAATTGGTTGCAAGCGGGCAATTCCGCGAGGATTTGTATTACCGGTTGAATGTTTTCCCCATCACCGTCGCCTCCTTGGAAGAGCGGGTCGAGGATATTCCCAAACTCATCGATCTCACCTTGGAACGGTTTCAGGAACAGGGCTTTCCGCATCTGCCGCAACTCACCGATTGTGCCATTGTGTGTTTGCAGGGCATGCGGTTTCCCGGCAATATCAGGCAATTGAGAAATATTCTCGAGCGTTTGGCGATCTTATATCCCAGCCGCATGATCGACGAGGGCATGGTGCGGTCCATCTTTCGCCCGATCGGCAAAGTTAGTCCCGTTCATGAGACGGAAAGTCTGAGGCAATCGGTCAACGCGCTGGCCCAGATCAATCTGGAAGCCCATCACCGCAATCAAGCGCCTTATCGGCTGCCCGCCAACAAGAATAGTATACCCTCGGCGATGGAAAGCGCACTCGCCTCCATCAGCGAGAGCATCGGCGAAACGGCCATACGCTATGCCGAAACGCCGCGCGGTATTGATCCTAAAGCGGTCATTTCCAAGGCCGATGCCTTTGATTTACGGGAATATTTACAAGAAGTGGAAGGCGTGTTTATCCGCCATGCTCTTGAGGATGCGCAAGGGTCCGTCAGCAAAGCCGCCCGGACATTGGGCCTGCACCGCACAACTTTGATCGAAAAAATGAAGAAACTTTCTCTGGAAGAGCAATAAGCCGTCTATCTCGGGTCTTTTTCGTGAAAATAGACAAAAAAATAGGGGCCAAGGCCCCTTTTTTCTTGTTTGTTTGGAGATTATCCAGATTAAGCGGCTTTTTTGCCAATCTGGTCCCACGCATCGGCAATATCAGCAATTGCATTGCGGATGCTACGTGACCGCTCAACCGAATTATCTTGGGTCAGAGCGAGCAATTGGGAACGAACCCATGCATAAAAGGCAGAAAGTGACTGCGCCACTTCACCACCACGCTCGAAATCAAGGCTGGTTGCAAGCACGTAGACAATCGTCAAAGCCTTAGACGATGCTGCCGATTTAGCAGCAAGATCATTGACTTCCAACGCATGAGTGGTGCGATCCATCGAAGCCAGAAGCTCGGTGAAAAGGATCTGAACCAAACGATGCGGGTCCGACCCATCAACGAGAAATTCCTGTTCGGCTTGTTGATAAGCCCGCACAGCATTCATATTCAGCATGTCCGTCCTCCATGCGCTACTACAGTCTAGATAACGGCCGGATAAGGTTAATCTTTAGGGGGGATGCGGCTTTTTTTTGGATGGCCTTGAAAATGGCTGGGATAGGCGGAAAAACCTTGCCTCAAGAGGCCCTATCCGCGTAAACTCGGCCTGTCTTGAAAAGAACGCGCAAAACTGACGCTGAAAAGGCGTTTTTCGGCTTCTATCCGGCCTGAATGAGCGTTTTTCTCGCCCGAAGCACGGCTTTTTCCGCCCAATTCCCCTCTTGTCCGAGTTGGCACACAACTTGCTGAGTACTGGACAATCAGTTCTCTCGAGCAATGGGGTAAGCCATGTCTCTCTCAGTTACTATGTCCGGTATGAAGGTCGCTCAAAAGTCTCTCGACGTTTTGGGCAACAACATCGCCAACTCCGGCACCGACGGCTTCAAGCGTTCAGTCGCCTCCTTCGCCGACGTCTTCCCGAATGACCCCTCTGCCAGCCCGAAAACAGCCGTTGGTCAGGGTGCTGTTGTCGCCAATATCGTGCGCGACACCTCACAGGGCTCCATGCAGAACACCGGTAAAGTGACCGATCTGGCCATTTCCGGCTCCGGTTTCTTTACTTTGTCAGCAGGCGGCAACCAGATTTACACCCGCGCCGGCAATTTCCAGGTCGACAAAAACGGCATGCTCGCTGACTCCAGCGGCAATATGGTGCAGATGACCGCCAGCAACAATTCCATTAAATGGGATGGCGTGAGCACCTGGAAATATACAATACCCAACCAGATTGCCTCCACCGACCTGAAAAACGTGTCGATCCCCTTCGGCATCAATTACGGTCCGGCTCAGACCCCGATCTCCTTGTATTCCGGTCCTTACGTCGCCGCATCGGGTGCAACCCCCGAAAGCTTCGGCACCGCCGCCAGCGATGCCAATGGCAATGCAATGACCCTGACCAATATTCCGATCAATGTCCCCAATCCCCCGACAACCAATCCGGGCACGGTGGTGATCGACTCCAAAACCTATTATTATGACGTCGTTGCCAATGCGACCCAGATCAATGCCGCGATTGCCAATGGCCCTGTCGCTGCGACCAATCCACCCGATTCAGCCACCGACGGTCTGTTGCAGTCTTTGTCGATTGACTCGAACGGCCTGATCCAAGGCTCCTATTCCGGCCTGCAGATCCCCTTCCCGATCGGCTATCTGGCCATTGCGAACTTCCCCAATCCCGGCGCCTTGCAGCCCATCGGTAACACCGACTTTGCAGCCTCGGGCGGTTCAGGGAACGTGACGCTGTCGGCTGGCGGTTCGCCCGGCACAGGCACCGTGATGTCGGGCTCGCTCGAAGCCTCCAACGTCGACATGACCAACGAGCTCGTGCAGATGATCAAAGCCCAGCAGCTCTATAACGGCAATGCGCGCGCGCTTCAGACCCAGGTCGAAGTCGCCTCGCGCGTCACCGACAAGCTCTAAGGCGGAGGCTAAAGCCTCCCGCCCCACCTGAGTGGGGGGCTTTATTTTGCGATTGCGTGCCGCGCCTTTGTCACTTCTTTGCGACAAAGGCGTTTACTCTATAGAATAGGTGTTTGATTTTTGCTTATGGGACTGTGATCGGCAAACGATCAGGAAAGCAAAAGAGGGTTTAAATGAGTGCCGTTGGTCTTATTGTTGTGTTCGGTTGCGTGTTCGGCGTGTTCGTCGCCCATGGCGGCGATTTGGCGCCGGTGATCCATGCTGCTCCTTCAGAATTGGCCACCATCGGCGGCGCGGCGATCGGCGCTATGTTGGTTGGTAACGGCATGGATACCATCAAAGGTGTCGGTGGCGGGATGGGCAAAGTGTTTTCCGGCCCGACCTATCACAAACAAGACTTTCTTGATGTGATCTTCCTTGTTTCACGCCTGCTCAAAATCCTGCGTGTGGATGGGCCGGTTGCCTTGGAATCGCATGTGGAAGATCCCAACTCATCCGCGATCTTCGCCGAATATCCCAAGCTCATGAAAGATCACACGCTGATCCACATGATCACCGACACCATCCGCTTGATGGTTGTGTCCTCGGGTGGTCTCAACGCCTATGCGGTGGATGACGTGCTCGATATTGCCATCAAACATCACCATCACGAAGCCATGCGCCCCGTGGAAGCCTTGGCGGCCACCGCCGGTGCGTGTCCTGCGCTCGGGATCGTTGCCTGCGTGTTGGGTGTGGTGAAAACAATGGGCGCGATCGACCAGCCGCCGCCGGTTCTCGGTGCGTTGATTGGTTCGGCGCTTGTGGGAACGTTCATGGGCGTGTTGTTGGCTTACGGTGTGATCGAACCGATGGGTGGTCGTCTGAAACAAATTCTGGACGATGACGCCGAAATCTATCAGGTCGTGCGTCAGTTGATCGTCGCCACCTTGCATGGCCATCCGCAGCCGCTCGTCATTGAAGCCGCACGCGCCGGGATTGGCCACCATAACAAGCCGTCTTTCGGCGAAGTGTTTGACGGTCTCAGAGGCAAGTAATCATGGCTGAACCCAAAAAGCCAGAAAAAGGAGGCGATGCCGCCCCCGCCGCCAGTATCATCATCAAAAAGGTCCAAGGGGGCCATGGTGGTGGTCACGGTGGCGCATGGAAGATCGCGCTCGCCGACATGATGACGGCGATGATGGCGTTCTTTCTGCTCATGTGGCTGTTGGGCGCGACCTCGGAAGCGCAGCGCAAAAGTATTGCCGATTATTTCAAGCCGACACCCAAAAGCCGGATCCAGATGGGTCAGCTTGCTGGTTCCAACGGCATCTTAGGGGGTCGCTCGATCCTTGATCCGGAGGGCATGCCCTCCTCGGCCTTCCAAAACTCTTTGCTGGATGTGGCCTCGCCGCAAGACACCGAAGGGGGCAAGGACCGCGACAAAGGGCCGGAAACCGACGCTTCCAAGCAATCGGAAAAACAAGGCGAGTCCAAAGGCGGCACCGGTGAAGGTGACAAGGCCGGCGGCAGTGCCGAAGGCGACAAGTCCGGCGGCCAAAACGCTCAAAACCAGCAGGCCAGCGGACAAAGCGGCCAAGGTCAGGGCGCAGCCGCAGGCAAAGGCGGCGCAGGACAAGGCGCTCAGGGACAATCGGGCCAAGGACAAGCCGGCGCAGGCCAAGGCGGCAATGCGCAAGCGGGTGCCAATAAAGGTCAGGGCTCGCAGGCCTCCAACCAGACAGCCGGTCAGAATGGTTCGCAAGGGCAGAATGCACAAGCCCAAGGCGCACAGGGCCAAGGCGGCACAGGTCAGGGTGGCGGTGCACAGGGTCAGGGTCAAGGCGGCACCGGCCAAGGTGGCTCAGGTCAGGGCGGCTCGGGTAAATCCGACAGCCAGACCTTCAGTGACGTGCAGCAGGAACTCATGATCCGTCTTTCGGAAGACAAAAATCTGGCTGCCTTGAAAGAGCAGGTCAAATTCGTGCAGGACAAAGACGGCTTACGGATCGAGATTGTCGACAAAGCCGATTTTGCCATGTTCTCGCTCGGCACCAATAAATTGCAGCCGCGTGCGCAAGCCTTGCTGGAAGCCGTGGCCAAAACTGTCGCTGATTTGCCCAACAAGGTCTATGTGCGTGGCCATACCGACGGCTTCGGATATGCGAGCAATGATCCGAAAAACAATAATTGGGCTCTGTCCGCAGAACGGGCGGATTCAACCCGCCAATTGCTTGAAAAAATGGGCGTGCCGTCTGACCGGATTACCCGTATTGAAGGGGTTGCCGACAAACAGCCTTTCAATAGCAGTGATCCCTATGATGCCCGCAATCGCCGCATTTCGATCACCTTGCAATATAAAGAAGGCGGCTGAGGTTTAGACCAGCCGCGTTTGCATCGCCTTGCTTTTTCAGTCATGGACTGCCGCGGCGCTTCGCGCCTCGCAGTGACGCGGTATAAATTTGTCTTTTCTCCGCGTCATTGCGACCGCAAGCAAAGCGCCGCGGGAAGCAGTGTAAGCCTTCCCCATTCCAGCGTCATTGCGACCGCAAGCAAAGCGCAGCGGGAAGCAATCCAGTCTTTTAAGCCACTCTGACGCTTGATTGATCCCATGGACTGCCGCGGCGCTTCGCGCCTCGCAGTGACGCGGTGTTGGGTTACTGGGCTGAGAGTAATGAATTGACGTGGTGTAAGCCTTCCCCATTCCAGCGTCATTGCGACCGCGAGCGGAGCGATGCGGGAAGCAATCCAGTCTTTACAGCCACTCTGACGCTTGATTGATCCCATGGACTGCCGCGGCGCTTCGCGCCTCGCAGTGACGCAGTGTTGGGGCTTTAAAGAAATAAGCGCCTCGCAGTGACGCGGTGTGGGATTGGCTTGAAGGGCTTATTTGCCCGCCATCATGATGAGCTGCAAATAGCAAATGCGGCGCTTGAATGTGCGCTCCTGATTGCATTCGTAAACAACCAGCCGCGGACGGTCGCGATGGGGCCGCTCGACCCGCAAATCAAACTCGTCCGGCAGTAAAATCCCGATATGGCGAAGGGCGCGATGAGGTGCTTTATCAAGCTCCTCCATCAGATTGGGATCAATCCAGCAACGGGCCAAAACAGCACCGAGATAGTCCACTATCCGCTCACGCACATTTTGCGGATCAATGACAAAGGAGATCGGCGGTTCCGCCTCGAATGCGTCAGATTGTGACTGTGAACCCTGCGATTGGGCCGCCGCCTGCTCACGGGGCGCAGGCTGACCGACGAGAGCCGGAAGCCCCCCGCGCGTGCCTGCCACAACAGGCAGTTGAGCCCTATAGTCACTTTGAGACATAACGCCTATTCCGATTTAGACTGGTCTTGTAAGAGCCGGAGGGGCTTTGAAACCCATCCGGGTATTGTGATGTTTA
The DNA here is from genome assembly GCA_903824185.1 of uncultured Hyphomicrobiales bacterium. GTDB lineage: Bacteria > Pseudomonadota > Alphaproteobacteria > Rhizobiales > Beijerinckiaceae > CAIYZJ01. The sequence continues at coordinate 51,491 of CAIJVU010000052.1, forward strand.
ATGTTCAGGCTCGTTCTTTTTCACAAATTGCGAGGCCACATGCTGCACGAAGCTTGCATCTTTTGAGAGACTGGCAGCCAGAATACCCAACAATTGTGTTTTTTCTTCGAAGGTGAAGCCCTCAATGGGTGCCAAAAGCGGAAACAAGGCGGGCTTGATCCCTTCAGCATCGGCAACCCCCAATTGCGTGAGATAGGCATGGCGCTTTAAAGCATCCTGCTCGATCTCCTGCTCGATATGGCCGGCAATCCCCATCCGGTGAGCCACCCGCTCCAATTGCTTGTGTTCTTGGGGCGTAATAACACCATCTTCAGCGGCCTTATCGGCCATTTTGTGCAGTTCTTCCTTCTGGCGACGGATCTTGTCCGAGAAGCCCGAAGCCAACATACCCGTTGGCAAAGCCACAAGCACCACGCCGATGATGGCGGCACAGGAAGCAAAGAACTGACCGAGCGGCGTCACGGGGTAATAATCCCCGTAGCCCACACTGGTGAGGGTAATGATGGCCCAATACATAGCCTCAGGAATGGAGTTGAACTTATCGGGCTGGGCTTCATGCTCCAGAATGTAGATGGCGCTGGAGGCAAACAAAGACACCAGCAATGAGATGAACAGCGCCGCTTGCAAGACGGGCATTTCATCCATGACCACTTCGATCAAGGTCTGCATCGCGGTGGAATGGCGGGTGAGTTTGAGAATCCGCAGCAACCGCATGACGCGCAAGAAGCGCAAATCCATCGTGAAAAAGAAGGTCAGATAGAAGGGCAGAATGGCCGCAAGATCGATGACCGCATTGATGGTGGTGGCGTAGCGGAAACGGCCCGATAGTCGCTCTTTATATTCCGGATTTTCGGTAATGGAATAAATGCGCAAGACATATTCCGTACTGAAAATACCGACCGAGATCATATCGAAAATATGGAATTCGAAGGCGAGCATTTCATGAATGGGCTGCACGCTTTCCAGCACCACCGCGGTCACGCTCAAGGCAATGACAAACACCAAAACCGTGTCGACCAGATGATGCAATTCGCCGGAATAATCATCCTCGTTCAGGATGCTGTAGATTTTCTGCTTCATCGTCCGACCATGATTGATCTCGATGAAGTGATGCACGACAGGAACGATAAAGCGGACGAGTTTGAAAATCCGCAACAGACGCAGCAAACGCAGGAAGCGCAGATCGATTTCGATCAGGAAGGTCAAATAAAACGGAACGATCACACAAAAGTCGATCAGCGCCATCGGGGTGACGGCATATTTCAAACGTTTGAATTTGAATTTCTGGAACTCTTCCGACTCCGGAATGCAATAGAGACGGAGGATATATTCAAGGGTGAAGAAATAAACGGAAAAACGATCAAAGGCCGCCAATTCCATGTGATATTTTTCGTGCAGCGCATCCACATGTTCAACACCGATGGCGCAGACGCTCAGGATAATCAGCGAGACGATAATCCGGTCAATCACCTTTTCGGCGGGCGGCGAATCCGGGGCTTCGAAAAGCAGACGATAAACCTTGCGACGGAACGAAACAGGGGCCGCCGGATCGGCATGAACGGCCAATTCGTGATGCTCAACGCTCATAATGCCCCTCCGAGACGAACCAAAAACAAAAAACCGCGATTATTTTCTCAAAAATAATGGACAGCACAGCCTGAAAATGCCTCATTTTTTTCAAAAAGAGACAGATGCACAGACGACATCTTAAATAACGGTTACCAGAAACACTTTCTTTAGCCGCGCGGACACTGTATTTTGATTTCCGTTCAATATATTTGCCGCGTCGGGAAGCCCTGCATGAAATTTGCGTTCAAATTCAAGCTGCCAAAATGGGAAAAACCAAAACCCGAAGTGCCGTATGTCTCCAATCCCATGATTGACGAGCTTGAAAAACTCGATTTTGTGGCTCTGACGGCAGAGCGGCGTCACGATATCTTGCTGAGAATCAAACATTCGGCCGCCGCTGTGGCAGAAGACCGGCGCAGAAATCCCGCGATCATGACCGACCGCATCCGGTTGCAACGCTTATGGGTCGACTACTTCAAAATCGACCAGACCACGCCCCCCGGTCAGGATGAAGGGGACAGCCTGTCATTCGCCTTATCCGACCACTCACTGCATCAGACCCCGCAGCAACGCGCCCCCGGCGCGCTGATGAGCACCCAAGAGGAGCTGGTCGCCCAAGCCAATTTCAAAATTGATATGGGCGATATGGTCATGGACGACATGAACGACTTTGATACGCCGCCGCCAAAGCTGCCGCCGCGTCCGACAATCGCTGCCCATGATTTCAATGACAAGAGTAAACCGGTGGTGGAGGTCAAGCATCCCGAAACAGGCGACAGCCTTAAAATTGCGGGATTGCAGGATCTCGTGATTGACCCGCCCGATGCGTCCGTGGCTGCCATGACGGCCCATGCGCCTCCGCCCCCGCCTGCCCCCGTTGAAACCGCCGCAGCGCCGACCTCAGAAAATACCGGCGGGCTGCAAGTGATCGTGCATTCCGATGAGGAGCCCAAGCTCAGTACGGATGAGCAGGCCGCGATTGTGGCCCGCATGCGGGCTTTGGCGCAGACAGAAGCCACCGCCGCGGGCGCTCAGACCGAAAACCCCATTGCCGAGAACCCGATGGTGGCGCGGATGCGCGCCCTTGCCGCAGCAAAAGCCTCCGAACCCCAAGCGGACGCCCCGACATCCGATGCCGAAGCCCCTGTTGTGATCGCGATGACGGCTGATCCCGCAGATGAAGACGACATGCTGCCCGATAGCTTTGATCTGGTCATGCCAGAGGAAGACACAACCGCAAAAGCGGACAGTGACAGTTCGGCGACCAGCGCCACCCCCTTGCCGGATGAAGAGCCCCGCCTCAGTGCGGAAGACCAAATCCGGATCACCGAGGATATGCGCGCCCGCATCAAGGCGGAAACGCTGCCCGATGCCGCTGTGCCGGAAGATCCGATGGTTGCACGGATGCGCAAACTTGCACGCCGCTCGCAGGAAGAAGCCCAGCAAGAAAAGCCTGCCCAGCCGCAAGCCCTGACAATCAGCATTCCGGACGATCCGACGGACGCACCGGCGGAGGTGCCCGCTGTCCAAGAAGAAACATTCGAGCAGATCAAATCAAAAATTGTGGCTGATACGCTGCAACAAGCGCAAAGCGCGCAATTAGATGTGCAAAAAGCAACACCCGCGGCCTCTGCTGCCAAGCCCAGTGCCCCGATGACGGCGACTGAAGAACCCGCTTTGGAAGCAGGCATGCTCGACAGATTGCGACGCCTCGCCGGACTGTCGGCTGCGACTAAACAAGCCCCAGAGCCCGCGCCCGAACCCGAAGCTGCGAACCCCCCGCAGGCTGAACCCGTCGCCGTGGTCGAGCCCCCCCCAGTCGTGACGGATCCCGAGCCGGTGGCCGAAGCCCCTCTGCCCGCCGAACCGGAAGCGGTCATTCCCGAGCCCAAACAAGAAGAGCCAAAACCGGCGCCCTTGCGTGAGCGCGAAGCCAGTGCAACCCCCAGCACGCGGGATTGGGTCAATGTCAAATTGTTGCGCCCCACCGTCATTCGTGGCCTGCCCTTGCCTGATCAGGTGATTACGATTGTTCCTTATCCCGATGCCAAACGGTTGGAGGAAAATGGCAGCGTGCAAATCCTAACCAAACCCCGCGCACCGCGTAATTCATAATAAGACACTATCGGCCTGTTTTGCCTGTTTCAGCAGCGGGTGTTTTCATCCCCTTTTTGCCCAATAAAAAAGCCCCTGTGACGGGGCTTTTTTGTTTTGAATGGCAAGGCTGACGAAATCAGACCGGCACTTGATCGGGCTTGAGCGCCTCCGGCTTTTTGGCGGCAGGCACGGGCGGTGCGGCAATGGAGTCAAGCGCATCGCGCAAAGCTTTGACAGGCAGAGCCTGCAAACGATGGGCTTGTTCCGGACTGATCATGCCGCCTTCGGTCAAAAGCATGAAAGCGGCTGCGGCACGGTCGTTTTCCGGTTTTTTATGCTCGTGTTCGACGGACTCGCCAAACAGCATCACCATCAAGGTCTTGCCCACAATATTCATCAAAACACCGAACAAGACCAAGCCCATCAACATGGTCACACCGGCAATAACACGGCCTCCGACGGTTACCGGATAAAGGTCGCCATAGCCCGTTGTCGTCAATGTGGTGATGCACCACCACATGGCAGCGGGAATGGATGTAAAGAAGCGCTTGTCTTCCGGAATGGGGTTGCCGGAAATAGGGTCGATGGGCATGAATTTTTCAGTAGGAACCGGTTGGCCTTCCTTGGCCGCATGCGCTTCCATCGCTGCCTGACCGTGAACCATGGCTTCATTGGTATAAAGCCCACCTTCCACATAAAACATCAAGGTGCTGGAAATCATCATCACCGAGAACAAAGCAATCAGATAAATCCGCAAATTGACGATGATGGGATTGGATTTTTTACTGGAAATATCCCCCACCGACGACATGGCCGCACGCGCCAATTTGAGAACGCGCAAAACCCGCACCACACGCAACAAACGAAAGACCTTCGTGCCTTGCAAAAATGTTAAATTTAGCATCATCAAATAGCTGGGTGCAATCGAGAGAATATCCACAATTCCCCAAAAGCTCGTCACATAACCCATGCGGTTTTCTGCAACATAAAGCGCACCCAAAAAGTCGATGGTGAAAAAGGCCAGCGAAACATTTTCGATGATTTCAAACGTGGTCTGATGTTGCTCGGCAAAGGTATCAACCGACTCGCCCGCCAAAGCGAGACAGGAAATGAAAATGAACAAATTGACCAATTGATGCCAAATCACATAACGGCGACAGGTCGGATCGGCAAAGGTCCGGTAAATAAAATGGGACACCGGATTGGTTGAAAAACGATCAGCATGCGTCACTACAAAAACTCCACATTGACAAAAAAAGAGAAGACACCAAACAGGAACAAGCCGGTTAAACGGGTCGATCTGGCACGTCTCCTAATGGCTAAAAAAGGGGGTTACAAGACGTCTTTCGGCCAAAACCAACAAATTTTATCATCCGAATGGCGCGCGGCCCTTGCACGATGAGGGCCCCAATGGCAGGAAAACACGATGATCCTAGAAGCTTTGGAATGGACCATCACTCCTGCCTCTTTGCTGGCACGCCGCTCTGGTCTTTTGGCAGGTCAAATTGCCATTCGCCATCGCGCCCAGCGGTGCCGCGCCCTATGGCACAGCCATCTGACAGCATCGCGTCAGGCCATCCAAAGCCATATTCAGGGGTTAAAGCGCCCTTTAAACCGTGTCATGGTGATGGGCAGCGGACATTTGCATGATTGCGATCTTCATTCGTTGCTGACACAGGCCAAGCATGTGGTGCTGGTTGATATTGTGCACCCTTTGGAACTGTATTGGCACCGCGCCCGCTCTCATGGGCGGCTGACCCTGATCGACCGTGATTTGAGTTTCAGCTTGAGCCGGGCCTTGCGGGGACAAACCACTGTCGATGAACCCGATGCCGATTTTGTGGCGGAGCTTCAGTCCTGTGACTTGGTGATTTCACTCAATTTATTATCGCAATTACCGATTGGGGCGCATGATCTCTGGACCCGTCAGGGACAGGATGAAAGCCATATCGAGCATTGGGCCGGCCTCATTGTGTCCAATCATGTCACGCTTTTGCAGCAAGCGCGTCAGGCGCTTTTGATCACCGACAGCGTTGTGCGCCTGCGCGGACAAGAAAAGGGACAACCCCTGATCGGCGCCTGGCAGGATCTGCTTTACGGCGTCACACTGCCCGAGCCCGATACCGATTGGTTATGGACCATCGCCTCCCCGCAAGAGCGCGGTGACGACTATTGGGAAGAACGCCGCGTCGGGGCACGGATCATCGACCCCGCCTAAGCACCCTGCCCAAAATTGCTCCCAAGGCGCAGATTAACGGCAATTATCGATGCGGATTTTGGTCATAAAACGGTCTTTACGGTCATAATAGCTATAGACCCATGCCGTATCATTGGCGATCAATTTGGCGGTTTCGCCCATACAGAAGTTCTTTTTCATCTCGACGCGGCGTTCCTCGAAGGACGGATCAGGCAGCTCATTGCTCAAAATGGTCATCCGGACCTTGATCTCGAAAACCCGCCCGTTCAATCGCGCTGCGGTGATCACCGATCCGTCTGAGAGGGGATAACCGATGCTGTCCTTGATCCCGCCAAGGATGGTCTGGAGTTGCTTGTCGATCATTTTGACGGCCGGATCTTTGTCATCGAGACGGGCAGCCCGCGAATCGCTTGCAGCCGAAACCAGCAAAAAAACCGCTGCCAAAAAGCCAAAGCGCTGAAAAAAGAGCCCGCCATACCACCGAAACATCCAAAAACACTCCCAAAACCGCCACAAAACAACAATTTAACCTTGTCACAATCCTATAAGGGTGGGCAAGGTCGGTATAATCTTTATTTTTAAGTCATTTAAGCTATAAGATGATAAATGATATTGGTTCTTTTTCCCTACTAAACGGAGTGGTCTATGGCGGGTCTCATTAACTGGCTCGATTTCCGCAAATCTGTGCGGCTACCGGAGACCGGCAATCCGCGGGATCAAGTGATCCTGCCTGACTCTGTCGTGGAACAGCAATCGCGCGAAGCGTCCGAGCTTGGCAATTCGCACCAAAATATCCTGAATCAATTCCAGCGCCTTGATGATGTTTTGGCGCAATTCGAAAATGTCCGGGAATTTGTGGTCAAAGCCCGCGGATCCCTCGATGATATTTTTGCCGATCACCGGACCCATCGGGCCGAAAATCTGGCTTTGCGTTCGATTATCGAGCAAACGTCCCAGTCGCTGAGCCAATCGCGCGAGCAGGAAACCCAGCTGCGTATCCGCATTTCTGCCCTTGAAATCGACGTGTCTGGTCTGGCTGAAGAGCTGTCAAACCGTGAAGTGATCATCCGCGGCAATCAGGAAGAAATTTCGCTCCTGAAATCCCATACGATGAAGCAATCCGCGCGTTTGAACGAAATCGAGCAACAACTCGAAGAGAAAAACGACGAGATCGAAATTCTGCAAACCGAAAACGTGTCGATCCGCGACCGTGAAATGTTTGCCGAACAGCAGATCAACCAGCTCTCGGCTGACAACCGCCTGCTCAATGAAAAGAATTCCAGTCTGCGCGAAGAACTGGCCAATCTTGAGCAGATGTTCACGAATAATTCGATTGAACTCAATAATTACAGCCAGCGCCTCGCCCATTCGGAAACCGAACTCATCAACCGGATGAATCAGGTCACGAGCCTGAAGCAGACTTTGGCCGAAGCCGAAAACGAGCGCACCCGTTTGCTGGCCCAGCTCGACGAGATTTCTACCACCTCTGCCTCGGAAAAACGCACCTATGAAGGCCGCGTCGAAGCCCTGATCAAGCGCAATGAAATGCTTGAAAAACTGCTGGCCGATGCCCGCAACGAGGTCAATGCCCGTTCCGAAGCCTTCCGCGCTGCAGAACGTGGTCAGGTCGAACTCAAAGGCACCATCCGTCGTCTGGAAAAGACAACGGAGAAGATGACACTGGATCAGGAAAACCTGCAAAACGAGATCCGCAATCTCGAACAGGCGCGTGCGGCCCTCAAAGACCGCACCAATATGCTAGAAAAAGCCAACAAGGCCAAAGATACCGTCATCTCGCAAAGCGAAGACAAGATGGCGCAGCTTTCCGAGCAACTCAGCCGGTCTGAGCATAAAAACCGCTTGTCGATGGAAGCCCAATCCAAGCGGATTGCCGAACTCATTACCGAGCTTGAGCGCGAAAAATCCGAACGCGGTCTGGCCGAAGGGCGGCTGGAATCGGTGCGCAAAGAGCGCACCCGCCTGCAGCTGGAATTGTCGACCTTGCGGGCCCGCTATATGGATGACGGCAACTTCAATTCATCCGACGAGGATGATGGCGACGGCCTGCCGCGCAACAGCGGCAATATCAAATCCTTCCGGCCTGATCCGGTTTGAGCAAGATTTGACGGTCAATGCTTGAAGGGCGGGGGCACCCTCGCCCGTTGACGCGGGAAGCCGCAAAAGCGCTTCATCGTCTGAAAAGTTAGAATGGCTGGCGCGGTGACTCGCAGAGATTCATGCGGGAACAGCGCGTAATAGAATTGACGCATTCACCCGCATAGGTCGGGCAAATCTTGCGGATTTTGCCATAGCTGCAGAAATCAGCGTCTTCACGCCCTTCCTTTTCAGCCGCCGCCGCACTGGAACTGGTATAGCGCATGCGGAAATCATTATTGCGGATAAATCGTTGATAGCGCTTTTTCAGCTCGTCACTGTCTGAGCAATATTGTTTCCAGTGCTCGCGCACTTCGCCTTCTTGGAAACGCTCGAGATTGGAGCAGACATTGGTTTGTTCCAATTTGCGGTCAATGGTGCCGATGCAATAGGCCGCCTCCATCAAATCTTTGAAAAGAGCGGTCACGCGGAATTGATCCTGCTGATTTTGCGCATTGCCCTGCCCCGGCACCAAAGCCAGAACCATCGCCAGACAGATCCAAAAATAACGCATCGACGAACCTTGCTTCACTGAACGCACAAATCATGAGAAACGCCGCCTTCAAGCAGCCTCGTCCTGATTTCCTATCATGAAGACCACAAGGAATGAAGGGCGGATTGAAAAGACGCGGCAAGAGGATTAGGAGTAAAAAGAAGGCCTGAACGGCACAAAGCGATAATCAAAACGAAAAATTCGGGAGATATTCATGCAAGACCTCATTTTACGCACCCTTGTGATGGGTGGGCTCGCAACGCTCAGCATGGATATTTTGGGGCAAATCCTCAAATTTGGCTTCAAAATCCCGCCCGCCAACTGGACCTTGATCGGCCGTTGGTTCGCCTCCCTGCCACAAGGCCGGTTTTTCCATGACGATATCGCCCAATCCCCGAGCCTGCCCTTTGAAACGGCCATCGGCTGGATCGCCCATTACGCGATTGGCATCCTCTATGCCGCGGTTTTGATTGCTTTTATGGGGACAGATTGGCTGCAAGCCCCCACTTTATGGCCCACATTGGTGATTGGCTGGGTCACGGTGGGCGCAGGCTGGTTTATTCTGCAACCCGGCATGGGCGCCGGATGGGCCGCCTCCAAACGTGCCAATAAATGGCAAATCCGCGGATTGAATATTCTGGGACACACCATTTTTGCCTTTGGTCTTTATGCAGGGGCCCTACTGCCGCTCTCCTAATCCACCAGACCTGTTTCCCCAATCGCTGCAGCGCACAAGCACAGAGAAAGTGGGAAATGCGCATCAGTCTAACATGTCAGTGTTGACAGATGCGTCGGTCTGCGTTCCATTAAAAATACTGTATCGGAGGAAAATCTGTGATGACGAATAAAACCCGCATGGGGCTCAGCTGTGCCCTCTCTACGCCTTTCAACAAAGACGGCACGATTGATTTGCATGCCTTCTCAGAGCATGCCGCCTGGACCCTGACCCATGGGTGTGACGGGGTGACCGTGTTCGGTACCACCGGCGAAGGGGCATCCATTTCAACCCGCGAACGCGCCAATACGCTGAGCTATATGCAAGGTGCGGGCTTTGACCTCGGCACGCAGGTGACCCTTGGAATTGCGGCTGCAACCATCGAGGAAACGGTTGAGCAGATGCATATCGGCTATCAGGCCGGATGCCGTGCTATTTTGCTGGCCCCGCCCTTCTATTTCCCCAATGCCAGTGAAGACGGACTGTTCTACTGGTATGCGAGCGTGATTGAATCACTGGGTGGTGAAGCGCGTGATATTCTTCTCTATCACATCCCGTCCATGACGCGGGTCGGTGTTTATCCCTCGCTCGTCTATCGTTTGAAGAAAGCCTTCCCGAAAGTGATTTTGGGTGTGAAGGACTCAAGCGGCAACGGCGAGAACACCGCGCAATTGCTGGCCGAAAACAAAGACCTGCAAATTCTGGTCGGCGATGAACGTCAATTGGCCAAAGCGGTGCGCAATGGCGCTGCTGGTTCGATCTGCGGTATTGCCAATCTGTGCCCCGCCGAAATGCGCACCATTGCCCATAAGGGACGTGACAATAAGCTGATCCATCATGCGGTTGATGCGGTGCTGGTCTATGACTTCATGCCAGCCATCAAAGCGCTTCTGGCCCATCGTACCGGCTATCAGGGCTGGATGCGGATGCGTCCGCCTTTGTCAGACATGGCCACACGCGATGCCAGAAAACTGGTCAATGCCTTTGAAGCGATTTTTGCTTCGGAATAACCGGAGTTCATTCGCACAAACACCTTTAGCCGGGCTCCTTCCTCATGGCACCAACACGCGCTCCAGCAAAATTGCGGGATCAGGCTTATGCCAGTTTCACGCAGCATTTGCGCGATCGTGAATTGGAGCCCGGCCAATTTATCTCCCAGCGTGAATTGGTGGTTCTGACAGGGCATCCCTTGGGCGCAATCCGCGAATTGATCCCAAGGCTCGAAGCTGAGGGACTGATCCGCACGGTTCCCCAACGCGGCATGCAAATCGCCACTGTCGATCTGACCCTTGTGCGGGACGCTTTCCAATTTAGGCTGATTTTAGAGCGCGAAGCCGCCCTTCATTATGCCCGCACTGCCGCAGACAACGATATCGAAGACTGGCGCACACAGCATCAGGCCATTCTGGATGCGGTCAATCTCGGCCCTGTGGACGACCAGTTGATCGATAGAGCCCAAGCCTTGGATGACGGCTTTCATGATGCCCTGATCGATGCCTTGGGGAATGCCATCATCTCCCATGCCTATCGGGTCAATTCCATCAAGATCAGGCTGATCCGCCACGCCAAAACACGGCTGCACACACTTCTGGTCGAACCGGTGATGCGCGAACATCTCGAACTGATCAATGCCCTAGCCAGCCGCGATGAGGCCGAGGTTGCACGGACTTTCACGCATCATATCAATAATGCCCGCAACCGCGCCCTGACGCTGGACCAAAGCCCCGCAGCTTAAGGTCTCAACGGCCGTCTGGTTTCAATCCGTCGATAAAGGCCAGCAGGGAAATATCGGCCGCATGCAGTCCCGTGCGCTGATCCGAGCGACGACGCTGCTCCTGAAGCTTTCTGGCATCGACCGGATAGCTTTGGATCATCAAAGCATCATGCAAGGCATGAATGGCATCACTAGAATAAGACATCGGCTCGCTGTTGGGTGCCGCAATTTCAGAGGGATGATAAGCGAGATCCAGACTAAAAGCCGGACGATGCGACTTCGTTTCGATAGGCTGTGGCCTGTGATACGGAGAATCCGTGGTGGCCTGTATTGCTCGAATGGCTTCAAACATGATCGGCACTCCCATAACGCCTTACATGGTTGAAAGACGGACAGGAGCGCTAAAACTTGAGTCTTGAATAAAAAAGTCTTTAAAATCTTGAACAATTAGCGGAAAACGTCCATGTTGGACGGGGTTGGCAAGGGTTGGACGCGATGAAGATGCGGCTCAAAATCAGGCGGTTTTTCAATGGCCTGTGGAATCAGCATTACATCGCAAGCCGCCATATCCGCGATGCAACCCCTGTGCGCGTGCAATCATTCAACACACGCTCACATAACAAAATCCATGCGCGTGCCTTTGAGCCGGTTTGGCTCAATGACATTGATAAACTGATCGCCACCGACCGCACCAAAACCAGCGACTACCATTTTCTCGATGTGGGCTGTGGCAAGGGCATCTCCACGATTTATGTGAAGGAGCGATATTTTTTCAAATCCGTCACTGGATTTGATTTTGAGCCTGATTTTATTGAAGCCGCCGAACGAAATTTGAAATATTCAACCGTTAAAGGGCCTATCGATTTTTATATAGGGGACGCCGGAGACTGGTTGCTTGATGACCAACGCTGGTTTTTGTTTTTATATAATCCGTTTTCGGATCATGTCCTGGAGCAATTCTTACGCAACAATATTGATGTCTTAAGGAAAACCCAATCTGTACTCGCCTATGCCAATGCCCAAGAGCTTGAAACTGTGCTCGATTTTCCGCATGAAATGGTCTATCGACTGCCCCATATTCGAAGTGCCCTGATTTTATTTTAAGAATTGGGCTAAAAGATTTTCCTTCCCAACCGTCTAAACGTTCAGGTATGGTTAACAAGTCGTTAACATGCTGTCTTGGTGTTGATTTGCTTCAAGCCAACAACGCGTTTTCGAGTGCGTGGTTGAGTTGATGCCGAGTGGTCCTAACATTGTGTTAAGGGATATTGGTGCAACGACCATGACAAAGACCCCGAAAGAACAACTTTCAGGCCTCGTTAAACGCCGGACACTGGTTAAAAAGCGGATCTCTGATTCCGCTAAAACCATCAAACGTGGCGGCTCTTTGAAAGACGAGGCGTGGTATCTCCGCGCTCAGCAGCGATTTGCCATTGCAGCCTCAGCCAAAGTTGAGACCCAGCCGCCTCAAGACCAGATCGACGGCTAATCGATTTTATCCATTTTAAAGACAACACAGAGGCTCGTATCCCAGATCAAGATGATCAGGAACAAGGCCAAGCAATGCGCAAGGCTGAATAGGCCATCATATCAAAGCGTTCGGCCATTCGCGGCGGGTTATTTTTCATAAACAGCACGACGATACGGGCACTATCAAGAACGCCGGATGAAAAAAGCGGCGGACAAAAAGCCATATTGGATGGCAATTCCCTATTGAAATTCAGAACATTAGAAATGGCTGTCTGACATTTACCGGCCTGTTCAGTTTCCTCTGGCGTTGAAGGCACGGGGTCATTGATCAGATATTGGCACCCCCAATAAAACTGAATAGCAGCCTTCCGTTCCCCTTGGGCACTTGATGGCGGGATTAAAATGAGATGAAAAACAATGAACAAAGCAAATCTCAGCGGGTAGCCCAACCGAATTCCTCCGCTTCAAACTATATAAAATGAACAATAAGCAACTTAAAATTGATTCACGCTATACACTCAAAGATAGGTATTTAAACAAAGATTAAATCATTGCGCAAGTGTTTTACATATTATTTATATTAAATTTGGAACAATAAAATAAACAGTATAGCCTATCTACTTTATTTTGCGACAATTGATTTTACATCATTAAAACAGAATATGCAGAATAACGATAGAAATCATGGTGGTTTGGCAAAGCAATGAAATCAAGAAATATTACCTGACAGGCGATGTGATGGCCTCAAAAGGCCAGACAGGCTTTCAAAAATGAGCCCATCACTCTCAATCACACATGTCATAATGGGAATTGTGGCAGGCCTTGGCCATGGCCTGAGCCTGTAGCAGCTGGTCTTTATCGAGATGCTTGGCAGAGAGATCACGAAAGGGACCGGCGGGCTCAAAGCCTGCGGTAGCGGCAAGGCTGAACCAGATAAAAGCGCGCTTATAATCCTGAGCAACCACCACACCGTTGTAATAGTAATAGCCGAGATTGTTCTGGGCGCCCGCATGGCCCAATTTTGCGGCCCGCTTGAAGAAAGCAAAGGCCTCGTTTTGCCCCTGCACCACTCCTTGTCCGTTATGATACATCTGCCCAAGCGTGAACAGCGCCGAGGCATCGTTTTTGGATGCTAGCGCCTCGCATTGCGATAAGGCCAGCTGATAATTTTTTTCCAGATAGCGATCAAGGCAAGCGCTGGCCTGCGCCTGAGGCATGAACAAAATCATGAAGGCCAAGAACATCCATACTGCAAACAATGCCTGACTTTGTTTCATGCGCAACCTCCGGAAATAGACCATTTAGGCAAGGCCGGGGCACAGCATCAATTCAAACGTCATCAAGACGGGACTATCCCCCCGCATGATCGGCCCGCGTGCGATCTGGCCTGTGTAATCAATATAACCGACATCGATATGGGCCTGATAGGAACCATCCTCAAGACAGGACACGTGCCCTTCTCGAATATACACCTCGGTTGCAAAGGGCTCCAATATGGTCCCGTCCTCAAACCGTCCGGCGATGGTGGAACCGACCCCACCCAATATCCGCGTGGGTCCAAATCCATGCGCTGCGCAATAGGCCTCAAGCGCGCCATGCAAATCCTGATTGGGGCGCAAGCGCAACAAATGACAGACCTGCATTTGCGCATCATCCTGATGCCGGCTGGGTGCAGGCACCGGCCCGAATAATTTGAAATTGGTTTCACGATCCGGATTGGCCTCGAAAACACCGCCGTCAAATCCATAGGCATGAACGGATTGATCGAATGCCAGCCGCACGTGATCGGGCAAGATATGCCCCCCATGACACTGCCCGTCCGGCTCCGGCCACAAAGCATGGCAATGGAAAAACGGCGCCTCATCACGCCTGCCAAAACTCATGCGTCCGCTTTCAAGCACGATGACACCTTCGGGCTGATAGACATCGCTGTAAAAGGCCGCATTCGCACCGTCTTTCGAAAGAGCGGGCATGACATAGCTGAAGTGATCAAGTTCAAGACCACCGACATCTACCACGCCCCCCAGAAAACCGGCCTCCTCAAAAGCCCTTGCCAAAGCATCCACCAAACGCTCACCTGATCTGAGCTGCAAAAGCAAAGATCGCCCCCGCCCCGCAACGGCAACGATCCGCTCATCAAACGGGGTGCCGACTTGTTTGACAAAACGCGCAGACATGGGAGCCGTCATGATGAACGTCCTCCGTCTTGGGGCAAGGGGATCAAACCCCGTTCGACAAGCTCATCCTTGATCAAGCGTTTGGGGACTTTTCCATAGCCGGACTTGGGCAAGGCATCCCAGAAGAAAATCCGGCGCGGCAATTTGTAACGGGTCAATTTTTCAGCGAGGAACGTGCCGAGCTCCATTTCATCGACCTGCATGCCCTCGCGTAGCACGCAGACCGCGACCCCGACCTCCCCCCAAAGCGGATCGGGCACACCCAAAACTGCTGCTTCGGCAATCGCCGGATGGGTCAGCATTTTTTCCTCGATCTCGCGCGGATAAACATTCGAGCCGCCCGAAATATACATATCGGACGCACGACCGGTGATGTAGACAAAGCCCTCTTTGTCCATATGACCGAGATCACCGGTCCGGAACCACCCATCACGGAACGCCTTCTCATTGGCTTCGGGGTTTTCATAATAGCCCGCAAAAACAGCCGGCCCGATGCAGCATATTTCACCCGTTTCGAAAGGCGCCAATTCCTTGCCTGTATCATCCTGAATCGAGACCTGCATGCCCGTGCGTTCAAAGCCGCAAGTTCCGATGCGGGCATAGGGGCCATCCTCCGGATCATGCAAGGCGGGCGGTAAAACCGTGATATTGCCTGTGACTTCACCAAGCCCGAAATATTGCACGATGACTTTGCCTAATTTGCGCAAAGCGGTTTTCTGGTCTTCGCGATACATCGGCGCGCCTGCATAAATCACATAACGCAGGGAGGAATGATCATAGCGATCACAGGCCGGATGTTCGACCAGCATTTTCAAAATGGTTGGCACTGTGAACAAATTGGTCACATGATGTTTTTCGATCAGCCGATAGGCCTCCTCGATGTCGAAACGCTCGGTCGGGAGCAAGATTGTGGTTGCCCCACGCGCAACGAGGTTAAGCTGGTGCACGCCCGCCCCGTGGCTTAATGGCGCCACTACCAGCGAGGCATCCACCTCTGTGGTCCCCGGCAACAAATCACATAGATGATTGGTCAGGACGAATGCCATTTGCCCATGCGTAAGAACAGAGGCCTTGGACCGGCCCGTGGTACCCGATGTAAAAAAGAACCAGCAGGGATCATTGTAATCAACGGACGCATTGCCAAAATGCGTGCCCAGATGGTGGGCGATGATGTCCCCGACGCTGTGGCTGCCGAAAGGCCTATCGCCAAAGCGCCAAATGATCTCTAGACCCTTTACATGGTCGGCAATCTGTTTGGCATGCTCGGGAAAATCGCCATGACATAAAAAGGCTTTGGCACCGGAAAATTCAGCCAGATAAATCACCTCATCGGGCATCAGACGAAAATTGGTTGGAACCCAAACAGCCCCCAGACGAAAGGTTGCCAGCATGGAGAAAAACATTTCATCGGAATTTTTGGAATGAACCAGAACGCGATCACCCTTGCCAATCCCTGCTTCCGCCAAACCTGTTGCCAAAGCAGAGACCGCAGCATCAATCGCCGTCCAGCTCAGCACTTTGTCCGCCCAGATCAATCCAGCCCGCTCAGGAAAGCGCCGCGCATTTTGTGTGACCATATGGGCCAAATTCATCACGCGGTTCGACTGCCGGAGGATTCCACCATTGGGTTTTGAAACGATTTCTTGTTGCGCAGTCACGGACAACTCTCCCATCATGTTTTTCAGAGCAACGCATTTATCAGTGGCGGCAGTGGACAAGCACGTCCTCAAGCCTGTGAAAAAGCCAAAATCGGCAATAAAACAGCCAATCCAATCACCGCCATTAAACATAGCATAACAAGAACATGCCGAAGCCCCAAGGCCGCCAAGGCACTGATCGAGGTTTTTAAGCCCAAAGCGGCAATGGCCAGCAAAAGCCCCCAACGGGATATGTCCAACAGAAAAATCCGCAAGGGTTCAGGAACGATCCCAAAACTATTGAGAACCGCCAGTACCAAAAAAGCAAAAGCAAAATAAGGCACCGGCACTTGGGGCTTGAGGGATTGGGACGGCTGTTGATGCCGCAAAAAGCCGCCAATCAGCATCACAACCGGCAACAATAAAAAGACACGGTAAATTTTGACAATGGTGGCCAGCCCCGCAACGCCGGTTGATACCGCCATGCCTGCGCCCACCACCTGCGCGACATCATGAATACTGCCACCCAGAAAAATACCGGTCTCACGCGCATCAAGCCCCAACCCAAGCGCAAGCGGCGGATAGGCCATCATCGCTATCGTTGCGAGCAGATTGCAACTCAGCACGACAAATGCGGTATCGGCATCCGAGCGCTCTTTTTCAGGGATTACCGTTGAAATCGCCAGCGCTGCAGAGGCACCACAAATGGCCGTCGCCCCTCCCGCCAGCGCCCCATAGGCATCCGAACGCCCCCATAAACGCGCCAAGGCAATGCCCGATAACACGGTCAGCAGCATGGCCATCGTCACGATCAGCAATGTCTGAAATCCGAGCCCCAGAATGTCATCCAGCACAATTCGTAAGCCCAGCAAGGCAATGGCGAGTTGCAGAATTTTTTTAGCAGAAAAATCCAAGCCTTTTGTAAAAACGGGACGACTGGCCACGCCGTTTAGAAAAATACCCATCACCAGCGCCAGAACCGCCGCCGGAACCAATTTACCCCACGCACTCCATAAAAACTGCTCGATCAGCACGGACATGAGGGCCACGACACCAGACAGCACCACCCCCAAGCCAAGGGGTCTGATGACCGATAAAAAATGCCGCACGGGATGAGTTTTCATCAGTCCTTTACCTTCACGCATGCGCGTTTAAGAATTGTTCCAGCTCTTGTCGCGTGGGCGCACCGGAGCGCCCGCCAAAGCGGCTGACTTTAATGGCTGCGGCCGCTGACGCAAAGCGGATCGCTTGCGCCAAATCTTGCTGCTCAGCAAGCGCAAGCGCCAACGCGCCATGAAACACATCGCCCGCACCAAGACCATCCAGCGCCGTCACAGGGAAAGCAGGCAGATGACAAAAATCATCACCCTCAAGCCAATAACATCCTTGCGCGCCATCGGTGACAAGTAAGCGGGCATCGGTGAAGCGGGCTACATCGCGCAAGCCTTTTTCCAAGCCTTCAAATCCGACCGTATCGGAAAGCCCCTCTTTGGAAAAGGCAATCATCGTGGCAGCCTGCATCTCCTCACGCGAAACACCGGGAACATCGCCGTCCAAAAGGGCGATGCAACCTTGCGCACGCGCCAAGCGCAACATGTGCAATGCCCCTTCGGGCCAGCATGAATCCGCCAAAACCACATGGCGATGAGGGACAGGAACCGGCATCCATGTCGGATCAAGCGGCAAGGTCTGATCACGGTAATTGATAATCATGCGCTCGCCAGCACCATCCACCAAAACCGCAGACAAGGATGAACGGCAACCGGAAAACCGTTTGATTTGGGTGCAATCAACACCCTCTTGCACCAAATCTTTGATAATGACATCGCCAATGGGATCATCCCCTAAGCGGGTCAGCAAACAGGCTTGCCCGCCCAGACGTGCAATCGCCACGGCAAAATTGGCTGCCCCGCCCCCGCCGCTTTCCGCAAATGAACGCGCCGAATGTTTGCTTGGCGTTGACGGCATAGGATCAAGACCGAACACATAATCATGAGCGGCCAAACCAACGCAAAAAATGATAGGTATCTGGTTGGTCACTTGATTGAAACCATCAGCGCTCAATGAAACCTGTATTCCGTGATCTGCCGATAGATCCGATCCGGATCAAGCCGCGTTGAGGGAAAATGCGGGTGATGCACCGCATCGGGACAGGCTTCGGGTTCAAAGCAAATACCGGCAAATGCATGATGGTGTTTACCGGCATGGCCTGTCACCGGTGCATTGAGTTTGGCACCGTCATAGAGTTGAAGAGCGGGCTCTGTTGTATACGTGTCCATTTGCAGCCCGTTGACCGGCGAGCGCAGGCGCGCCGCATGGCGCAAGGTTCCCGCTTCGCCACGCAAAAGATAGGTCGTGTCATAGGAGACAGGCTTTTCCCCTGCGGGACATAGCCGCTTCAGGTGACGGAAATCATAACGCGTTCCCGAAACAGTCAACACTTCACCATGTGGAATCAAATGCGCATCGACAGGCACATAATGATCTGCCTCAATCATCACTTCATGATTGAGAATATCAGCGGATCCATCAAGATTGAAATAGGAATGATGAACCAAGTTCACAAGCGTTGCCGCATCCGATACTGCCGTTAATTCCACCCGCAATGTCGCAGGCTCCAACAAACGATAGACACAGCTTACCGTCATATTACCGGGAAAACCCGCATCGCCATCAGGTGAAAACAAAGTCAAAGCCACAGCTGTTTCATCATGCCATGCGATTTGCCAGTTGCGTTTGCCAAAACCATGGCCGCCGCCATGCAAAGAGTTTTCGCCTTCATTTTGCGGCAGGACATAGTCTTTGCCATCCAGCGTGAATTGCCCTTTATGGATCCGATTGGCAACACGCCCTGCAATTGCTCCCGCATGGGACGCATGGGACAGATAAGGCTCGAAACTTTCAAAGCCCAACACCACGCGCTGCGGCCCGTTTGCAGAGGGTACAATGAGATCACGCACCGTCGCGCCCCAGCTCATGATGCGCGCAACAGCGCCAGCTTGGCTTTTCAGCGTCACCTCATAAATCGGCATCCCGTCCTTTTCACCAAAAACAACTTGGGACATCGTCATTGAGCCTTCTTTTGAACCGCAAAACCAATCATGGCTGTCATAACCAATCCGACCCCCAAAGTCTGAATGGGGGTTATGGTTTGATCGAGAACAAACACACCCATCAGCAAAGCCGCCACAGGCTCGAAATTCATCACTGCCGCATTATCCAACATGCCAAAGCGTGGCATAAATACAAAGAAGCTGATGATCGCAATCGCATATAAAATGGCCACACAGGCCAAGGCGATCCATCCGGTTGTATCTTGCGGTGCACCCAATGCATCCTGTGACAAACCGAGGCTTCCCATCAGCACAATGACGGTGGACATCATGCACAGACTGCGCACGCGGCTATCCACCACGATCAACCAGCGCTGTGTAACCAGCATCACCAAAGCAAATGAAACCGCCGCCGTCAGCGCCAGAATAATCCCCCGCAGCATCAAGGCCGGTTCAACCTGATCCTTGCCGCCAAACAAATTCAACGCAAGACTTAAGCCCAGCAAAGCCAACGGCATAAATAACAAGGTGCGGTTGGAAGGCCTGCGCCCTTCAATGGCCCATGACAACAGTGCGAAGATAAAGGGAAATGTATTGAAGGTCAGCAAAGCCAACCCCACCGGAATAATGGCAACGGCAGAATAGATGCACAGGCTTTGAATGGTCAGCAAAATACCCGTGGCAAAAATCTTGATGCCGATCCCTTTGGGCAAAGAGAGGGCAACGCCTTCCCATTTGAGCGCCAGAAAAAGAGCAC
The DNA here is from genome assembly GCA_903824185.1 of uncultured Hyphomicrobiales bacterium. Classification (GTDB taxonomy): domain Bacteria; phylum Pseudomonadota; class Alphaproteobacteria; order Rhizobiales; family Beijerinckiaceae; genus CAIYZJ01. Next base: position 71,524 of record CAIJVU010000052.1, read on the forward strand.
TTGCTGTAAAGGTCGAGCGGACAACAACCGCCAGCATCACGCTGGTTCCGTGGTCAAAGGCCACACGGGCTGCCACATGATTGCTGCCAAAAACGCAGGCAATCAGCATCAACAGCAGAACAATCTGCCAACGGGGTCTGGTGGTTGCTTGCATGGGATTGCGCAGGACCAATCGTCATCAAAAAGAAAGCAGCATGATCATCCCTTGTGAGCGGATCATGCGGCTTTCATGAAAAGAGGTATTAATCGACGAGTTTGACGACCGGATCTTTGCACAGATCGATGCCTGTTGCTTCAACAGAGGATCCGTCTTCGAAATCAGCAGCAACAGAGACCGCGCATCCTGTGACGGCTTTGGCCTTAACCTTGATGGACTTGCCTGCAGCCAATGCATCTTTCAACAAATTGGGCTCCTGACCGCTACTATCCTTGCCGATCACGGTAAAGAACACCACCGAAGACTTGCGCTGGTTATTTAAGGTCAGCACCACATCGCGTGCCGCAGGTGCTTTTTTGGCTGTCGCCGCCTTGGCAGTCGCTGCCTTGGCCTTGGCAGGCTTGTCGCTGGCAGCCTGCGAGGACACCACACCCAATGACATCATCACGGCCAAGGCGCAGAAAAACAAACCAGCCCGAATTTTGAAAGTACGCATCCCAGAAACCCTCCAACGAAAAACCGTTTCAACCCCAAAACCTATCATTTCCTGCAGTATTTGCCTTTCTTGACGCCTTGTCCATTAAATATTCCGGCTTTGGCGACATCGCAAAAAAAGGCTGATCTGCGCTCCGCTCACGCCCCTTCTGGGGGTGGCGGCAAGAAATCGACCTCGTGATGGGCGGCAAGTGCGACGACATCACGCGGATTTTGGTCTTTCATCGTGTGAATTCCCCAAAATAGATCATAAAGCCTGCGCGTGGGCGCAACCCAAAACAGACATTTATTGATCCCGCCGGAATGATTGAAAATCCCGTGCGGTATGCCCATAGGCAGACGGATCAGATCCCCCGCCCCTGCCTGCATCTCCTGCCCATCAAGAACAAGAGAAAATGTCCCCTCCAGCACATAGATGAATTCATCTTGTGTCGGATGGATATGGGGCGGCACAAATGTGCCGGCAGGAAATGTCGCATGCCACGAGAAACTGCTTTCTGAAACCTGTTTGGGCACATAAATCTGCCCCAAAATATTCCAGACAATTCCCTCTAGGCCCTGGCCTGCTGGCGTGACACCTGCGGTCATCGGTTTCATGTGCTTCACCCTCTATTACCTGTCCCACCCTATGGACACACCCGATTAGACCAAACACCGCCTAAAGATGCAAATAGCGATCAATAATGGTGGGATCAGCCAAAAATTGTGCATTGGAGCCAGACCAAACCACCCGCCCCTTTTCCAAAATGACATGCCGGTCAGCCAATTTTGTCATCGCCTGAATGGTCTTATCGATCACCAAAATGGCTTCACCCTCGGCCTTCAGTGCTGCGATGCATGACCAGATATCCTGCCGGATCAAAGGGGCCAAGCCCTCGGTTGCCTCATCAAGCACCAATAATTTGGGATTGGTCATCAAGGCGCGGCCGATGGCAAGCATTTGCTGCTCACCGCCTGAGAGTTCATTGCCACGGTGGCGTTTGCGCTCTGCCAGTCTGGGAAACACTTGATAGATCCGCTCAAGCGACCAGCGTCCGGACTGAAAGCGGTCCGCGGCGGTTGCAACCAGATTTTCTTCAACCGTCAGTGTCGGAAACACCAGCCGCCCTTCTGGCACAAGACCCAACCCGGCACGCGCGCGCTCAAAAGCCGGGGCTTGCGTGAGGTCTTGCCCGTCAAACACGATCCGCCCTGACCAAACCGGCAACAGGCCCATCAATGCGCGGATTGTGGTTGTTTTGCCCATGCCATTGCGGCCCAGCAAGGTCACAACTTCCCCAGAGGCAATATCGAGATCAACCCCGAACAAAGCCTGCGCATCACCATAGCCAGTGATCAGGGAACGCACTTCAAGCATCACACATCCCCATCACCCAAATAAGCGGCCCGAACGCGCGGATCCTGCCGCACCAAAGCGGGCGTTGCGCAGGCAATGACTTCCCCATCAACCAAAACACTGACACGGTCGGCAAGGGAAAAAACCGCATCCATATCATGCTCAACCAACAGCATGGCAATCTGGCCTTTGAAGCGTTGCAACAAAGACAGCAAGCGCTGCGTCTCATCATGCCCCATGCCCGCCATCGGCTCGTCCAGCAAAAGCAATTTGGGCTTCAAAGCCAAAGCCATGGCAATCTCCAAAGCGCGCTTTTCCCCATGCGACAGATGACGCGCTTCAACGGAATGACGCTCGGCTAATCCGACTTGATCAAGATAGACAAGAGCCTGATCATTCAAAGCTTTGTCTTGATAGGCATTGGCCCATAAATCCAAGGGATTATGCGCAATGGACTGAACAGCCAAGGCCACATTGTCCAAAACAGTCAAAGACCCCACAATCGATGTGATCTGGAATGTCCGAACCAACCCCATCCTTGCCCGTCTTTGCATCGGCAGATTCGCGATGTTTTGACCATCATATACAAGGCTGCCGCCATCGGGTTTAAGATGGCCGGTGATTTGATGGATCAGCGTTGTCTTACCGGCCCCATTCGGGCCAATCACGGCATGAATTTCATCGGGCATCACATCCAGTGACACATGATTGGTGACACAAATGGCCCCGTAATGCTTTTGCAAATTGCGGACGGATAAAATGGGGTCAGCCATGCCCTTGCCCTCTGTCCTTGTGCAGCAAGACCAACAGACGGGACAAGCCTCCCTGACTGAACAAGACAAATACGATAATCAGCGGGCCAAAAATCACTTTCCAATTTTCTGTGAGACCGGACAATCCTTCTTCCAAAAGCATAAAGGCAAAGGCGCCCGCAACGGCCCCCCAAAGCGATCCAACGCCCCCTAAGATCACCATGAAAATCAAATCACCGGAACGCTGCCACGAGGCAAAGGCGGGACTGACAAATTCTGTTTGATTGGCGAGAAGAAAACCGGACAAGCCGGCCATCATGCCGGAGATTGTATAGGCCTTCAAACGCACCCGAAAAACATCATAGCCCAGTGCGGTCATCCGGATTTCATTGTCGCGTGCCCCGAGCAAAACACGTCCGAAGCGCGACTGGACAATCCGCATCACAGCGAAAAGGCACAGCAGCAGACAGATTAGGGTCAAATAATAAAAGACAATTTTATTATTCAGGAAGGCCTGCCCCAGCACAGTCGCGCGTTTGGGCAGGGTGAGGCCATCATCCCCGCCATAGCGGTAAAGCGATTGCGCCGCGAAATAGATCATTTGGCCAAAAGCCAGCGTAATCATGATAAAAGTCACGCCACGGGTTTTAAGAGCCACCAAGCCTGTGACATAGGCAAAACAGGCACAGACCAGCATGGACAGCGGCAGACAAAGCAGCGTATCGCCCCACCCTTCTTTGATCAAAATACCGGTGGTATAGGCGCCAATTCCAATCAATGCGGCATGGCCAAAACTAACAAGCCCGCCAATTCCCAAAACCAGATCAAGGGAGAGAGCGGCCAAAGCAAAAATCATGATCTGCGTGCACAAAGGCACCCAATGCGATTGCCCCGTTAGCACAGACGCCAAGGGAATGAGTGCCAGCACAGAGCCCAGAAAAATGGCAGGGCCTTGCATGGGATGCGCCTGCGCCGCTCCAGCCGATGGAATCATGACCGGCCTCTGGCAGGAAACAGGCCTTGGGGCCGCAGAAACAAGACTATGGCCATCAAAATGTAAATGAACATAGACGACAGGCCATTGGCAATGCCGCGGGCCGCAGCAGCGCCTGTAAACAAGCGCAAGACATCGACCATATAGCTGCGGGCCAGCGTATCAATCAGACCCACGAGCAAAGCACCGGCAAAGGCACCGCGGATGGACCCGATACCACCAATGACAATCACCACAAACGCCAGAATGAGAATCTGATCTCCCATGCCCGGCTCCACCGACAAGATGGGGGCTGCCAGCGCCCCGGCAAATCCCGCCAATACAGAGCCCAAGGCAAAAATCAGCATGAATAACCGGCGCACATCGACCCCAAGGGCTGACAACATATCCGGATGAGAGGCTCCGGCCCGCACTTGCATCCCGATGCGGGTTTTTTCAACACCCAGCCATAACAGAAGGGCCATGATCAAACCCGCCGCAATAATCACAAACCGATAGAGCGGATAAAGGATGCCATCGCCCAGCAAAACCGCGCCTTCAAACCAAGAAGGAATCGGCACCGACAAAGGCGAAGCGCCGAAGACCATTTTCACCCCTTGATTTAAAAACAAAATCAAACCGAAGGTTGCCAAAACCTGATCAAGATGGCTGCGCTGATAAAGCGGTCTGAACACCACATGTTCGAGCAGCAAGCCAATCAGCAAAACACCGATCAAGGCCAAGACCAGACCCACCACATAATGTCCGGTCAGGGCAATCATCACGGCGGCCAGATAAGCGCCGATCATATATTGGACGCCGTGGGCAAGGTTGATGAAATCCATCACGCCAAACACCAGCGTCAATCCGGCCGCCACCATGAACATCAAAAGTCCCAGCTGCAATCCGTTCAAGATCTGAATGGCAAAAAGTGACATGAAAACTTCGCACCGGACCATGGCTTGCGCAGAGCGCTTCACATAAAAAAGCGGGCTCCCTTCACAAAGAGCCCGCTGATAGGAGGATTTATTTCAAAGGACATTCCGCGGCATAGGTATCGCCGTAATCGGAAAATACTTTTTCCTCGATTTCGGTCTGGAACTTGCCATCCGCACGCTTGGCCACTTTCACGACATAAAAGTCCTGAATGGGATAGCCATTGGTGTTGAATTTGAACTTGCCCCGCAAGGATACAAAATCAGCCTTTTTCAATGCCGCGCGCAAAGCGGCCTTGTCAGCGGTTGAGCCCTTGGTGGCTGTCAAAGCCGCATTGATCAATTGCCCGGCATCATAGGCCTGCATGGCGTAGGAGCCCGGCACCACATTAAAATTGGCCTCGTAATTTTGAACAAAGGCCTTGGATTGCGGATTATTCATATTGGGGGCCCAGCTCATGCCAGAGCGAAACCCAATGGCCGCATCCTGCTGAGCGGGCAGAACCGATTCATCAACCGTAAAGGCCGACAAGAAGGGCAATTTATCAGCAAGGCCAGCCTGTCTGAATTGCTTGACGAAATTGATGCCCATGCCACCCGGCAAAAACACAAACAACACGTCGGGTTTTGCAGACGCAATTTTGGCAAGCTCGGATGCATAATCGAGCTGTCCGAGCGGCGCATAAACCTCATCGACAATCTCGCCGGTAAAGTGGCGCTTGAAGCCCGCCAGTGAATCTTTACCTGCCTGATAATTGGGCGCGATCAGATAGGCGCGCTTATAGCCTTTATCTTGCGCATATTTACCCAAGACCTCATGCGGCTGGTCATTTTGATAAGAGGTCACAAAGAAATTTTCATGACAGGCTTTACCGGCGAAATTCGATGTTCCCGCATTGGGCGAAATCAAAAAGGCACCTGACTCTGTCACAGGCTTGTGAATGGCTTGCAAAATATTGGAAAAGACCGGACCAACGACAAAATCGACTTTGTCCTTTTCAAGCAGGCCGCGCACTTTGCTCACGGCCACATCCGGCTTGAGCTCGTCATCAAGCACAATCACTTCCACCGGACGACCGGCAATCTTGCCACCCAAATCCTTGATCGCCAGTTGGAACCCATCGCGGACCTGCTGGCCAAGTGTTGCTTGCGGCCCGGATAAAACGCTCACAAGACCGATTTTCAATGGTTCTTGTGCCTGTGCGCCCCCGATTCCAAATGCCAGCAATGCCAAACTAGCCTGTACAGCACTTATTGGCCTTTGTTTCTTTGCGCCGCGTTGCGTTATCATGCCTGCGATTCTCCCGAAATAATCTAAACTGGCTCTATATTGGCGTATTTCCTCGGCTTCTGCAAAGGCAAACACGCATATTTTCCAGTCCTTCAAGGGTGAAAGCATCAGATTTGATATCACTCATGATATCAGCGATACTCAATCAAGGCTTGAGGGCGTGAGAACCTGTTGATCAGCAGGAAGTTTCATCGCTTTGGCAGATGTTCTTCTGCCCCTCATCGGCACGATCCGGCGTAACAGTTTATAAATGGAGTTTAACAGTGCAACTTGGGATGATTGGTTTGGGCCGTATGGGCGGCAATATTGTGCGGCGTTTGATGCGTCATGGTCATGAATGCGTGGTTTTTGATGCGAATGCCGAAACCGTTGCCCATCTCGGCAAAGAAGGCGCTAAAACCAGCACGGATTTGAAAAATCTGATCAGCCAACTTGCCAAACCCCGCGCGGTTTGGGTGATGCTGCCTGCGGGTGATATCACGGAAAACACCATTTCAGCCCTGTCGGAGAGCCTTGAAGCAGGCGATATTATTATTGATGGCGGCAATTCGAACTTCAAAGACGACGTTCGTCGGGCGCAGGAACTGGCCAAAAAGGGCATCCGCTATATCGATGTCGGAACCAGCGGCGGTGTTTGGGGCTTGGAACGCGGCTATTGCATGATGATCGGCGGCGACAAGACAGCCTTTGACCATCTTGATCCCATTTTCAAAACCTTGGCGCCCGGCATTGGCACCATCGAAAAAACACCGGGTCGGGAAAACCGCAAATCAACCGCTGAGGAAGGCTATCTCTATACAGGGCCTGCCGGATCCGGTCATTTCGTGAAAATGGTTCATAATGGCATCGAATATGGCCTGATGCAGGCCTATGGCGAAGGCTTGGATATTCTCAAAGGTGTTGCGCAGGACTGCATTCCAGCTGAGCGCCGCTATAACCTCGATCTTGCCGACATCACGGAATTGTGGCGTCGCGGTTCGGTTGTCTCCTCATGGCTTTTGGACCTGACCGCCATTTCTCTGGCCGAAGACCCCCATCTGGAAAGCTTCTCAGGCCATGTCGATGATTCGGGTGAAGGGCGCTGGACGATCATGGCAGCCATTGAAGAGGCGGTGCCCGCCGATGTGCTGTCAGCCGCCCTGTATACGCGGTTCCGCTCACGCCAAGAGCATACTTTCGCGGAAAAAGTCTTGTCGGCCATGCGCAAACAATTTGGCGGCCATCAAGAAACCAAGAAAGGCTGACCCCCATGCCACTCGATATCGAACATGCCATGACGCCGCATGGTGATCGGGCTCCCGATTGCACCATGGTGATTTTTGGCGGCGGCGGGGATTTGACCAAGCGTCTCTTGGCGCCTGCCCTTTACAATCTCGCGCGCACGGGCCTGTTGCCCGCGCGTTTCGCCCTGATCGGCGTCGACAAGCTGGATATGGATGATGCGGGCTTTCGCGCCCATCTCGACAAAGCCATCCGTGATTTCGCTTCCGACAAGCATTACGCACAGACGCTGGATGAAAATGCTTTATCGGCTTTGCTGGAGCGCGTGCATTTCCTCTCGGGCGATTTTGGCGAAGACGACACCTATCATCGTCTGGACCGGATGATTGTGGGGATAAGCAAAGATCGCCACCAGTCAGACCATGTCTTGTTCTATATGGCTGTCGCCTCCCGCTTTTTCGGCCTCATTGTCGATCATCTCGGCAAATCCGGTCTGGCGCGTGAAGCGCCCGGTCAATGGCGGCGCGTGGTGGTTGAAAAGCCTTTCGGCAACGACTTGCAATCCGCCAAGGCTCTGAACACGCAATTGCGTCAGACCCTGATGGAAAGCCAGATCTACCGAATGGATCATTTCCTTGGCAAAGAAACCGTCCAAAACATCATGATGATGCGGTTTGCCAATGGGATCTTTGAACCGCTGTGGAACCGCGATCATATTGACCATATCCAGATCACAGTCGCTGAAACCGTTGGCGTCGAACGCCGCGCGGGCTTCTATGAGGCGACAGGTGCCATGCGCGACATGATCCCGAACCATCTGTTCCAATTGCTGGCGCTGACAGCCATGGAACCGCCCTCGTCTTTTTCAGCGGATGCTGTCCGGTCTGAAAAAACAAAAGCCTTGTTATCCGTTCATACCGTTGATCCGCACCGCGATGTGGTCAGGGGCCAATATGTGGCGGGGCAACGCGATGGCACTGCGCTGAAAGGCTACAGGCAGGAAGACGGTGTGGCACCTGACAGCCTAACTGAAACCTATCTCTCCATGCGTTTGATGCTGGATAATTGGCGTTGGGCGGGCGTTCCGTTTTATTTGCGGACCGGCAAAGCCATGTCGACGCGTCGCAGCGAAATATTGGTGCAATTCAAACGGCCGCCATTGTCACTGTTCCGCAATACGGCCACAGAAAATCTGATGCCCAACGCGCTTCTGATTAAGCTGCAACCGGAGGAAGGGGCGGCATTGAGTTTCGGCGCCAAGATACCGGGCCCTGCGATCCGCATTGGTCAGGTGCATATGGATTTCCATTACAAGGATTATTTCCAGAACGCACCCGCCACCGGTTACGAGACCTTGATTTATGATTGCATGATCGGGGATGCCACCTTGTTCCAGCGCTCAGACAGCGTCATGGCAGGCTGGTCGATCGTCCAGCCTTTGCTGGATCATTGGGCGCAAGGGGCCGTGGTGCCGATGGCACATTATGCCGCAGGCAGCGAAGGCCCGAAAGAGTCCGAAGAAATGCTCCAAGAGCGTGGCCACCACTGGAAACCGCTCGATTAACAGACAAAAAAAGGGGCACGTGATGTGCCCCTTTTTTTAATGATCTTGATTGATCAATCAGGCTTCGGTTGGGCCGCCGGCCTTTTCCCAATCGCCAAAACCGCCAATATTGACAACCTTGTCATAACCCATTTCCTTCAGCACTTTGCCGGTCAAAGCAGCCTGCCCGCCAGCGCCGCAGACCAGATAGATATGGGCATCGCGTTTAAGAGCGGCATTATAATAAGGCGAGGTTTCGTCAGCTGAAAATTCCATAAATCCGCGCGGGATCCGCAAGGCCCCCTTGATCGTACCGGATTTGGAAATGGCGGCGCTATCACGCACGTCGATGAACAACGCACCGGCTTCGCCATAATGTTTCAAAGCGTCCTCGGCAGCAATGCGAGGCACAACAGCATTGGCTTCAGCCAAATAATCTTTTGCACTTTTCATGGGTTTTCAGATCCTTGTTAAGAAAACGAGAAACCTAGTCTAACCCGCTTCGGATAAAATTCAAAGTTTTCTCTTAGACTAAAGGTTAAGACCAACCCTTATGGGCCGATTAAAACGGGCATGGGGCGTGTCCTTATATTGACCAGCCCTGCCCCAAGCTTCCATAGTCTGAAAGCAATTATAAGAACGAAAAGAGGAACCAAATGGGACTACCCAATACTCAGCCAGATCCGCAGACCTTGATCAATGCCCTTCTCCCGCCTGAAATGGCACAGGCCTGTGAAAATGTTGGGGTGGTCAAGGCAAACCGCGATGCGCTGGCTTTGCTGGTTCTGGGCATATTGGCGGGGGCGTTTATTGCCTTTGGCGGGATGTTTTCAACCGTGGTCTTGAGCGGATCCGAAGCACTCCCTTGGGGTGTTGCGCGCCTGCTCGCCGGTCTTGTTTTTTCACTGGGCCTGATTTTGGTCATTATCGGTGGCGCTGAACTGTTTACCGGCGACACGCTGATGGTCATGGCCTATGCCAGCAACAAAATTTCACTGGCTCGCTTGTTGCGGGCTTGGGTTCTGGTTTATTTCGGAAATATTGTGGGGTCACTGGCAACGGTCGCGCTGGTTTTTGCCTCGGGCCATTATGGCTATGGCGGCGGCCTGATCGGAAAAACAGCTCTTGCCATAGCCAATAGCAAGGCCGCGTTGCCGACCATGCAGCTGCTGGCTCTGGCGATTTTGTGCAATGTTTTAGTCTGTCTGGCCGTTTGGATGTGTTTTGGCGCACGCTCCATCACCGACAAAGTCATGGTGATCGTCCCGCCCATCGCGGCTTTTGTTGCGGCGGGCTTTGAACATTGTGTGGCCAATATGTATTTATTGCCGTTCGGTCTCGCCATCAAATTATGGGCGGACCCGTCCTTTTGGGCGCATAGCGGATTATCGGCAGGCAATTACGCAGCACTTACCCTCGATAATATCCTTCATAATATTGCCATAGCCACGATCGGTAATCTGATTGGTGGCAGTTTGCTTGTGGGTGTGGTCTATTGGTTCGTCTATCTAAGACCAAGCCTGCACCGATGAGAGACGGTGCTTCAAGCACGATCGGATTCTGTTTCCCATGACCCCCGCCAACCCATCATCCGATCATCAGGAGACACTCCCCAGCCAAAGCGTTGGGCGGGACCTGATCGATTTGTGGAACGGAATTGGCGAAACCTCGTCCAAACGCCAGTTTTTATTATTCATTGCCAGCGTGGTTGTTGTCATTGCAGCCAACACCTATGGGCAAATTCAACTCAATATCTGGCAAGGAGACTTTTACGACGCCATTGGCAAGCGTGATATTCCGGCCTTTGTGCAGCAATTGGAAATATTCGGGCTGATTGTGTCCGGTCTTCTGGTTCTGATCATTGCCCAGACATGGATCAACGAGCGCATCAAGATTGTGATCCGCGGCATGATCACGCTGCATTTGCTGGCTGAATGGCTGGTGCCAAAGCGTGCTTATCTTTTGCAGCATGTCCCGGAAATCGGTCATCATCCCGATCAGCGCGTGCATGAAGACTCGCGGCATTTTGCAGAGCTTGCGGCGGATCTTGTCGTAGGCTTGATCCAATCAACGTTTCTCATTGTCAGCTTTGTCGGCGTCTTGTGGATTTTGTCCGATAATATGGTGCTGGCCTTCGGCAAAACAGAAATCAATATTCCCGGTTACATGGTTTGGTTTGCCCTTGCCTATTCCCTCGCCGGTTCCTTTCTTACCTATTGGATTGGCCGGCCGCTGATCCATCTCAATGCCGACCGCTATACGCAAGAAGCCGCTTTGCGGTTTTCACTTGTCAGCATCGATGATAGCGCCCAAAGCATCGCATTGAATAAAAGCGAGCACAGCAAATATGTGGAGGCGGAAAACCTGTTCGAAAAGGTTCAGCTTTGCAGCCGCAAACTCTCCAATACGTTGGCGCAACTGACCTTTTTCACCTCCGCCTATGGCTGGGGGACCTTTGTCGCCCCTGTCATTGCCGCCATGCCCGCCTATTTTTCAGGCTCGCTGTCTTTGGGCGGGTTGATGATGGTGGTGGGTGCTTTCGGGCAGGTACAACAAGCCTTGCGCTGGTTCGTGGATAATTTTCCACGCATCGCCGATTGCCGCGCCACGCTGACCCGCGTCTGCGTTTTGCGCAGCACCCTGTTGGGATTAAACAATCACAAAGAGCGTCCCCATATCACGATTGCCGAGAGTGACAGCCCGCAAATCAGCCTGTCTCACCTCGAACTTGATTTGCCTGATGGTGATGCCTCGATCAGCATCAATCCCTTGACCATTCAACCTGCGGAGCGGGTTTTGCTGGTGGGCAAACCAGGTTCCGGGAAAAGTCATATTTTTCTGGCGATCGCCGGATTATGGACATTGGGGAAAGGCAAGATCGAACTCCCCAAAAATGCCAAAATTCTTTTTTTGGCAGAGCATCCCTATATCCCCAACGGCACGCTTTATGAGGCCATAAGTCCGCAGCCCGGTTTTGCAACCTCCAAAACGCGCATCATGGATTTGATGGACGCCTTGGATATCAGCCATTTGAAAAAATTCTTGGACCGCGACGGGCGCTGGGAACGCGATCTGCATCTGGATGAACAACAAGCCGTCGCATTCATACGAGTGATGTTACAAAGTCCCGATTGGGTGATTATTGACGAGGCGCTGAGTGCTTTGGATGAATATCGCCGCCGCGCACTGCTTGCATTGTTACTCAAGGAATTGCCGAATACAGGATTTATCGGCACCGGACGCCCGAACCAGCAAGACGGTTTCTGGCAACGCGAAGTGGCGGTGGACCGCTCGCTTCCAAAGGGTGAGGAAGACCTCATAACAAGACCACGCCGCACCATGCCGGAATTTGTGAATTGGGTGACCAGCAAATTTGTGGGCCGCCCGCCCACACAACTCAAATTAGGATTGGGTGTCAAAACACAATCCGAACCCACGACGATTGATCGATAGGCCATAATGAAAAAGACCTTCAGGACGCATGATGATGAACCCCGTAATCACCTATACACCCAATCCCGCGATTGATGTCTGGGCGCAATGTGAGCGTGTGATCCTGACAGAAAAAACGCGCATCGAACATGTCCGCACCGATCCCGGCGGCGGCGGCATCAATGTCACGCGTGTGCTCATCGAATTGGGACTTGACTCCCTGCCGATTTATCTGGCGGGCGGTGCCACCGGCACCTTGTTTCAAACCATGCTTGAGCAAAGGGGGATCAAAGGTCTTTGCATTCCGATTGCAGGGGATACACGCATATCTGAAGTGGTTTTCGAAACCCAACATGCACACGAATACCGGTTTGTTGCTGACGGGCCGATCGTTACACTAAGCGAGGCCGATCAAGCCCTTGCAACCATCGCCCAAACGCGCGGCGATTGGCTTGTCGCCAGTGGCAGCCTGCCCCGTGGCTTGCCTGATGATCACTATTTGAGAGTGGCGCAATTAGCCCACAGCAACAATATGAAAGTGGCATTGGATTGTTCAGGCGCGGCTTTGAAATCAGCTGGCCTTGAAGGTCAACTTGATTTGCTCAAAATCAGCAAACGTGAATTGAGTGAATTGGTTGATCAACCGGTTGATGATGTCGATCAGCTCTCAAAAATCGCCATGCAACTGATCAACAGTGGCCGGATCAAACGCTTGCTTGTCAGCATGGGGCCGGATGGCGCATGTCTCGCAGACCAAGACGGGATCACCCTCGTGCCTGCACAAAAAATCAACATCAAAAGTACGGTGGGTGCGGGGGATAGTTTCTTGGGTGGCTTTCTATACGGCTTGGTAACGGGTGCCGACGACAAGCAGGCTTTGGCTATGGCCATTGCTGCGGGATCAGCGGCGTGCCTCAGACCCGGCACACAACTCGTCAGCAAAGACGAATTCGACGCCTTTCAGCAAGCACCCTCCGCATGACCCAGCATTTTCCTGTTTTAATCGCAGATATCGGCGGAACCTTTACCCGTCTGGCTTTGTTGAAGACACAAGGCAGTCAGCCGCAACTAATCGCCAAATTCAAAACAGCCGACTACCCGGATCCGCAAACAGCCTTCCTTGCCGTGCTCGATCAACAAAAAACAACAAAGCCCAAATCGGCCTTGCTTGCCGTTGCAGCGCCCATCGGCAAACAGCGCGTCCATCTCACCAATGCCGCATGGTGGATTGATCCCGAAACCATAGGAACGGCCCTTGCCTTGAACAAAGTCGTTTTGATCAACGACTTTCCGCCCATCGCAGCCCTGTTGCCGCAATTAGATACAACAAACCCTGATCATGTGGCCCGCCTTGGCCCCGACTGCGCAGGCGATGATGGCCCCATGCTGGTGCTTGGACCGGGCACTGGTTTGGGCGCAGCTCTATTACGAACCCTTCATGGCCATGCCCTGATCGAACCCACGGAAGCGGGACATATCGAATTTGGTGCGAGCAGCGACGAGGAGTTGGCTTTGTGGCCTTTGATCGAGCGCCATGACAACCGCCACACAGCTGAATCACTTTTATGCGGTGCAGGCATTACACGCCTTTATGATGCCTTGGCCATGCAACGCGGACAAATCACATCACATCCCGATGTCGCAAGCATCATCCAAAGCGCTTTGGGTGGAGACACCGCTGCACTCGATTGTTTAAATTTCTATGCCGGTTTATTGGGACGCTTTGCGGGCGATTTGGCCCTTGTCTTTGGGGCTACAGGCGGCGTTTACATCGCGGGTGGAATTGCGCCACGCATCTATGCGTTATTGCAACAAAGTGCCTTCAGAACGTCTTTTGAAAACAAAGCGCCCTTTGCGTCCCTGCTCAAATCAATTCCCACTTTTGTCATCACACGCCCTGATCCCGCTTTATATGGCTTGGCAGAGCTTGCCTCCTATCCCGACCATTTTTGGCTAAACAGCCAGACATGGCAAAGGTGACGTCACAGCGCTTTGAAAATGCATCCCTCATTGGGGCGCAATGTGACATGGTCTGAAAAATCAAATGCTTTCTCGGTATGATCGAGATAAGACGACAGGACCAGTTTTGCAGAATAAGGCGGCGGCTCAACCAAGATGGTCTGCCCCGTCAAATTCAACAAAATCGCAAAGCGATCTTGTCCTAAAATCCGTTCATAGGACAGGCTATGATCATCCGCATAAAGCGCCGACCATTCCCCTCGTGATAAAGCCGGCTCCTGTTTTCTGAGTTTAAACAAGGCGCGGGTCATGGCCAGCATGGAGAGGGGATCTTTGTCTTGCGCTGCAACATGTTTCAACGCGGCATCCCCACCCAAACGCAACCAAGGTGTGTGTGTTGAAAAACCTGCATGCGCACTGTCATCCCAAGGCATAGGTGTCCGCTCCCCGTCGCGCCCCTGCCCTTTGCCCGCTTTGGCAAAGGGATCTTGGATTTCATCCGCAGAAATTATGGCATTTTCAAGCCCCAGCTCTTCCCCTTGATAAAGCGTCGGCGTGCCGCGTAAGGTCAGCATCAACATCATGGCCAAACGCGCTTGCGCTGGCCCCAAACGGCTTGCCACACGCGGTTGATCATGATTGCCCAAGACCCATGTCGGCCATGCCCCTTTTGGCAAATGCCGTTCATATAATTCAATCAATTTCATAACGCCCCAGGCCTTCCATTCGAGCCACATGAGATTGAAATTAAAGGGCAGATGTACGCCTTCAAGATGGGCGCCATAATAAAAGACAAGCTGTTCCACGGGTTGATAGAGTTCACCGATCAGGACACGATCACCGGCATAATGGGCGAGCACCGCGCGCATCTCGGCAATCACCTCCATCACCTCCGGCCTGTTGGATGAATTGATGGCTTTCAGGCGCAAGAAATCAGGGTCGCTGTCCTTGTAACCTTCATTGACCGGATCATCCTGAAATGCGGGGTCTTTCATCAAACCGCCGATGACATCGACCCGAAAACCATCCACCCCGCGATCAAGCCAGAAACGCATAACCTGATAAAAGGCATCCCGCACTGCGGGGTTGCGCCAATTCAGATCAGGCTGTTCGGCCAGAAAAGAATGCATATAATATTGCTGGCTTGCGGGATCAAATTGCCATGCTGGCCCACCCGACAGACTCCACCAATTATTGGGCACACCGCCATCAGGGGATGGATCATGCCAGATATACCAATCACGTTTGGGCGATTGTCTGGAAGACAGCGCCTCTTGAAACCATGGATGCTGGTTGGATGTGTGGTTAGGCACCAAGTCAATCAGCAATTTCATGCCACGTTGGTGCAGCCCATCGCGCAAGCGATCAAAATCCGCAATTGAACCAAAGCGCGGATCAACATCACAATAAGCTGATACATCATAGCCAAAATCAGCCATGGGTGATGGATAAAAGGGCGTGATCCAAAGGGCATCCACGCCCAAAGCATGGAGATAATCAAGCCGGTTCAGGATACCGGCCAAATCCCCGATCCCGTCTCCATTACTGTCTTGAAACGACCTGATATAGATTTGATAAATCGTTGCTGATTGCCACCAAGGACTACTTTTTTGTGTCATGTCCATGTTTCCTCAGCCTGCAATATGGGGGGATCTGAAGCCCAGATTTTTCAATCCCGTCAAAACCTCGGGGCATGACATCAAGAGCGACCATAAAAGCCCCGACCGGTGATTTTCGATCATCACCACAATGGGCCCCTGATCAATGGCCAATGTTGTTGGTGCATACCAGTTCCGACTTTCACAAAATGCATCCACAAAACCACGATCAGACCAGATCCGCTCTGGCGGATGACGCCTCAAACCGTGCAATACAGCCATCGCCTCTTCCGGCACATAGGGCATGGAGGACAAGGCCGCGGTGGGTGAAATCACGCCGAAATCATTATCAGGGGCATGTTGGTTATAGCCGCGATCATCATCGCTGGCTGTCATGCCCCAGCAATCAGCGCCATAGCCCTTCCAACCATGCGGATTGGCGATCGCATGGGCCCGCTGGATCAAAGCATGCGCTTTGTTTTGCTGAAAATAATCCGCATAGCGATCCGTCAAGCCGCGTGGATCCACACCAAGAAATGAGTAATGGGCGAAGCACATCTGCCCGCCATAATCAGGGCCAAGCAGCAGCTCGATATCGTAAAAGCGCTTTCCATTGCGAAAGGTGGGGCTCCCCACCCAGCATTGGTCATACACTGATTTTTGAATGGGAAAGGTTGGCGATCCCGCAGCCAGAATATAGGCGATCAGACATTCATCCCATCCGATCACCGGAAAATTCATCACCCAATACTGATCAGGACTCCAATGCCAATAAAGCGTATCTGTGGTTTGGTGTGTGTACCAGTTCCATTCTACGCCATGCCAAAGCGCTGTGATCTTGTCCCTGAGTGCCGCCTCACGGGGCGCAGCCTTTGAAAAATAGCGCCTGACTGCCAAGAGCCCTGCGATTAAAAAGGCTGTTTCAACAATGTCGCCGCCATTATCCTTTGAGGTCATGGGGATGGTTTGCCCCGTGACGCCATGCAGAAAATGCGGAAAGGCGCCGTGGAAACGATCGGCCTTCTCTAAAAATAGCAAAACTGTTTCCAGTCGCTCAAGCACATCTTGACGCTTGAGCCATCCCCGCTCGATACCGACCAATAAAGCCATCAGACCAAAGCCCGACCCACCCACGGCCAGCGCATCGGGTCCGAATTGACCTGCGATACTACGATCAAGCGCCAAGCCGCTCTGCGGATGTGCAAACTCCCAGAAATAGCGCAAAGTTTCTCTTTGTACCCGATCAAGAAGCTGGTTATCGGCAAAGCTTCTGACAGGCATTGTTTTCCCCTTCAGGACTTTCTCTTCCGACAGAAAGAGGATGACACATCCCCCGCACCTGCGCATACTGCCATGAAAGTAAAATAACAGCAGGGTATACCTTTGGCCCAAATCTTGACCCCCGAAGCCCAGCTTGCCACGCTTGGGCTGGTTGAAAAGATCGGACAGCTCAACATGCTGTCACCGATGAAGCCCACAATGGAGGAAAGCCTTGCGGATATTCTCCCAAGGATCCGGAGGGGCGAGGTTGGCAGCCTGCTCAATATTCATGGACGCGAGGCGTTAGCACCCATCCAGAAAATTGCGCTGGAGGAAACAAAGTCCGGCATTCCCCTGTTGTTTTGTTTTGATGTCCTGCATGGTTATCGCACCATTGTGCCCAACCCGCTCGGCGAAACGGCAGCCTTTGAACCCATATTGTGGGAACGCACCGCGGGCCTTGCCGCGCGCGAAACCTCGCAAGAGGCCATTGCGCTGACTTTTGCCCCGATGCTGGATGTCGCACGGGATCCGCGCTGGGGCCGTATGGCGGAATGCGCGGGCGAAGATCCGTTTGTCACCCTCCTCTATGCGCAGGCCAAGGTCAGGGGATTTCAAGGGCGACAAAAAACCATCTTGGCCAAAGATCAGGTTGTGGCGGCTTGTGCCAAACATTTCGTGGCCTATGGCGCGGTCAGAGCTGGATTGGATTATAGCTCGGTCGATATTTCAGACCTGCAGTTACATGATGTGTATCTGCCGCCATTCCGCGCCGCCGTTGAGGCCGGTGTGGCGTCAATCATGCCTGCCTTTGTTGATTTGGGTGGCATGCCCATGAGTGCCCATGGTCATCTGCTCACTGACATCGCGCGCAAGGAATGGGGCTTTGACGGTGTTTATATCAGCGATTATGCCGCTGTTGCTGAACTCGTGACCCATGGCATGGCTGCCGATATTCCAGAAGCGGCGGCTTATGCCCTCAATGCAGGCATGGATATTGATATGGTGGCTGATGCCTTTACACATGGCCTGCCCGAAGCCCTCAATCGCGGATTGGTGAGCATCGAGGATATTGATGCAGCCGTTTTGCGTGTCTTGCGCCTCAAACACAAATTGGGGCTTTATGAAGATCCCTACCGGCTTGGCGGAAAGCCCGCCGCTCCGCTTGAAATTTCAACACAAGACCGCGCGCTTGCCTATGAAGCCGCACTCAAAGCGCCGGTCTTGCTCAAAAATGATGTGCACCATTTGCCCCTGCAACACGACGGTGGCCGCATTCTTGTGCTGACGGCCATTGCCCCTGAAGCCGGAACGATGATCGGCCCGTGGAATGCGGTGGGCGAGCCGCAAGATGTCACCCTCCTCGCACCCGCTTTGCAAAAGGCCTTGCCCAACCGGCGCATTGATCACCTTGACCTGCCTTGTCTGGATATCCTGACCGATGATCAGCTTCAAAGCGCCACTGAAGCTGCCAAACAGGCGGATACAATTGTGTTGTGGCTGGGCGAAACGCCCGATCTCAGCGGCGAGGCAGGCAGTCGGCTTGAACCCGTCATCCCCGACGGGCAGAGACATTTATACGAGGCACTTCAAGCGCTCGGAAAACCGATCATCCTTCTTTTGTGTACGGGACGCCCGCTGATTTCGCCGGAGATTTTACGCAGTGCACCGACGGTGCTGGTCACTTGGTTTTTAGGCATCGAGGCAGGGTCCGCCCTTGCAGCCCTTTTAACCGGACAAGAGGATATCACAGGTCGATTGCCCGTCAGCTGGCCTGAGAAAATAGGACAAATACCGGTTTATTTTGGTGATCGGGCCTCGGGTCGACCAGCCAATCCGGCTGACCGCTTTACCAGCCGTTATCTCGACGGCCCCGTCACACCGCTCTACCCTTTTGGCTTCGGGCTGTCATACGCGGATTTCAGCCTGGATAACGTCGAGGTGACGGATACACGGGCCTCTCAGGGCACCATCCATGTCAAAGCCAATCTGCGGAATCAATCAAACCGCAGCGGCACCCAGACACTCTTTGTTTTTATCAGAAAAATTGCCTCGGTACCCACACGCCCCAAACTGGAATGTCGCGGATTTGGCAAGGTAACCCTTGGCCCGCATCAGGCGGGAGACATCACCTTCACGCTGCATCGGCATGATTTTTCCCGGACGGGTCATCCGACTGAACATGCAGTGGCAGGCGATTACGAAATTCTCGTCGGCCCCAATGCAGATCGGGAGACGTTACAGGCACATCCCATCAAGATTTGACCGCTCTGCGAACGATTGTGCAGCGCAAGACAGAATATTGAAAGAAAGCCTTGCTTTCTGCTGGCACTGGGCGGTGAAAATGCGTAACACCATGAAAAATCCCCTGTGACTATTCGTCCAACACATAGAGCATAACATGAGTGATCCTTGCATTATCTGCGTTGCCATTACCGGCAGTCTGCCCACCAAAGAAAACAATCAGGCGGTGCCCATTACGATTGCCGAGCAAATCGAAAGCACGCATGAGGCTTTTGAAGCCGGTGCCACCATTGCCCATTGTCATGTCCGCGATGATGAGGGCAAACCGACCTCAGACCCCGAGCGGTTTGCACGCCTGAAAGAAGGGCTTGAGAAGCATTGCAAAGGCATGATTGTGCAATTGTCCACCGGCGGACGCTCAGGCGCGGGACAAGCACGCGGGGGCATGTTGCCTTTGGCACCGGATATGGCCTCCTTATCGGTCGGCTCCAATAATTTCCCCACCCGCGTTTACGAAAATCCGCCTGATCTCGTCGACTGGCTCGCTTCCGAAATGCTCAAATATAACGTCAAGCCGGAGATCGAGGCGTTTGACCTGTCGCATATTGTGCAGGCCACCCGCATGGCCAAAGATGGCCGCTTGAAAGGCCCACTTTATGTGCAATTTGTGATGGGCGTCAAAAATGCCATGCCTGCGGATGAGCGGATCTTTGATTTTTATATCGAAACCTTAAAGCGCTTGGCACCCGATGCCCAATGGTGCGCGGCAGGCATTGGCCCCAATCAGATCCTGATCAATGAATGGTCGATTGCAAAAGGCGGTCATACCCGCACGGGCTTTGAAGACAATGTGCGCCTTGACCGCGATCACCTCGCACCCTCGAATGCCGCACTTGTGAAGCGGGCTGTCGAGATTTGCCAAAAGCACAACCGCCCCGTGGCCAGCTGGCAGCAAGCCCGCTCCATTTTAGGCATTCCGCTGCGCACAGCCTGACACCATCGCCTCTCATAAAACCACACAGCGGTCCTTGGTCCCTGTGTGGTTTTTTTATGCAAAAATTCAATAGCCCCAACGTCTGATAAACCAAGATTTGACCGCATGGGTCAGGCTGGCATAGGTCAACAACATCGCAAGGATAAATGGCCAATAGAGCCACGGCAGGGGCGTGAAGCCAATCAATGACCCGAAACCGCTATAGGGTAGCGCAGCACCAACAGCGCAGATGACAACCGTTGTCATGATCAAAGCCGTGCTGGCGCGACTTTGCAGAAAAGGGATTTTGGCTGTTCTGATAATATGAATGATCAAGGTTTGGGTCAAAAGCGATTCAACAAACCAACCGCTTTGAAACAATGATGGATTATCACCCGCATGAAAAACAAAAATCATGAGGGCAAATGTGGCGTAATCAAAGATCGAGCTGATCGGCCCGATCAATATCATGAATTTAAAAATACGACCGACATCCCATTGCCGCGGGGCAATTAAAAAGTCTTCATCAACATGATCGGTTGGAATGGTTGTCTGTGAAAAATCATAAAGCAAATTATTAACCAGAATTTGCAAAGGCGTCATGGGCAGGAATGGTAAAAACAGGCTCGCGCCCAAGACACTCAACATATTGCCGAAATTGGAACTAGCCCCCATCCGGATATATTTGGTGATATTAACAAAGATCTTGCGCCCTTCAACCACACCTTCGACAAGAACAGCGAGGCTCTTTTCCAACAAAATAATATCGGCTGACTCCTTGGCAATATCGACCGCCGTATCAACCGAAATACCTACATCTGCGGCTTTTAAGGCCGGACTGTCATTGATACCATCCCCCAAAAATCCAACCACATGCCCCCTGCTTTGCAAGGCTCTAATGACCCGTTCCTTTTGGGCTGGCGTCAGCTTGGCAAAAATAACCGTCTCTTCAGCCAATGCCGCTAAAGCCGCATCATCAAGCTTTGCAATCTGATCACCCAGGATGACCTTATCTGTTTCCAATCCAACATCTTTGCAAATTTTTCGGGCAATGATGTCGTTATCACCCGTCAGCACTTTGACCGCGACCTGATAATGCGCAAGCGCTGCAATCGCAGCATGGGCCGTTTCTTTGGGAGGATCGAGAAAAGCGATGGTTCCCAACAAAGTCAGTTCGGTTTCATCACTAACAGAATAAACGGTCTTATCGGCTGGAAGCTCTTTATAGGCAATGGCAATCACCCTGAACCCATCATTGTTCAAAGCGTCTGTTTGCGTTTGCGCGTCGTGATGATGGCTTGCATCCAGCGGGATGGTTTGCCCATCGATCATGACGCTGGTGCAAATCGAAAACATCTCCTCCACGGCACCCTTGGTGATGAGGATGTGCTTTCCATAGTTGCGCTCAACGACAATGGAGAGACGACGACGGGTAAAATCAAAAGGGATTTCATCAAGCTTTTTATAATGGGTTTGCACTCCCAATTTTTCTTGCAAATCACCATGCCGCAGCACGGCAGTGTCCAGAAGATTTTTCATCCCTGTTTGGAAATAACTGTTCAGAAAGGCGTAATGTAAAACCTGATCTGACTCTTTTCCCTCAATATCAAAATGATGTTTTAAAATAATTGTGTCTTGCGTCAGCGTGCCGGTTTTATCCGTACATAAAACATCAATGGCACCGAGATTTTGTATGGCATTCAAACGCTTCACAATCACCTTTTTGGCAGACATCGCCATGGCGCCCTTGGCCAGATTGACCGTCACAATCATCGGTAACATTTCAGGTGTCAGCCCGACCGCCACCGCCAGTGAAAACAACAGGGCTTCAATCCAGTCATGCTTGTTCAAACCATTGATCAAAAATACGGCCGGGACCATGACAGCAATCAAGGTGATCATCAGACGGGTGAATTGATGGATACCTCGATCAAAGGCTGTTGCCTCTTGCATCTGGGTGATGTCATCCGCCAGACTGCCAAAAAAACTATTGCTGCCGGTTTTGATAATCAGGCCGACCCCATAGCCCGAAACAACATTGGCGCCCATGAAACAAAGATTGTTTGCTTCAAACACAGTCTGGCCTGCCGCATGGGTTGTTTGACTGCCCTTTTCCGCCGGCATGGATTCACCGGTCAGTGCCGATTGATTGACGAATAAATCATGCGCTTCCAGCAGATAGAGATCCGCAGGGATCATATCGCCGACGCTTAACCGCACCACATCACCGGGCACCAGCGCCTCAAGGGCGATCTCGTCATAGCCTGTTTCGGATTGTGTTTCTTGACGCTTCACACTGGCCGTTACATGCACCATCGCCCGCAGGGCTTCGGCAGCCTGATTGGATCGATGCTCTTGCAAAAAAGCCGTCAGCACAGCCAGCACCACCATGGCCGCGATCACAACGGCTGCCCTCATGTCCCCTAAAAAATAAGAAGCGATGGCCAAAAACAGCAACAAGCCATTCAGTGGATTCCGCAGCTGGGAGGAGAGCTCATGCCACACGCCCGATTTTTTGTGCTGCCCAACACGATTGGGACCATATTGCACCAAGCGCTTTTGAGCCTCCTCCGCGGAAAGCCCATGCAGGGTCGCGCCCATCTGCTGCAGCACCTCCGCGCGAGGTAGACGGCTCAAGCGTAATAATGCGGCATCACCCTCGGCATGAGGTGCGGGCTTAAGAGCGGCCTGTGTTTTTATTGTGTTTGTCATCCCCACAGCCCTTCCACATGGTTATGCCTGTTACTCGACGAGATCCCAATATTGTCGGGTTCCAAATCGCTCGAAGAGAAAATCAACAAAGGCCCGCACTTTCGGCGAAAGATGACGCGAGGTCGGATAGACGGCATGCATAGATAATTTTTGTACCATATATTGGTCCAAAACCGTCACGAGATTGCCGGCCTGCAGATCAGCCCCCACGATAAAGGTGGGCAAAAGGGTCAAACCCAGTCCTTTGAGGGCCGCCACGCGTAAGGCATCGCCATTATTGGCCGTAATGCCGCCCCGTACATCCACAGCCCATGCCCCCCCTTCGGGATGGATAAAACTCCATTCATAAGGGGATGGTCCGTTGGTGTTGCAGAGGCAATCATGGGTGCGCAAATCATCGGGGGTTAACGGCACACCCCGCTTGTCCAGATAATCCGGACTGGCACAAATCACCCGCCTCACGGGCCCCAGCTTTTTGGCAATCAGACTGCTGTCGGCCATCCCGCCGATCCGCAAGGCCACGTCAAACCCCTCATCCACCAGATCCACAAAGCGGTCATTCATCACCAGATCAATACTGACCTCTGGGTAACGCTCCATGAAATCCGGCAAAATGCCCGCCAGATGCAAAAAGCCGAAACTCATCGGCGCATTGACCCGCAGCCGCCCGCGCGGCGCAGCCTGTAATTGCGTCACCGCACGATTGGCCTCCTCGACATCTGATAAAATCCGCGCCATGCGCTCATAATAACTTTGCCCCGCCTCGGTCAGGGCAAGCGTCCTTGTGGAGCGGTGAAACAAGCGCGCTCCCAATTCGGATTCAAGCGCAGTGATATAGCGACTGATGGCCGATTTGGATTGCCCAAGCCGCGCGGCCGCTTCGGTAAAAGATTTGGTTTCTGAGACTTTCACAAAAGCCTCGATCGCTGCCATTCGGTCCATATTGTTCCTATTTTTGCAACAGTCTTGTTACAAAATCATATATTGTTTCTGAATTTAAATAAATTACTTTCTCATCACCGGCAGATTTTGATGCTGCCTGCAACCAAGCTTTGAAAAGCCAAACAAGAGCAAGGACTTAAACCATGACCACCGAAACCGAACACAGCGTAAAACCCATCATTGCGCCTTTGAATTCGCTTGCCCGCTTTTTTGAACCCGCCGCTGATCCCTTGGTGCGCGCCACCGCTGGCCTTTTATTAATGCCGCATGGTGCGCAGAAACTGTTCGGCCTGTTTGGCGGTTATGGCGTTGAAGCCACCGGACAGTTCTTTGCCTCCAAACTCGGCCTGCCTCCGTCCTTTGCTTTATTGGCTGGACTGATTGAATTTTTCGGCGGCCTGTTCTTGGCCATCGGGCTGGCAACACGGGCTGTCGCCGTTTTGATTGTTGGCGTGATGGCGGTCGCCGTTGTTCTCGTGCATCTCCCCCAAGGCTTTTTCTGGACCGCCGGTGGCTTTGAATATCCCTTATTATGGGGCGTTGTGGCGCTGGCTTATGCCATCCGTGGCGGTGGCCGCTATTCGGTTGATGCGCTGCTCGGATACGAGTTCTAAATCAACACACGGGCTGGGTGCGCCAAAGGGCGCGCCCTCCCCCATGCCCATAGGAGGGGACCATGGCACTCACCATTCGCTCAGCGCAGGCCCGCGGCCATGCCGATCACGGTTGGCTTGAAAGTTATCACAGCTTTTCCTTCGCCAATTACCACGATCCCAAACACATGAATTTTGGCCCGCTACGGGTGATCAACGAGGATCGCGTGCAAGCCGGAAAAGGCTTCGGCATGCATGGCCACCGCGATATGGAAATCATTTCCTATGTGCTGGCGGGATCGCTTGAGCACAAAGACAGCATGGGCAACGGGTCCGTTATCAAGCGCGGCGATATCCAGATCATGTCGGCTGGCACCGGCGTTCGCCACAGCGAATATAATCTCTCCCCAACAGACCCTGTTCATTTTGTGCAAATCTGGCTGCTGCCTGATCGTGAGGGCCATGCACCGCGCTATGATCAAAAACATTTTTCCGATCAGGATAAATCCGGCACACTGCGCCTGATTGCCTCACCGGATGGACGCGACGGCTCGGGCAAAATTCACCAAGATGCCTGCCTTTATGCATCACTCTTGAAAACCAACGAGGTGATTGACTATGCGGTCGAGCCCCACCGCAAAATCTGGATCCAAGTTTTGGCCGGCGCGTTGAGCGTCAACTCTCACACTTTACAAACAGGCGATGGTTTGGCGGCATACCATGAAAGCGCTTTGCATATCGCCTCCACGCATGACAACACGGAAATTTTAGTCTTTGATCTCCCTCAGGCCCCGTAATTTCATGCCTGCGTAAGACCTAAAAAAACTAAAGTACCTGCCAAGACTAAAGCAGCTGCAAAACTGACGAGATTAAAGGGGGGCGAGAGCCCCCTTTTGATTATGTCTATGACTTAATAACTCAGCTCGGCTACATCACGTAATTCGTCGGGCGTTGTTGTTCGAAATCCGAAAAATTCCAGATAGGCTGGGATTTGTTCAAACAACATATCGGAGCCGATTTGATAGCGGCAACCTTTGTCGATCACAGCTTGCAAAAAGGGCGTGATCTCCTGTTTCATCACCACTTCACCGACAAAGGTGTCAGGCCCGATCCGGCTGACATCCATCGGCAAAGGATCGCCCTCTTTCATACCAAGCGGCGTGGCATTGACCACGACATCCATGGCAGAGGGATCATTCTCTCCCAGCTCAAGCGTCAGTGACGGATAATGCATTTTCAAACGATCCGCTAAACCATGCATGATCGGTGCATAGGCGTCATATAGGCGCAAATGGCTGACACCGGCCTTCGCCAGTGAGGCTGCAATCGCCGAGCCCACGCCACCGCATCCCGCCACAAAAACACGGGCCCCGTCCAACACGCATCCTTTGCGCAACAAGCCCCGCACAAAGCCTTCCCCGTCAAACATGTCGCCGATCAATTTGCCCTCAGGCGTCAGCCTGATCGCATTACAAGATCCTGCAATTTTGGCGGTCGTCATCACCTCGTCCAGCAGATCAAGCGTGGTGACTTTGTGCGGCATTGTAATCAATGCACCATGAATATTGGAGAGCCTAAACAGCAAGGGCAGGAATTGAGAATAATCCTCAGCCCGGCATCCCATCGGCACCACCACGGCATCGATCACATGTTTTTTGAAATAAGGATTATAGATCATCGGCGCACGAAAAGACTCGGTGGGATAACCGACATGCGCGATCAATTTTGTTTTACCCGTAATCATGACCCCTCACCCTCATCAATGCCGCATCATTGGACGCAACCAAGCTCAGGCTTTTGTTTGGCCAATCAAAGTGGCAAGGCGACGGATTGCCAATTGATAGCCTTGGGTTCCAAAGCCAGCGATGACGCCGGACGCAATCGGTGAAATATAGGAGTGATGGCGGAATTCCTCTCGCTTATGCACATTGGAAATATGCACCTCGATGATCGGATGATCAAAGGCACTCAACGCATCCAAAATGGCCACCGATGTATGGGTAAAGGCGGCCGGATTGATCACAATACCCGAGGCCGTCTCGCGGGCTTCATGCACCCAGTCAATCAATTCATATTCGCGATTGCTTTGATGAAAGCGCATCTCCAGACCAAGGCTTGTGGCCAGCGCGCGACAATCGCGCTCGATATCCGCCAAGGTTTCATGGCCGTAAATATGGGGCTGGCGCTTACCCAGCAAATTCAGATTGGGCCCATTCAGAACATAGATCAACGACATCGTCCATCACTCCCTGCGACGTTTTCGACACGCACCATAGCCGTTTTTTGCGGATGATAAATCCCCTTCGGCCAAAATCAGGATTTCTTGACAGGGGGCATCAGGGCTGCGCGTTTAATGGATGCGGAGCCAAACCGGTCGCGCAAACCATCCAGAGCTTTTTCGAGCTTCGCCTGCTGCGGCGCTTTTGTGTCAACAAGATCCCCCAAATCCGCCTGATCAGCGCCAGCCAGATCCGACACCCCAATCCCGATCAACCGATAGAATTTACCTTTGGGTTCCTTATCAAAAAGCTCCCGCCCGATCTGCGCGATCTTGCTGCCCAATTGTGTTGGAGACGGTAAAGCGCGCGACCGCGTGATCAATTTGAAATCGGGCGTTTTTAATTTCAAGGTTACGGAACTGCCGGAATAGCCATCATGGCGCAACCGGCGGGCGACTTTTTCGCTCAAGGCAAGAATGGTATGGTGCAATTGCTCGGCACTGGCGACATCCCGTTCAAAGGTCGTTTCGGCCGAAACACTTTTGCTTTCACGCTCTGTGACAATCGGCCGCTTATCAATGCCGTGTGCCAGACGGGACAGACGCAAACCGTCTTCGCCATAGCGGCGGGTCAATTCGCCCGCATCCATCTTTTGCAAATCGGCAATCAGGGTAATGCCGTCACGGCGAAGGCGTTCTTGAAACACAGCGCCGACCCCCGGAAGGATCCCGACAGGACGGGGCGCTAAAAAGTCCACCACCCCTTGTTGACCGATCACGGCAAAGCCATTGGGCTTATCGAGGTCTGAGGCAATCTTGGCCAGAAAGCGGTTATACGACAGTCCAATGGAAATCGTCACACCCACGTCCCTCTGCACCGTTTGCGCGAAACGGGCCAGCGTCAATGCGGGCGAGGCTTGATGCACGGCTTGCGTGCCTGTGAGATCAATAAACGCCTCGTCTATCGAGACAGGCTGCACCACGGGTGAAAGATCATCCATCATGCTGCGGATCTGGTGTCCGACCGCGCTGTATTTGGCCATATTGGGGGGCAGCACAACGGCATGCGGACAGAGCTTCAATGCTTTGAACATCGGCATGGCCGAGCGCACACCATAGCGGCGCGCGAGATAACAACAGGTGGAAACCACCCCGCGTTTGCCACCGCCAACAATCAGCGGCTTGTCATGCAAAGACGGATCATCGCGCTTTTCAACCGAGGCAAAAAACGCATCGCAATCAATATGGGCAATGGTCACCTCATGCAGCTCATCATGGCCGATGATCCGGCGCGAACCGCAGACCCCGCACACAAGCAGGCCTTGAGCACTCTCCGCCAAACAATCCCTACAAAAGGCCGGCATAGGACAAGACCCGCGCGTGAAAAAACCAGTGAGATGACGAAATCAGATCATAAGAGGATTACGGCGCTTTGGCGACTGATCCCGTCCTCCCAGGCCTGCAACCCTGTCTGTTCGGACATGTTTCAAAAAAGTTCTTTCGTTTCAAAATTAAAAAGTTAACATTTGTTAACGAATCAGCTTGGGAGAATCATCATGGCTGTGAGTGCACATATGAACGAGCAGGAACAAATCTCTTTCATTTCCCATTTGATCCTGAATGAAATCGAACATGAGGAAACCTCGCTGGCACGCAGGTTATCGCGCTCTGAAATCGCCAGACGGGCTTACAATCTGGCCCAAGCGCATTTAAGCCAGATCAATAATGACGCCGATGATATCGATTTTTCCATCACGGCGCATGAAGACATCTTCGCCTTTGACCGCGTCCATTGCGAATATTCGGATCGGGTCTAACCCTCTCTGATTGCTCGTGATGATCCGGTTCTGACGTCATTCATCGGCAACAAAAAAGGCCACCCAAAGGTGGCCTTTGAAGAACATAATTCCTTGAGCCGATTAACGGCTGTAGAATTCGATGACCAGCGATGGTTCCATCTGTGTCGGATAGGGAACATCGGCAATGGCGGGAACGCGGATATATTTCGCGCTCATCTTGTGATGATCCACTTCCATATAATCAGGGGTGTCGCGCTCGGCCAACTGGCTGGCTTCGATCACAACAGCGAGCTGACGTGAAGCTTCCTTGACTTCGACAACGTCATTGGGACGCACGAGGTAGGATGGAATGTTCACGCGGCGGCCGTTCACACGGATATGGCCGTGGTTGATGAACTGGCGGGCAGCAAACACGGTCGCCACAAATTTGGCACGATAGACAACCGCATCCAAACGACGCTCGAGCAAACCAATCAGGTTTTCGCCCGAGTCACCTTTCAGGCGGAGCGCTTCGTGGTAATAACGACGGAATTGTTTTTCCGAAATATTGCCGTAATAGCCCTTCAGCTTTTGCTTGGCGCGGAGCTGGGTGCCGAAATCCGACATCTTGCCCTTGCGGCGCTGACCATGCTGGCCGGGGCCATATTCACGGCGGTTCACAGGGCTTTTCGGACGGCCCCAGATATTTTCGCCCAAGCGGCGATCAATTTTATGCTTGGCTTCAATGCGTTTTGTCATCGCAGTTCCTTCGAAAGGTTATAGGTGCTCGAGGAACGCGCCCTCCTCTGCCCGAAACCGGACCGACAGAGCCTACCGCCTCGCTGGGGGTAGACACACGGGTGCGTCAAATAACAAACAGGCCGTCCAGTGAAGGGCGACCTGCCATCATCTGACGCGGTGATAAAGGCCCGAACAGTGGCTGTCAATGCAAAATCCATGGGATTATCAGGCAAAAAGCCCGAATATGGCCGCAAAATCACCGAATGGGCCACAATTGCCCCATCGTAAAGCCGTAAGCGGCCAAGGGACTGCGCATCCGACTATAAAGGTCATCCGCCCCCGTATTGATAAAGAAATGGGAGTGCGGCATCGCGGCCCGCTCCCCTAGGCGCTGATGGGAAGCCAGCAAAGCCTCGGCCCGTCTGGCAATCGCCGGCGCCGGATCAATCCAGTTCACGGACCATGGCGCCAAGGCGCGAAAGCGCTCCAGCAAAAGTGGATAATGGGTACAGCCTAAAACAACCGTATCGGTGCGCCGTCCGTCAGCCTCCACAAAACATGGTGCAAGATCAGCCCTTAAATCGTGATCGCTGACAAAGCCCCCTTCGAAAACCTGTTCGGCCCGCATGGCCAGCTGGGCCGGTGCGTGCAAAATCACATCACAATCCCCCGCAAATGCGCGGATCAGGCCTTGCGTATAGTCCCGCTTCACGGTGGCAGGTGTTGCCAAAATAGCAATACGGCGACTCAGGGAGGCTTCGGCTGCCGGTTTGATGGCAGGAACGGTCCCCACAAAAGGCAGATCAAAGCGTGAGCGCAAATCCGGCAAGACCAGAGTGGAAGCGGTATTGCAGGCAATCACCGCCAGATCTGGCTGAAACGCGGGGATCAAATGCCCCATGACAGCGCAGACGCGCTCGATCAACGCTTGATCCGCAAGATCGCCATAGGGAAAAGCCGCATCATCGGCGACATAAATCGTTTCTGCCTGCGGGAGTGTGTCACTCAAGGCTTTATGAACGGTCAATCCGCCCAAACCGGAATCAAAGACGAGAAGGCGTGGTTTGCTTGTCATGAAACAGCCCCGCTCTGGATAAAACGGGCCGCACGATTGACCGCATCCCAACCGGCATAAGAGGCACCGGCAACCGTCATACTGGCCCCGAAACGCCCGCCGCAGGTGGCCTCACCGGCGAAATACAATCCGTCCACGCCACTCTCATGCAAATCCTGCCGTGCACTGACAGCACCGGGCTTGGCATAGGAATAGCCCCCCTCAAACAAGGGATCCCCCCACCATCCGGCCAGCCGTCCGCCTTGGAAGTGGCGATGCGCCTCAGGCCCCGCAAAGGCAGAGAAAATCCGCAACACTTCCTGAACAGCCTGTCTTTCACCCATTTCAATCAGTGCCCGACCGGCATCGCCCCCTGTCACAGCCAGTACAAGATTGCGATCATAGGGCCACATCTCGAAAGTCATGGATCCCAAAGGCGCATCCATGACAATTTTATCCTCGCCCACTCCGATGCCAAAACGCCCGCCATCAAAAGCCAGCGCGACTTTGGTCAAAGCACCCATGGAAAACCCATCCAAAGCGCGCAAGACCGTGTTGGGCAATGAGGGCTTGAACCTGATCCGTTCAGCCTTCAGCACCCCCACCGAGACGGTCACAATCACCGCCCGTGCCGTCAAAGCGCCTTTCGGGGTTTGGACTTTAAACCCGCCTTTGATGGTCTCCACATCTGTCACCGGTGTCGAAAGTCTGACCGGCAAAGCATGGGCTGAGGCGGCCACTAGCGTGCCATACCCAACCGGCACGACATGATCAGGCCCGTGCCATTGCTCCAGATAATCAGCCAAAGAAATGCGTTCGGGTTGGTCCCCCAAGCCCAGACGTGACATGTCCCCCAGCGCTGCCTGCCCTTCTGGAGTCAGCGGGCGGGCACCATCTGCCATCGACATCTGATCAAAAACCGTCTCGCCTTGGGCTTGCTCAAGCACATCCAGATGCGCCCAAAAAGCCTCAAAGGCTTTGGACCGCCGCTCCCCGGAAGCCATGCCCAAAGGCTTTCCGTCTGCCATCATCTGAAAATGGGTAAAGCCGCGCCACAAACGGGTTTCGATTCCCAGCCGCCGCGCTTCCCGCATCCAGGGATTGCGATTAGAAAAATGGATATAGGCTGCCCCTGCATCAAAAGGCAGACCCAATGTCTGATCGGTATAGACACGACCGCCCACGCGTGGACTGGCTTCCAGAACAAGCGACGTCAGGCCAAGCGCTCCCGCCATTCGGGCCGCCGTAATGCCTGAAGCACCCGCACCGATAATGGCGAGATCAGTGTCCATCCGCTTTGTCTTCCTTGGGGGGCAAAGTGGTGGAAGCGGCAATCCCTTTTTGCGGACGTTGTCGCTTGCGGGTCTGCGGATTATCGCGTGGCCCTTCTATTAACCGGACCACCATGCCCCGCCATGTCCGGACATCTTGTTCGCTCAGGCTCATCCGATGGAACATATTACGCAGGTTTCGGCTCATAATGGCCCGTTTATGCACAGGCCTGAAAAAACCGCGCTCTTCCAATTGTTGTTCAAGATAGGTGAAAAAGCTGAAAATCATATCGCGGGAGGCCGGCGGCCATTTGACCTTGCGGCTAAAAGGCACGGGCATATCGCCGGCGCTGACATAGGCAAAGCCCGCCAACAAAACCGCTTGCGCCAGATTGAGCGAGGCATAGGCCGGGTTGACCGGATAGGTCAAAATCATATCGGCCAAGGCGATATCATCATTTTCCAAACCCGTCCGCTCGCGCCCGAACAAAATACCGACCTTTTCGCCGGAGAGGATGCGACCGCGCATGTCTTGCGCTGCGGCTGGCGGACCCAACACCTCTTTGCCTTGGCCGCGCTCGCGGGCGGTTGTGGCAAAGGTAAAGTGCAAATCCCCCATCGCTTCGGGCAAAGAGGCAAAAATCTGTGCCTGATCAAGCACATATTCGGCTCCAGCCGCCGCCGCACGGGTCTTTTGATGCAACCAGTTATGGCGTGGCCGGACAAGCCGCAATTCTGTCAGACCAAAATTCGCCATGGCGCGTGCGACCATGCCGATATTTTCGCCCAGCTGCGGTTCGACCAAAATAATAACGGGACCACCCGACAATGCGGGCTTTGTGCGGTCAGTTCCGGCTCCAACCATCGAAAATGCCTCTCTGCGCCTCCAGTAAAGCAAGTCCGTGTGACAGGAAAGGGGCAAACCTGCACGGGAAAATCCAAAATCCCGCTATTTGAGACGTGTCGTGTAGGGAATTATTATTTCTCTCGTCCAAAAGGTGCCCTTTGCGACACGCACGCCCTCTGCTAAGAGAAGCGCCGTCAGTGTCGAATTTCCCCTGAAAATGAGGGGGGAACACGCCTCATGCGTGTTTCAAACCTCTTGTGACCAAAAGGTGCATCACAATGAAGAAAATCAAGGTAGCAAAACCCGTTGTCGAACTCGACGGCGACGAGATGACACGGATCATCTGGCAGAGCATCAAAGACAAGCTGATCCATCCCTATCTTGATGTGGATTTGCAATATTTTGATCTGAGCGTCGAACATCGCGACGCCACCAATGATCAGGTCACCATTGATTCGGCCCATGCAATCAAGGAAGTCGGCGTCGGCGTGAAATGCGCCACCATCACGCCGGATGAAGCCCGCGTGAAAGAATTCAACCTCAAAGAAATGTGGAAGTCCCCGAACGGCACCATCCGCAATATTTTGGGCGGCGTGATTTTCCGCGAACCCATTATCTGCAAAAACGTGCCGCGTCTTGTCCCCGGCTGGACCCAGCCTATCGTCGTCGGTCGCCATGCCTTTGGTGACCAATATCGCGCCACCGATTTCAAAGTGCCCGGCAAAGGCCGCCTGAGCATTAAATTTGAAGGCGATGACGGCACAGTGATCGAAAAAGAAGTGTTCAAATTCCCATCCTCTGGCGTTGCCATGTCGATGTATAATCTGGATGACTCAATCCGCGATTTTGCCCGTGCCTCGCTCAATTACGGCTTGAACCGCAAATATCCGGTTTATCTCTCCACCAAAAACACCATCCTGAAGGCCTATGACGGTCGTTTCAAAGACATCTTCGAGGAAGTCTATGAAGCGGAGTTCAAGAGCAAATTCAAATCGCTCGGCATCACCTATGAACATCGTCTGATCGATGACATGGTGGCCTCGGCTCTCAAATGGTCAGGTGGCTATGTTTGGGCGTGCAAAAACTATGACGGCGATGTGCAATCCGACATCGTCGCGCAGGGCTTTGGCTCGCTCGGCCTGATGACCTCGGTTCTGATGACCCCCGATGGGTCGATCGTTGAATCGGAAGCGGCTCATGGCACCGTTACCCGCCATTACCGCCAGCACCAGAAGGGCGAAGAAACCTCCACAAACTCCATCGCCTCCATCTTTGCTTGGACGCGTGGCCTCGCCCATCGTGCCAAACTCGATAACAACACCGAGTTGAAGCATTTTGCCGATACGTTGGAAAAAGTCTGCGTCGACACCGTCGAAGCCGGTTTCATGACCAAGGATCTGGCCTTGTTGGTCGGCGCTGATCAAAAGTGGCTTTCAACCACAGGCTTCCTCGACAAAGTCGACGAGAACCTGAAAAAGGCCATGGCCTAATCTAGAGCCATTTGTAAAATCAAAGCCCCGCTTTCGCGGGGCTTTTTATTGGCGTATCCTCGGGGAAAAAGCAGTCTTGGCTGTGATATCAGCCGAGTGCGGCACGCACCGCTGCCAAGGCTTCGTCGCCCTTGCTGCCATCAGGACCACCGGCCTGTGCCATGTCGGGACGACCGCCGCCGCCTTTGCCGCCCAAAGTCTCCGAGGCAATGCGCACGAGATCCACCGCATTGAAACGGCTTGTCAGATCAGCCGTCACACCGATCACAGCCCCTGCTTTGCTATCCTCGCTGACTGCAACAATGGCCACCACACCGGACCCGATTTGCTTCTTGCCTTCATCAACCAGCGCTTTCAGATCCTTCATTTCAACGCCGGTGACCACACGGGCCATCAGCTTCACGCCATTGACCTCGACAATGTCCGCACCTGCTCCGGCCCCGCCGCCGCCCATTGCAAGCTTTTTGCGGGCCTCGACCAGATCGCGTTCAAGCTTGCGCCGCTCCTCGATCAGAGATGCCACGCGCTCGACCGTATCATGCGGCGCCACTTTCAACAGACCGGACACGGCCTTCAAGCGACGGGTCTCTTCCATCCGGTAATGGCGGGCAGCTTCCCCCGTCATCGCCTCGATGCGCCTGACGCCCGCAGCCACTGCCCCTTCGGTGACGATGGTCACCAAGCCGATTTCCCCCGTGCGCCCGACATGCGTGCCGCCGCAGAGTTCGACCGAGAAAATTTTCTTGGGCTCGACTTCGCTGCGCCCCATGGCCACAACGCGCACTTCATCCCCGTATTTCTCGCCGAACAAAGCGCGGGCCCCTGTGCTGATGGCATCGTCGACGCTCATCAGACGGGTTGTCACGGGTTCGTTCTGCAAGACAATGCGATTGGCCATGGCTTCAATCGCTTCAAGCTCCGCGTCATCAATGGGCTTGGGGTGCGAAAAGTCAAAGCGCAAGCGATCGGGTGACACGAGTGATCCCTTTTGCGCCACATGGTCGCCCAAGGTCAGGCGCAAGGCTTCATGCAGCAAATGGGTGGCCGAGTGATGGGCACGGATACGGGCCCGACGCTCATGATCAACCTGCAATTCCAGCGCGGAACCGATGCGGACCTCGCCCTCATGCACCACGACTTCATGAGCAAAAACATCGCCCAATTTTTTCAGGGTCTGGCGCACCTCGATGGTTACGCCTGCCGCCGCCATGCTGCCGCTATCACCGACCTGACCACCCGACTCGGCATAAAACGGCGTCTGGTTCAACAACAAGAAACCGGTTTGTCCCGCGCGCAAGACATCCACGTCTTTGCCATCAGACAACAAGGCGGTGACAACGCCTTCAGCCGTTTCTGTATCATAGCCTAGAAATTCTGTGGCCCCGTGTTTTTCGCGCAGCCCGAACCAGACTGTTTCGGTCGCGGCCTCACCCGACCCTGACCAATTGGCACGCGCTTTTGCCCTTTGACGCTCCATCGCCGCATGAAACGCCTCGACATCCACCGCCATGCCGCGACCGCGCAAGGCATCCTGCGTCAGATCCAGCGGAAAGCCATAGGTGTCATAAAGCGTAAAGGCGGTTTCGCCCGAGAGCTTGGCGCTCGCCACCAAAGTTTTTGTTTCATCTTCGAGGATCGACAGACCGCGTTCCAAGGTTTTGCGGAAGCGCGTTTCTTCCAGACGCAAGGTCTCCTCGATCATCGT
The DNA here is from genome assembly GCA_903824185.1 of uncultured Hyphomicrobiales bacterium. Lineage (GTDB taxonomy): Bacteria > Pseudomonadota > Alphaproteobacteria > Rhizobiales > Beijerinckiaceae > CAIYZJ01. The sequence continues at coordinate 107,044 of CAIJVU010000052.1, forward strand.
CTGCGCGCGCAACAATTCAGGATAGGCCTGCCCCATTTCCCGCGCCAAGGAAGACACCAATTTCCACATCACCGGTTCGCGCGCGCCCAGCAATTGGGCATGGCGCATGGCGCGGCGCATGATGCGGCGCAAAACATAACCGCGGCCCTCATTGGAGGGCAGCACACCATCCGCGATCAAAAACGAGGTGGCGCGCAGATGATCGGCAATCACGCGATGGCTGACCTGTCCGTCCGGATCAATGCCTGTAACATCGCCCACCGCGCGAATGAGGGTGCGCATCAGATCGGTGGAATAATTGTCATGCGTGCCCTGCAGCACCGCCGAAATCCGTTCAAGACCCATGCCGGTATCAATGGAGGGTTTGGGGAGACCCACGCGCTCATCGGGAGAAATCTGTTCAAATTGCATGAACACCAGATTCCAGATCTCGATGAAACGGTCGCCATCCTCATCAGGGGAGCCGGGCGGGCCACCGGGGATGTGGTCGCCATGATCGTAAAAAATTTCTGAGCACGGTCCGCAAGGGCCCGTATCGCCCATGGCCCAGAAATTGTCGGATGTCGGAATGCGGACGATTTTGCTGTCAGGCAGGCCGGCAATTTTCTTCCACAAGCCATGGGCTTCATCGTCTTCGGCATAAACCGTGACCATCAGCTTTTCTTTGGGCAGCCCATATTCGCGGGTGATCAAATTCCAGGCGAGCTCGATGGCTTCGGGTTTGAAATAATCGCCGAAGGAGAAATTACCGAGCATTTCGAAAAAGGTATGATGGCGGGCGGTATAGCCGACATTATCCAGATCATTATGTTTGCCACCGGCGCGGACGCATTTTTGTGACGTGGTTGCGCGCACATAGGGACGCTTTTCAATGCCCGTGAATACATTCTTGAATTGCACCATGCCCGCATTGGTGAACATCAAGGTCGGGTCGTTGCGCGGCACCAAGGGACTTGATTCAACAATCTCATGGCCGTGTTTTCCAAAATAATTCAGAAATGTTGACCTGATTTCATTCACGCCGCTCATGCGTCATCACCCTTGTTTGTTCGAGACAGTCTCGCCACCTCATCGATGGCAGACAGCCCTTTTTGACGTCACCTTCACTATTTTCCCTGTTGTTCATAAAGAAGCAGCCCTGCCCTGTCGAGATCAAGACAAGGCAAGTTCATCGGGAAACCCAAATTTAAAGCGACCCCAAGCCCTGAAAAGCCAAATGGGGCCGCAAGGCCTTGATCTCCCGTCTTTCACGAAAAAAGGTGGCCCTATGGACCACCTTTCAAGAAAACAGCGGGATCAGACAAAGATTTTACCCAAAGACCGGACGGATGATGGGGCTAAACAAACTGCCCACTTCTCAAACCACTCAGCATTCAGACCAAAGAACGACCCTGTTCACCTGATCCCAGAATTGATCCTAAGATCTAAAAAGATCTTCAATCGAGATCGACATCTTCCGCATTAGGATCAATTTGATCCAAGATCCGATCCGCCAACAGGCCAGAATTCTGACGAATTTGCCCTTCAATCTTGTCGGCAATTTCGGGATGTTCACGCAAAAATGTTTTGGCATTTTCACGTCCCTGACCAAGGCGGGTGCTGTCATAGGAGAACCAAGCTCCTGATTTTTCAACAATGCCGGCCTTCACACCCAAGTCGATCAATTCACCGAGCTTGGAAATGCCTTCGCCATACATGATATCAAATTCGACCTGTTTGAAGGGCGGTGCGACCTTGTTTTTCACGACCTTCACGCGCGTGGTGTTGCCCGTCACCTCTTCCTTGTCCTTGATCGCGCCAATCCGGCGGATATCCAGACGCACAGAGGCATAAAATTTCAAGGCATTACCGCCGGTTGTCGTTTCGGGCGACCCATACATGACACCGATTTTCATGCGGATCTGGTTGATGAAAATCACCATGCAATTGGAGCGCGAAATCGAACCCGTCAGCTTGCGCAAGGCCTGAGACATCAAGCGCGCTTGCAAGCCAGGCTGCACATCACCCATTTCACCTTCGATTTCAGCACGCGGCACCAAAGCCGCAACCGAGTCGATCACCAAGACGTCAATCGCACCCGACCGCACCAAAGTATCGGCAATTTCCAAACCTTGTTCACCGGTATCGGGTTGGGAAATGAGCAAATCCTCAAGATTGACACCCAATTTACGCGCATAAACCGGATCCAACGCATGTTCCGCATCGATAAAACCGCAAACCCCGCCTTTTTTCTGGGCTTCGGCAACCGTATGCAGTGCCAAGGTCGTTTTACCGGAGCTTTCAGGGCCGTAAATCTCGATCACGCGACCGCGCGGCAAACCACCCACGCCCAAGGCGATGTCGAGACCAAGAGATCCCGTTGAAACGGTTTCAATCTCGACCTGCTTTTCATTTTTCCCCAACCGCATGATCGAGCCCTTACCGAAAGCCCGTTCGATCTGGGTCAGCGCGGCGTCCAATGCTTTGGTCTTGTCCATGGATTTTCCTTCAACGAGGCGAAGAGCGGCTTGTGACATGTTCAGGCTTCCTTATGGCAGAGGTCAAATTGAGTCTCAAAGCAAATCTGCTCCCAGTATTCTCTTTTTGTTCTCATTGTAAAGTTCTTTTTTTGTTCTTGCTGGAACTTTCTGCACTTTTTCTTTTAATCCGTTGAAAAAGATCATGAAAAGAAAGACAGAGCCGCAAATGTGGTGTTTGTTTGCGGGATAAGCGCCTATCTTGCTTTTTTCTGGCCGCTCAAAGCCTGTTTTACGGCTTCCACAAGCTGCTTCAGCGTGAAAGGTTTGGGTAAAAAGCCGAAATCCTCGCCCTCGGGCAAGTTGCGGGCAAAGGCATCTTCCGCATAACCGGATACGAAGATAATGGGCTTGTTTGCACCCTGCTCGCGCAAGTGGCGCAACATGGTCGGCCCATCCATTTCGGGCATCACGACATCGGAGACAATGAGATCAATATCGGGGTGAGCGGCCACCTGTTCCAAGGCTTCAACACCTGATGCAGCCTCAACCACCGTATAACCACGCTGGGTCAGTGCACGGGCGGCAAATGCTCTGACAGCGTCTTCATCCTCCACCAGCAAAATCGTCCCCGCCCCTGTCATATCGGCCACGGGTTGGGCTGGTTGCGTTATGTCATTGGGTGCGGGCGCTGGATCAGACAGTGCGACAGACGCGCTCTCTTCATGGCGCGGCAACACCAGCACAAAACAGGTTCCCTCGCCCACGCGGCTGCGACAAAAAACATAACCGCCCGATTGTTTCACAAAACCGTAAACCATCGACAGGCCCAGTCCTGTTCCCTTGCCGACATCTTTGGTTGTGAAAAATGGTTGGAATATTTTGGGCAGATCAGAGGGCGCGATCCCAAGGCCTGAATCCTCGATTTCAAACCCGACATAATCACCGATGGGCAGGCTCCCGTCACCAACAATGCCGCACTCATCGGGCGTGATATTATAGGTGCGAATAGACAGGCGTCCACCTTGCGGCATGGCATCGCGCGCATTCACCGCGAGATTCAAGACAGCCTGTTCAAATTGTCCGGGATCGGTCATCACCGCCCACAAATCACGGCCCAGTTTGATTTCAAGCGGCACCGCTTCGCCCAAAAGACGCCGCACAAGATGCGACACATCCGTCACGGCATCATTGAGGCTCACCAAACGCGGACGCAGGGTTTGACGACGCGAAAACGCCAGCAATTGTCGCACAAGACCTGCCGCACGCGTGGCATTTTGCTTGATTTGCATCAAATCCTGAAAGGATGGATCGGTCGGGCGATGGCTGACCAATAAAAGATCCGTAAAGCCTAAAATTCCCTGCAAGACATTGTTGAAATCATGGGCGATCCCGCCAGCCAATTCACCCACCGCTTGCATCTTTTGCGCTTGCTCGAATTGCGCTTGCAAATTGCGTTGTTCGGTTGTTTCACGGGCAAACAACAAGATGCTACCACCCTCGGCCAAAGCAGAAGCTTCCGCATGGGCGGGAACAAGATCCATCGCAACACTGCGCTCGCCATCTTTGAGGGGTGCTTCGAAGGATATGGGGTGATGCGAGCCACTGTGTAAATCCGACAGGGCTTCATGCAAACCAATGCGACGATCTGTGGCCAGACAGACATCAAGAGGAGATCCCGATGCCTGCGGCAAAGCCCCGAACACAGTCTCGAAACGCGGATTGGCTTTTAAGATCAATCCGTGCCGGTCAAGCACGGCTGCCGCCATGGGCGCATAGGTAAAAAAGACATCATCGCTCTTGGCTGTGTCTTGGTTTTTATGCGTCATCGTCGCAACAGGCATGTCCCGTTGCGATGATGATGGGTGATCGCTTTCAAACCAATCAGCAGATACAATCACCCGCAGATCAGAATAGCCCGAGCGTTCCGCTGAAAAAATAGCGCGCACTGGAAGCTGTTGTCCATCGGCCCGACGCAGCATGACGGGAAAATGCGCAAAGGCCTGTGTCTCAATCTCTGCGGGATGCGCAAGGCGATCCAAGAACAAGGCCGCATGGGTTGCAACGATATCGTTGAGGCTGCGCTCACCTGGGAAAAACAAGGCCAGATCCCATTGCAGCCAAGAGGCCAAAGTTGCATTGATCTGGGTAATGTTTCCATCCCCGTTCAGTGCAAAATAACCGACAGGGGCTTGATCAAGCGCTTCCGCGGCTTCACGCAAACTATCATAGACCGGCTCGACAACCGGAGAGACCAGTATCTCTTCGTCAAACTGCCAAAGCGTTGATCGTCCATGAACGGAATGGGCTGGGAAAGGGAAAATGGAGAGATGCCAAAGAACCGACTTTTGTTGTTTTCCCGCACTCTCGATCCGCACGGTTTCTTTGAGAGGACGCTCCTCATGCGCTGCCTGAGCCAGACGATACAAAGCCTGCGACACCGCCGTTTCATGGCCAAGCAGCAAGGGGAGCGCAACCGGCTCGGATTGCCCCATTCTCTTGCACAGATCCAGATAGGCCAGATTGGTCGCAATCACTTGGCCGGAACCTGACGCAATCAGAGATGGTATTTTTTGCGCGTCCAATAATGGCACGATCCAAGGATCAGCCAAGGGCACAAAGGAGGACAGCACGCGCAGTAAAAAACCAAGCAGGGCAACAGCACCCGATAAAGCCGCAACCGCAAGGATCAAATCCTGTCCCGTCAGGTGCCCCGCATTGGCGACCAATTGGATCCCAATATCCCAACCAATTCCTATTCCGGCCACCAGTGAAAGAGCGCGCAAAAAGACACGCACAGAAACAGGATAAAGAGGAGGAAGTTCGGGAACAGCTGTATCGGACATGAAGACTTTCGGGACAAAAAAACGAGAGAATCGAATGTCGCTATTCTTGCGGTTCAAGAGAGCGCGTCAATTCATTCTTGGTCATTGTGATCACACCGCGCAACCGATGGCACAAAAGCACGCGATGAAGCGCTGACCTTTTCAATCCTTTACCTGTTATGGACGCACAAGCCGATAAAGACTATATAAACCACAGATTCTTGAAATATCTGTTTCTTGATAGTTGTCTCTGTTTTGGCCGTTCTGCGTAAAAGCAGAAAAAGAACCGGCTCTTGGGAATATTACGATGAGCGTATTCGCCAATGATACCACAACGCTGATGCTTGTGATCGGCCTTGTCCTGTTCGGTCTTGTGGCCGCCTTTTTGTTTTGGACCCGCCCCCGTCCGCAAGAAAATTTATCAAGAGAAACAGAGACTTCTGCGCTGGTCACGACACGCTCCCCGCTTGGCGACGGACGCAGTTTGATCACGGTCCGCACTGGCGACCACGAGCATTTGCTGCTGATTGGTCCGCAATCGGATATCTTGATCGAGAGCCGCAAAATCGTTGAAAAAACAAACGCCGCTCACACCAAAGCCAGCGTGCCGATGCCGTTTCCGCCAGCAGCTGATTTCAGAGCGATCAAGCCGCGTGTCATGCCGGTTCCGCAGCCTGTTTTCGAGCAGATTCCCGAACCCATGATCCCGCAAGCGCCTGTTCCACAAGCACAATTTACCCCTGAGCCGATCCCGCAACCAGCGCCGTCCACTCTGCGTGAACCCGTGCGTGAACCCGTGATCGCGCAAGAGGATATCCCCCATTATCAGGCGCCGGCCTATCAAGCCCCGAGCTATGTCCCACCCGCTCCGGCAGTGGCAGCCCCTCCCAGTCCTCAGGCCTATGACAATGTATTTCAGGCCAGTATCCAGACTGTACAGACCCCTGTTTTCACCAATTTCGAGGCTCCGCCGCAGCAGCCCGCACCGCCCCCTGCGCCCCCTCCAGCGCCTGAACCGGCCATTAGCGTTCCCGCCTTTTTACAGAGCAAAATCAATCCAGTAATGATGGAACAGGCGCTGCCGCCCGCCGAGGCTTTGCCGCCCGCGCACTGGCCGGACCACCATGATCATGACGCACCGATCCCCAATTGGGAGGCCTCGCTTCCCCCCTTGCGGGCCCCGCAGGAGAAAAGCCCTCCGCAAGCCCCGATGACCGACCCCACGCTTGATCTGGCGGCGCGGCAATTGGAAGATGCTTTGCGGCAAAAATTGGCAGAAACCCACCAAAAAGCCCCCGATTCTGGGCAGCAAACGGGGTTTCAGCCCCATCCTGCCGAGGAGGCACAGCGTGGTACAGAGGCTCCCGCCGCCGCACAAAGCAGTGCCGATGCCGCCGCCGACCGGTTCGAGCAGGAGATCCGCAAATTATTGGGACGCGATCTGAAAAAGTTCTGAAATCGCGGGATAGGCCCCGCGTAAAGCGTCGGATAGGCCAGACTCAAGCTTGGATAGGCGCGAGATAGGAAACAAACCCGTTTGTTTTGAGGGTGCCTATCTCATCCAGGCCGATTGTATACAATGAAGCCCGCGCGCGAGCGAAATTACGCCGATGGCGCTCTGCATCATAAAAAAATGTGTCGGTATTTTCGGAGACGAAAAATCAGTCGTCGCGATAGACCCGCTCATTGCGCTCATGCCGCTCCTGCGCTTCGAGCGACAAAGTGGCAATCGGACGCGCCTCCAAACGGCGGATGGAAATCGGCTCGCCGGTCTCCTCGCAATAGCCATAGCTGCCATCGGCAATCCGGCCCAAAGCGGAATCGATTTTGGAAATCAATTTGCGCTGGCGATCACGCGCCCGCAATTCAATGGCCCGATCGGTTTCGGAGGATGCGCGATCAGCCAGATCGGGATGATTTTCATTCTCGGTCTGCAAGGTCGCCAAGGTCTCGCGACTGTCTTGCAAGATCTCTTCTTTCCACGCCACCAGACGACGGCGGAAATAATCCATCTGCTGATCGTTCATGAACTCCTCGTCCTCGCTCGGACGATAATTCGGATCATAGACAACGGGCTTTCTAATCCGCTTCACTTCGGGTCTGGGGATCACGCCGGTCTGGGTGACAACCTGATGCGGCTTTTGGGCGGGCACTGCCGCTTTGGTGGTTTTAGCCGCGGGCTTGTCTGCCTTGGCCGTCACGCTGACGGCTGCCGCTTTTTTGGCATCCGAGGCCGGAGCTTTGGCGGGGGCAGTTGCGGCAGTTTTGCGCAGAGCGGTCACGGGTGGCACAGCGGCTTTTTCCTTACCAACAAGAGTCGGCTTGGCTTTATCAGCGGCCTTTGTCGGTTTTGCGACATCCTTGCTGGCTTTGCTGCTTTTGGACGGGGCAGCGGCCTGAGCGGCGGGCTTGCTTTTGGAAACGGCTGCTTTGGCAGAGGGAGCTTTCGAAGCGGTCGCTTTGCCTGCGGCGGTTTTGGCGGGAGCTTTGGCCGCAGCCGACTTGGACGCTGTCTTGCTCACCGCGGCCGATGCGGCCGATGATTTGCTGGTGGTTTTGGCGGCGGATTTTTTGGCCGCTGCGGCTTTTTTCGCCGCTTCTTTTTGCTGCTCGGCTTTCAGGGCTGCGGCCTGCTTGGCGGCGGCGGCTGCCTTTTTGGGATCCGCTGCTTTCTTGCCTACAGCCTTTTTGGCGGCAGCGGCTTTTTCAGCGGCGAGCTTCTTGGCGTCTTCGGCTTTTTTCTTCGCGGACAGAGCTTGCTTCTCCGCAGCGGATGGCTTTTTGGCCGCTGCCACGGATTTGGTTGTCTTCGCTGCCTTTTTCATGGTCTTTGCCATATATCTCCCCCAGAAGCGGGCGGACTATAGCCATGCTGTTGCTGCATCGCAACGCTTTAAATGACGCTATATCCAAATAAATCCACGCAAAAAACAGGTTTTTTGCGGATTTATGGCCTCCAGAAGCGATCCAACCGCCCAAAACCCCGCGCGACCTCACTCCAATGCGAACAATCGAAATCCAAAACCGCCAAACCGGCGGGGGGAAAATCCGTGCGCATCCGCGCCGCCGCATAGCGATCCCCGAAGCCAATCAGCGCCAGCGCCAATTCCGCGCAAGCGGGATTGTGCCCGACATAAAGCAGCGTGCGGATCCCCTCTTCGACCTGTTGCAGATGGACCAGCAAGTCATCGGCCTGCATGGCATAGAGCGGATGTTCCAACCGCAGCGGATGGGTCATGCCTTGCGCGACCAAGGCTGCATGGGTTGCCTGCGTGCGGGCGGCTGGCGACACCATGGCCAGATCGGGCCATAGCATTTCGGCCTTGCAATAAGCAGCAACAGCCTCAGCCTCCCCAACCCCTTGCGCAGACAAGACCCGCTCGAAATCAGGCATGGACCCGTGCGGAACCGCCGTTGCATGGCGCAGCATCATCAAACGCAGCATGAGCAAAAAATCCTAATAAATTGAAAAATAATGATTATTTGAATAAAGTTAATGTGATCCGTCACGGCGGTTGAGAAAAGCCACACGCTCGAACAAATGCACGTCCTGCTCGTTTTTGAGCAAAGCGCCATGCAGAGGCGGGATCAGCTTTTTGGCCTCGTGCTCGCGCAGCACGTCGGGGCCGATGTCTTCCACCATCAGCAATTTCAGCCAGTCGAGCAATTCGGACGTTGACGGCTTTTTGCGCAGTCCCGGCATTTCGCGGATCTCGAAAAACAGCCGCAAGGCCTCGGCGATCAAGCGACTTTTGATCTCGGGGAAATGCACCGCGATGATCTGGCGCATGGTCTCCTCGTCGGGAAAACGGATGTAATGGAAAAAGCAGCGGCGCAAAAAGGCATCCGGCAATTCTTTTTCATTATTGGAGGTAATGATCAAAATGGGCCTTTGCCGCGCCTTGATGGTTTCGCCGGTCTCGTAGACAAAAAACTCCATCCGGTCGAGTTCGAGCAAGAGATCATTGGGAAATTCGATATCGGCCTTGTCGATCTCGTCAATCAGCAAGACAGGCCGGTGGTCGCTTTCGAAAGCCTCCCATAACTTGCCCTTGCGGATGTAATTGCGGATGTCGGAGACGCGTGGATCCCCCAGCTGGCTGTCACGCAAGCGCGACACGGCATCATATTCGTAAAGACCCTGTGCCGCTTTGGTGGTGGATTTGACATGCCATGTCAGCAAAGGGGTGCCCATCGCGCGGGCAATTTCCTCGGCCAGCACGGTTTTGCCGGTTCCGGGCTCGCCTTTGACCAAAAGCGGGCGCTGCAAAGCAATGGCCGCATTGACCGCAACCGTCAGATCACGCGGGGCGACATAAGTGTCAGTGCCTTCAAAACGCATGGCGGATGTCCTATAAGCAGAAAGTGACAGAATGATCATCCACGGCTAGGCTGGTTGTGCAAGAGCGTCAAGCTCTGGGGTGATCCCCGATAGACATTCAGGATGGGCCATCCATGGACGAGTTGCGCGGCTCTTATCGTTTCACCACAATGCCGAACTGGGTTCTGGCATTGATCGGTCTTTTGGGCACCGCCATGGGCTTTGCCATTTTTATTCTCGGCGCCGGTCTGTTGCTGGTGCTGGTTCCGCTGCTGATGATCGGTGCCTTGGTGGCGCGCTGGCGGATCAGACAGCTGATGCGCAAAGCCTATGAGGACAGTCGGGCGGAGGGGCCGCCGGTGATTGATGGCGAATTTAAAGTGGTGGATGAACGGCGCGGCAAACTTCGTATTTTTCGTTAACGAATGGATACAAAACTCTGATGTTATTGGGATTTTTTTCAGAACTGCGCGCAGCAAAAGTCCCGGTGACGCTTCGGGAATTTCTCAGCCTGCTGGAAGGGCTGGAACAGGATCTGGCCTCGCGCTCGGTGGATGATTTTTACTATCTGTCCCGGGCAGCGCTGATGAAAGACGAGCGGCACCTTGACCGTTTCGATCAGGTTTTTGGACGGTATTTCAAAGCACTTGAACCATCTCTTGATGTGGAAACACAGGAAACGGCACAAGCCACCATCCCCGAAGAATGGATCCGGAAAATGGCCGAACGCCATCTGGACCCCGAAGAACGCGCCAAGATCGACAAATTGGGCTGGGACAAGCTGTGGGAGACGCTGCAACAACGGTTGCGCGAGCAAAAAGGCCGGCATCAGGGCGGCAGCAAATGGATCGGCACCGCGGGAACATCCCCCTTCGGGGCCTATGGCACCCATCCCGAAGGCATCCGGATCGGGCAGGACGGCAACCGCAATTTCAGCGCGGTGAAAGTCTGGGACAAGCGTGAATTCAAAGACTTAGACGACAATGTTGAACTAGGAACACGCGCTATCAAAATAGCCCTCAGGCGGTTGCGGCAATTTGCCCGCACGGGGGCTGCCGAAGAGCTGGATCTGGACGGCACCATCAAGGGCACCGCGGAAAAGGGCTTTCTGGATGTGCAGCTGCGGCCAGAGCGCCGCAATGCCATCAAAGTGCTGCTGTTTCTCGATGTCGGAGGCTCGATGGATTACCATGTCGAGCGGGTTGAGGAATTATTCTCAGCCGCCCGTTCGGCGTTCAAACATCTGGAATTTTTCTATTTTCATAACTGCCCCTATGAGCGGCTGTGGAAAAACAACCGCCGCCGCCATGCCGAAGGCACCGCCACTTGGGATGTGATCCACACCTATGGATCCGATTATCGGGTGGTTTTTGTGTCTGACGCGGCCATGAGCCCTTATGAGATTGCCATGCCGGGCGGGTCTGTGGAGCATTGGAACGAGGAAGCGGGCGGCGTGTGGCTGGGGCGTCTGCTCGCGCATTTCAAACAGGCGATCTGGATCAATCCGGTACCGCGGGCCCATTGGGGCTATACGCAATCAACGGTCATGCTGCAAAAGCTGATGGAGGGACGCATGGTGCCCTTGACGCTGGACGGGCTCGAACAGGGCATGCGCTTGTTGTCAAAATAACCCCGCACCGCACCCGCCACGTGCGCGGCCATTTGGGCGGCCATGCGGTTTTTTATGATCATCTGCCTAAAAAAAGCAGGGTCGATGCCTGCATGACGGGCGCATCCTAGACAAATAGCCACTTGTCTCGCAAAGGCCTGCATGGTCAATCAAGGAAAGCAACCGGCTTTCCCTTGAGGAGACAACAGCCCATGAAACTCCCCCGTGCCTTTTATCGCCCGCTGGCCATCGGCGCTCCCGAGCCGTTGCGCGAAGTGCCGGTCCGGCTGGAACGCATGATCCATTTTGTGCCCCCGCATATCGAAAAGGTGCGGGCCAAAGTGCCCGAACTGATCCATGAGGTGGATGTGGTGTTGGGCAATCTCGAAGATGCCATTCCGCTTGATCAGAAGGAAGCGGCGCGCAAGGGCTTTATTGCCATGGCCAAGGCCAGCGATTTCGGCTCAACCGGCCTGTGGACGCGCCTCAATGCGCTCAACAGCCCATGGGTGCTGGATGATTTCACCGAGATTGTCGGAGAGGTCGGCGACAAGCTTGATGTCGTCATGGTGCCCAAAGTGGAAGGGGTTTGGGATATTCATTATTGCGACCAGCTGCTGGCCCAGCTTGAGGCGCGCTATGGTGTCAAAAAACCGATCATGATCCATGCCATTCTGGAAACGGCGGAAGGCGTGAAGAATGTCGACGAGATTGCCTCCGCCTCCCCACGCATGCACGGGATGAGTTTGGGCCCCGCCGATCTCGCTGCCTCGCGCGCCATGAAGACCACGCGTGTGGGCGGTGGCCATCCGGACTATCAAGTGCTGTCTGATCCCGATGGGGACAGGCCTCGGCAATCGGCCCAGCAAGATCTGTGGCATTACACCCTCGCCCGCATGGTGGATGCCTGTGCGGCCAATGGGCTGAAAGCCTTTTACGGGCCGTTCGGGGATTTTTCCGATGCCTTGGCCTGTGAAAGCCAATTCCGCAATGCGTTTCTGTTGGGCTGTGCGGGGGCCTGGACGCTGCATCCCTCGCAAATCGCCATTGCCAAACAGGTGTTCAGCCCCGATGTCGCAGAAGTCTTGTTTGCCAAGAAAATCCTTGCCGCCATGCCCGACGGCACGGGCGCTGTGATGATCGACGGCAAAATGCAAGACGATGCCACATGGAAACAGGCCAAGGTGATTGTCGATCTGGCCCGCCATGTGGCCAGCCGCGATCCCGCTTTGGCCAGCGCATACGGTTTTTGAGAGCCGGAAGGCGTCCCTTAACCTGCGTGAGAAGACAATTGACAGACAGGGGTGGCAAGATTTAACCCTTGGGCATGGAACCTAAAAAGGCAAAATACGCGATCGGCGACATCGTAAAACACCGCCTTTATGATTTTCGCGGTGTGGTCTTTGATGTAGACCCAATTTTTTCCAATTCCGAGGAGTGGTATAACGCCATTCCCGAAGAGTCGCGTCCGCGCAAGGACCAGCCCTTCTACCACCTCTTCGCGGAAAATGCGGAAACCGAATATATCGCATATGTGTCCGAGCAAAATCTGGTGCCCGACACATCCAAGGAGCCGGTGCGCCATCCGCAGATCAGAGACGTGTTCGAGCGCGATGCCAAGGGCCGCTATCGCACCCGCGGCGCTTTGTTGAATTAAGCTTTTCTGAGCCCGCGCGGGCTCACACCATCAAGATCAGACGTCACAAAAAAAGCCGGTCGAAAGACCGGCTTTTTTTAGTGTGAGGCAGGAACCAGATCCCGTGCTTACTGCTTGGGGGCTGGGGCGGGCTGGCCGCCCGGCGCAGGCGCTGCCCCTTGCTGCTGCTGCATTTTCTGGCGCATTTCTTCGGCCTGCTTCTTCATCTGCTCTTCGAGCTTTTTCTGCTGGGCTTCGAGAACCGCGGGATCAATCGGCGCGCCATCAAAGGCCTTGCCAAAACCAGCCATCGGCACTTGGAAGGACACTTCCTGACCGAATTGGTTCTGCACATTCACGGACAGGCTGTTGGCTTTCTTGAAAGCGGCGATGGTGTCGTCTTTCACAGCACCTTCGGCAAAGCAACCATTGGGGAAACAGATGGCGTAACGGCCGGGCTGTGAAGCGCCCTGATCAGCGGCGAAGCGGATGCCGGTCTGGATCAGAAGGCCCAAAGGCATCAAAAAGCGCACGACTTTCTGAGGTTCGCCCTGCACGTCATAAACGGCCACCGCAATCACCGGCTGGTTTTCATCCGAGACGAAATCACGGGTGGTGTAGCAGACTTTTTTCTTGGCGGTCTGGTCTTCACCGCAGACTTTCAACCAGTCCTGCTGGGAGGGTTCGGCTTTCAGCTGCACGAGGGTTGGGGCGGGCACGGCAGGCGCGGCGGGGGCTGGCGCAGGCGTTGCGGGCTTGGCTGGTGGCTTGGCCGGTGGTTGCTGGGCCGCCAAAGGCGAAACCAGAGCAGCGGTCAGCGCGCACAGCGCTGCAAAGCGGCCAAAATTCTTAAAAACGGTCATCATTCTCTTCCTCGTCCTCGCTGACACCAGCGGCCCATCCAAAGCATCGGATCCAACGCATAAAAACATGCGCCGAATCAATTCTTTCCAAATAACGTGCGTAAGGCTTTAGCCTTTTGCAGCCTTGCTTTCCAGTCCG